>NZ_BAAACA010000006.1:0-465599 GCF_039521265.1 Streptomyces crystallinus | reverse complement strand
GCGCGCGGGTCCTCGGCGCCACGGGCCAGGGCGAGCACGGTGAGCGCCGCGGCGAGCACCTGGCGGTCGCCGCACTGCTCGCTGCGCACCACCGCCTCCTGGTAGGCGGCCCGCGCCGGACCGAGGGCGCCGCGCTCGCGGTGCACGTCGCCGAGCCCGAGCAGCGCCCCGGCGCCGAGCGCCGCGTGGCCACCGGCCTCGCCGAGGCGCTGGTAGCGGGCCAGCGCCCGGCCGAACTCGGCCGCCGCGTAGTCGAGTTCGCCGAGCGCCAGGTGCGCGGCGGCGCGCAGACAGCCGGCGGCCGGCAGCAGCTCCGCCGCCCCGGGGCGGTCGTCGTCGCCCGCCAGGGCGGTGAGCGCGGTGTCCAGCCCGGCGAGGACGCGGCGCGCCTCGCCCTGCTCGATCCGCTCCCGCGCCGCGCAGGTGCGCACCAGCAGGACCAGCACCGGGTCCCCCGTACCGCACGCCGCCTCCCCCGCCAGCTCCCGGTGGTGCTCGGCCACCGCGCCCCGCCCGTCGCAGGCCGCCACCACGGCCGCCATCGCGTGGGTGACCGCCTGCGTGCCCAGGTCACCGCAGTGGGCGAGCGCCAGCACGGCGCGGCGCACCGACTCCTGCGCCCGGCGCGGTTCGCCGTGCGCGCAGTACGCGGCGGCGGCCCACGCCAGAGCCGTGATCTCGTCCGGGCTCGCGGAGCCGGTGAGCTCGGTGCGCCGGTGGACCTCCAGTGCCCGCGCGGGCTCCCCGAGCAGCTGGTGCGTCATCGTCAGCCGCCGCCCGGCGGCCGCGTCGAGGGTGCCGGTGCGCGGCTCCCCGCCCGCCGCGCCGGCCGCCCCCCGTGCGTGGGCCGAGGGAGCGGGTCCGCCCCGTCCCGCGGTGGACTCCCGCTCGTGCTCCTCCAGCTGAGCCGTACTCATCCGTTCCCCCCTTGCCCGTCCGTGGGACGGGTCCGATGCGTTCGTACGCTCGTGGGTGGGTCCGTCGGCCGCGCTGGTCAGACGCGGTGGGCGGGAGTGTCCGCCTCCCGCGCCGCCGGACTCCACCCTCCGAGTGTGCGCACCCGCGCCCGGCCGCGTAATCCGGGCCGCCTCGCTCCCTCATGGAGGCTGTCCCCCATACGGGCGGTGAGGGAGGCTTTCTGTACAGCGCCCGCGCGGCCCGGGAAAATGGCGGAATGGCGGAGCCTGAGGGACGGCCGATGCGCGTTCTCGCGATCTTCGGCGGGCTGGGAGTGCTCTTCGGGGTGCCGGTCGGTGCGTGGATCTCGGCGGCGCAGACGCTCCCGTGGACCATGGCCTGCATCCTGCCCATCTATGTGGCCGGACTGTCGCTGTCCTGGCACGCCCCCCGGCATCCGGTGGCGCGTCGGCTGCTCGCGGCGGGGTCGTTCGCGGCGATCGGCATGGCCGTGCGGTTCACGATGGGCAAGCCCCCGGCGACCGGCTGGCACTCCACCTCGCCCCACGACTTCGCGTTCCTGGCCGTCGCCCGCACCTTCGACGTCCTCGCCGCGATCACGATCTGCCGGCTGGTGGCGCTGCTGCCGGACGGGCGGATGCGGTACGCGCACGAGCGGGTGCTGCTGCGGGCGCTGTGGGTCCTGGTGCCCTACCCGGTGCTGCTGATGGCGCTGCCCGTCCCGGACGCCACCCTGGCGTATCTGCTGGTCCAGCCCGAGTCCTGGGCACCGGGCCTGGGCGCCGGGCTGCTGCTGCTCCGCTCGCTCCTGGACGCGCGCGAGCGGCGGGCACGGCACCTTGAGCCCGCCGACCGGTTGTGGCTGATCGCCCTGACCGCCTTCGTGGTGTTCAGTGCCCGGGGCTCGTCCCGGCTGTTCAGGCTGTGGCTGGCCGGCCGGGGCCTGGACTACTTCATCGGCTGCGCCCTGGGGGCGCTGCCGTACATCACCATCTCCTCCGCCCTGGTCTTCGCCGCGTTCCGCCACCGGCTGCCCGGCATGGACTTCGCGATCCGGCGCTCGCTGGTCTACGGGGTGCTGTGGACCATGATCGGGGCCTGGTACCTGGGCATGACCACGGCGCTCGGGCTGACCGCCGGCCAGTATCTGCCGATCGGTCTCGCGGTGTTCGTGGCGGTCTCCGCGACCGTCCTGTTCCAGCCGGTGCACCGCCAGCTCAACCGGCTCGCCGCGCGCAGCGTGTTCGGGGCCCGGCCCTCCAACTTCGAGCTGCTGGTGCAGTGCGGCACCACCCTGGAGCACGCCTACGACCTCGCACGGCTCGGCCCGCAGCTGGCGGTGAGCCTGCGCGAGGGGCTGGACCTGCGCTGGGTGCGGGTGCGCCTGGGCCCCGGCGGCCCGGCGCGCGCCCCGCTCGGGTCCGGGGCCGCCGGGGCGCAGGCGGAGAGCGATCAGAGCCCGTGGGGCGAGGTGCGGCTGCGGTACGGGGAGGAGGTGCTCGGCTCCATCGAGTACGGGCCCAAGGAGGAGGGCCGGTTCACCCCCGAGGACCTGGACGTGATCGAGACGCTGGCCCGGCAGGCCGCGCTCGCCGTCCACAACGCGCTGCTGACCGCGGAGCTGTCCACCCGGGTCGAGGAGGTGCAGCGCCAGGCGTGCGAGCTCAACGCCTCGCGCACCCGGATCGTCCAGGCCCAGGACATCGAACGGCGGCGCATCGAGCGGCAGTTGCACGACGGGATCCAGCAGGAGCTGGTGGCCCTGGTGGCCAAGCTGCGGCTCGCCCGCAACCAGCTGTCCCGTACCGGCGACACCGTGCACACCACGCTCACCGAGCTCCAGGACGACGCCTGCCGGGTCATCGACGAGCTGCGCGAGGTGGCCCACGGCATCCATCCGCCCGTCCTCACCGACCAGGGGCTGGCCGCCGCCGTGATCTCCAAGGCCCGGCGGCTGCCCATTCCCGTCACCGTCGAGGTCGACCCCTCGGTGTCCGCGGCGCGGTTCGCGCCGGAGATCGAGGAGGCGGCGTTCTTCCTGGTCTCCGAGGCGCTGACCAATGTGCTCAAGCACGCCCGCGCCGACGGGGTGAACATCCGGATCGCGCGCGCCGACGGCTCGCTCTTCCTCGACGTCAGCGACGACGGGGTGGGCCTGCCCGCGGCCTCCCGGCTCGGCTCGGGCCTCACCGGGATGCGCGACCGGATCGAGGCCGTCGGCGGCCGGCTCTCCATCGCCGGCCGGCCCGGCGGCGGCACCATGCTCTGCGCCCAGCTCACCGAACGCTCGAGAGAGACGGCCCATGCCTGACGCCGCTGCCCGGATGCGCATCGTGATCGCCGAGGACCACTACCTGGTACGGGAGGGGACCCGACGGCTTCTGGAGGACACCGGCGAGGTCGATGTGATCGCGGCGGTGGGCACGGCGGAGGAACTGCTCGACGCCGTCGACCGGTTCCGCCCGGACGCGGTGATCGCGGACATCCGGATGCCTCCCCACCACCACACCGAGGGCATCACCGCCGCGCACACCATCCGGGCCGCGCATCCGGGCATAGGAGTGGTGGTGCTGTCCCAGCACGCCAACGAGCAGTACGCCTTCGCCCTCTTCCAGCAGGGCACCAATGGACTGGCCTATCTGCTCAAGGAGCGCATCGGGGAGCTGGAGGAGCTGCTGCGCGCCCTGCGCGAGGTCTCGGCCGGGCGGTCGGTGATCGACCCGCGCATCGTGGAGGTGCTGGTCGGCAGCCATATCCGTACCGTCGACGCGCCGCTGGCCCAGCTGACCCGCCGGGAGCTGGACGTGCTGCGGCAGATGGCGCAGGGCAAGAACAACCGCAATATCGCCGAGTCGCTCTCGCTCTCCGAGTCGACCATCGAGAAGCACGTCAACTCGACCTTCGCCAAGCTCGGCCTGGCCGAGGAGTCGCAGCTGCACCGCAGGGTCACGGCAGTGCTCACCTATCTGCGGCACGGGCCCAACCGGACCGCGCCGTAGGGCGGTCGACACGCCGAGGTCACCGCCGCCGGCGCGGGGAGGCGGGGCGGCGGTGACCGGGGACGGCGGGTCAGGAGGTGCCGCGGGTCAGAAGGTGCTGCAGCACGAGCCCGCGGTGGGCGGCGGCCAGGACTCGGAGTCGGGCGCCTCCTCCTCTTCGAGCATCTGGAGAGCGGTCACATCGGATTCCCTCACGGTGTTCACCCCCTCTGCGCGGTGTCACGTGCCGGCACCGTGCCGGTGCCGGAGTCATGGGCGGGCGGCGCGGTGAGCGAGCGCGGCAGCCACAGGCGCGGCCCCCCGTGGGCGGACCGCAGCAGGAAGGCGAGCACTCCGGACAGGCCCGTGCCGTAGTCGGCCCACACCTGGGTGCCGGTGTCGTCGGGGACCAGGGTGCGGCCGTCGCGGACGACGTTGCGGGCGTGGAGCCCCGTCGCGAGCTCCACGGCCCAGCTCCGGTACGCGGGCTCGGCGCGGGCGTCGGCCAGGTCGAGCAGGAAGTCGCCGTCCCCGGCCAGTCCGTGGCACTGGGCGGTGCCGCTGTGCCGGCGGGAGCGGCGCACGGCCACGGCCGCCCGCTGCGCGGCGGTGCGGAACTCCTCCTCGCCGCTGTCCTGCCAGGCCCTCAGCAGGAACGTGCCGATCCCGGACGAGCCGCTGCACCAGTGCGTCTTGCGCGGGCCGCCCTTCTCGCCGGAGCGCCAGTACGCGGCGCCGTCCGCCACTTCGGCGACGGCGAGCAGCGTGCGGGCGCCCTCCACGGCCAGTTCGGCGGGTTCGCTGTCGCCGGTGGTACGGGCCAGGGCGAGCAGGAACGCGCCGACGCCCGCGACCCCGTGGGCGAAGCCGTAGTGGACGACGTCGGCGGGGGTGGACAGGATCGCGCGCGGCACCGGCCACACCACCCGTCCCTCGCGCCGCACGGCCATGGCGGCCAGCTCCGCGCCTGCCTCCCGGGCCCGGTCGAGGTGGCGCCGCTCCCCCGTGGCCTCCCAGAACCTCAGCTGGGTCAGTCCGGCACCGGCCACACCGTGGCAGACGTCGGGACTGGGCCAGCGGACCGGGACGCGGGCCGCCAGCTCCATCGCGTACTCCAACAGGGAGTCGTCACCGAGGAGTTGGGCCGCCTCCAGCAGCGCCCAGGCGGTGCCGGAGCGCCCGTAGTACAGGCCGGGCAGGAGGCGGGGCTCGCGGCCGACCCGGTCGGCGATCCAGCCGGCCGTGGTCCGTACCGCCTCCAGCACCGCCGGGTGCTCGCCCGCCTCGTACGCGCGGACGAGCACCCCCAGGACGCCGGCCGCGCCGTGCTGGACGTTGAAGGCGTCCGTGGCGCCGCCGACCGGCCCCGACGGCCACAGCCGCTCGTCCGCCTCCGGGTCGGCGGTGGCCAGCAGATGGTCGATGCCGTCGGCCATCAGCTCCTTCAGCTCGGGCTCGGCCGCACTCCACGCCGCCGGGGTGGGATCGGCCCCGGTGACGGCGAGGCCGATCACCCCCGCCGCCGGGGCGTCGGTGCCGGGCCCGGCGGTGGCGCGGGCGGCCCGGTCCAGCCGGTCGAGCACCTCGTCGAGACCGGGGCGCCGGCCCGGGTCGTCGTCGAGCAGGGCGACGATCAGCGGGGCGAGCCGGATCGCGGCCTCGTTGCCCGGCGCGAGGCGGCCGAGCCAGGCGGCGAGGCGCCCGGCGGTGCCGCGGATCCCGGGGTCGTCGGCGGCGAGCAGCGGGTCGACGCCGGTGACGAGGTGGAAGAAGGTGGCGCCGAGGCTGTAGAGGTCGACGGCCGGGCCGGGGGCGTCGCCGTAGCGCGGCGCCGCGACCTGCTCCGCCGCCGCGTATCCGGGCGTGTGGATCCGTACGGCGGGCTCGCCCGGGCGGGCCAGCGTCTCCAGGTCGATCAGGAACACGTCGCCGTCTTCGGTGACCATGGCGTTGTTGGGGTTGAAGTCCCGCAGCACCCAGCCCTGGTCGTGGACCAGCCGCATCAGACAGGCCAGCGAACGCGCCCGGCGCAGGGCTTCGGCGACGGGTATGCCCCACCGCTCGCCCCCGCCGAACTCCAGCCTGTCCGCCACCCATTGGCGTAAGGTCATCCCGTCGACGGCCTCCTGAACGAGGAAGACGTCGCCCTGCTGCTCGAAGAGCGCGACCGGGGCCGGGGTGAAGCCGCTCCCGGCGAACTCCTCCAGCATCGCCGCCTCGTGGCGCCGCAGGTCCCGCGCGTCCTGGCCGGTCAGGGTGGCCGCGGTGTGCGGGCGGGCCTGCTTGATGATCACGGGCTCGCCGGTGCGCTCGTCGACGCCCCGGAAGACACCGCCCCCGAAGGCGTGCCGGATCACCCCGTGGACGAGGAAGCGCCCGTCGAGCAGCACCTCGGCCGGGGCGGCCCGGCCGCCCTGCGCGGCGGGCTCGCGGCGGGTGAACGGGTCGCGCGGGGCCCACTCGGGCGGCGCGAACCAGGCCCGGCGCCGGTCGGGGACCAGCCGGCCGTCGGGCGCGACCAGCATGGCGCTGCGGATGCCGTCGTCGCCGAGCGCGGGCACCCCGGCGAACACCCCGTACCGGTAGTGGACCAGGCTGCCCGGGAAGCAGGGCCGGTCGGAGAGGATCGCGGGGCCCGGCAGGCCCAGGGTCGCCCGGTGCAGCTCGGCGGCCAGCTCCCGCAGCCGGGCGTCGCCCCCCTCGGGGTAGGCGGTGAGGAACTTGCCGCCGCCGCCCCGTTCGTAGCGGCGTGAGACGAGGTCGCCGACCCGGCCGAGCGTCCCGGCGAACTTGAACCGGCAGCCGTGGCGCACCAGCACCTCGGCGGCCCGCGCCAGGACCAGGGGCGCGGCCAGCGGTGTCGCGGCGACGTGCAGCTTCCAGCCCTGTAGCCGCAGCGCCTCGCCCGGCGGCGAGACATGGCACCAGAACTCCCCCTCGCGCAGCCGCCACGCACCACCGGTGACCGGCCCGACCCCCGTGCGGGCCAGCACCGCTTCCACGATCTCCACGAGCAGCCGTCCGGCCGGCTCGTGGCTCCCCGTCGCAGACTCCATGGCCCTACTGTGACGACGTCTCTGTCGGTTGCCTTACGCCCGCCTTGCGGCACCCCGCACACACGCCCCGCCGGGGCGAGCACGGGCGCGGGCGCGGACCCTGGTACCGCCGGTCCCTGGTTCCGGCCGCCGGGTTCCGCCATGATGATGATCATGACGACTGACCGCCGCCAGCTCGCTGACTTCCTGCGCCGCTGCCGTGACCGGGTCACTCCGCAGGACGCCGGATTGCCCGTGGGGCCGCGCCGCCGCACGCCGGGGCTGCGGCGCGAGGAGGTCGCGCAGCTCGCCGGGATGTCCGCCGACTACTACATCCGGCTGGAACAGGCGCGCGGGCCGCAGCCCTCGCCCCAGATGCTCGCGGCGCTGGCCCGCGCGCTGCGGCTGAACGACGACGAGCGCGACCACCTGTATCTGCTCTGCGGGCATGTGCCGCCCGCCGCGCACTCCGCCGACGGCGAGGTGAGCCCCGGTCTGCTGCATCTGCTCGACCAGCTCACCGCCACCCCGGCCGTGGTGCTGAGCGACCTCGGTGACGTGCTCGTCCAGAACCCGCTGGCGCGCGAGCTCCTGGGCGAGGTGTGCACGGTCACCGAGCACGGCCGCAATGTCGTGTGGCGCTGGTTCACCGAGCCGTCCGCCCGCGCCCCGTACCCGCCGTCGGAGCACAGCTACTACGGCCACCTCCATGTGGCGGACCTGCGCGCCGCCTCGGCACGCCGCTTCGGCGACGCCGAGTCGACGCGGCTGATCTCCCGGCTGCACAGCGCCAGCCCCGAGTTCACGGCGCTGTGGGAACTGCACGAGGTCGCCGTGCGCAGACGCGACCGGGTCCGTGTGCTCCACCCGGAGCTCGGCCCGTTCGACCTGTTCTGCCAGGTGCTGCTCGCCCCCGAGGGCGATCACCGCCTGGTGCTGTTCACCCCTCCGCCGGGGAGTGCGACCGCGGACCGGCTGGCGCGGTTCGGCGCCTCGCAGCGGGGCTGAGGCGGTGTGCGGAGGGGGCGGGGCTCACTCGGCGCCGTGGTCCAGGCACGGGTACTCCCGGCCGCACCAGCAGCGCCCCTGCATCGGCGTGGTGGCGAGCAGCAGCCGGATCACCTCGTCGACATCGAAGCCGTCCAGCTCGCTGCCCTCGGGGACGAGTTGGTACGTACGGGAGAGGAAGTCGGCGACGTCCTCGATCTCGGCGAGCAGATCGGCGCTGCCCTCGTCCGAGTGCAGCCGGATCCGCAGTCCGCTGTCGCCGTACTGCCACACCCGTACGTCGCCGAGGCCGACCGGGCAGCGGGAGATCAGCCCCTCCGCCACGAGATCGCGGCCCATGGTCCATGTCGTATGCATGCCATTGCCGCAGACGAATTCCACCGAAACGGCGAGCGGGTCGGCGGGGTCGTAAGCCATCAAGGCCTCCACGGGGGTCATGGCATCACCCTCGTGCAGTAGTTCGACATACAACGGAACGCAGATCTCTTCCATGTCGCCCCCCTCGTCGGGACAGTCACCGGCGGCCGGTCGCCGGGCGTTGTTCGGTATACGCATCTATGACGTACTCAACGGCCGTGATAGTGACCGACTTCGCGAACAAATTCGCCCCGGGATGTGGAAACTGTGCGTACGGTGTCGCAAATTCGCATGCCCGCACGGATCACATACCCCGTACGGCGCCGTCCGATCCCCCCGCCCGGCAGACCGGTGCACCCGCCCCAGCCCCCGCCAACAGCGGTGGCAGGGGTTCCGGGGCCACCCGGGCGGCTGTGTGATGACGGCTTCACAACCTCGGCCACCCCGGCGCCGATTCGGCCGGAACATGGCGTTCAGCGGTGTCGCCCCGATCACGACAGCAGACCGCCCGCGGCCGCGTCGGTGGCGGCCGCGGGCGGCTGGGGGAAGCGACGGGCTCAGCAGAACTTGTCCAGCTGGCCCGCTTTCGCGGCACGGACCATGGCGGCGATCTCGGACCGGGTGTACCGGAGCACCGGCGCTTCGGTGTCCTTCGTATGCGTCACGGCGATCCGGTCGCCGTCCACGGCGAATCCGACGCAATCCTTGGAGTAGTCGAGGTCACTGAATGACGACTTCTCGAATGCGAGGTGAGGGGCATTGCGGTTGACGTATTCGGTGACCTCGACAAGGCGCGAGTGGTCCACGGGAGAGCTCCTTCGTGCAACAGTGGGGGCTGTTCAGCACGCTACGAGCCCAAGTCCGCGCATTTCTAGTGCCCTTGACAGACAAACGCGTGATGCGCTAGCGGCTCCTGGGGGCGCTCGGCCCCCGGACGCCCTAGATCATGCCGAGGTTGGCGGCGGGCGAGCCCTGGAGCGTCGGGGCGAGCAGTCCGGCCTGCGGCTCGCTGAGCGCCGGCAGCCCGAACAGCTCGGCCTGCGGCGGGGTGAGCGGCGCCTCCAGGATCGCCCCCGGGCTCTTCGCGCTCAGCGGCGAGGAGGGCGTGGTGACGGCCGCCGCACCCAGCTTGTCCTCGGTGAGCGGATCGGCCAGCGGCGCCTTGACCAGCGTCGACGGCACCTCCGATGTGACCGGCAGCGCGGGCAGCACCGGCGACGGCATCAGCGAGCCCACCACATGGCGCGGCCCGCCCGGGGAGCCCGGCATCGGGATCGGTACGCCAGTGCTCACCGTGGGGGCGTCGATCGGCAGCGCCGTCTCCAGGGCTTCCAGCGGTACCCCGACGGGAGCGGAGACCCCGGCGGCGGCGGGCGTGACCGCAGCCGCCGTGGCCATACACGTCATCATCGCCGCGAGGCCGGCCCGCTTGGTGAGCTTCATAGGTACTTCCATCCCTCTGGTTCTCGGATCACTGACGGACAGGTGCCGTCTGGGAGAACGAGTCCACCGGGTCGATCACTCCAAAATTCGCCTGTTCAGCGGAGCGGAAAAGCGACACCGCGCTCGGAAGCGGGGCGTGTTCCGAAGATCCGACGTTCCGATTCGCTGATCTGCACGTCATTGATGCTCGCCTCGCGGCGCGCCATCAGACCGTTCTCGTCGAACTCCCAGAGCTCGTTGCCGTAACTGCGCCACCACTGCCCCGACGCGTCCCGGCACTCGTACTGGAAGCGCACGGCGATGCGGTTGCCGTCGAAGGCCCACAGCTCCTTGCGCAGGGCGTAGTCGAGCTCGCGCGTCCACTTGGCGGTGAGCAGCTCGACGATCTCCGCCCGCCCGGTGACGAAGGTGTCCCGATTGCGCCAGCGGGAGTCCTCGGTGTACGCGAGCGAGACCTTCTCGGGGTCGCGGGTGTTCCAGGCGTCCTCGGCGGCCTGGACCTTCTGCCGGGCGGTGTCCAGGTCGAAGGGCGGCAGGGGCGGACGAGCGTTCATGGGGTGATCCTCCGGTGGGTGGTCGCGGACGCGCATGACGAGGCGGTGCCCAGGTGCGAGCGAGCGGGGAGAACGCTCGTTCTCCCCGTCCTGGCGCTACTCTAGAGAACGGTCGTTCTCAGTTCAAGGAGTGGTGTGGTCATGGACAGCGCAGTCGCACGGGAGCGGGTGCTCGACGCCGCCGGGACGCTGTTCTACGGGCGGGGCATCCAGAGCGTCGGCATGGACGAGATCCGCACCGCCTCGGGCGTCTCGCTCAAGCGCCTCTACGCCCTCTTCCCCGCCAAGGACCAGCTGGTGGAGGCGTATCTGGAGCGCCGGGACACGGCCTGGCGCGGGCGGCTGGCGCAGCACGTCGAACAGCGGGCGGATCCGACGGAGCGGATCCTGGCGGTCTTCGACCATCTGCACCGCTGGTTCGGCGAGCCCGGGTTCCGCGGTTGCGCATGGATCAACGCGTACGGCGAGCTCGGCGCCTCCTCGGCCCGGGTCGCGGCCCAGGCGCGGGCCCACAAGAGCGCGTTCCGGGAGTATCTGGGCACGCTCGTGGCGGACGCGGGGCTGCCGGAGCGGCTCGCCGGCCAACTGGCGCTCCTCGCCGAGGGCGCGATGGTGACGGCCGGGATCTTCCACACCGGGGAACCCGCGCTCCAGGCGCGGGAGGCGGCGGCCGAGCTGGTGGCGGCCGCGCGGAGCTGACGCTCGGCCGCACGAGGATTTCACGGGGCGTTCAGCAGCTGGTCACCAGGTGTTGGTCGAATCCCGTACGGGACGATCACCACCATGATCTCCATGTCGTTCACCCCGCACACCCCATCAGCACCACGCGGCGCTCGTGTCGCGCGGTGCGGACCGTCATTCACCAGAACCGTCGTCGGGCTGCTCGCCCTCGCCCTCACCGCCGCCTCCCTCCTCCTCGCCGCGCCCGCCTCGTACGCGAGCGGGCCGCTGGCGTCCTCGCGGGCGCTGGTCGGCGCCGAGCAGGTGCTCTTCCGCTCCGGTGTGGGCGGCTATGGCTGCTACCGCATCCCGGCGCTGGTGAAGACGAAGGCGGGCAGCCTGCTCGCGTTCGCGGAGGGGCGCAAGTCCCCCACCTGCGCCGACCGCGGTGACATCGATCTGGTGATGCGCCGCTCCACCAACGACGGCCGCACCTGGGGCCCGGCCCATGTGGTCCTGGAGGGCAGCCCCACCGACGGGACGGCGCCCTTCACCCGGGGCAACCCGGCACCCGTGGTCGACCGCGAGACCGGCTCGGTGTTCCTGCTGACCACCTCCAACGAGCAGACGCCGACCGGCCAGCGGCTGCCCTGGGTGCAGCGGAGCGACGACGACGGGGTGAGCTGGAGCGCGCCCAAGCCGCTGCCGACGTTCAGCGGCGCCAACAGCGGCTGGTTCGCCACCGGCCCCTCGCACGGCGTCCAGCTCACGGCGGGCGCGCACGCCGGACGGCTGGTCGTCGGCGCCCACCAGAACCCCGACGCGACCACCCGGTACGCGGGTGTGCTCTACAGCGACGACCACGGCGCCACCTGGCAGGCGAGCAGCACCGCCAACTCCTATGTGGCGAACGCGGTCAAGCCCGGTGAGGTCTCGGTGACCGAGCTTCCCGGCGGCAGCGTCTATCTGGCGGCCCGCAACGAGATCGGCGGCAGCGCCGACCACCGCACCCGCGCGGTCAGCACCGACGGCGGCACCACCGTCCCCGCCTCCACCGTCGTCCCGGGTCTGATCACACCGGAGGTCCAGGGCTCGGCGCTCACCCTGCGCCAGACGTACCAGCGCACGCCCGGCGACACCATGGTCTTCTCGGCGCCGTCGGACGCCTCCGACCGCAAGCTGATGAAGATCCGTTACTCCACCGACCAGGGCGCCACCTGGACCGCCGCCTCCAACGGCCTGATCAGCAACGACCGGGCCTCCTACTCCGACCTCGCCGAGCTCGACTCGGGAGAGCTCGGCCTGGTCTACGAGGGCGGCCCCACCAACTCCGCCGACGAGATCCGCTTCAACCTGACCACCCCCGGCGCCCTCGGCATACCCGGCACCTTCACCGGCAGGCCCTCCGCGCAGAAGAGCCCGGCGGCCGGGCGCACCAGCCCCGACGCCGGCCCGGACGCGAGCGACGCCTACCTCCAGGGCAACGCGGCCCTCGGCAGCGGCCGGTTCGGACAGGGCCTGGTCCTGGACGGCGCGGGCGACTACGCCGACGTGCCCTACGGCAGGACGATCGACCCGGGCTCGGGCGACTTCACGTACTCGCTGTGGTTCAAGTACGCGGCGACGACGGCCAGCAGGCAGCAGGCGCTGTTCTGGGCGTACGGGCAGGGCAGCGCCAAGCCGCAGGTGTGGCTGCGCTCCCAGCCCGCCGACGACCGGCTCTACGCATGGGTGCAGGGCGCGGACGGCGGCGCCTGGATGACGCTCACCGATCCCTCGTCGGCCGTGGCCTTCGGCGACGACCAGTGGCACCACGTGGCGCTGGTCCGCACGGGCGCGCAGATCCGGCTCACCGTCGACGGCACGGTCACCGGCACGGCGACGGGCGTGGCCGGCTCGGTCACCGACGCGCCGTACAACGGCGTCGAGGGAATCCGGATCGGCGCCAAGTCGGACACGGGGGCGAGCGACGCGTTCGGCGGCGCCATCGACGAGTTCCGCGTCTACCGCACGGCGCTCACCGACGCCCAGCTGACCCAGGTGCGCGGCAACGCGACGGAGCTGGACACCGAGGCCGCCACCCGTGCGATGGGAGCGCGGCTCCCCTTCCAGGTGATCGACACGGCGGTGGTGCCGGACCGGCGCCGCATCACCATCGAGGACGACGTGTCGGGCCACTGCGCGAGCGGCACCCTGCTCGGCGGCGTGCCCGCCCTGCCGACCGGCCGGATCGGATCGCTGGCGGCGACGGTCGACAGCACCCACCCGGGCACCGAGACCGGTTTCTCACCCACGCTCGACGTCGGCTCGGACGACTTCACGTACTCCCTCTGGTTCCGGTACGCGGCCGGCTCCACCACCCCGGACCAGGCGCTGGTGTGGGCGTACGGGACGGGGACCAGCAGCCCTCAACTGTGGGTGCGCGCCCAGCCGTCGCAGGACCGGCTCTACGCCTGGGTGCAGTCGGACGCGGGCTCGGTGGCCGTGGCGCTGCCGGACACCACCTCGACCAGGTCGTTCGGGGACGGCGCCTGGCATCTGATGACGCTGACCCGCGCGGCCGACAAGGTCACGCTCGGCGTGGACGCGCGGACCCCGGCCACCGTCAGCGGTCTGAGCGGCTCGCTGACGCCCGCGCGGGGCAGCGGCCAGCAGGGCGCGCGGGTCGGCTCCAAGCTCGACGGCACGAGCGTGTTCAACGGTGACGTGGACGAGTTCCGGATCTACCACCGGGCGCTCAGCACGGCCGAGGTCTCCACCGTCGTGGGCTCCACCGCGGGCTCGTCCGGCTCCTACCCGGCCGATCTGCCCGCGCTGTGGTGGTCGTTCGAGAACCAGTACACCGGCGCCAAGGACGTGGTGCGGCCCGCGGCGGGCCCGGCGACGCCGGACTCCACGGTCCACTGCGGCCACGCACTGGTGCGCGGCGGCGCGGCCACCGCGCCCGGGAAGTTCGGCGACGCGCTCACCTTCGACGGCTCCGACGACGCGGTCGACCTGCCGTACGGCGCGGCCACCGCGCTCGGCTCGGCCGACTTCACGATCAGCACCTGGCTGAAGTACTCGGCGACCAGCGGCAGTCCGGACCAGGTGCTGGTGTGGGCGTACGGGGCGGGCGCCGCGGAGCGGCAGATCTGGCTGCGGGCGCAGCCCGCGCAGGACCGGCTGTACGCCGCGTTCGAGACGGACACCGCGACCACGGTGGTGGCCGCCGTCGACGGCTCGGCGGCGGCCGGCTTCGGCGACGGGGCCTGGCATCACGTGGCCCTGGAGCGGGCGGACGGACAGCTGCGGCTGATCGTGGACGGCCGGGCGCTGGGCAGTGCGGCGGTCCCGGCGGGCTCGGTGACCGCGGGCGACACCTACGCCGTGGACGGCTTCAGGCTGGGCGCCAAGTCCGACGGGACCAACCCGCTGACCGGTGCGCTGGACGAGTTCCGGATCACCCGCGGGGCGCTGTCGGACGATGAGCTGACCACCCTGCGCACCCAGAACAGCCTGCCGGGGACGGCGACTTCGACGTGGCTGCCCTTCCAGGTGGTCACCGGGTCGGAGTTCGCCCGGATGTAGGTCGTTAGCCTGGGGGCACGAAGGGGGTGGCCGTCCGTCGCGCTTCGCGGCGGGCGGCCACCGGCGCGAGTGGGGAGCAGTGGGATGACCGAGGCACGTCCGCGCAACGCCGCCCAGACCCGGGCCGAGGAGATCCTCGCCGAGGTCACCGCGGAGGGCGAGGAGACCGGCGTCCAGGTGGCGGCCTACCTCGACGGCGAACTCGTCGTCGACGCCTGGGCGGGTCTGGCCGACGTGGCCGGCGCGCGGCCCATGGAGGCGGACACCCTGGTGCCCGCGTGGTCGACGGGGAAGGGCGTCGCCGCGGCGCTGGTGGCGGTCCTGGTGGACCGGGGCGTGCTGGCGTACGACACCCCGGTCGCCGCCCACTGGCCGGAGTTCGCCGCCCGGGGCAAGGAGCACATCACCCTGGGCCAGGTCCTCTCGCACTCGGCGGGGCTGCCGCAGCTGCCGCCCGAGGTGACGCCCGAGGAGCTCTTCGACGTACCGGCGATGGGGAGCTGGCTGGCCGGGCAGGCGCCGCTGTGGGAGCCGGGCACGGCGAGCGGCTACCACGGCTGGACCTACGGCGTGCTGCTCGCCGAGACCCTGCGCCGGGCCACCGGCCGCACCTGCGACGCCCTGCTGCGGGACGAGCTGGCCGGGCCGCTGGGGGTCGCGGACTCGCTGCTGTTCTCGGTCCCGGACCGGCTGGCCGGGCGGGTGGCCCGCTGCTACGACGGCGACTGGGCGGCCTACCTGGACGGCATGCCGCCCCACTCGCCGTTCCTGGTCTTCGCGCCGCGCGCGGTGCTCCCGGTGGCCCCGCTCGCCAACCGCGCCGACTACCGGCGGGCCGCGCTCCCGGCCAACGGGACGATGACGGCCCGGGCCGCGGCCCGGATGTACGCGGCACTGGTCTGCGGCGAACTCGACGGCGTACGGCTGGTGTCCCCGGCCACCCTCAAGGAGGCGACGACGCCGAGGACGGCGGGTGAGGACCGCTCGCTCGGCTTCCCGCTGCTGAAGGGGTACGGCTTCATGCTCGGCGGCGCGGGCTCGGTGGTGCGCTCCCCCGACGGCGGCTTCGGCACCAACGGCTCGGGCGGAAGCGCCGCCTCCGGCGACCCCGCCCACCGCTTCTCCTTCGCCCTGACGAAGAACCGGATGAGCCTGAACGGCTTGGACAAGCGGCTCTTCCGGGAGGTGCGGGCGGCGCTCGGCATCCGGCGGGGCTGAGGCCTGCCGCCGACTCCCGTCGTCGCAGACAGGCTCTCAGCGGCTCGCGAACGCGCGCAGGTCCGCGGTGAGCCGCTCCGCGTGGGTGACGAACAGGCCGTGCCCGGCGTCCTCGTAGACGTGGTAAGTGCTGTCCGGGACCAGGCGGGCCGTGCGGTCGCCGGTCAGGTGGATCGGGGCCGAGACGTCGTGGGTGCCGTGGACGACGAGGACCGGAACGTCGATCTTGGTGAGTTCGGGGGCCAGGTCCAGGGTCACCAACAGGTCGCCCAGCGCGTTGGAGGCGCGGGCGGTGGCGCCGGTGCAGCGGTTCTCCCAGTACCGCACGTGGGCGGGCGAGACGTCGTTGCCGGGCCGGTCCAGGGCGAAGAACGGGGCCGCGCCATCGGCGAAGAAGCCGGGCCGGTCCTCGCGGAAGGCCTCGTTCCCGGCGGCGATGAGCGCCGGGTCGACGCCCTCGGGGTGGTCGGCCGAGCGGGCCGGGCCCGGCGCCATCCCGGCCACCAGGGCCACCCTCGCCACCCGCCCGCTGCCGCGCAGGGTGAGGTACCGGACCACTTCGGCGGTGCCGATCGAGTGGCCGACGAGGGTGATGTCCGTCAGGTCGAGGTGGTCGAGGAGCGCGCCGAGGTCCCCGGCCAGGGTGTCGAGGTCGAAGCCGTCCCACACGTCCTCGGAGCGGCCGTGGCCGCGCCGGTCGAGCCCGACGCACCGCAAGCCCTCGGCGGCCAGCGGGAGCATCTGGAACTCCCACATCTCCGTACCGAAGTAGGAGCTGTTGACGAAGACGACCGTGCGGCCCTCGCGCGGCCCGTAGTCGACGTAGTGCAGACGGGTGCCGTCGGTGCTGGTCTCGAAGTACGGCATGGCGCCGGGTCCTTCCCCTGGGGCCCCGCCTCGTCGCGGCGGCGCTGATGTGATCAATGGTGGGGTGGCCGGCGGCCGTTGGCGATTACCCGCCGGGTAATGCGCCCGACGGCCGCCCCCGACTGATCGTTTAGCCTGGCCGGGTGAACGACACCGTGGCGGGGACGCAGGGGTACGGCGCGGACGCCGACGCACTGGCCGAGCAGTACGAGGGCGTCACCTTCGAGGAGGTGCACGGGGCGCTGCTGCACCTCTACCCCGCGCCGCCCGCCCGCGTGTTGGACCTGGGCGCCGGAACGGGGCGGGACGCGGCGGCGCTGGCCCGTCTCGGCCACACCGTCACCGCCGTCGAGCCGACCGCCGAACTGCGCGGCCACGGCGAGCGGTTGCACGCGGACACCGCCCTGACCTGGCTGGACGACGCCCTGCCGGATCTGCCCGGGCTGGCCGCGAGCGGCGAGCGGTTCGATCTGATCCTGATCACGGCGGTGTGGATGCACCTGGACGCCGCCGAGCGCGCCCGGGGCATGCGGACCGTCGCCGCGCTGCTCGCCCCCGGCGCCACCCTGGCGATGACCGTACGCAGCGGACCGGTGCCGCCCGGGCGGCGCATGTTCGACGTACCCGAGCCCGAGACGCTCGCCCTCGCCGCGAGGGCGGGACTCCGGCTCACCCACCGGGGCGGCCGCCCCGATCTGCACGGCCGCGCCGGGGTGCACTGGTCGGAGCTGGTCTTCACCGCTCCCTGACGGATCGGCGCGCTCAGCCGCCCACCACCCCCGCCAGCGCGCTCCTCGCCGCCTCCGGGTTGTTCTCCGCCTTCAGGTACCCGTGGTCCAGCAGCCACTTCACATTGAGCTTCTGGCCCTCGCCCGGGTCGACGAAGGCCGCGTCCAGCTTGACCTGTTCGGCGCCGCCGCGCTGCTCGAACCAGGGTGCGATCCGGCCCTCCCAGACGGTGAAGCTCTTGGTCACCTCGTACGCGTGGTAGGCACACGGGTAGGCCGCCTCACGGGTGACCAGGCTCTGCGGCGGCAGCGCCCGGCGGCCGTAGGCCGCCCCCGCCGGGGCGAGGAAGGCGCCGTACTCGGAGCCGAAGCGGTCCAGGTCCTCGCCGACGCGCAGCCGTACCGCCCGCTTGTCGAGGCTGCCGTCCGGGCGGTTGGCGAAGCCGTCGTGGGGCGGGTACTTCCAGCTGCCCGCCGTGCTGTCCCAGTAGGTGGCGAGGAACGCCGTAGGGCTGAGGTGGCCGGTGCGGTGGTAGCCGAGCACCAGCGGGCCCACCGGGCCCTGCCAGGGCCTGGGCAGGTACTGCGGGCCGAGCCGTTCGTCGCCCTCGTAGGTGCCCGAGCAGGCGGTGGGAGCGGTCCGCCCGGCCGTGGCCGGCGCGGTCGCGGCAGCGCCCTCGGCGGGTGCGGCGGCCTGCGCCGGGGCGGCGCCGAACAGGGCCGTCGTGACGAACACCGCGGCCGACGCGCCCGCGCCGATGAGCAGACGCAGCCTGCTGAAACGATTCTTCAAGTGATCCTCCCGGGACCCGCGACGCAAGTGACAGGCCCTCACATCTAGTGCGCGGTGGATCAGTTGGTCACCCCGTACCGGCAAGTAGGCCGAAAGCGCGCCCGGCACGGCCAAAAGCGCGCTGTTCCGCGCTGACGTGGGGCGCTCCGCCCGGCGGCACGCGGACCCGGGGCCCTCTCGGGTACTTGACGCATGCCCCCCGAGGCGCTTTCATCCAGCCAGTGCGGGGCCTCAGCGCGGCCCGGCGCTTCGATAGGTGCGCCCAGCCGGTAGCGGATCCCGACCCGATCCCAAGCCCGGCCCGAGTCGCCAGGACGTGTGTCCCGCGTCCGAGGCGGGGCGCACCCGCGAAGGGATGGACGACCATGCCCGCCGGTCAGGACCGCACCAGCAAGCCGCACCCCGCTCCCGGCCTCCCGCGCCGCCGCCTCCTGCGCACCGGGGCGGGAGCCGTCGCCGGGGCGGCGGCGCTCCCCCTGCTCGACGCCTGCGCCGCGACCACCTCCGACGGCATCGGCGCCGACGGCCGCGTCACCATCGAGATGTGGCACGGCCAGAACGAGATCGGGGCCAAGGCGATCGAGGCGCTCGCCGCCGACTTCAACCGCTCGCAGTCCCGCATCCGGGTGAACGCGAGCGGCGGCGGCGTGGTGGCCGACGCCATGCTCCAGAAGGTGACGGCCGCCCTCGCGGCCGGTGCCTACCCGGACATCGCGTACATCTTCGGCTCGGACCTCGCGAGCATCGCCCGCAGTCCCAAGGTCGTCGATCTGACCGGCGCGCTGCACGACGGCTCGCCGCCGTGGCGCGACTTCTGGCCCTCCGTCAGGGAGGCTGTCACCCTGCACGGCAAGGTGCGGGCCGCGCCCTCGCTGCTCGACTCGCTGGCCGTCGCCTGCAACACCAGGCTCTTCGAGCGCGCCGGGATCCCGCTGCCGAAGCCGGGCTGGACCTGGCCGGAGTTCGTGGCGACCGCCAAGAAGCTGACCGACGCCGGCCACGGCGTCTTCGGCACGGCCTGGCCGGGCGCCGGCGACGAGGACACCGTGTGGCGGCTGTGGCCGATGGTGTGGGACCTCGGCGGCGACGTCATCGCCCCCGACGGCAAGAGCATCGGCTTCGTCGAGTCCGGGCGGCGGGCCCTGGAGACGGTGGCCCAGCTGGTCGCCGACAGAAGCGTCTACATCGACCCCAAGCCCGGCAGCGAGCAGATGTACCAGGTGTTCGTCTCGGGCCGGATGGGGATGGTGATCACCGGGCCCTGGCAGCTGCCGAACATCGTGGAGTCCAAGCTGCCGTACGACGTGGTCCCACTGCCCACCTACAGCGGAAAGCCGCTGACCATCTCCGGCCCCGACACCTGGACCGTGTTCGACAACGGCAGGGCACGCTCGAAGGCGGCGGTGGAGTTCGTGCGCTGGCTGATCACTCCCGCCCAGGACGTGCGGTGGGACATAGGGGGCGGCAGTCTGCCGCTGAGTCGGCAGACCGAGCAGGAGAGCGCCTGGCGCCGGCACTCCGCCGACACCGTCGGCCTGCCCGTGTTCACCAAGGCCCTGGAGACCGCCCGGGTGCGGCCCATCCACCCCGCCTATCCACAGATCTCGCAGGCCACCGGGCAGGCCGTGGTGTCCGTGCTGCTCGGCCGCGCCTCCCCCGCCAAGGCGGTGCGCCGGTGCGCCGACAAGGCCGACGCCGCCCTGCTGATTCCCCGATGAGGAGGGTCGACGTGGACCGAGGATCCCGTACGGGCACACCGCGCCCGCTCACCCTGGCCCCGGGCGGCCCGGAGCCCGCCGAGCGGCGCCGCGCCCGGCGCCGGCGGGCGCGCGGCGAGACCGCCACCGCCTGGGCGTTCATCACCCCGTCGGTCCTGGTGATCCTGGGGCTGAGCGTGGTGCCGGTGATCTGGTCGCTGCTGCTGTCGTTCCGCGCCGACGACCTGGTCACCCCCGGCCGCTGGGTCGGCCTCGACAACTACCGCGCCCTGTCCAAGGACCCGGGCTTCCGCAAGGCCGTGGAGAACACGCTGACATACGCGGGTCTCTATGTGCCGCTGAGCCTGGCCGGCGGGCTCGCGCTCGCGCTGGCCCTGAACCGGCGCATCCGCTTCGTCGGCGTCTACCGCACGCTCGTCTTCATACCGTTCGTCGTCTCGGCCGCCGCCCAGGGCGTGCTGTTCTCCTTCATCTTCGACCCGCAGTTCGGCGCGGCCAACTCGATCCTGCACAAGCTGGGCGTCTCCCCGCAGGGCTTTCTGACCGACCCCGGCCAGTCGCTGTACGTGCTGCTCGCCATCTCGCTGTGGAGCGGGATCGGCTTCTGCGTCGTCGTCTTCCTCGCCGCGCTCCAGGACGTGCCCACCGAACTCGTCGAGTCGGCGCGGCTCGACGGGGCGAACCGGGCGCAGGTGCTGCGCTATGTCACGCTGCCGACGCTCGCGCCGGTCACCGCGTTCCTGGTGCTGTGGCAGCTGATCACCGCGCTCCAGGTGTTCGACCTGGTGTACGTGACGACCAAGGGCGGGCCGCTGGAGTCGACCACGGTCATCGTGTACTTCGTCTGGGAGCAGGCGTTCCGCACGTTCACCGCGGGCTACGGCGCCGCCGCCGCGTACGTCCTGGCGGTCGCCCTGCTGCTCGCGGGCACGGCGGTGACGCTCTACCGCCGCCACCGGGAGCGCACCACCGGCTCCGCGGCCGGACCGCTGCGCGCGGAAGGAGTGGCCCGATGACCGCCTCGACCATGGTCAGCGAGGGCGCGGCGCCGACCGCGGCCCCGGTGCCGCGCACCGCCCGGCGGCGCCGGCTGCCGTTCAGCCCCTGGCATCTGCTGCTGGCGCCGCTGTCGCTGGGTTTCGCGCTGCCGCTGGTGTGGCTGGTGCTCAGCTCGGTGATGACCAACGCCGAGATCAACCGCTTCCCCCCGGCGCTGTGGCCCAAGGGGATCGACTTCGGCGGGTACCGCTATGTGCTGGGCAACGCCATGTTCCCGCGCTGGTTCGCCAACTCCTGCATCGTCTCGACCGTCGCCGTCGGCTCCAACCTGGTCCTCGGCTCGCTCGGCGGCTACGCCTTCGCCCGGATGCGGTTCCGGGGGTCGCGGGCGCTGCTCGCGCTGATGCTGGCGACCATGGTGATCCCGTTCCAGCTGACGATGATCCCGACGTTCCTGGTGATGAAGTGGCTGGGACTGATCGACACGCTGGGCGCGCTGATCGTGCCCTCGCTGGTCACCCCGTTCGCGGTCTTCCTCTTCCGGCAGTTCTTCCTGGGGCTGCCCAGGGAGATGGAGGAGGCCGCCTGGATCGACGGGTGCTCCCGGCTGCGGGTGCTCTTCTCGATCGTGGCGCCGCTGGCCCGGCCCGCGCTCGCGACGGTCGCCGTGCTGACCTTCCTCGCCACCTGGAACGACCTGTCCTGGCCGCTGATCGCCATCAACCACGACACCCAGTACACCCTCCAACTGGGCCTGACCACCTTCCAGGGGCAGCACCACACGCAGTGGGCGGCGGTGATGGCGGGCAATGTCATCACGGTGCTGCCGGTGCTGCTCGCCTTCCTGTTCGCCCAGCGGACCTTCATCCAGTCGTTGACGTCGAGCGGGCTGAAGGGCTGAGGCGAGCGCCGCTCGCCTTGCGCTTCACCGTCCGCGGCTGCCCCCGTGGGGAGCTCCGTGCCCACCGAGGCCCCGCAGCGCTCAACCTCCCAGCGCTCGACTTTCCCTGACCAGAAAGCCCTTCGCCATGTCGTCACCACCAGTGCCACCGGCACCCTCCGACCGTCCCTCCAACCCTCCCTTCGACCGCCCTTTCGACCTGCTCGTCGTGGGCGACGCCAACCCGGACGTGGTCCTCGGCCCGGTGCCGCGCGACCTCGCCTACGGCCAGCGCGAGCAACTGGTCGAGCGGGCCGACCTCGTCCTCGGCGGCTCGGCCGCGATCATGGCGTGCGGGGCGGCCCGGCTCGGGCTGCGGGTGGCGTTCGCTGGCCGCGTCGGCGACGACCCGGCGGGCGCTTTCGTCCGTACGGCCCTGACCGCGCGCGGAGTCGACACCTCCGCGCTCACCACCGACCCGGAACTGGCCACGCCGCTCACCGCCGTCCTCACCCGGGGCGCCGACCGGGCGATCCTCACCGCGCCCGGGTGTCTGGCCGCGACCGGGCCCGGCGACGTCCCCGATGCACTGCTCGCCGGGACCCGGCACGTCCACGCGGCCTCGTTCTTCCTGATGCCCCGGCTCGCCGGGGCGCTCGCCGAGGTGTTCGCGCGGGCGCGCGAGCTCGGCGCGACCACCTCGCTGGACACCAACGACGACCCGTCCGGCCGCTGGGACCCGGAGCTGCTCGACCCGGTCCTCAACGTGACGGACCAGCTGCTGCCGAACGCGGCCGAGGCGCGCGCCCTGACCGGGGTGGCCCGGGGCGTGGCCGAGGCGGCGGCCGCGCTGGCCCGGCGCGGCCCGCTGGTCGTGGTCAAGAACAGCGCCGAGGGGGCGCTGGCCCACGACGGGACACGGGTGACGGCCGCGCCCGCCCTTCCCGTCGAGCCGCTCGACACCGTCGGGGCCGGGGACAGCTTCGACGCCGGGTTCGTGGCGGCGGTGCTGCGCGGGCTCGGCCTGGCGGACGCGCTGGCCGTCGCCGCGGTCTGCGGCTCGCTGTCCACCCGCGGCCGTGGCGGCACGGAGGCCCAGCCCACCTGGGACGAGGCCGTCGCCCGCGTACCCGGCGCGGGAGCCAGCGAAGCCAGAGGAGTTACGGGGGTTACGGGAATTACGGGAGTTACGGGGGTTTCCGCATGACCGAGACGACCGGCGAGCCGGCCACCGAGACGACTGGAGTCACCGAGATGGCCGAACCGGCCGAAGTGAAGATCGCGTTCATGGGCGCGGGCAGTGTGGTGTTCACCCAGGGGCTGCTGGCCGACCTGTTCGCCTTCCCCGAGTTCACCCGGCTGCGGATCGCGCTGCACGACATCGACCCCGAGCGACTGGAGACCGCCCGGGCGGCGGCCCGGCACATCGCGGGAGCGATGGGGGTCACTCCCGTCATCACCGCGCACCCCGACCGGCGCGGCGCGCTCGACGGCGCGCACTTCGTGGTCAACACCGTGCAGGTCGGCATGAACGCGGCCACCCGCACCGACTTCGCCGTCCCCGCGCGGTACGGCCTGCGCCAGACCATCGGGGACACCCTGGGCATCGGCGGCATCTTCCGGGCCCTGCGCACCTTCCCGGTGCTGCGCCAGATCGCCGAGGACATGGCCGAACTGTGCCCGGACGCCTGGCTGTTGAACTACACCAACCCGATGGCCATGAACCTCCTCTATCTCCATCGGATCGCCCCCCGGCTCAAGGCGGTGGGCCTGTGCCACTCGGTGTACTGGACGATGCACGACCTGTCCGAACTGGTCGGCGTGGACTTCTCCGAGGTCTCCTATCTGGCCGCCGGGATGAACCACCAGGCGTGGGTGCTGCGCTTCGAGCGCGACGGCCGCGATCTGCACCCGCTCCTGGACGCCGCCATCGACAAGGACCGCGAACTGCTGCGCCGGGTCCGGGTCGACATGTACCGCAGGCTCGGCCACTACCCCACCGAGACCAGCGAGCACTCCTCCGAGTACGTGCCGTGGTATCTGCACCACGACAGCGAGGTGGAGCGGCTGCGGCTGCCGATCGGCGCGTACCTCGACATCATCGAGGACAACACGGTCAGCTATGAACGCACCCGCAACGCCCTGGTGGCGGGTCGGCCGCTGCCGGTCGAGGGCACCATGGAGTACGCCCCGCAGATCATCCACAGCGTGGTGACGGGCACTCCCCGGACGATCTACGGCAATGTGCCCAACCACGGCCTGATCACCAACCTGCCGGACGACTGCACGGTCGAAGTCCCGTGTCTGGTCGACTCGCAGGGCGTGCAGCCGACCCGGGTCGGCGCACTCCCCCCGCAGTGCGCCGCGCTCAACCGTACGTACGCGAGCGTCACCGATCTGGTGGTCCGGGCCGCCACCGAGGGCGAGCCCCGGCACGTGCGGCACGCCGCGATGACCGACGCGGCGACCGCCGCCACCTTGCCGGTGGAGCGGATCTGGGACCTGTGCGACGACCTCGTACAGGCCCACGGAGATCTGCTCCAGCCCGAGTTGAGGGTGCTGCTCGGGCACTGAGAGCACACCCCGAATGTCCTCAGTACGCCACGGTGAACCTCGTGCGGTGGTGGCGGGGCTCCTCGGCCTCGTCGAGGAGCGCCACCGCGAGGTCCTCCATCGAGATCGCGGACCGGCCCTGCTCGTCCACCAGGAGCTCGTCGGCGCCCAGCCGGTAGCTCCCGGTGCGCTCACCGGGCTCCAGCAGGGCGGCGGGGCTCAGGTAGGCCCAGTCGACCTCGCTCTCGGCGCGCCAGACGTCGAGCTGCTCGGTGCACGCCTGCGCGATGGGCCGCCAGCTCACCGGGAAGTCCGGGTCGTCGACGACGGTGGCGCCGTCGCCGCCCGGCAGGGTCAGGGTGGCGGCGCCGCCGACGACCAGCACCCGCACCCCGGTCCCGGTGAGCCCGGCGACCAGCGCCTTGGTCACGGTGACGAGGTCGCCCTCGCTGCCGGGCGCGGGCCGGGTGGCGCTGATGACCAGGTCCTGCCCGGCGCTCAACTCGGCTATGTCCTCGACGTTCTGCGCGTCGCCGGTACGGGCGACGGCCGCCGGGTGGAGCTCGGGGAAGCGGGACCGGTCGCGCACGACGGCGGTGACCTCGTGCCCCCGGGCGACGGCCTCGGCCACGACACGGCTGCCGACGTTGCCCGCGGCTCCGAAGACGGTGATGCGCATGAGTGTCGCTCCTTCTGCTTCGTCCGGTTCCCCGGAAGATCTCTTAGCACTAAGAGAAAAGTACCTCACCGCTAAGAGATTGGCTAGTCTGACGATGTGACCGACCATGTGGACCTCCTGCTCGCGCAGTGGGGCGAGCGCCGCCCCGACCTCGACGTGTCGCCGATGGCGGTGATCGGACGGCTCAAACGCCTCTCCCGGCTGATCGAGACCGAGCTGCGCCGCACCTTCGCCGAGCACGGCCTCGACCCCGCCTCCTTCGACGTGCTCGCGACCCTGCGCCGCAGCCCGCCGCCCCATCTGCTCACGCCCGCCGAGCTGATGCGCTCCGCGATGGTCACCTCGGGCGCCGTCTCCCAGCGCCTGGACCGCCTGGAGGAACGCGGCCTGGTGACCCGCTCCCCCAGCCCCACCGACGGCCGGGTGGTTCAGGTGGCCCTGACCCCCGAGGGACACGCCCTCATCGACCGGGCGCTGCCCGACCACCTCGCCACGGAGGAGCGGCTGCTGACGGCCCTCGGTGCGGACCGGCGGGAGGAGCTCGCGGGAACCCTGCGGGAGCTGCTCGAATCCCTCGGGGACGGCGTCGGCTGACCGGGCGGCCGTCGCCCGGAAGAAACCGAGCGGGCCGACGGATGGAGTACGGCCGACGGGCGTGGGCACGCGCTGGAGGAGACAGTGGAGACGGCGTCGGCCCCCTGGCCCGGTCCCGGGCGCGGAGCCGACGCCCCGACCAGCGGCCCGCAGCAGCCCAGGAGGCCCCGATGACCCAGCCGCCCTACCCGGACCCCAACCCGCCGACGCCGGGGCCCACCCCGGGCCCGACTCCGGGGCCGCCCGACCCCGTACCGCCCACGCCCGGGCCGACACCCGGCCCGCCCGCGCCGGGCCCCGGACCGCTGCCCGGTCCGCAGCCCGTACCGGAGCCGGATCCCGTGCCGCAGCCGCCGGGGCCCGACCCCGTACCGGAGCCGACGCCCTCGCCCGGCCCCCTGAGCTGACACCGGGACGCCGGGGGCGGGTCCGGGTCCGGGTCGCGTACGCGATCGGCCACGCAGAGCCGGTCCGCCTCCAGGTCCTCTTCGTCGAGGCCCCGGCTATATCCCACCCGCCACCCGCATGACGGTGCCCGTCGCGTACGAGGCGTCGTCCGAGAGCAGCCAGGCGACCGCTCCGGCGATCTCGTCGGGGCGTCCGGCCCGGCCCATCGGAATGGTGCCGGCGAGCTTCGCGGGGCGCTCCGGGTCCTCGTGGAAGCCGGTCCAGATGATGCCCGGCGCCACACAGTTGACCCGGATGCCGTCCGGCGCGACCTCCTTGGAGAGGCCGACCGTCATGGCGTCGGTGGCGGCCTTCGTGGCGGCGTAGTGCACATACTGCCCGGGGCTGCCCAGGGTGGCCGCGGCCGAGGAGATGTTGACTATGGACCCGCCGCCGCGCGCCGCCATGTCGCGCACGGCCCGGCGGGCGCAGAGCAGATAGCCCAGCACATTGACGTCGAGGGCCCGGCGCATCCCCTCCGCGTCGGCGTCGACGAGACGGCCGTTGGGGCCGCTGACCCCCGCGTTGTTGACGAGCCCGGTGACCGGGCCGAGCGCGGCCGCCGCGTCGAACAGCCGGTCCACGGACGCCTCGTCCGCCGTGTCGACGGCCACGGCGAGAGCCTTGCCGCCCGCCTCGCGCACCCGCTCGGCCACGGCTTCGGCCGCCTCGGCATCCGAGCGGTAGCCCACGACCACGTCGTGGCCGTCGGCGGCCAGCCGGGCGCAGACCGCGGCGCCGATACCGCGGCTTCCGCCGGTGACGACGGTGACGAACCTCTGCTCCACGGGAAACCTCCGACGCCGGGCGGGCAACCACCGTTGGATGACCGCTGTCTGACGAGCACTCTGCGACGACCACCCCCGCATCTGGAAGTGATCTTCCACCATCGTAGGTTCTGGCACCGACAGCCCCCCGGCCCTGTGGACAACCCCCGAACCAACGGCCCCCCCCGCCCTGTGGACAACTCCGCTTCGACAGGCCGCCGCCTGGTGGGGATCCTGGCGGGAATCCGTTGGATGCTGGCACTCCCGCCACTACTCCGCCGCCCGAGCACGTCATACCGTCGGCCGGGGCTCCCGTCCGGAAGCCCTCGGAGCCTGTCGTCGAACCGGCTCTCACACCCGTACGAAAGTGCTCAGCCCGTGACGAAGTTCCTGCTCACCGTCCACATCCTGGCCGCGATCCTCGCGGTCGGCCCGGTCGCCGTGGCCGCCAGCATGTTCCCGCCGACCGCCCGGCGGGCGCTGGCCGCGCCCGGCGACGCGCAGGCGCTGGCGTCGGTGCGGCTGCTGTACCGCATCTGCCGGGTCTACTCGGCGGTGGGCGTCGCGGTGCCCGTCCTCGGGTTCGCCACCGCCAGCAATATGCACATCCTCGGCGACACCTGGCTGATCGCCTCCATCGTGCTGACGACCCTCGCGGCGGGCGCGCTCATCGCCCTCGTCCTGCCCGCCCAGGACGCGATACTCACCGAGCTCGACACGGCCGCCACCGAGGTACGGACCGGGCCGGTGACCGCCGTCGACGTACGCCGGACCGTCCGGCTGGCCATGTTCACGGGGGTGTTCAACCTCCTGTGGGCGACGGTCACCGTCCTGATGATCCTGCGGCCGGGCTCCACCACCGGCGGCTGACGACCCGGCGAGCGAACGATTTCGGCCGGGCGGGTGCGCCGCGAGGGCTCACTCCCGCCGACTGGGGCAGGCTGGGAGGCGACTCACTCTCGGCGAAGGAGGACCCCGTGGCCCTGAAACCCGGCGACGGCAGCGCGGTGGAGATCAGCCCGACCGGTTGGGTGGCCGAACAGGCCCGGCTGTACGAGGAGTCGGGCGGCACCAAGGGAACGACCCTGCACGGCGCGCCCTGTCTGCTCCTGGACTACGTCGGCCGTCGCACCGGCACCGTACGCCGCACCGTGCTGATCTACGGGCGTGACGGCGACGACTATCTGATCGTGGCCTCCAAGGGCGGCTCCGACGAGCATCCGCTCTGGTACCTGAACCTCGTGGAACAGCCGGACGTCAGCGTCCGGATCGGCACCGAGCGCTTCCCCGCCCGCGCCGAGACCCTCTCCCCCGAGGAGAAGGCCCGGGTGTGGCCGCACCTGGTGGAGGTGTTCCCGCCCTACGCGGACTACCAGAAGCGGACCGAGCGGGACATCCCCGTCGTACGGCTGCGGCACACCGACCGCTGACGGCGGCGCCCACCGGACGGTACGGCGCGAAAGACACGTGCCGTACCGCCGATGCGCGGGTCACCGTACCGCCGACGCGCGGGTCAGTGGCCGAGCGAGATGGCCTGCACCGGGCAGGCGCGGGCGGCCTCGCGGACCATGGGGTCGCCCCCGCCGTCCGCGCGCCCCGGCAGCAGCTCGCTGAATCCGTCGTCGTCCTGGGTGAACACACCCGGGGCGGTCAGCACGCACTGCCCCGAGCCGATGCAGACGTCACTGTCGATGCTGATGTTCATGAGCCCACTCCACTACCAAGTGACGGGGAGTTCCAGCATCCCCTGGAGGGTGTCGCCCGGTTTGAACGGAATCCGGTCGGCGGGCGCCGCCAGCCGCAGCCCCGGCAGCCGGGAGAAGAGGGCGCCCAGGGCGATCTCCATCTCGGCCCGCGCCAGGTTCTGCCCCAGGCACTGGTGGATGCCGAACCCGAAGCCCACGTGGTGGCGCGCCGAGCGGTGCCAGTCGAGGGTGTCGGCGTCCGGGTAGACCGAGCCGTCCCGGTTGATCATGGACGTGGAGAGCACCACGCCGTCGTCGGCGCGGATCACCGTGCCGGCCACCTCGATGTCCTCGGTGGCCACCCGCAGCATGCCGTCCGCGATGGACAGGAACCGCATCAGCTCCTCGACCGCCACCGGCATCAACGACGGGTCCGCCCGCAGCTCGGCGAGCCGCTCGGGGTGTTCCAGGAGCGTGAAGGTCCCCAGCGACAGCATGTTCGCCGTGGTCTCGTGCCCGGCGACGAGCAGCAGCACCGCCATCCTGACCAGCTCCGCGCGGTCCATGCCGCCCGTGCGCAGCTGGTCCTCGACGAGCTCGTCGAGCAGTCCGTCGCCCGGCTCGCGGACCTTGCGGTCGACCAGCTCGCCGAGGTAGGAGTCCAGTTGGACGCGGGCGTCCTCGGTGTCGGACGGCTCGGGCCCGCGCAGCAGCCGCCGGGACTGCTCCTCGAAGAAGTCGTGGTCCTCGTACGGGACGCCGAGCAGCGCGCAGATCACCATGGACGGCACCGGCAGCGCGAACGCGGTGACCAGGTCGGCCGGCGGCCCCTTCGCGACCATGGCGTCCAGGAGGCCGTCCACGGTCTCCCGGATCATCGGCCGCAGGGCGGCGGTGCGTTTGAGGGTGAAGCCGGGGATGACCTTGCGGCGCTGGGTGTTGTGCTCGGGGTCGTCCACGCCGAGGAGTTCGGTGCGGCGCACGTTCAGCGCCGCGAACCGCCGGGTGACGGCCGGGAACGCCGGATGGAGCCGGTCGGAGGAGAGCCGCGGGTCCACGAGCAGCGCCCGTGCCTCGGCGTGGCCGGTGACGAACCACGCGGTGCGGCCGTCGAAGAGCGTCACCCGCGACAGCGGGCTCGCCTCGCGCAGCGGCCGGTAGGCGCCGGGCGGTTGATAGGGGCAGGTGCGGTCCTGGGGAAAGGAGACAGATTCGGTCATGGGGTGAACCTCGCAAGCGAAGAGTCCGTCTTGCCGATCTCCACTACATGCCCAAGGCAGCTAAGTGGTCTACGCACAGTTCGGCCGAATCACTCGCACGGGATGATCCGGTCGATTTCTGCCGCATTGGCCCATCTCGGCCCCCGCGTACATGAGAGCCTGGGCGCCACGAGCGCCGGCCGGAGAGGGGTCCCCATGGCGGTCACGGCCCGGGAACTGGTGGAGACGATCACGGCGGAACTGGCGCCCGCGAAGGACGCCAACCGGCTGGTGCCCGAGATCGCGAGCGGCACCGCCACCCTGCGCACCCTTGGCGCCCTCGCCCTGGAACAGCGCCATGTCATCGGCTCCGACCTGCGCGCCTTCACCTTCCTCGCCGACCGCTCGGCACGGTCCGGCAATCCGGCGTGCGCCGAGTTCTTCGGCTCGCTCGCCGCCGGTGAGACGCTCGCCCTGGAGCGGCTCGGCGCGTACGAGGCCGCCTGCGGGCTCGACGCGCAGAGCGTCGGGCGGTACGAGCCGCTGCCCGGCTGCCAGGCGTATCCGGCCTGGGTGGCGTGGCTGGCACTGAACGGCGAGCCGCCCCTGGTGGCCCTCGCACTCACCGCCAACTTCGCGGCCTGGGGCGGCTACTGCGCCACGGTGGCCGAAGCGCTGCGCGACCGGTACGGCTTCTCGGACGAGGCGTGCGGCTTCTTCGACTTCTTCGCCGGGCCCGCCCCCGAGCTGGAGCGCCAGGCCCTCGCGGCCGTCGCCTCGGACGTCCCCTCCGAGGCCGGGGCCGCCCTGGCCCGGCGCTACGGCAGGCTGTTGCAGTCGTACGAGGCGATGTTCTGGAACACGCTCGCCGACGGCTGAGCGGACGGCCGGATCCCGTCGGGCGCCGCCGCCGGACGACGGGGTGACGCACGCATCTGGCCATCGCGGGCCCCAGGCCCCACCATGCTCCCGGCCACCCGGCCGTCACAGCGTGGCCCGCGAGGGCGAGGCTTCGAGGGAGACATCGTGCTGTCCATGCGCCGCGGAGCAGTGTCGCTGATGGTGGCCCTGGCCGCCGCCGGGCCGGGGCTCGTCCCCGGTCCCGCGGCGCCCGCCCCGGCCCGCACCCCGGTGGTCTTCGTGCACGGCTACAACGCCGACCCCGGTGTGTGGGGCCGGATGCGCGAGGACTTCAAGGCGTCGGGCTACACCGACGCGGACCTCTTCTCCTGGGGCTACGACACCAGCCAGTCGGTCAACGAGGTGCTGTCCGGCCGGTTCGCCGCCTATGTGGAGCAGGTGCGCGCGCGGACCGGCGCGGCCCGGGTGGACGTCGTCGCCCACTCCTTCGGCAGCCTGGTGACGCGCTGGTACGTCAAGTACGGCGGCGGCAGCACCGCCACCGTCGGCCACTGGGTCTCGCTCGCCGGGCCCAACCACGGCACCTCCACCGCCTGGGCCTGCGCGCTGTGGTCCCAGGCCTGCCGCGACATGACCCCGGGCTCGTACGTGCAGAAGCAGCTGGCCGAGGGCGACGAGACGCCCGGCGCCGTCCAGTACGCCACCTGGTGGTCGAACTGCGACGAGGTCGTCAACCCGGACAGCAGCGTGCCGCTCACCGGCGCGGTCAACAACGCGGCGGGCTGCCTCAAGCACAACGACCTGCTGGGCGACGACGCCGTCTCGCGGGGTGTGCGCGCCTTCCTCACGGGCTGAGCTCCCCCACGCGTGACCTGCCCCACCTGCCGGAATGCCCTCGCGCCCAGCATGGTTGTGCCGTACACGGTCCGGCGGGACGAGCCCGTCCGGCCGGTCGCGGAGAACGGGAACGATCCATGGGCGAGTTGATCCTGATACGGCACGGCGAGACGGCGTGGACCCTGACGGGGCAGCACACCAGCCACACCGACCTGCCGCTCACCGAGCACGGCGAGGCCCAGGCCCGCGCGGTGGCGCCGCTGCTCGCCGGGCGCCGGATCGGGCTCACCCTGGTCAGCCCGGCGGCCCGGGCCCGGCGCACCGCCGAACTGGCGGGGCTGACCGGCCTTCAGGTGCGGCCCGACCTGAGCGAGTGGGACTACGGCGGGTACGAGGGCGTCACCACCCCCGAGATCCAGCGCGACCGCCCCGACTGGAACCTGTGGACCGACGGGGTCGCCGCCGGGCCCGCCGCGCACCCGGGCGAGAGCGCCGAGCAGGTCGGCGCCCGCGCCGACCGGGTGCTCGCGGAGGCCGTGGGGGCACTGGCGTCCGACGGCGATGTCGCGCTGGTCGCCCACTCGCACTTCCTGCGCGTCCTGACGGCCCGCTATCTGGGGCTGCCCGCCACCGCCGGGTCGCTGTTCCTGCTCGGCACCGGAGCCGTGTCACGGCTGGGCACCGAACACGGCCGACCGGTGATCACGGCGTGGAACACCACTCTTGCGCAGGACGTGCCCGTGGCCGTGGGATGAGCCGCCCGCTCCCCGCCGCCACGGCGAGCTCCGCGAGCGCCTCGGGGGCGCCGAGCTGACCCCGTATGCCCGGGAAGGCGTTGACGTCCACGATGAGCGGGCTCCCGGCCGCGTCGATGAGGTCCACCCCGTACACCTCCAGGGCGTAGGCCTCCCCCACCCGCAGCGCCAGGTCGGCCCAGCCGGGCGGCAGCTCGTCCAGGGGCAGCGAGCGGGTGGGGCCGCGGCCCCCGGGGGCGAGCTCGGAGCGGCGCAGGGCGGCGAAGACCCGGTCGCCGATCACCCACAGCTTGTGGTCCCAGCCGCTGTTGGCGGTGAACTCCTGCACCACCACCGGCTCCGGCCCCCACACCCCGGCCAGCGCCCGCAGCCCGTCCCGGTCGTCGACGCGGGCGACCAGGTCGTGGCGGCGGCTGTGGCGGCTCTTGACCACCAGCGGATACGTGAGGTCGTGCGCGTCCGCGAGCAGGGCGAGCGCGGCGAAGGTGCGGGTCGCCGCGAACGGCAGCCCGGCCCGCCCGGCCAGCTCCGCCATCGCCGTGCGGTCCTGGCAGAGCTCCGTCGCGGACGCCGAGTTCAGCACCGCGGCGCCGCGCGCCTCCAGCTCCCGGGCGAGCGCGAGGGCCCGGGGCGTACGGGACTTGAGCAGATAGACGTCGGCGACCCGGTCCGGCGGCGCCGCGTCCGGGTGCACCGGCTCCACCTCGTGCTCACGGGCGAGCAGGGCGGTGGCGGCGGCGAGCAGCGGGTGGCCGGGCTCCGGGGTGAGGAGGCCGATCCTCATACGGCCGCCCCCGGCTGCTGCTCCGGTATGACGGCCTCCGGGATGATGGCCTGCGGGATGACGTCCGGGGCGCCGGCCCGGCCGGTGCGGGCCAGTTCCAGCACGGCGCGCGCCACCCGCGCGGCGGCCTGCGGCACCTGCCGGAAGCTCGGGAAGTCGTTCACGTCGACCACCACCGGCCCGTCCGGGCCGAGCAGCACGTCCACCCCGTACAGGTCCAGGCCGTAGACCGCGCCGACCTGGGCGGCGACGGCGGCCACCTCGGCGGGGAGCACCACCTGCCGCTCGCGCACGGCGTGGTCGGGGTGGAGCGGGGAGCAGCGCTCGGTGGCGTACAGCTCGCCCCCCACGCAGTACACCTTGAGGTCCACGCCCGAGTTGGGCACGTACGGCTGCGCCACCAGCATGCCCTGGCCCGCCAGTTGCCCGGTCATCGCGGCGAGCCGGTCCGGCGACGGGACCAGGCACACCCCGCGCCCCGCGCTGCCGTCGGCGGGCTTGACCACCAGCGGGAACGCGGACTCGGGTATCTCGGCGAGCAGTTCGGGGACGGCCGCCGCGTACGTCGTCGGCATCGGCAGCCCCCGGTTGCGGCCGATGGCCGCCGCGAGCGCCTTGTCCCGTACGCCCCGAATCGACCGGGCGTCATTGACGGTGGTGAGACCGACTGCCGCGGCGGCCTCCAGGAGCGTCAGGCCCGGGCCGCCGGACACCGTCTTGAGCACCCAGGCGTCATGGCTGCCCGCGCTGACCACCTCGGACATCCGCAGCAGGGAGCCGCCCGGGCGCAGCACGTCCACCCGATGACCCCAGGCGACGAGTTGGCGGATCACCTCCACCGGCATGCCGTCGTGGCGGTAGTGCTCCTCCACCAGAAAGCAGAGCCTCATCGACCTTCCCCTGTAACCCCCCGGACGTCCGCCGATCCCATCTGTCCGGCGAGCTGTGACGACACAGGATGTCATGAACGGCCAGGAGGCTCGCTCCCCGCCCCGGAACGGGTTGCAGCGCAGGTCAGGGCGGTCCCCGGGGAAGGAGGCTTGCCCTTCACACTAATGTGAGGGTTCGACCATGGCCGTATGACGACCGCACCACCGGCGCGCGCCGCAGCCCCGAGCGCCCCCGCACGCTCCGCACTGCCGCTGGGCGGGCTGCTCACGCTGGCCGCCACGGCCTTCACCGCCGTGCTCACCGAGCTGCTGCCCGCCGGGCTGCTCCCGCGCATGAGCGGCGGGCTGGGGGTGTCCGAGGGGCGGATCGGTTTCCTGGTGACGCTGTACGCGGCCGCCTCCTTCCTGTCCGCGATACCGCTCACCGCGCTGCTGCGCGGGCTGCCCCGGCGCACGGTCCTGACCGGCGCGCTCGCCGGCCTCGCGCTCGCCGACGCCGTCACCGCGCTCTCCTTCTCCTATCCGCTGACGTGCGCGGCCCGGCTGCTCGCGGGGGCGATGGGCGGCACGCTGTGGGCGATGCTCGCGGGCTACGGGGCCCGGATGGTGCCCGCCGAGCGCCGGGGCCGAGCCATCGCGATCGTCCTTTCGGGCATCACCGTCGCGCTCTCGCTCGGTGTACCGCTGGGCACCGCGCTGGCCGGAGCCGTGGGCTGGCGCACGGGATTCGCCGCCCTGGCCGCCCTGGCCGCGCTCCTGGTCCTGTGCGCCCTGCGGTACGTGCCCGGCTTCCCCGGCGAGCCGAGCGCGGGGCGGACCCCGCTGCGGCGGATCGCGGCCCTGCCGGGCATCCGGGCCGTCCTGTCCGTCACCCTGCTGCTGCTCCTCGGCCACCAGGCGGTGTACACCTTCCTGGTGGCGTTCGCCGAGGACGCCGGCTTCGGGCGCGGGGGGCTGGTCCTCTTCGTCTTCGGCGGCTCGACCGTCGCCGGCATCTGGCTCGCGGGCGCGCTGGCCGACCGCCGGCCGCGCGCCACACTGCTCGGCGCCCTGGGGCTGATCGCCGTCGTGATGGCGGCACTTGGCGCCCTGGGGCGGGTGCCCGCCGTGCTGCTGGTCGCGGTGGCGCTGTGGGGCGCGGCCTTCGGCGGCGCGCCGACGCTCATCCAGACCGCTCTGGTCGACGTCTCGGGGCCGGAGCACGCGGACGTGGCCACCTCCCTCCAGGCGACCGTGTACAACGTCGGGATCGCCGCCGGATCGCTCACCGGCGGGGTCGTTCTGGAGAGCGCGGGCGCCGGTGCGCTCCCCTGGGCGTCCCTGCCGCTCGTGATCGGTGCTGTACTGGTGGTTTGGACCGCGCGCACCCGTGGTTTCCCAGTTCGGCGGGGGGTGCGCTGATCGCCCACGGAAGGCCGCAGGCATATGCCACAAGCACCACCGTATCGAGTGTTGCCAAATCCCTTACGGGGCATCGCTCCCTGTGCAACAGTCGTTACCGGTCCATCCTTCCGACTTGCAGTGCCGCGCCTGTATCGGAGTACGTCATGCCGTCCCATCTGTTCGCGGACCGTCCCAGCCCGCAACCGCCGGAGCGGGACACGGTCGACGCGCTGATCACACAGACCCGTCGACTGCGCGGCGGAGTGGACGCCGTACGGCGCGACGCGCTGGTGGACGACGACGACGCGCACGGCCGCTGGCAGCGCGCCCTGTGCGACCTGGCGGTCCATCACCTGGACGACCTCGGCACGCACCTGGACCAGCTGAAGGAGGGCCTGCCCGAGCCCGCACCACAGGAGTGCGACGAGGAGGAGGCACCCGGGTTCGCGCCCGACCCGATGCCCGGATCCCTGCTCAGCAGGGTCGGCAGCGCCGAGTGGAACCTGCTGACCGACGCGGTGGACTGGTCCGATGAGCTCTTCCAGATATTCGGACGGGCGCCCGAGAGCGGAGCGATGTCGCTCGACGAACTGCCGTCGATGGTGTTCGCCGAGGACCAGGGCCTGCTCACGGCGATGGTGACGGAGTGTCTGGTCGACGGCAAGCCGATCGACGGGGAGTTCCGGATCGTGCGCACCGACGGGCGGGTGCGCACGCTGCACATGATGGGCGAGCCCGTGCTCGACGCCGACGGCTGCACCGCCTCGATGTGGGCCGTGCTGCGCGACGTCAGCGAACTGCGCCGCAGCCAGCGGGCGGTGCGCGAGTCGCGCGACTCGCTCCGCCGCGAACAGCACATCGCCCAGACCGAGCACCGGCTCGCGGTAGAGCTCCAGGAGGCCGTGCTGCCGCCCTGGCGCGGCTCCCTGCGGCTGCCCCAGGGCAACCCGGCGGCGCTCGACGTCGCCGCGCACTATCTGCCGTCGGCCACCAGCGCACTCATCGGCGGCGACTGGTACGACGCGCTGGAGCTGCCCGACGGCAGGTCTTTACTGACCGTCGGAGATCTGACCGGCCACGGGGTCACCGCCACCGGTGCCATGGCGATGCTGCTCGGCGCGCTGCGCGGCATGGCGGTCGCCGGCATCCGCCCCGGCGATCTGATGGGCCACCTCAACCAGCTGCTCGATCACTCGGTCCAGCCCGCGCTCGGCAGCGCGGTCTGCTGCCAGTACGACCCGGTCACCCGCGTCCTGTCCTGGGCACAGGCAGGACACCCCGCCCCGCTGCTGTTCCGCGGCGGGACGGGGTGCGCTCTGACGCCCCCGGACGGGGTGCTGCTGGGAGCGACGTCAGGAGCCGGGTACGGACAGGCCGAGGTACAGCTGAGGCCCGGCGATCTGCTGGTCCTGCACACCGACGGGCTGACCCGGCGGGGCACCACCGACGAGCCGGGGTGCCGCAGGCTGCTGGAGCTCGCCCCCCGCCTCGAAACGGTCCGTACGGCGCAGGACGGCGTGCGGACGGTGGTCGAGGAGTTCGGCGAGACGGACCGCGAGGACGACGCGTGCGTGCTGGTGGCACGCATCGGGTCGTGAACTCCCCGGCGGCACGGATCGGTTGACGGCGGTACGGATCGAATGAGCTGAGGTCGGTCGCGAGGCGGGTCCGGGATCCCGGGCCCGCCTTCTAGAGGTCCATGCTCCTGCCCCGGCGCTGCGGCGCCTTCGGCAGGGCCAGCTGGATCTCCTCGCGCAGGTCCTGGATCTTCTGGTAGCCCGAGTACTGCCCGGTCAGCCGGTACATCTCGCGCAGCCGGTCCCAGGTGCGGTGGGAGGAGGTCTCCCCCATCGACACCAGCGCCAGCCGGGCGTAGCGGTCCGCCTGTTCGGGGTCGTCGGCGATGAAGCAGGCCGAGGCGAGCGAGATGTAGTCGAAGATCTTCGAGCGCTGGCGCCCGTTGACCCGTAGTTCGAGCGCCTGTTTGGCATGGCGGGCGGCGATGCCCGCCGCGCTCGGGTCGTGCTCGGCGAGCGTACGGAACGCCAGGGCCTGCATGCCGTGGAGGTCCGCCTCGTCGAACATCTGCATCCAGCTCGGCGGGGGCACATCGCCCCGGTCCGAGACGAAGAGCTCCTCGGCCTCGCCCAGGGTGCGCCGCATCACCTGGCCCTGCCCCATCGACGCCTGCGCCCAGGCCTCGATGGTGTGCAGCATGGCCCGGGTGCGCGGCAGGGTCTCGTCGCCGGAGCCGGACTTGGCGAGCTTCATCAGGTCGAGCGCTTCGTCGGGACGGCCCAGATGGACCATCTGCCGGGCGGCGCGGGAGAGTGCCTCGCCGGCGCGCGGGCGGTCGCCGCCCTCGCGGGCCGCGTGCGCGGCGATGACGAAGTACTTCTGGGCGGTGGGTTCGAGGCCGATGTCGTGGGACATCCAGCCGGCCAGGACGGCCAGGTTGGCGGCGACGCCCCACAGGCGCCGCTGGAGATGGTCGGGGTGACGGTAGGCGAGCATGCCGCCCACCTCGTTGAGCTGGCCCACCACGGCCTTGCGCTGAAGTCCGCCGCCCCGGGACGCGTCCCAGGCGCGGAAGACCTCGACCGAGCGCTCCAGTGCCCCGATCTCCTGCGACCCGATGGGGGCCGCCTCATAGCGGTCGTACCCGGCGGGGTCGGCGTGGAGGGGATCGTCGAGACGGGGGGCGTCGGCCGAGAGTACGGGGTCGGTGTGCAGCCAGTCGTGCATGGCGCTGCTGAGTGCGGAGCCTGCGGCGAGCGCGGCGCCCGCGCCCACCAGACCGCGTCGGTTGAGCATGAGGTCCATTCCCGTGAATTCGGTGAGGACCGCCGCCGTCCGTTCAGGCGCCCACGGAAGGCCGTCGGGGTTCTGCTTGGGTCCGACGTCCCGCCGCTTCCCGGCGCGCCCTTGCCGGTCGAAACCGAGGTCCTCGATGGTCACGACACGGCCGAGCCGCTCGGTGAACAGAGCCGCCAGCACCCTCGGCACCGGATCGCGCGGGGACTCCCCCATGTCGATCCAACGCCGCACCCGCGAGGTGTCGGTGGCCAGCTGGGGGTGGCCCATCGCCGCCGCCTGCCGGTTCACCAGCCTCGCGAGTTCGCCCTTGGACCAGCCGGCGAGGCCGAAGAGGTCGTTCAGGCGGGTGTTGGGTTGTCCGTTCACTTCAAGCCCCCAGGTTCTCGGCTGAGTTGACAGTAACCCCCTGTCAGACGCGGTGGGACTATTCGCCAGGGTTCGCCAGGGTGCGCCAGATGGTGTGCCACCCGCAGCCGGGTGTCAGGTAAGAAGGCGCCACCCCGCCCCGGCTGGCGGACCCCATTCCCCAGGGTGGGATCAGGGCCACCGGGGCCGGGTCGGCCAGCTACTCGTCGGCGCACGAAGGGATCTGTCTCGCCCATGTACACAGCATCGTCCTCCGTGTCAGCCCCGCCCCGACCGCACCGCCACCTGGTGGGCGGCGGGCCGTACCTCGACCCCTCGCACGCCGCTCCGGCGGCGCTCGGCGCCGGCCGGACCGCGCGCCGGCCTGGGGCGGGCGTCCAACCGCTCAGCGGGAGGATCGACTTGTCCGGCCCGCAGGGCGCGCAGCTGCGGATGGCCATCGCGTCCGTGCACCGCATCTGCCCGGAGTTCAACCCGGTGCAGGTGCTGCGGCGCAGCGGCCGGTCCGTCCTGCTCGTCGGAACCACCGGCCGCGCCACGGCGGTCGCCAAGTGCCTCCTGGACCACTCGCCCGTCTGGGCCGAGCGGTTCAGGCACGAAATAGCGGTCTACCGCGCGTTCGTCCGGCACCGCCCACCCGTGCGGGTGCCACGACTGATCGCCGCGGATCCGGACAACTGCACCCTGGTGATCGAGCGGATGCCCGGCCGGGCGGCGGCCCTGGCCCGGCATCCCCTGGAGGCTCCGCCCCGGGCGGACGTCCGCGCCGCCCTCGGGGCGATCGGCAGGGTCAACGCCTGGCGGCCGCCTGCCGAGATGTTCGGCCGCCCGCTGGAGTACGCGCCGCGCATCGCCCGCTACCACGAGCTCGGGCTCTTCACCGACCGGGATCTCAGCGACCTCCAGAAGCTGCTGCACGGTCTGGCCCACTCGGGCCGCCCGGTCGCGTGGCAGTTCTCGCACGGCGAGGCGCTGCTGACGAACATCCTGCTGTCGCCGGCCGGCCCGGTGCTCGTCGACTGGGAGCACGCCGGCTGGTATCTGCCGGGGTACGACCTGGCGACGCTGTGGGCGGTGCTCGGGGACGCCCCGGTGGCCCGGCGGCAAATCAGCCAGGCGGCGCAGGCGTCCGGCCCGGCCGCGCGGGACGCCTTCCTGGTGAACCTGATGCTCGTACTGACGCGGGAGATCCGGACGTACGAGACGGCCGTGCAGCGCACCATGCGGGAGTCGGCGCCCTCGGGCGCGGCCTCGCCGCAGCAGCCGGGTGTGCCGTCGGCCGGGGAGCAGCAGCGGCTGCTGCTGCGCAGGCTGCACGACGACTGCGCCCTGGCGCGTCGGGCCGTGCGTGCGGCGGTCGGGACCCGCTGACCGCCGTGTGAGGAACCCGCTCCGGCCACCTGCTCCGCCGGGCGGGCCTCGTGGGAAAGGGCGCGCCGCGCCCCGGTGCCGACACACCGGGCGCGCGGCGCGCCGCTGTGTGCGGGAGCTCAGCGCACCCGTACGACGTCGACGTCGGCGGCCCGCACCACCGCGACACGGTGGCCGATCTGGACCGTGACGTACTTCGCCGCGCCGGAGAAGTACGTGTGGTCGTACGGCAGTGAGGAGTCGATCGTCGGGGCGTAGTAGTAGCCCGTGGGCGCCTCTCCGCCGCCGGGGTAGGACTGGCCCGCCTTGATGGTGTACGCCAGCGGGGTGCCCACGCGCGCGGCGGTGAAGTCGGCCGGGTAGTCGCTCTTCTCCGGGTAGGCGACGCCGTACACCGGCACCTCGCTCAGGCCCGCCCTGGGCCGTACGACATAGCCCGCCGTCGGGGTGGTGGTGCGGGTGTGCGCGGGTGTCTGGAGCCAGGCCTTCTGGCCGTACCACCAGATGGCCGTCCACCCCGGTCTGCGCTCGGCCACCACGGCCTGCTGGGTGGCGCTGATCTTGCTGCCCCAGTCGGCGGCGCAGTTGGTGCCGCTCTCGCCCGGCCCGTGCAGTCCGGGGTCGGCGAAGAGCGGGGCCGCCGTGGAGGGTTCGGTGTACAGCGGGACGGCGCTGCTGCCCTGGAGGGGCAGGTCCACCTTCTTCTCGCAGTCACGGAAGACCTGCTGGTTGGCGGAGAACGTGGGGCTGATGGTGACCAGTTGGCTGTTGGGCCGCGCGGTGGGGTGGGTGGGGGCGCCGAGCGTCTTCATGAAACGGTTCCAGTCCCAGTACGGGCCCGGGTCCCAGTGCATGTTCTTGGTGGCGCCGGCCGTGGTGGGCGGCACGTTCTCGTGGCCGATGATGTGCTGGCGGTCCAGCGGGATGTCGTACTTGGCGGCGAGGTAGCGCACGAGCGCGGCCGTGGAGCGGTACATCTCGGGGGTGTACCACCGGGCGCCCTCGACGGCGACGCCCTCCTGCTCGATGCCGATGGAGTGGGTGTTGACGTACCAGTTCCCGGCCTGCCAGGCGACGTCCTTGGTCTTCACCATCTGCGCCACGTGGCCGTCCGAGGAGCGCACGACATAGTGGGCGGAGACGGCTCTCTTCGGATCCTGGAAGATCCGGATGGTGCCGGCGTAGTCCTCTTCGGTGTCGTGCAGGACGATGTACTTGATCTTGTTGGTGGACGGCCGGTCGGCGATGTCGTAATTTCCGTACGCCTGTTTGTTCTCCGGAGCGCCGTTCTGCTGGTAGGCCGCCGGGACCCAGTCGCACTTCAGGACGCGCGGGCACTCGGTGGCGCGCTCCTGGGCGCCGGCCGGTGAGACGGGGGCGAGCAGAGCGAGGCCGAAGGCCCCGGTGGCGGTGAGCGCGAGTGCGCGCCTGATCCTCTGATGGGCAGTCATGACAACCCTTCCTGCCGGGAGTTCACCTGGGGTGCGGTCGCGCGCACACTCTGTGACCCGGGGTGAGGGCGCGTCAAGAGTGCCGTCACAAGGGTGGGTTGTGTCAGTGGAGGAGACCAGCGGCAGGCCGCTGACCTGCCCCTGGCGTCGTCAGCCCTGCTGGAAGAGCTCCGCGGGCAGCGGCTTCAGAAGGGCGTACAGGTCGTCGGTGATCGGCCGGTCCCAGCTCGCGATGGTGACCAGGACGTTGTCGCTGCGGTCGAACTGGACACAGGAGACGCGGCTCTCGGAGAGCTTGAGGCGCCGCACGATCAGCAGGTTGTCGCCCTGCATCACGGGGATGTCCTCGGAGCCGACGACCTCGACGGGCTCGTCGTTCTCCAGCGCCAGCAGCAGCTGGGAGACCTCGAACGGCACCTGGCCCTCGTCGAGCTCCCGGGCCGGGGAGCCCTCGGGCAGATTGCCGATGACCATGGCGGGGCCGCGGCCGCCGAACAGGTCGTAGCGCAGGAAGACGCCCTGGCAGCTTCCGTCGGGTGCGGGCAGCAGCCCGGCACCGAGGTTTCCGGGCCAGTCGCCCGGGTCCATGGCCAGGACATCGAAGTCCGGGCCCGCGGGAGTGGCGGAGCTGCGGCGGCGGAGGAACGACATGCCGCCCATGGTACGTGGCCGGAGCACCTCGACGGGCCCCGGCCCACGCCCCGCGGTTCAGTGCGCCGAAGCCTCCGGTCCCGAGCGGTTCTCGGTGTGCCGCAGCAGCTCCGGCAGCCCGGCCCGGTCGGTGCCGAGCTTGCGGAAGACGCCGGAGAGCAGCAGCTCCACGGCCCGCTCCCGCAGGCCCAGCTCCTCGGCGATACGGGTGTTGTCCCAGCCCCGCGCCGCCCGGTCGGCCGCCGTCTTCTCCTGGGCGGTGAGCGAGTCCGTGCCCACCGCGCGCAGCCGCAGCGGGCGCAGCCCCGACGCGGCCAGCTCGTCGCGCGCCCGCGCCGCCAGTGCGTCGGCACCGCAGCCGACCGCGCTCTCCATGCCCCGGATGAGCAGCTCCGAGGCGTCCTGGGGCAGCCCGGCACGGCTGAGGGCGGTGCCGTGGTCGACCAGCGCGCAGGCCAGCTCGTACGCGGACGGCGAGCGCTCCAGGTGCTGGACCGCCTCCGCGAGGAGCTTGAGGCTCTTCGCGCCGGTGGCGACCTTGGCGGCGGAGTGCAGCGCACGGCCGATGGCACCCGCCGTGCCGAACCGGCGGGCCAGCTCGATGCCCTCGTCGGCCACCTTCTGGGCCTCCGCCGGGTCCGCCTGGGCCAGCGCCTCGGCGAGCAGCGGCCGCCAGGGGCACCACGCCGGATTGCGCATGCCCCGGCGGTCGAGCCGCCGGCCGACCGCGCGCAGCCGCTGCTCGGCGTCGCTGCGCAGACCCCGGGCGAGCAGCAGCTCGCTGTAGACGGTCTCGGAGTCGGGGTAGACGACGGCGTTGGGGACGACCTGTCCGTAGTTGTAGCGGTCGGACAGCTCCTGTGCCTCGTCCACCCGGCCCCTGGCCAGCAGGATCTCCATCAGGATGCCGAGCGCGAACCACTGGGCCGGGATGCGCTGGCCGACCCGGTCGGCGATCCGCAGCCCGCCGTGGACCAGGTCCTCGGCCTCGGCGAGGCGGCCGCGGCAGAACCTGATGTAGCCGAGAAGGGTGAGGCCGAAGGAGAGGTGGGCGCCGCGCCAGCCGCGGTTCTCGCACTCCGCGATGCCCTTGCTGAACAGCTCGTCGGCGCGGCCCGGCTGGTCGCAGTACATGAAGGTGAGCGCGACCATGACGGGGACCTCGAAGCCCCACTCCTCGTCGGTCCAGGAGAGCCCGTCGCCGAGTGCCTCCTCGGCGTACGCCAGCGCGGTGGCGGCGGGCTCGCCCCGGACCATGGCGTCCCAGGCGCGCAGCCCCAGGATGTAGCGCTCGGCCATGCCCCGGGTGGTGAGGTGGTCGGCGAGGCGGGCGAGCCTGCGCGAGCGGGCGGCCGAGTCCTCCTCGTCGGCCCGGAACGCGTTCCACTTGAAGCCGGCCTGCATCCGCAGCCGGGTGCGCGGGTTGCTGGAGGCCCTGCCCTCGACCGCGACCAGCTCGGCGGCCTCGCCCATCCGGTCGGTGTGCGCCAGCGCCTGGGCGAGCCGGTAGGTGATCGCCTCACGCAGGGCCGGGTCGAGCTCCGGCTCCTCCAGGGCGGCCTGGAGGTGGTTGACGGTGGTGGCCGGTTCGTTCAGGAGCGCCGAGCAGCCGAGCTCGAAGAGCACCTCGGCCCGCTCCTCCAGGGAGGGCGGCTCGCGCAGCGCGCGGGCCAGACAACGCCGGGCGGCCTCGGGAGCGCCCGCGCGCATGCACTCGCGCGCGGCGGCCCTCAGCTGCTGCACCGCCCAGCGGTCGTCGTCGGGGTGCATCTCCAGGAGGTGGCGGGCGGCGACCGTGGGTCCGAGGCCCGCCTCGGTGACGCAGACCGCCGCCTGGCCGTGCATCGCCACCCGCATCGCGGGCGGAATGGCGCGGTAGACCGCCGTACCGACCAGCGGGTGGAAGAAGTCCAGCCGGTCGGTGTCGCCGGTGCGCCCGGCCAGGATGCGGGCCTCGCGCAGCCGCTGGATGGCGTCCACCGACTCCTCGGCGCCCAGCCCGCCGACGCTGCTGGCCATGTCCGGGTCGACCGCGGTGCCCAGGATGGCGACGGCCCAGGCCAGCCTGACCGGTGAGGGGCCGAGCCGCTCCAGGCGCTCGACGAGTCCGCTGCCACGGGCCGAGGAGGCGAGCTCGCGCAGCTCGGCGGCGTTGGCGTAGTGCGGTTTGATGTTGCGCTCGCGGATCTTGGCGATCAGCTCGACCGCCTCGAACGGGTTGCCTCCCGTCAGCGCCCAGCACTCACGGGAGAAGAGGTCGTCGGCGCCGTTCTGCAGCACGTCGTGGACGAGCCTGCCCACGCCGTGCGGGGAGAGCGGCGCGAGGTTCACCGGCCGCGAGCCGTGCCGCTCGGCGAGCCTGCGGAACTCGCTCGCCTGTGCGGGCAGTTCCTCGGGCCGGTACGCCGCCACGATCAGGATCGGCAGTTCGGCGGCCCGCAGGGCGAACGAGCTCAGCCAGGTGAGCGACTCGTCGTCGGCCCAGTGCGCGTCGTCGACGATGAGCACGACGGGCGTGTGCTGGACGGCGAACCGGGTCACCAGCCAGTCCAGGCCGTCGCGCACGCCCTGCGGGTCGGGCGAGCCGCCGCCGGGCACGGCGACCAGGCCGACCGCGGGCGCCACGATGTCGTACCAGGTCCCGAGTATCCGCCGGTGTTCGTTCTCACCGGCCGCGGCCAGCACGGGCTGCACCAACTGGCGCACCACGTGGAAGGCCACGCCCTGCTCCTGCTCGCCGCCGCGGGCCGTCAGCAGGGTGCAGTTCCTGGCGACGGCCTCCCTGCGGATCTCTGCGATCAGACTCGTCTTGCCGAGACCGGCCGCTCCCGAGATCGCGAGCAGCCCACCGCTCGGCGCGGTCGTATCCCCCTCGGCTCCGGTGCCGCACAGGTCGTCCAACATGCCTTCGAGGAGCAGGAGTTCATTCTCCCGCTCGAACAGCCGCCGACGCGCACCACTGGTCCGCCGGCCTTTCGTGTCCGCCACAACCGTCCCCTTTTGACAGTAGGGCCGAGCCTACGCTTTCGGACACGCACCGTGACACCGATGTGACCGTCTTGCAAACCCGGCTTGACTAACTCGCCTGGATCTGCTGGGGGGTTGACATCGCATCCGGGGGCGCGAAGCACCGGTCCTCACGCGGCTTGTGCGGTTCCGGCCACGGGCGCACTATGAGCTTTCCGGACAGGCAGCTCCGCCCAAGGCTGCTCACCCTTCGGCGCAGAGGAGGCGGAGCGATGTCGTCGCCAGCAGGCTCACGGCTGTCGGAGGACCGCACGGGGCTCATCGACATCCCGTTCCCCGCCCGCTGCCATCCGCGCCACGCGGTCGCGCGTCAGCACACCCTCGACTGGCTTCACCGGTTCGGGATGCTCTCGGGCCAGTGCGCCACCGAGGAGTACGACGCGATGGGGCTCGAACGTCTGATGGCGTACTTCTATCCGGACGCCACCGACGCCGACCTCGCCCTGGCGACCGATCTGAACGCCTGGTTCTTCGTCTTCGACGACCAGTTCGACGGGCCGATCGGCCGGCAGCCGGACGCGGTGATCCGGCAGATCGACATCATGCTGCGCACGATGAGCGACCGGGGCCCGGCCCCGGGCGACCCGACCACCCATCTCGCGGGCACACTCGCGGAGTTGTGGAAGCGGCTGGGCGACGGCACCCCGCGGCTGTGGCAGGAGCGCTTCCGGGCGCACTGGCGGGAGTATCTGATGGCCTATCACTGGGAGGCGGTCAACCGCACCCGCACCGGGCTGCCGTCGCTGCCGGGGTTCCTGCGCGGCCGCCGTGACTCCATCGGGGTGCAGCCCTGTCTGGACCTGGTCGAGCGGTGCGGCCGGTACACGCTCCCGGACGAGCTGCACCGGGGCAGCCCGCTGGCCGAGATGCGCTGGATCACGGCCGATGTGGTGATCTTCGTCAACGACATCGTCTCCGCGGACAAGGAACTGGCCGCCGGGGACGTCAACAACAGCGTGATCATCCTGCACAAGGGGTCCGGGCTGTCGCTGGACCGCGCCGCCCGTGAGGTCGCCCGGCTGGCCAACTCCCGGGTGGAGCGCTTCCAGACGCTCGCGGTGGAACTCTCCGAGGCGCTCCAGGACACCGGGGTCTCGGACCAGCTGCGGGCCCAGGTCGACGACTATGTGGCGGGCATGCGGTCGCTGATGAGCGGCAATCTGGCGTGGTCGCGCACGACGGCCCGCTACAACAGGACCGGCGTCGAGGCGGCGGGCCGCGGCCAGCGGCCCTGGGGGCACCTCTTCGAGGGGGCGGACGCGCTGGAGGCCTGAGCTCCCGCCGGTCTACGGTCCGGTGGGCGCGCGGTGGCGCCGCTGGTGGCGGGCGACCCGGGCGCGGTTGCCGCAGGAGGGCCCGCACCACTCCTGGCGCGGGTGCTCCTTGAGGAAGTAGCGCACGCACCGGGGCGCGTGGCAGGCCCGCAGCCTCGCCCGGTCGGGCCCCGTCAGGAAGTCCACGGCGGCGCGGGCCAGCGCGGCGCAGAGCGCCGTGGCCGCGTCGGGGGTGCCGGTGCCCTGGTGGACGGTGTACGGGTCGCCGCCCTCCGGCCACTGGAGGCGGGGCGCGGTGGGCACCGCCGCGGCGGCCGTGTTCAGCAGCTCCAGGGCCATCTCGACGGGCAGCAGCCGCTGGGCGTCGGCGGCGCTCGGCGGGTCCGGCCGTACCGCGCGGGCGAAGAGGGCGCGTACGGCGGCCCGCAGCGCGCGCACGGCGGCGAGGGCGTCGTCGTCGGCGGTGAAGGTGTCGGCTGTGAAGGTGCCGGCCACGAAGGCGTCGGCCGCGAAGGCGTCGGCGGCCGGGTGTGGGTCCCCCGCCAGCGCGGCCGCGTGCTCGCGCACCCACACGGTCAGCCCCTCGAGACCGCTCAGGTCGTCGGCGACCCCGCCGTGGCCGTCGTGGCGGACGGTGAGGGCGAGGTCGAGTACGAGGGAGTGGTCGGGCATGTGGCTGATGGTAACCATGGCGGCAGGCGTGAGAGCCCGTCCTTGAATCCGGGCCCGCGCCGCGACGCCCGGCACGCGCCCCGGCCCCGCCCGGCCCACGGGCCGGGCGGGTCGCACGGGGGTCGGCGGCCGGGCCGGACGGGCCCGTCCGGCTCTCGGCTCAGGTGAGGTCGAACTCCCCGTCGCGCGCGTTCAGCACGAAGGCGCGCCACTCGGCCGGGCTGAAGATCAGCGAGGGGCTGCCGGGGCGGCCCCCGTTGCGCATCGCGATGAACCCCTCCACGAACGCGATCTGGACGTCTCCCGTCCCTTGGCTGCTCGACCTCCAGTCGGCCTTGCTGAGATCGAGATCCGGCTTGTCCCAGCCCACAAGGGTCTGCTGGGTGGTGCTCTCGGCCACGTCCCTGCTCCTCCCGGTTCCCTGTCGTCCGGGGCCAGACTAGCGATCGCGTCCGGTCCCGGACAGGCCACGGAAGGAGTACCGCGGGGGGCCCGCGACGACGGCCCGGACGGGCGCCCGGGGCCCGGTCGTGGGGCGGCGGGGAGGCGCCGACACGCCCTAGCGGCTCGGCGGCTCGGATCCGACCAGCCACATCGCGAAGAACTGCGAGCCGCCGCCGTAGGCGTGCCCCAGCGCCCTGCGGGCCCCTTCCACCTGGTGCTCCCCGGCCCGCCCGCGCACTTGGAGGGCCGCCTCGGCGAAGCGGATCATGCCGGAGGCGCCGATGGGGTTGGTGGAGAGCACCCCGCCCGACGGGTTGACCGGAAGGTCCCCGTCGAGCTCGGTGACGCCCGACTCGGTGAGCTTCCAGCCCTCGCCCTGCGCCGCGAACCCCAGGTTCTCCAGCCACATCGGCTCGTACCAGGAGAACGGCACGTACATCTCGACGGCGTCGATCTCCCGGCGCGGGTCGGCGATCCCCGCCTGCCGGTAGACGTCGGCGGCGCAGTCCTTGCCCGCCCGGGGCGAGACGAAGTCCTTGCCCGCGAAGAGCGTGGGCTCGCTGCGCATCGCGCCGCCGTGCACCCAGGCGGGCGGACGCGGCGAACGGGCCGCCCCCGCACGGTCGGTGAGGACCATCGCGCACGCCCCGTCCGAGGAGGGACAGGTCTCCGAGTAGCGGATCGGGTCCCAGAGCATCGGCGAGGCCTGGACCTTCTCCAGGGTGAGGTCCCGCTCGTGCAGATGCGCGTACGGGTTCAGGAGCGCGTTGCGCCGGTCCTTGTACGCGACGAGCGAGCCCACGGTGTCGGGGGCGCCGCTGCGCCGCATGTACGCGCGCACGTGCGGCGCGAAGAAGCCGCCCGCTCCGGCGAGCAGCGGCTGCTGGAAGGGGATCGGCAGCGACAGGCCCCACATGGCGTTGGACTCGGACTGCTTCTCGAAGGCGAGGGTCAGTACGGTGGTGTGCACCCGGGCGGCCACCAGGTTCGCGGCGACCAGCGCGGTGGAGCCGCCGACCGAGCCCGCCGTGTGCACCCGCAGCATGGGCTTGCCGACCGCGCCGAGCGCGTCCGCGAGATAGAGCTCCGGCATCATCACGCCCTCGAAGAAGTCCGGGGCCTTGCCGATGACGACCGCGTCGATGTCCGCCCACCCCAGCCCGGCGTCCTCCAGGGCGCGCCCGGCCGCCTCGCGGACCAGCCCGGCGAGGGAGACGTCGTGCCGGGCGGCGACGTGTTTGGTCTGGCCGACTCCTACGACGGCCACGGGTTCCTTGCTCACGACGGCTCCCCCTCCAGGACGGCGACGAGGTTCTGCTGGAGGCACGGCCCCGAGGTGGCGTGGGCCAGCGCCCGGTGGGACTCGCCCCGGTGGATCCCGGCGGCGGCCTCGCCGATCCGGATCAGTCCGGCGGCCATCACGGGGTTGGCGGCCAGCGCTCCCCCGGACGGGTTGACCCGTACATCGTCGGCCAGCCCCAGCGCCTTGCGCAGGACGACCTCCTGCGAGCTGAAGGGGGCGTGCAGTTCGGCGGTGTCCACGGGCCGGTCGAAGGCCCCGGCGCGCTCGGCCGCCCGGCGCGTCGAGGGTGAGTCGGTCAGATCACGCACCCCCAGGGCGTGCGCCTCGATGCGGTGGTCCATGCCCCGGATCCAGGCGGGCCGCTCGCACAGCTCACGTGCGCTGTCCCCGGCGGCCAGGATCACCGCCGCTGCCCCGTCCCCGACCGGCGGGCAGTCTCCGGTGCGCAGCGGGCGTACCAGATAGTCGCCCTGCGGCCGGGAACCGCGCACCTGGGCATGGGGGTTGGCGGTGGCGGAGTCCCGGCTGCGGGCGGCTATCGCGGCCAGCGCGCCCTCGTCGGTGTCGCCCGCGTCGATCAGCGCCTGCGCCTGGAGGGCGGCCAGCGCGACGGAGTCGGGCCACAAGGGCGCCAGGTAGTACGGGTCGAGCTGGCGGGTCAGCACCTCGCGGAGCTCGCCGGGCGAGGACTTGCCGTACGAGTAGACGAGGGCGGTGTCGGCCTCGCCGGTGAGGATCTTCACCCAGGCCTCGTAGAGCGCCCAGGCGCCGTCCATCTCCACATGGGACTCGGCGATGGGCGGCCAGGCGCCCACGCCGTCCAGGGCCATGGTGAAGGAGAAGGCGCGGCCCGCGAGGTAGTCGCAGGAGCCGGAGCAGGTGAAGCCGATGTCGCTGGTCTTCAGTCCGGTGCTGTCCAGCACCTGGTGGAGCACCGGCATCAGCATCTCGACCTCGGAGAGCTCGTCGGTGCGGCGCCGGTGGTCGCTCTGCGCGAAGGCGACGACGGCCACGTCCCGTGCGGGGCCCATCAGATCAGCTCCTTGTAGGTGTCGTAGTCGGCGTCGGGCTCCCCGGTGGGCCGGTAGTGGTCGGGGTGGCGGCCGTCCTCGGTCCACACGGGTTCGACCCGCAGGCCCATCCGCACCTGGTCGTAGGGGATGCCGCCGATCCGGCCGTGCAGGGCGAGGTCGGCGCCGTCGAGGGCGATGTGGGCGTAGACGTAGGGCACTTCGATGTCCAGGTTCTTGGCCTTGATGTTGACGATGCAGTACGTGGTGACGGTCCCGGCCGGTCCCACCTCCACCCGTTCGTCGGTGGCGACCCCGCAGGTGGGGCAGGCCCCGCGCGGCGGCACATACACCTTGCGGCACGACGGGCAGCGCTCGCCGACCGTCCTGCGGTCGGCCAGCGCCTCGATGTACCCGGCCTGGGCGCGGCCCGGGCTGTAGGTGTAGTCGAGCCGCGCCGGGGCGACGATGCCGGTCACCGGGTCCGCGAACTCCCCGCTGTGGGCGCCGGGATCGCCCGCCTCCTCGCTCTCGTACGGCTCGAAGCAGGCGATGTCGGTGATGGCGCCGCCGCGCTTGTCGGCCCAGCGCACCCGTACCCGCATCCCGGTCCGCACGGCCTCGGGGCCCGGCGCGTCCAGGGCGTGCAGCAGCGCGGTGTCGGCGCCGTCGAGCCGGACCAGGGCCCAGGCGAAGGGGCGCGCCAGGGGCTGACCGCGGCGGGGGGACGGGTTCCAGGCCCAGGTGGTGACGGTGCCGGTGGGGGCGACCTCGACGAGGTCGCGGAGCTCCTCGGCGGTGACCGGGTCGTACTCGACGGGCGGCACCAGGGTCCGCCCGTCCGAGGTCCGCACCCCGAGCACGGTCCGCTCGCGCAACCCGGTGAGGAAGGCGCTCTGTACGGGGCCCAGGGAGCGGGTGAACGGGAACTCGACCACCAGGGGGGCGCTGAGGACTTCGGGCATCGGGGGCTCCTTCTCGGGTGGGCCGACGACGGGCTCGGGAGCGCGGCCGGGGTGGTGGCTCAGGCGCGCCGGTAGACGGGCGGGCGCTTCTCGGCGAAGGCGCGGGCGCCCTCCTTGGCGTCGTCGGTGTCGAAGACCGGCCAGCCGCGCGCCAGTTCGGCGGCGAGCCCGTCGGCCTCGGTCATCTCGGCGGTCTCGTACACCGAGGCCTTGACCGCCTCGACCGCGAGCGGCCCGCAGGCGTTGATCTGCTCGGCGAGGGCGAGCGCCTCGTCGAGCGCGGTGCCGTCGGGCACGACCCGGCCGACGAGCCCGATGTCGCGCGCCTCGGCCGCGCTGTAGGACCGTCCGGTGAGCAGCATCTCCAGGGCGTGGGTGCGCGGGATCTGGCGCTGGAGGCGGACGGTGGAGCCGCCGATGGGGAAGAGTCCGCGCCGGACCTCGAAGAGCCCGAAGGTGGCGCTCGCGCCCGCCACCCTGATGTCGGTGCCCTGGAGGATCTCGGTGCCGCCCGCCACACAGGGCCCCTCGACGGCCGCGATCACGGGTTTGCGGGGGCGGTGGTGGCGCAGCATCGCCTTCCAGTGCAGATCCGGGTCCGCCTTGAGGCGGTCCCGGTGCCGCTCGCCCGCCATCCCCTTCCCGGCCAGGGCCTTGAGGTCCATGCCCGCGCAGAACGCGCCGCCGGCGCCGGTGAGGACGACCGAGCGGATGGCGTCGTCGGCGTCGGCCGCCAGCCAGCCGTCGTAGAGGCCGACCAGCATCGACAGCGAGAGCGCGTTCCTGGCCTCGGGCCGGTTGAGCGTGAGGATGAGTGTGGCGCCCTCGCGCCGCACGGCGAGGTGTTCGGTGCCGTCCATGGCCTGCCTCCCGTCGTCGGACTGGAACAGGTTGCAGGAGCGGCGGGCGCAGTTCAAGAGTTTTCTGACAGGCAGTCAGATTCTTTCGGCGGCACCCTTCCCAGTTCCGTGCGGCTCTGCTCTGATGACGGCCACACGGATGGCGCCGGGGTCAGGAGGAGCGGTGGAGTACAACCTTGCCGACCTGTTCGAGTCGGTCGTCGACGTGGTCCCCGACCGCGAGGCACTGGTCCACCTCGACCACCCCGGTACGGGCGCGGAGCGCCGGCTCACCTACCGGCAGCTGGACACGGCCGCCAACCGGATCGCCCACCACCTGCTCGACAGCGGTATCCGGCCGGGCGAGCACCTGGGGCTGCACCTGTACAACGGTGTCGAGTACCTCCAGACCGCGCTCGGCTGCCTCAAGGCCCGGATCGTGCCGGTCAACGTCAACTACCGGTATGTGGAAGAGGAGTTGGTCTACCTCTACCGGGACGCCGATCTGGCGGCGCTGGTCTTCGACGCGGAGTTCACCGACCGGGTGGCGGGCGCGCTGCCGCACACGGAGAAGCTGCGCCATCTCGTACGGGTGGGAGAGCCGCCCGAGGGCGCGCCCGCGCTGGACGCGGTGCCGTTCGCCGAGGCGGAGGCGGCCGGGGCCGAGGGGCGGGGGTTCGCACCCCGCTCGCCCGACGACCTCTTCATCATCTACACCGGTGGCACCACCGGTATGCCCAAGGGCGTGATGTGGCGCCAGGAGGACCTGTTCTTCTCCGGGCTCGGCGGCGGCGCGCCCACGGGCGAGCCGGTCGCCCGGCCCGAGGAGCTGGCCGAGCGGGTCGCGGCGGGCGGCGAGGGCATCACCTTCTTCCCCACTCCCCCGCTGATGCACGGCACCTCCACGCTCACCGCCTTCATCGGCTTCAACTTCGGTCAGCGGGTGGTCATCCACCGTAAGTTCGTGCCCGAAGAGGTGCTGAGGACGATCGAGAAAGAGCGGGTCACCAGCGTCTCGCTGGTCGGGGACGCGATGCTGCGCCCGCTCATCGACGCTCTGAGCGGGCCGCTGAAGGGCACCGACTGCTCGTCCCTGTTCAGCGTCTCGTCCTCCGGCGCCATCATGTCGGACACGGTCCGCGCCCAGTTCAGCGCGCTGGTCCCGACCGCGATGCTGCTCAACAACTTCGGCTCCACCGAGTCCGGCTTCAACGGCACCGCCACCGACGACTCCGGCCCCGACAAGGGCTTCAGGCTGCGCGTCAACTCCCGTACGGCGGTGGTCGACCCGGCCACCCACGAGCCGGTGAAGCCCGGCGAGCCGGGCCGGATCGCCCAGCGCGGCCATGTGCCGCTCGGCTACTACAACGACCCCGCGAAGACCGCCGAGACCTTCTTCCAGCGGGGCGAGGAGCGCTGGGTGCTGCTCGGTGACATGGCCACGGTCGACGAGAACGGCGTCGTCACGGTCCTCGGCCGGGGCTCGCAGTGCATCAACACCGGCGGCGAGAAGGTGTATCCGGAGGAGGTCGAGCAGGCGCTCAAGTCCCACCCGGACGTGTACGACGCGCTGGTCGCCGGGGTGCCCGACGCCACCTGGGGCAACCATGTGGCGGCGGTGGTGCAGGTGCGCGCGGGCGCCGAGGCGCCGACCCTCGACGACATCCAGAGCCACTGCCGCACCCGGCTCGCGGGGTACAAGGTGCCGCGCCAGCTGGTGATCGCACCGAGCATCCAGCGCTCACCCAGCGGCAAGGCGGACTACCGCTGGGCGCGGGCGGTGGCGGTGGCGGACGAGTCCCCGGCGGGGTGACCACGGCCCCGGACCACTGGCTCTATATCCCGAACTTACGGATCTCCGCGACGAATTCGTCCGGCCGGGCGGTGTGGACCGAGTGACCGGCGTCGATGGTGACCAGTCGGGCGCCGGGGACCAAGGTGGCCATCTCCGCGATGAGCGACTGGTCCACGATCTCGCTCGTCTCCCCGCCCGCGACCAGCAGCGTGGGCACCGCGAGTCGGGCGAGCCCCGCGCGCCACGCCGGGTCGGGCGCGTTCAACTGGGCGTTGGTACCGGCGATCACCGGCCAGTCGAACCCGAGCTCCTCGTCGGGCCGCGCCACCGGCCCGCGCGGCGGGTCCAGCGGCACCAACGCGGGCGCCTCCTCCAGGACGAGTCGCCCAATCAGCCCGGGTGCCTCCTCGGCGAGCAGCAGCGCGGCGGCTCCGCCCATGGAGTGGCCGACGAGGTCGGCTCCGGCCAGGCCGAGCGCCTCGAAGAAGCCGCGCAGATCGTCCCGGAACCCCTCGAAGGAGTAGCTGCCGGGCCAGTCGCTGAGGCCGTGGCCGCGCAGGTCGGGCGCGTAGACCCGGCGCGTGGGGGCGAGCCGCTCGGCGACCTCCGTCCAGTGCGCCCCCGAGCCGCCGCGCCCGTGCGCGAGCACCACGGGCGGTGCGGCCGGGTCGCCCCAGGCCCGGTAGGCGAGCCGGAGGCCGCAGGCGGTCCGTACGCTGTGGACGCCGGGCGTCAGGAAGGCCGCGACGGTACGGGCGAAGTCGCCCGGCGCGTCCAGCCACGGGAAGTGCCCGGCGCCAGGCAGCACCGTCACCTCACCCCGGGGGAAGAGCGCGGCGAACTCGGCCGCCCGCCCGGGGGTCGGCGTGGCGTCGTAGGCGCCGGCCAGCACGAGCACGGGCGCGTCCACCGCGGCGAGCGCGGCCGTGGTGGCGGCCGGGTCGAAGACGCCGTCCTCGTAGTGGACGGCTGCCGCGGCCCGGTTGATCTGGGTGTCCTCGCCCGCCGCGTGCTCCCGGGCGGCCTCGTCCCAGCGCCCGTACATGAACGGCTGGATCGACGTCCACACCTCGCGCGGGTCGCGCCCGCCCCAGATCTCCTCGAACGCGGCCCTGCCCTCGGCGTACCAGCGCTCACCCTCGCGCAGTGCCACGGCGTCCCGCCAGTCGTCCTCGGTGACCTTCAGGCCGACGGCCTGGATGCCGGGGGTGACCAGGACGAGGGAGGCGATCCGCTGTGGGTGGGCGGCCGCGTAGAGGGTGGCGAGGTTGCCGGAGGCGGAGTGCGCGAGGAGGTCGACGCGCTCCAGGCCGAGGTGCTCGCGCAGCGCCTCGACGTCGTCGGTCATCCGGTCGCAGCGGTACGAGGAGACGTCCTCGGGCACCGCCGACTCACCGGTTCCGCGCAGGTCGAGCAGCACCAGCTGCCGATGGGCGCAGAGCCCGCCCAGGTCGCCCAGATAGGCGGAGGCGCGCATGGCCCCGCCGGGCAGACAGATCAGCGGCTTCCCCGTCCCCACCAGGCGGTAGGCGAGCTCGGTCCCGTCGTATGCGGTGAACTTCGGCATGCTGGTGATCTTCACAGCCCGTGCGGCCCTGGCCAAGGCCGTTTCGCCCAGAGCGCGAAGGGCACGGCCGCCAAGCACGTTGTCCACAGGCCTTGACGGTGCGGTTCGGTGGCTGGATTACTGAACCCAAGCAGATCTACCGAATGATCGGTCGTCCGATTTCGGGCGGAGTGACGGCTGGCGAGGACGGGAGCGGTCCATGGAACCCCTGCTGGACGCGGCGGAGCGGCTGAGCCGCGCGGAGCTGGAGGCGCTCCAGCTCGACCGGCTGAGAGCCTCGCTGCGCCATGCGTACGAGAAGGTGGGCTTCTACCGCCAGGCGTTCGACAAGGCGGGGGTGCGGCCGGAGGACTGCCGTTCGCCGGCGGACCTCGCCCGCTTCCCGTTCACCACCAAGGCGGACCTGCGCGACCACTACCCGTTCGGGATGTTCGCCGTCCCCGAGGCCGAGGTCCGCCGTATCCACGCCTCCAGCGGCACCACCGGCCGCCCCACGGTGGTCGGCTACACCGAGCGCGACCTGGACACCTGGGCGGACGTGGTGGCCCGCTCGCTGCGCGCGGCGGGTGCCCGCCCGGGCCACAAGGTCCATGTGGCGTACGGGTACGGGCTGTTCACGGGCGGCCTGGGCGCGCACTACGGGGCGGAGCGGCTGGGCTGTACGGTGATCCCCGCGTCCGGCGGGATGACAGCCCGCCAGGTCCAGCTGATCCAGGACTTCCGTCCCGAGGTCATCATGGTGACTCCGTCGTACATGCTGACCCTCCTCGACGAGTTCGAGCGGCAGGGCGTCGACCCCCGGACGACCTCGCTGAAGGTCGGGATATTCGGCGCCGAGCCGTGGACCGAGGAGATGCGCCGCGAGATCGAGGAGCGCTTCGCCATCGACGCGGTCGACATCTACGGGCTGTCGGAGGTCATGGGCCCCGGTGTGGCCCAGGAGTGCGTGGAGACCAAGGACGGCCTGCACATCTGGGAGGACCACTTCTACCCGGAGGTCGTCGACCCGCTCACCGGCGAGGTGCTGCCCGAGGGCGAGCGCGGCGAGCTGGTCTTCACCTCGCTGACCAAGGAGGCCATGCCCGTCGTGCGCTACCGGACGCGGGACCTGACCCGGCTGCTGCCGGGCTCGGCGCGGGTGTTCCGGCGGATGGAGAAGGTGACCGGCCGCAGCGACGACCTGGTGATCCTGCGCGGGGTGAACCTGTTCCCCACCCAGATCGAGGAGATCGTGCTGCGCACGCCCGGCCTCGCCCCGCACTTCCAGCTGCGGCTCACCAAGGAGGGCCGGCTGGACGCGCTGACGGTACGGGTGGAAGCGCGGGCAGACACGCCGTCCGAGCGGCGTGACGCGGCCGCGCGCTCGATCGTCGCGGCGGTGAAGGACGGCATCGGGGTCTCGGTGGCGGTGGAGGTGGTCGACCCGGACACCATCGAGCGGTCCGTGGGCAAGTTCAAGAGGATCGTGGATCTGCGGAGCGGTCCGGGGGCGGGGTGACGTTCTGGGGTGGACCGACGGGCCCCGCGCGGCTCTTGGGGTGCGGGAACGGGTGTCGGCCGGCCTGTTGACAGGTGGGCGCGGGGCTGACTGAGTGGCTGGCGGCACTTCGTGTGTCTTGGGCAACCACCCATGGCACCCCACGAGTTGGGAGGAACGTTGGCTCTCCGCACCCGCACCCGCACCCGCACCCGCACCCGGATCGAGCGTCTCGCGCTGGTCGGGGTGGCGCTGCTGACCGCCTCGGCGTCGCTGTCCCCAACGGCCTCGGCGACGTCCGGCGACCGCGAGCACCACCCCTCCGGAGGCGGCCTGTCCGCCGTCATCCGGTACACCGAGTACGGCATTCCGCACATCCTCGCCCGCGACTACGCCGACCTGGGCTTCGGCACCGGATACGCCCAGGCGGCCGACCAGGTGTGCACCCTCGCCGACGGCTTCGTGACGCTGCGCGGGGAGCGCTCCCAGTGGTTCGGCCCGGACGCGGCCCCCGACGGCTCGCTCTCCGCCGCCACCAAGAACCTCTCCAGTGACCTGTACTTCACCTCCGTACGCGACTCCCGCACGGTCGAGAAGCTGCTGGCCACCCCGGCGCCCGCCGGGCCGAGCCGGCAGTCGAGGGAGCTGATGCGCGGCTGGGCGGCGGGCTACAACGCCTGGCTGAAGCAGCACCGTGTCACCGACCCGGCGTGCCGGGGCGCGGCCTGGGTGCGGCCGGTGACCGTCACCGACGTGGCCGCGCGCGGCTTCGCGATATCCGTGCTCGGCGGCCAGGGCCGCGTCACCGACGGCATCACCGCCGCCCAGCCCCCGAGCGCCGCTGCCTCGTCCACGGCGCCCGCCCCCGCCGAGCAGGCGAAGGCCGCCCAGCGGCTGTTCGCCGCCGACCAGGCCGACATGGGTTCCAACGCCGTCGCCTTCAGCGGCGCCGCCACGGCCGGCGGGCGCGGGCTGCTGCTGGGCAACCCGCACTACCCCTGGCACGGCGGCCGCCGCTTCTGGCAGATGCAGCAGACGATCCCGGGCGAGCTGAACGTCTCGGGGGCGGCCCTGCTCGGCACCGCGACCATGAGCATCGGCTTCAACGACAAGGTGGCCTGGAGCCACACCGTCGCCACCGGCGTCACCCTCAACCTCCACCAGCTGACACTGGATCCGGCCGACCCGACCGCGTACCTGGTGGACGGCCGCACCGAGCGGATGACCCGGCGAACGGTGACGGTCCCGGTCAAGGGCGGCGCCCCCGTCACCCGTACGCAGTGGTGGACGCGGTACGGGCCGGTGGTCACCGGGCTCGGCCCCACGGTGCCGCTGCCGTGGACCAAGGCCACGGCGTTCGCCCTGAACGACCCCAACGCCCTCAATCTGCGCGCCGCCGACACCGGTCTGGGCTTCTCCAAGGCGCGGAGCACCGACGACGTCCTCGGTTCGCTGCGCCGCACCCAGGGCCTGCCCTGGGTGAACACGGTCGCCGCCGACGCGCACGGCCACTCCCTGTTCACCCAGTCCCAGGTGCTCCCGCGCATCACCGACGAGCTGGCCGCGCGCTGCTCCGCCCCGTTGGGCAAGGCCCTCTACCCGGCGTCGGGCGTCGCGGTCCTGGACGGCTCGCGCGGCGACTGCGCGCTCGGCTCGGACCCGGACGCGGTCCAGGCCGGGGTGTTCGGGCCCGCCCGGATGCCGCTGCTCAAGGACGCGGTGTACGCGGAGAACTCGAACGACAGCGCCTGGCTGACCAACGCCGACCACCCGCTGACCGGTTACGAGCGGGTCTTCGGCACCGTCGCCACCCCGCGCTCACTGCGTACGCGCGGCGCCGTCGAGGACGTCTCGGCCATGGCCGCGAGGGGCCGGCTCACCGTCGCCGACCTCCAGCGCCAGGAGTTCGCCGACCGGGCACCCGCCGGGGACCTGACGGCGGCCGACACGGCCAGGGCGTGTGCCGCGCTGCCCGGCGGCACCGCGACGGACAGCTCCGGCAAGGCGGTCGACGTGTCCGGCGCGTGCGCGGTGCTGGCCGGCTGGGACCGTACGGTGGACGCGGGAAGCCGGGGCGCGCTGCTCTTCGACCGCTACTGGCGCAGGCTGACCGGCACGGTCGCCGCGGCCGAGCTGTGGAAGGTGCCGTTCTCCCCCGCCGACCCGGTGCACACGCCGAACACCCTCAACACCGCCTCGCCGGGCGTCGCACGGGCCCTCGCCGACGCGGTCGGCGAGCTGCGCGCGGCGGGCGTCCCGCTCGACTCGAAGCTCGGCGAGCACCAGTACGTCGTACGCGGTGGCAAGCGCCTTCCGGTCTCCGGCGGGACCGAGGCGCTGGGCATCTGGAACAAGGTCGAGGGCGTATGGGACCCGGCCCGGGGCTACCCGGAGGTGTCGACCGGATCCAGCCACATCCAGGCGGTCGGCTGGGGCGGCGGCCGCTGCCCGGTCGCCCGCACCCTGCTGACGTACTCCCAGTCGGAGAACGTCCTCTCGCCGCACCACAGCGACCAGACGGCGCTCTACTCCCAGCAGCGCTGGGTCACTTCGCGGTACTGCGAGCGCGACATCCTCTCCTCGCCCGCCCTGCGGGTCGTCCGGGTGCGCGAGCACCGCTGAGGTCCGCGCGGCCCGCCCTCGGCGCGGCCCGCCGTCCGGGCGGGCCGCGCCGAGGGGCTCACGCCTGGACGTGGCCGAGCTTGTCGGGGTTGAGGACGACGTAGATCCCGTGGACCCGGCCGTCGCGGATGTCCAGCGAGGTGAGCTGGGAGCGGTCGTCGAGCGAGGTGAACAGCGCGGGCGCGCCGTTGGCGTCGACCAGGCGGGTGGCGCCGACCGCGTGCCGGTTGAGCAGACCGCTGATGAAGGCCAGCACCTTGGTGCGGCCGATGACCGGGCGCAGCGCGGCGCGTACCCGGCCGCCGCCGTCGTTCCAGGCGACGACGTCCTCGCTGAGCAGATCGGTCAGCCCGCCCAGATCGCCCTGCTGCGCGGCTTCGAGGAAGCGTGTGAAGAGCCGTACGTGGTCCTCCTCGGCGGGGTGGAAGCGCTCGCGGCCGTCCGCGAGGTGCTGCCCGGCCCGCCGGAACAGCTGGCGGCAGTGTGCGGCGCTCGCCCCGAGGATGTCGGCGATCTCGTCGTACGGCAGCTCGAACGCCTCGCGCAGCACGAACACCGCCCGCTCCGGCGGGGTCAGCCGCTCCATCAGGTGCACGGTGGCGAAGGCCACCGTGTCGCGGAGCTCGGCGGTGTCCATCGGCCCGAGCGCGTCGGTGGCGACCGGCTCGGGCAGCCAGGGCCCGGGGTAGGCCTCACGGGTCACCCGTGCCGAGCGCAGCTGGTCGAGGGCGAGGCGCGAGACCATCTTGACCAGGTAGGCGCGGGGCACCCTGATCTCGTCCTGGCCGATGCCCAGCCACCGTACACACGCGTCCTGGACCACGTCCTCGGCGTCCCACATCGAGCCGAGGAAGCGGTAGGCGAGCCCGAGCAGCATCGGCCGGTGCCGCTCGAACTCGGCCGCACCGCCGCCGTCCGACGCCGTCTCCTGCTGCTCCGCGGGCGCTGCCACAACCGGTTCCCTTCCCCTGTTTTCGCTGTTCACAGCCGTGGTCGGCGTCAGTTCGCCGCGGCCACCCGGCCATTCAACTCGGCCGCGAGGCCGGTGCGCCACGAGGTGTGGCGGGGCCGCCAGTCGAGGCTGAGCCGGGCGCGCGCGTTGTCCGCGCCGCGCAGCCGCGTCATGTACGCCGTCCCCCAGCCGCCGACGACGAGGCGGGCCACGAACGCGGGCAGCCGCTTCGGCGCCGGGGCGCCCAGGATCCGTGCGACCTCCGGTGCCCACTCGCTCATCCGGGCCGGGTCGTTGTCGACGATGTTCAGGACGCCGGTGGTGTTCTTGTCCAGGGCCGCGACCACCGCGGTGGCCGCGTCATGGGCGTGGGTGAAGGAGAAGGTCGCCGAACCCCCGCCCACCAGCGGCAGCTTGCCGTCCCTGAGCTGGGACACGAACTGTCCGTCGGTGTCGAACGCCGAGCCCGGCCCGTACAGGTGGCCGAAGCGCAGCACCAGCCCACCGGCGTCGCCCGTGCGCCGCTCCAGCTCCCGCAGGGCGTCCAGCGAACGCCGGAACTGCTTGGGCGGGTTGCGCCACAGCGGGGTGTCCTCGTTGGCGAGGCCGTCGCCGTCCGGTTCGTACGCGAAGGCGACGCTCTGGGTGATGACCCGGCGCGCGCCCGCGCGGTGCGCCGCCTCGATCAGGTTGCGGGTGCCTTCGGTGCGCAGCCGGTCGGTGAGGGCGAACTGCTTGGGCATGCCACGGGGGTTGAGCCGGGACGGGATGGCCGTGAGCAGATGCACGACCGCGTCCGGCGCCGCCTCGCGCACGGCCCGGTCCAGGGCCGCCGCGTCGAGGGCGTCGGCCACCACGGTCCTCGCGCCCGCCCCCGCCAGGAACGCGGAGCGCCCGGTCGAGCGGGAGAGGCCGGTCACCTCGTGGCCCACCGAGGTCAGCAGCGGGACCAGGGCCCGCCCGATGACTCCGGTGGCTCCGGCGACGAGTACACGCATGGGGTTCCTCCTGAGGTCGGCCCTCCGGGGCCGGTGGGCGGCCCCGGAGGAGGTTCGGCATCAGGACGGGCGAGGCCCCTCACGCGTGACAGTCACCGGATGTGACGTGGGGCACAGCGGCCCCGGTGGCTCACACCGCCCGCTCGTGGCCCTCCCAGTACGGGTCGCGCAGCCGGCGTTTGTAGAGCTTGCCGTTGGGGTCGCGCGGCATGGCCGCGATGAAGTCGACGGACTTGGGGCGCTTGTAGCCGGCGAGGCGCTCCTCGCAGTGGGCGAGGATGTCGAGGGCGAGTTCGTCGCCGGGCTCGTATCCGGGCGCGGCCTCCACGACCGCCTTGACCTCCTCGCCCCAGTCCGTGTGCGGGATGCCGAACGCGGCGGCGTCGGCGACGGCGGGGTGGGTGAGCAGCGCGGCCTCGATCTCGGCCGGGTAGATGTTGACCCCGCCCGAGATGATCATGTCGATCTTGCGGTCGCGCAGGAAGAGATAGCCGTCCTCGTCGAGGTAGCCGAGGTCGCCGACGGTGAAGAAGTCGCCGATGCGGTTCCTACGGGTCTTGGTCTCGTCCTTGTGGTAGCTGAAGCCGCCCGTCGACATCTTCATGTAGACAGTGCCGAGCTGGCCCGCGGGCAGCCGTTCGCCGTCGTCGTCGAAGACCGCGAGTTCACTGATGGGCCACGCCCTGCCGACCGTGCCCGGCTTCTTGAGCCAGTCCTGCGCCGTGGCGAACGCCCCGCCGCCCTCGCTCGCCGCGTAGTACTCCTCCACACAGCTCCCCCACCACTCGATCATCGCCCGCTTCACATGGTCGGGGCAGGGGGCCGCGCCGTGGATGGCGTGCCGCAGCGAGCTCACGTCGTAGCGCGCCCTGACCTCCTCGGGCAGCGCGAGGAGCCGGTGGAACTGGGTCGGCACCATATGGGTGTGCGTACAGCGGTACGTGTCGATCAGCCGCAGCATCTCCTCGGGCGTCCACTTGTCCATCAGGACCAGCGGGTGCCCGATGTGCAGGGACGCGCCCGCGAACTGGAGCACGGCCGTGTGGTAGAGCGGCGAGCAGACCAGATGGACGTTGTCGTCGAACGGCTTGATGCCGAAGATCCCCAGGAAGCCGCCCAGATAGGTCTCCTCGGGGAGCTTGCCGGAGAGCGGGCGCCGGATGCCGCGCGGACGGCCGGTGGTGCCCGAGGTGTAGTTCATGACCCAGCCGAGGGTGCGGTCCTCGGGCACGGACCCGGGCTGCCCGTCCAGGAGTCGGCGGTAGGGGCGGAACCCGGCCACCTCCCCCACCGCGTACCGGTGGCTGCCCGCCAGCTTCGCCTCGTCGGCGGCCGCGGTGGCCGCGTCCGCGAACCGCTCGTGGGCGATGAGCACCTTGGCGCCGGAGTCCGCGACGATCCAGGCGATCTCGGGCCCGACCAGATGGTGGTTGACGGGGACGAGATAGAACCCGGCCTGGGAGGCGGCCAGATACGCGGTGAAGAACTCGACCCCGTTGGGCAGGACCACGGCGAACGCGTCGCCCCGCTGGAGTCCGGCGGCGCGCAGCCCGTGCACCAGCTGGTTGACGGCGGCGTGCAGCCGTCCCGCCGTCCACCGCTCGCCGTCGGGCGCGGTGAGCACCACGCGGTCGGGGTCGGCGGCGGCCTGCGCCCAGAACCCGTTGGGCGGCTGCGTGGAGTCGGTCATGACCCGCTCCTGTCGGCGATACGGCTGATGCGGTCGACGGCCTGCTCGAAGCCGCGGGTGAGGTCGTCGAAGACCTCCTGGACGCTGCGCTCGGAGTTCATCCGGCCGACGATCTGGCCGACCGGTGTGCCGAGCAGCGGGGCGACCTCGTACTTCTGGATGCGCGACAGCGCCTCGGCCACCAGCAGTCCCTGGAGCGGCATCGGCAGGGTGCCGGGGCCGCTCGGGTCGTCCCAGGCGTCGGTCCACTCGGTGCGCAGCTGGCGGGCGGGCTTGCCGGTGAGGGCGCGCGAGCGGACGGTGTCGCCGGAGCCCGCGGCGAGGAGTTTGCGGGTGAGCGCGGGTGAGTGCAGATCCGCCTCGGTGGTGGTGAGCCAGAGGGAGCCCAGCCAGACGCCCTGGGCGCCGAGGGCGAGCCCGGCGGCCACCTGGGCGCCGCTGCCGATGCCTCCGGCGGCCAGCACGGGCAGCGGCCCGACCGCGTCGACGACCTCGGGCACCAGCACCATGGAGGCGATCTCTCCGGTGTGGCCGCCGGCCTCGTAGCCCTGGGCGACGACGATGTCGATGCCCGCCTCCGCGTGGTGGCGGGCGTGCCGGGCGCTGCCGGCGAGCGCGGCGACCAGGACGCCTTGGGCGTGGGCCCGTTCGACGACGTCGGCGGGCGGCGAGCCGAGCGCGTTGGCGAGCAGCTTGACCGGATAGTCGAAGGCGACGTCGAGCTGGCCGCGGGCCACCTGCTCCATCCACCCGGTGATCCGCCAGCCGGACGCCTCGCCGTCGGCGAGCTCGGGCACGCCGTGCTTGGCGAGCGTCTCGCGCACGAACTGCCGGTGCCCCTCGGGGATCATGGCCTCGACATCGGCCTCGCTGACGCCCTCCACCTTGCGCGCGGGCATGACGACGTCGAGGCCGTAGGGCAGTCCGTCGGTGTGCTCCTGCATCCAGTCGAGGTCGCGCGCGAGGTCGTCGGGGGCGGTGTAGCGGACCGCGCCGAGCACGCCGAACCCGCCGGCCCGGGTGATGGCGGCGGCCACCGCCGGGAACGGTGTGAAGCCGAAGATGGCGTGCTCCACTCCCAGTCTGCTGCTCAGCTCCGTCTGCATGGGGCGCAGGATGCCGCAGCCCGGGCGACGAGGGAAGAGATTTTCTGATGCTGCGTCAGTTTCTTTGCGTGCCGGCGCGGCCCGGCGGCCGGGAGTGCACCGCCCTCGCCCGAGAACGCGCCCCTCAAGGCGTGTCCAGCACCGCCATCGCCGCGTTGTGGCCCGGGATGCCGCTCACACCGCCGCCGCGCACCGCGCCCGCCCCGCACAGCAGGACGTTCGCGTCGGCCGTCTCCACGCCCCAGCGGCCGGTGGACTCCTGGGCGTACGGGAAGGCGAGCGGGCGGTGGAAGATGTTGCCGCCGGGGAGCCGCAGATCGCGTTCCAGGTCGAGCGGGGTCTTCGCCTCGATACAGGGGCGGCCCTCGGCGTCGGTGGCCAGGCAGTCCGCGAGCGGCTCGGCCAGATGCGTGTCCAACTGGGCCAGCGTCGCCTCCCACAGGGCCTCGCGCGCCTTGTCATGCTCTTCGGCGGTGCCCGCGAACAGCCGCGCCGGGGTGTGCAGGCCGAAGAGGGTCAGCGTCTGGTAACCCCGTTCGGCGAGGTCCGGGCCGAGGATGGTGGGGTCGGTGAGCGAGTGGCAGTAGATCTCGCAGGGCGGCGCGGCGGGCGGCTGCCCGGCCGCCGCCTGGGCGTACGCGGTGGCCAGCGCCCCGTACCCCTCCCCGATGTGGAAGGTCCCGGCGAACGCCTCGCGCGGGTCGACGGAGGTGTCCTTGAGCCGGGGCAGCCGGGTGAGCAGCATGTTGACCTTGAGCTGGGCGCCCTCGGCGGGCTCGGGGGCCGACCCGCCGGTGAGCGCGGCCAGGGCTTCGGGAGAGGCGTTGACCAGGACGTGCCGGGCCGCGACCGTGCCCTCGCCCGTCTCCGTACGGAAGTCGACCTCGGCCTCGCGGCCGTCGGTGCGCAGCGCGGTCGCCTCGTGCCCGGTGACGATCTCCGCGCCGGCCGCGCGTGCGGCGCCCGCGAGCGCGTCGGTGAACGCGCCCATACCGCCCACCGGCACGTCCCAGTCGCCGGTACCGCCGCCGATGACGTGGTAGAGGAAGCAGCGGTTCTGGGCGAGGGTGGGGTCGTGGGCATCGGCGAAGGTGCCGATGAGGGCGTCGGTGAGGACGACACCGCGGACCAGGTCGTCGGCGAACCGCTGCTCCACGGCGACGCCGATCGGCTCCTCGAAGAGGATCCGCCACGCCGTGTCGTCGCCCAGGCGCTCGCGCAGGGCAGTCCGGGTGGGCAGCGGCTCGGTCAGCGTGGGGAAGATCCGCTCGGCGGCCTGCCGGGTCATCCCGTAGAACTCCTGCCAGGCGGTGAACTCGGCGTCGGAGCCGGTCAGTCGGCGGAACGAGGCCCGGGTGCGCTCCTCGCCACCGCCCACGAGCAGCCCGGTGGGGCGGCCGTCGCGGACCACCGGCGTGTACGAGGAGACGTCCCGCTTGCGGACGGCGAAGCGCAGCCCCAGATCGTCGACGATCTTTCGCGGCAGCAGCGAGACGAGGTAGGAGTAGCGCGAGAGCCGGGCGTCGACGCCCGCGAAGGGCCGGGTCGAGACGGCCGCGCCGCCGGTGCGGCCGAGGCGCTCCAGAACCAGCACCGACTTCCCGGCGCGGGCGAGGTAGGCGGCGGCCACCAGGCCGTTGTGTCCTCCGCCGACGATCACGGTGTCGTACACCTGGTGTGCGGGCATGGCCCTTCCTAGCACGCGCCGATCACCGGCGGCCAGGGTGCCGCGGCCGGGCCACCGCCCGGGCAGCCCGCCGCCAGGGCCGCCCACCGTCCCCGCCGCCCGCTACCCTCCCTGCCTGCCGGCCCGCTGCCGCACGGTCGCGACGCGCCGGTACAGGGCGGCCGCCTCGGCGCCGCGCCCCAGCCGTTCCAGACAGTGGGCCTCCTCGCTCCGGCTGGCCAGGGCGTCGGGGTGGTCGGCGCCCAGGACCCGCTCCCGCGCGTCCGCGACCTGCCGGTAGACCGTGAGGGCCGCCGCCCAGCGCCCGAGCCAGCCGAGCCCCACTGCGCTCTCGCGCCGGCTGACCAGGGTGTCGGGGTGGTCAGGACCCAGCACGCGCTCCCGCAGCGCGCCCACCTCACGGGCCTCGGCCAGCGCCTCCTCCCAGCGCCCCAGCCGCCCGAGGTTGACGCCGAGGCCGTGGCGGGCGCGCAGGGTCTCGGGGCCCTCGGGCCCGTCGACGCGGGTGCGGTCCTCGACGAGCACCCGGTACAGCTGCAACGCTTCGGCGCTGCGGCCGAGGCGGCCGAGGGCGATACCTACCTCGTAGCGGGCGGCGAGCGTGTCGCGGTGGTCGGCCCCGAGCACGGTCGCGCGCGCCGCGGCGACCTCGCGGTAGACCTGGAGCGCCTCCACCCAGCGCCCCAACTGGCCCAGCACATAGGCGACTTCGTAGCGCGAGACCAGGGTGTCGGGGTGTCCGGCGCCGAGTACGCGCGCGCGGTCGGCGGCGACCTCTCGGGCCATCCGGTGGGCCTCCTCCAGACGGCCGAGCCGGCCCAGGTTGAAGGCGAGGTTGTGGCGGCAGCGCAGGGTGGCCGGGTGGTCGGCCCCCATGACCCGCTCGCGGGCGTCGAGCACCGACACGTACTCCTGGTGGGCCTCGAAGTGGCGTCCGAGGCGGCCCAGGACGTACGCGGTCTCCTGGCGCGCGTCGAGCGTGGCCGGGTCGTCGGGCCCCAGCGTGCGGGCCCGGGCCCGGGCGACCAGGCCGAACTCGCGCAGGGCGTCGGCCTCGCGCCCGGTCCGGCTCAGGGCGAAGGCCACCTCGTACTGGCTGACCAGGGTGTCCACATGGTCCGGGCCCAGCGCCTGGGCACGTTCGGCGGCGACCGCGCGGTGCACCTCGCCCGCCTCCGCCCACCGGCCGGCGGCGCCCAGGCCCAGGCCTTCGCGGTGACGGGCGCCGAGCTCGGCCAGAAGGTCGGGCGGGGGCGGCGGCGGCCGGTCGGGCTGGGGCGGGACGGGTGGCAGCGCGGTCGTCCACGCGCCGGTGAGACTGCCGTCGGGGTCGGGCGGGGCGGGGTCCGGCGGGGTGGCGCCGGTCGCCTTGTGGCCGGTGGTCATCCCGCGCGCCCAGGACGGCAGCCCGCGCGTGGGCACGGGCGGCGGCGCCACCGCGAAGGGGGTGGCCGGCGCCGGGGCGAGCCCGCGCCCGGCCACCAGCCGCCGCACCAGCTCCCGGGCGTCCGGGGGCCGGGCGCCGGGCTCCTTGGCGAGCAGGTCGAGCACGATCTCCTCGAAGTACACCGGGAGTTCGACGCGCCGGGCGCGCGGCGGCTCCGGCTCGGTGTCGCGGTGGCCCACCAGGATCGCCCAGGCGTCGTCGAGGTCGAACGGCGGCGCCCCGGTGGCGAGTTCGTACAGGACGCAGCCGAGCGAGTACAGGTCGCTGCGGTGGTCGACGGGGGCGCCGCCGATCTGTTCCGGCGACATGTAGTGCGGGGTGCCCATGGCGATGCCGGTGCCGGTGAGCCGGGAGGTGAAGCCGATGTCGGCGCCGAGGCGGGCGATCCCGAAGTCCAGGATCTTCACGGTGCCGTCCGGCAGCCGCATGATGTTGGCGGGCTTCAGGTCCCGGTGGACGATGCCCTGTTGGTGGGTGTACGCGAGGGCGGACGACACCTGCTCGGCGATGTCCAGGACGTCGGCGACGGGCAGCGGGTGCCCCTTGTGGTCCTGGAGGAGCTGGCTCAGGTTGCGGCCGTCGAGCAGTTCCATGACGAGGTAGAGCCCGCCCTCGAACTCCCCGAAGTCATGGACGACCGTGACGCCCCGGTGCTGGAGCGCGGCCGCGACCCGCGCCTCGCGCCGGAACCGCTCGCGCAGCACCCGGGCGAAGGCGTGGTCCTGCTGCGAGCCCAGCGGCTTCAGGCACTTGACGGCCACGCGCCGGCCCAGCGACTCGTCGCGGGCCGCCCACACCTCGCCCATGCCGCCGCGCCCGATCAGCTCCAGCAGCCGGTACCGGCCGTGGATCAGCCTGGTGTCCGCCATCGCGCGATGTCGCCCCCGTCACTCCGCTGCTGCGCCCTCCCCGGCTTCCTCCAGTATGGCCGCCCGTCTGCGAAGTTTGTACGGGGCCGGGCGCGTTCCCGGGCCGAGCCGGGCCACCGCGCGCAGGATGTGCTTGGGCGGCAGCTGCCAGCGCACGGTGTCCGGGATGCCGCGCAGCAGCCGCCCGGCGGCGGTCAGACGGCGGGTGACCTCGTGCGGCGCGGGCGCGGGCCGCCCGTACAGCTCGTGGGCGTACGGGGGCAGCGCGTCGTAGGCGAGCCGGGCCACCCGCCGCCACACCAGCGCGCGCGCCGGTACCAGCAGCGGGTGGACCGGCGGGCTTCCCAGGAAGGCGGCCACGTCGCGCGCGTCGGCACCGGCGGTGAGCTCGGGCCGTACGTCCGCGAAGTAGGCGGCGAGCCGCGCGGTGGACGCCGGGACGAGGGCGGGGTCGAGCCCTATGAGCCGGGCGGCCTCGCGCTGCTCGTCGACATAGCGGTCGGCCTGCGCGTCGCTGAGCACGAAGCCCGAGCGCCGGGCGACGTGCAGATAGCTGTCGACCTCCGCGCAGTGCACCCACATCAGCAGGGCCGCGTCGTCGACGCGGAACCGCTCGCCGGTCACCGGGTCGTCGGCCTCGAGGAGGCCATGGATGCGCCGCACGCGCGCACCGGCCCGCTCGGCGTCGGCCTTGGTGCCGTAGGTGAGCGTGCCCACGAAGCGGGCGGTGCGCAGCAGCCGCCCCCAGGTGTCCTCGCGTATGTCGCTGTTCTGCATGACCCCGCGCACCGCGCGCGGGTGCAGGGCCTGGAGGTACAGCGCCCGCACCCCCGCGATCCACATGATCGGGTCGGCGTGCATCTGCCAGGTCACCGAGTCGGGTCCGAAGTACCCGGGGTCGGCCCCACCGGTTCCGGTACTGCCGTCACCCATCTGCCGCCACCTCCTGTACGGGCCAGGCTAACGGCGCACGCGCGGCATCCCCAGACCGATCCAGGAGATGATTTCGCGCTGGATCTCGTTGTTGCCGCCGCCGAAGGTGAAGATCACGGCCGAGCGGTAGCCGCGCTCCAGTTCGCCGTGGAGCACCGCGCCCGCCGAGCCCTCCTTCATGGGGCCCGCCGCGCCGACGACCTCCATGAGCCAGGCGTACGCGTCCCGGCGGGCCTCCGAGCCGTACACCTTGACGGCGGAGGCGTCCTGCGGGGTGAGGGTGTTGTGCTGGACGGCGTTGACCATCTGCCAGTTGAGCAGTTTCATCGCGTCGAGCCTGGTGTGGGTGCGGGCCAGGCGCCCGCGTACCCAGCCGAGGTCGATGACGCGGCGGCCGTCGGTGAGCTTGGTGTCGGCGGCCCAGCGCTGGACGTCGTGCAGGGCGCGGATCGCCATGGTGCCGTGCGCGGCGAGCGTGACGCGTTCGTGGTTGAGCTGGTTGGTGATCAGCCGCCAGCCCTGGTTCTCCTCGCCGACGCGGCGGGAGGCGGGGACGCGGATGTCCTCGTAGTAGCTGGCGGTGGTGTCGTGCGAGGCGAGCGTGTTGATCACGGTGCAGGAGTAGCCGGGGTCGGAGGTCGGCACCAGGAGCATGGAGATGCCCTTGTGCGGGGGCGCGGCGGGGTCGGTGCGCACGGCCAGCCAGACCCAGTCCGCGGTGTCGCCGTTGGTGGTCCAGATCTTCTGCCCGTTGACCGTGTAGTGGCCGGTGGCCTCGTCGCCCTCGCGCACCGCGCGCGTCTTCAGCGCGGCCAGGTCCGTGCCGGCGTCGGGCTCGCTGTAGCCGATGGCGAAGTCGATCTCTCCGGAGAGGATCCTCGGCAGGAAGTACGCCTTCTGCTCGTCCGTGCCGAACCGCATCAGGGTGGGGCCGACCGTGTTCAGCGCCATCAGCGGCAGCGGGACCCCGGCCTGGGCGGCCTCGTCGAAGAAGATGAACTGCTCCATCGGGCTCAGCCCGCGCCCACCGTACTCCTCGGGCCAGCCCACCCCCAGCCAGCCGTCCGCGCCCAGGCGGCGCACGGTGTCGCGGTAGAAGCGCTTCTGGGCGGCGGGGTCGGCGTACCGGGCGTAGGCGTGGTCGGGGACCAGTTCGGCGAAGTAGGCGCGCAGCTCGGCGCGGAGCCGCTGCTGCTCGGGCGTGTAGTCGAGGTGCACGGGCCCTCCAGGCGGGTCACGGTCCGTCGCTGTGCGTCGCCGCACGTGGCCGTACGCGGTCGTACGCGGTCGTGCCGCGCCGTACGTCGTACGAGCGGGCCACACAGTAGAACGTGTTCCAAGAATCTGGAAGGGCGGTGCGCTGCCGCGCGGCCACTCACCCGTTCGTCGCCCCGCGGTAGCCGCGCGCCCGGGGCGCGGCCAGCATGGCGAGGGCGTACCCACCGCTCTGGGGAGGCCTCATGGCCACCGCCCGCGACCTGATGACCGTCGACGTCCGCTGCATCCCGGCGAGCGAGACGCTCGACCGCGCGGCCCAGTTGATGCGCGACCACAACATCGGCGCGCTGCCGGTCAAGGCCGGTGACGGCACGCTGTCCGGCATCGTCACGGACCGCGACATCGTGGTGAAGGTGCTCGCCGCCGGAAAGGAGGCGGCCGAGGTGACCGCGGGCGACCTCGCCGACGGCAGACCGCTGACGGTCTCCGCCGACGCGGACGCGGCCGAGGCGGTGCGGGTGATGAGCGACGCGCGCGTACGCCGCCTCGTCGTCGTGGACGACGGCGAGCCGGTCGGTGTGATCACCGAGGCGGATCTGGCCCGGCACCTCCCGGCGGACCAGTTCGCCTCGTTCGCGAGCAGCGTCTACGCGAGGGGCTGAGAGCCTGTCGTCGAGCCCCCCGCGGCGCGGGTCAGGGCAGCAGCTTGTCGATGGCCGCGGGCCCGTCCTGCTGCAGACGGCGCTCCGCCCACTCCAGGTTCTTGGGCGTGATGTCGCGCCCGGACGCCAGCACCAGGTCCTCGGCGGTGACCTCACCGCCCGATCCGGTGTGCAACAGGGCGTCCGGGGTGATCCCCTCCCGCTTCGGCGCGGGCTCGGACTGAGCGTTCATGCCGCCTCCTCGTTAGTCCGGCGTGGCTCCATTCTGGTACCCCGTCCCGCAGAACGCATCCGCCCCAGAAATGTCACCCGTACGGCGGCTTCCCGAGCCCTTCGAGAGGCCGTGCGGCCCGGTCCGTGAAAGTCGTCCCCGCGACACGCCGCAGCCGGGAACCAGCCACCGCGCCCACCGCGTTCTCCCCACAGCAACGCAGGAGGACGCAGCGCGAGGGCAGGGCGGCGCGGCGCGGTGGCGGGCCGCGGCGGGCCCGGGGACAGGTGGTGTCGATGAGCGAGCTGGTTCCCGGGGGCAACCTGCCCCTTCCGGACGGCGTCCTGACGATCGGCGTCCCGGGGCCCTTCGACCTGTCGGTGCTGATCACCGACGACACCGGGAAGGTGGGCGGCGACGCCGACTTCGTCTTCTACAACCAGCCGTCCGCGCCGGGCACCCGCCTCGCCGACGAGGTGATCACGGTGGATCCGAGCCGGCTGCGGGCCGGGGCGAGCCGGCTCACCGTGGTCGTCAGCCCGGCCGAGCCGGGCGTCCCGCTCGGCCGGCTGCCGGTGCCGAGCCTGCGGCTCACCGGTCCCGGCGGCGAGGTCCTGGCCCGCTTCACCCCGCCGAGGCCGGAGCGGGAGACGGTGCTGCTGCTGGCCGAGATCTACCGCCGGGGCACCGGCTGGAAGGTGCGCGCCCTGGGGCAGGGGTACGCGGACGGCCTCGCGGGAGTCGCCCGTGACTTCGGGGTGGAGGTCGCCGACGAGGACCCGCCGCCGCCCGCGCCCACGGTCCAGCTGCCCGCCCCCGCGCCCGTCCCGGCCGCGCGGCGCCAGGAGCCCGCGGGGGCCGACGGCCTCGGCGCACTGGTCAACGCCGAGCGGGTCAGGGCCGGGGCGCCCCCGGTGACCCTCGAGGCGCGGCTGGCCTCGGCCGCCGAGGCGCACGCCGCGACCATGGCCGCCCAGGGCCGGCTCAGCGTGGAGAGCCCGGACGGGGTGTCGGTCTTCCAGCGCGTCACGACGCGGGGGTACGCGTATCTGGGCATCGCCGAGCACCTGGTGTCGGGCCCGCGCACCCCGGCCGAGTTCCTGGCGTACTGCCTGGAGGACGCCCACACCCGGCGCCCGCTGCGGGACGCCGCCTTCACCGAGGCGGGCATCGGCCGCGCCACCGACGCGCGCACGGGCGAGGTGTACTGGACGGCGCTGTGGGCGAGTCCGTTCAGCGAGGACGGGCTGCGCCGGACGGTGTCCGCGGTGGTGGCGCTCACCAACGGCCGCCGCGCCAGGGCCGGTCTGCGCCCGCTCGCGGACGACACGCACCTGGCCTCGGCGGCCCAGGCGTACAGCGCGGACATGGCGGCGCGCGGCTTCTACTCGCACACCTCCCCGGAGGGCCTGGAGCCCTGGGACCGGGCCCGGGCGGCCGGGGCCGCGCACCGCGGCATCGGCGAGAACATCGCCTGCGGGCAGCGCACGGCGGCCGAGGTGGTGGAGGGCTGGATGAACAGCCCGGGCCACCGGGCCAACATCCTCAAGCCCGACTTCACCCACCTCGGCGTCGGCTTCGCGGGCGGCGGACGCGCGGGCACGTACTGGACACAGCTGTTCGGCCTGGCCTGACCTACCCCGGCAAGCCTCCTGGACGCCGTCCACGCTCTCCGCCCGGGCGTGGACGGCGTCGCCGTCCCGCGGTCGCACAGCTCCCCGCGACCGGCCGCCCGCACCTCGTCTCACACCCCGTCACCTCCCGCGCACGAGGCGCGAAACCGGCCAGCTTTCGCGCGTGAGGGCCGCCACACCGTCACCACCCCAGCAACAAAATCTTCACGGGATCGACAGATTTCGTGAAGGATCTGCACTTTCGCAGGGGCAGGGGGGCGCGGACAGCAAGATCATCTCCGTTCAACATTGCACTTCGAATCTGGACATGTCCGCATTGAGGCCAACCATTTGGGTGGCGCTTTGCCGTTCCGTTGCCGGGCTGTAGGCATTTGCCAGGACGGTCCGACGGACGTCCGGCACTGACCAGCCGGACACACGTCCGTCAACGACCCGTCAAGCGCGTGGGCAGGGCAGCGACTTCACATGTTCGCGCCCCCGACGCCGCTGGACCACTACCGAGCAACGTGAACCACAGGGGGTTACCCATGTCCCGACTCACCCGCCGCAGCGCGCTGGGCCTCACCGCGAGCGCGGTGGCCGGCCTCGGCCTGGCCGGCACCGCGTACGCGGCGACCGCGAGCGGACCCGCCAACGGCGTCGTCCCCGCCGCCGACGGCGGCCACACCGGCCACGGCGGCATGGACCACACGGGGCACGACGCGCCCGCCCCGTTCGACGAGGTCTACCAGGGCCGCCGGATACAGGGCGCGCCCGCGCCCGGCGGCGCCCACGGCCACCACGGCGGCTACTCGGTGCAGATAGACGGCAAGGAGCTGCACCTGATGCGCAACGCCGACGGCACCTGGATCAGCGTGGTCAACCACTACGAGACGTTCGCGAACCCGCGCGCCGTGGCCCGTGCGGCCGTGGTGGAGCTCCAGGGCGCCGCCCTGGTCCCGCTCGTCTGATCCCGTCCCGGCACCGCACCCGCACTAGCACCACATCTGGAGCACTTCCATGGCTGTACGCAAGAACCAGGCGACGCTCACCGCTGACGAGAAGCGGCGGTTCGTCAACGCGATCCTGACGCTGAAGCGCAACGGGAAGTACGACGCGTTCGTCACCACGCACAACGAGTTCATCATGAGCGACAACGACGACACCGAGCGCGTCGGCCACCGCTCGCCGTCGTTCCTGCCCTGGCACCGCAGATTCCTGCTGGAGTTCGAGCAGGCGCTGCAGTCGGTGGACTCCACCGTCACGCTGCCCTACTGGGACTGGACGGCGGACCGCACCACCGCCTCCTCCCTGTGGGCCGCGGACTTCCTCGGCGGCACCGGCCGCAGCCGCGACGGCCAGGTGATGGACGGCCCGTTCGCCTCCGCCGGCGGCAAGTGGACCATCAACGTCCGGGTGGACGGCCGCAACTATCTGCGCCGCGCCCTCGGCGCGAGCGTCCCGCAGCTGCCCACCAGGGCCGAGGTCGACAGCGTCCTCGCCATGTCCACGTACGACATGGCGCCCTGGAACAGCGCCTCCGACGGATTCCGCAACCACCTGGAGGGGTGGCGCGGCGTCAACCTGCACAACCGGGTGCACGTATGGGTCGGCGGCCAGATGGCCACCGGTGTCTCCCCCAACGACCCGGTGTTCTGGCTGCACCACGCGTTCATCGACAAGCTCTGGGCGCAGTGGCAGGAGCGCCACCCGTCCTCGGCCTACCTCCCGGCCGCCGGGACGGCGAACGTCGTGGACCTGCGCGAGACCATGCGCCCGTGGAACAACGTGACGCCGGCGGACATGCTGGACCACAAGAAGTTCTATACGTTCGACGCCGCGTAGCAGGCGCGGGTGCGGCTCCGGCGGGAGGTCTCCGCCGGGGCCGCACCGGCGTGGCCGCACCGGCGTTGCTCGGCGCCCGGGACTCGTAAGCTCGCCGGTATGGACGTTCACGAATCAGTGCTCGAACTCGTCGGCTCCACCCCGCTGGTGCGGCTGCGCACCCCCGGCGGCGAGAACGCGGCCGCGCTCTACGCCAAGCTCGAATACCTCAGCGCGGGCGGCAGTGTGAAGGACCGCATCGGTCTGCACATGATCGAGCAGGCGGAGCGGGACGGGTTGCTGCGCCCCGGCGGCACCGTCGTCGAGGCGACCTCCGGCAACACGGGTGCCGGGCTCGCGATGGTGGCGGCGGCGAAGGGCTACCGGGCCGTCCTGGTCGTCCCCGACAAGACGAGCGCCGAGAAGATCGCCACACTGCGCGGCTTCGGCGCGGAGGTGGTCGTGCGGCGCAGCGGGCTGCCCGCCGAGGATCCGGAGAACGTGTTCAACACGGCCGCGCGGATCGCCGAGGAGCGGCCGGGCAGCTGGCTCGCCGGACAGTACGACAACCCGGCCAACCCGGGGGCCCACTACGCCACGACCGGCCCCGAGATCTGGCGCCAGACGGACGGGCGGATCACTCATCTGGTGGCGTGCGTCGGCACCGGTGGCACGATCAGTGGTACGGGCCGCTACCTCAAGGAGGTCAGCGCAGGCGCCGTGCGGGTGACCGGGGCCGACCCGGCGGCGTCGGTGTACTCGGGCGGCGACGGCCGTCCGTACTTCGTGGAGGCGACCGGCCATGTGCGCCACCCGGAGACGGTGGAGGACGTCTGGCCCACCTCCTACCAGCAGGACGTGGTCGACGAGCTGCTGCCGGTGAGCGACCGCGAGGCGCTGCTGACGGTACGCCAACTCGCCCGCGAGCAGGGCCTGATGGTCGGCGGCTCCGCCGGTCTCGCGGTGGCGGCCGCGCAGCGGGTGGCCGCCGGTCTCGGCCCCGAGGCGCTGGTCGTGGTGATCCTGCCGGACTCGGGGCGCCAGTACCTCTCGAAGTACTTCAACGACGCGTGGCTGCTGCGGCTGGGCTTCCTCGACGGGGAGGAGGGCGGGCCCCGGGTCGGGGACGCGGTGGCGTCGGCGGTACGGGAGGAGCCGCTGCCGTATGTGAACCGGCTCAGCACGGCCGACGAGGCACTCACCGCGCTGCGGGCCCTGCGCGACCTCGGTCTTCCGCCGGTGGCGCCGGCCGGGCCGTGCCCGGTGGGCCCCGGCCGCGCGCCGACCGTCCCGGAGCTGGCGGGCTCCCTCTCGTTGGACGTGCTGGCCACGGCCGTGGCGGAGGGCGCGCTCAAGCCGGACGACCTCGTACGCGACCACCTCGGCGCACCGCTGCCCCACTTCGGGGTGGGTGAGCGGGCGGACACCGCGCTCGTGGAGCTGGAGGAGAGCGGCGCGGAGCTGGCGGTCGCGGTGCGGGACGGGCACGGGGTGGCTCTGGTGGGGCGGTCCGCACTGCGGGCGCTGCTCTGACCGCCGCGCGGCCCGGCCCCTAGCCCGGCCCCCTACGCCCGGGCCGACCGCCGCACCTGGGCGTCCGCCGCCCCCGACGCCGCCGCCATCACGCTGAGCTGGGGATTGACCTCGGGGCACCCCGGCAGCAGCGAGGCGTCGGCGATGAGCACCCCCTCGACGCCCCGCAGCCGGCCCTGCCCGTCGGCGGGGAAACGGGCCGGGTCGCCGCCCCCGGCGACGGTGCCGGTGGGGTGGAAGGCGGAGAGGTGGAGCTGACGGGCCGTCACACCGGAGAGCACCTCGTCCAGCTCCAGCGGGTTTCGCGCCTTCGGCGCCCGCGGGATGCCCGTCAGCACCTCCTCGGCGCCCGCCGCGAACAGCAGCCGGCCCATGGCCCGGACCGCCGTCAGCAGCCGGCCCGCGTCGCGGGGGTCCAGGTCGTAGCGGATCAGGGTGCGGTCGCGGCCGTGGACGCTGCCCGAGGGGCGGTCGGCGACCATCGCGCCGAGGGTGGCCAGACGGTCCGCGCCGTCCAGTTCGCGGCGCAGCTCCCGGCCCACGCCCGGCAGCACGAAGCTGCCCATGCCCGGCGGGGTGGCCGTCGCCTCGATGAGGACGCCCCGGCCGTGCAGCTCCTCCACCCCGACGCTCTGGAGCACGCCCTCCCAGGCCGTGACCGGCTCGGCGAAGCGGCCCGCCACGCTCGTCGCCGGGTGGACCCTGAGGTTGCGGCCGACGCCCGGATGGGAGCCCAGGCCCGAGCGGCGCAGCAGCGGCGGGGACTGGAGGGCGCCCGCCGCGACCACCACCAGCGGGCTGAGGATCTCCAGTTCGCTGCCGTCCGCCCGCCGCACCCGCACCCCGGCCGCCCTGGGCCCGCCCGGCCGGTCGGTGTCGACCAGGACGCGCCGCACCCGCGCGCCGGTCACGATCCTGGCCCCCGCCACGCACGCGTCCGGCAGCACCGAGAGCTGCACGCTCTGCTTGGCCCCGGCCGGGCAGCCCACCACGCACTGGCAGGAGCCCTTGCAGCCGGGGGCGTTGCGGCGCAGCGGCGCGGCCCGCCAGCCGAGCCGCTCGGCGCCGGTGAGCGCCAGCAGGCCGTTGTTGCCCAGGACGTCGAGAGGCTGGGTGGCCACGCGCAGCGTCCGCTCGACCTCGTCGAGCCGCTCGGGCATGCCGTCCGCCAAGCCGAAGCCGAAGGCGGTGCGCCAGCGGTCGAGGACGTGGTCCGGAGTGCGGTAACACGTACCGGAGTTGACCAGGGTCGTACCGCCGACGGCCCGTCCGGTCGGCAGCAGCAGCGGCGGGCGGCCGGCCGCGACGGTCGCGCCGCCGTCGCGGTAGAGCTCGGCGAACCGGTCGAGCGGGGCTCGGCGTCCGAACGAGGCGGTGGAGTGGTGGTGCCCCTCCTCCAGGACGACCGTACGCAGCCCGGCCCGCGCCAGGGTCCGCGCGGCCATCGCACCCCCGGCGCCGGACCCGATCACCACGGCGTCGGCGGTGGTCCGCACGGGCCACTGACCGGCCGGTACACAGTCGAGCGGGGGATCGTCCGGCGGGGCGAAGGACAGGCCGCGCACACCCTCGTGGACCAGGCGTTCCGTCCCTGCGGCGAGCAGCACCGGCACCTTGAGCAGGTCCAGGACCGGGGCGAGGGCGGGGCGGGCGCCGAGCTCCGCCATGACCCGCTCGCGCTCCTCGGAGCCGAGCGCGGCCAGCCGCCGTCCCGTCCGGGCGAGCGCGTACCCGTCCACGGCCGCCGCCGCCCCGCGCAACCCCGCCCGCGCGGGTGCGGGCATCGAGGCGAGGACGCCGTCGAGCCGGTCGGGCACCCGCGCCGTCCAGGGCTGCCTGCCGTCGTCCGCGAGGAGCGCCGCCACCAGCCCGGCAGCCGTCCGGCCGCTGTCCCCGGTCATCGTCCCCCCACCTCCGCGTGGGCCGTGCCCGCCAGCGTCCACCGGGCCTCCGTCCGCCACCTCCCCCACCAGCGCTCCAGGTGGACCACCGCGTCGGCCGTCTCGCTGTTGCGGCACACCGCCTCGCTTCCGTCGGGGTCCGTGTAGGCGAGGGCCAGGGTGCGCTCCTCCGGCTGGGTCACCTCGACCCGTATCCGGCGCGCACCCGAGCGGCCGGTCACCGTCCACACCGGCAGCCCGATCTCCGCCCGGAAGCGCCCGAGGGCCGACCGCTCGGCTCGCCGGGGCCAGGTGCGCCCGCGCCGGCGCAGCCGCAGGAAGACCAGCGGCGGCAGGGCGCGCAGCACCGGCCGTGTGGAGACCGCCGCCACCACCTCCAGGACGTCTCCGCCGCCGAGGTCCGCGTGCAGCCAGGACCAGCGGCGGGCGTTGCCGTGTCCGTAGACACGGGCGGACGCGCCCGGCGCGCCCCTCAGCGTCAGGGTGCGCCCGCCGTGGGTGACCGTGCCGTCGTACGTGGCGCGGGCGGCCGGGAGGATCTGGGCGGCGGGCAGCAGCGGGCGGCGCCAGGACCAGCGCGGGAAGGTGAACAGCGGCGTGTCCTGGGCCTGTTCGGCCAGGTCCCAGGTGAACGCGCCGGCCTTTCCGGTCAGCCGGCCGGGCCGGGCCGAGACGTCCTCGGCGCCGAAGCCCTCGCGCCCGCCGCGCCACGGCTCGGGGCCGAAACGGGCGTGCTCGACCGGGCCGTCCTGGGGGAACACCGCGACCCAGCCGTGGGCGTAGGCCGCCGAGCCGTCCGTGGGCGCGACCAGTTCGTGGTGGAGCCAGAGGCCGTCGCCGGTGGCGGGGTCGGTCGCGGTGGTGTACCAGACCTCGGTACGGCCGGGCTCGCCCTTCCAGCGCGGGGCGGCCAGCGCCGCGGTGTCCTCGCGGCGCGGGAAGCGGAAGCTCGCCAGGAACGGCGCCAGGCCCGTGGCCAGGGGGAAGCGCAGGGTGCCCACGCCGACCCGCTCGCCGTCCTCGTACAGGGTGCAGGGCAGGACCGTCATCGAGCGGACCGGGCGCAGCGGGGTGGGGGACTTCCAGCCGTCCAGGGTGAGGCGGCGGCCGTCGGCGGTGAAGGTGAGGCGGTAGCGGATGCGGCGGCGCTCCAGCGGGGAGATCTCCAACTCCCCGGCCAGAGACGGGTCGTCGGCCCAGCCCTCGATCCGGATGCGCCCGGTGGCCCGGGCGGCGGTCGTCCCGGCCGGGCGCAGGACGGTGTCCGCGAAGGCCCGCAGGTCGAGGCGGGCGGCCCGGGTGCGGCCCTCGCCGTCGAGCCGGAACGTGCCGAGGAGCGTTTCGCGGAACTCTGTGCCGCGCCCGCTCATGCCAGCCCCTCCAGCATGATCCGCTCGGTGGCGGTGAGATAGGCGTCGGCCGCCGCGCGCGCGGCCGGGCGGTCGCCCGCGGCCACCGCGTCGACGACCGGGGCGAGCCGCGCGTAGGCCGCCTCGGGGTCGGTGAACGGCCCCACCAGGGCCGCCCGTACGGGCAGATAGGCGTTGAAGAGGGTGTTGGTGAGCAGCACATAGACCCGGTTGCCGGTGGCCCGGGCCAGCGCCCGGTGCACCTCGGCGTCGGCCAGCTGCACGGCGTCGCCGCCCGCCGCCTCCCGTACGGCGTCCAGGAGTTCGCGCAGCTCGGCGGCGGCCCGGTCGTCACGGCGGGCCGCGGCGCGCTCGGCGATCAGCGCGCCGATGCCGCGCCGCACCTCGAAGATCTCGCCGATCCAGTCCGGGCTGTGGCGCACCAGCATCGGCAGCAGGTCGGCGCCGCCGAGGCGGGCGTAGTCGCGCACCCGGGTGCCGACGCCGTGGCGGGTCTCCAGCAGCCCGGCCTGCACCAGCCGGCCGAAGGCGTGCTTGAGGGTGGTCCGGGTGACGCCGTAGCCGTCGGCGAGGCTGCGCTCGGGCGGCAGATAGCTGCCCGCCGGATGGCGGCCGGTGAGGATGTCCTCGCGCAGCCGGTTCTCCAGGACGTCGACGATGGTCTCGCGGGGCAGCGTCTCCACGAAGTCCCTCCCCAGGGTCGTGATGGCGATGTTCAGGTGTGGATCAGTGGCTGAGCCACTGAACCAGTGGGCTTCCGGGGCCGTCAAGAGGGTGCGCCAAGGGGGTGCGCCAAGAGGGGTCGATACGTCCGGAGAGGCCGATACGGACCGTTGCGACCACGAACGCGCCCCCCTGTCCGCGCCGGATACGGCACCGCCAGTAAAGGATCAAGAGCGTTCCGGCGAGGGCAAGGTCACAGCCCTTCCCCCTGCTGCACCTTTGCGCCACTGCCCTAGCATCTGAGCATGACGGTCCTGCCTGACGACGGGCTTTCGCTGGCCGCCGAGTTCCCTGATGCAACCCATGAGCAGTGGCAGCGCCTCGTGGAAGGCGTGCTGCGCAAATCGGGTAAAGATGTCTCGGGCACGGCTGCCGAGGAGGCACTGTCCACCCCGGTCGAGGACGGGCTCACCACCCGGCCCCTGTACACCGCGCGAGACTCCGCGCCCGATGCCGGTTATCCGGGCTTCGCCCCCTTTGTCCGGGGAAGCCGGGCCGAGGGCAACGCGGCCGACGGCTGGGGCGTACGACAGCGCCACGCCGGAACCGACCCCGCCCGGGTCAACGAGGCCGTGCTGGCCGATCTGGAGAACGGCGTCACCTCGCTCTGGCTGGCCGTAGGTCAGGGCGGTGTGCCGGTCTCCTCACTCGCCCGCGCCCTCGACGGCGTCTACCTCGACCTCGCGCCCGTCGTCCTCGACGCGGGCGCCGAATTCGAGCCCGCCGCACGGGCCTTGCTGGCCCTGTACGAGGAGCGCGGCGTCCCGGTCGGCTCCGCCCGTGCGAACCTCGGCGCCGACCCGCTGGGCCACGAGGCCCGTACCGGCGACGCGCTGGACATCGCCCCGGCCGTGGGCCTCGCCCGGCTCTGCGCCGAGCGGTTCCCGCAGCTGCGCGCGCTCACCGTGGACGCCCTGCCGTACCACGAGGCGGGCGGCTCGGCGGCCGAGGAGCTCGGCGCGTCGCTGGCCACCGGTGTGGCCTATCTGCGCGCGCTCACCGGGGCGGGCCTGTCCGTCGAGGCGGCCTGCGCCCAGCTGGAGTTCCGCTACGCGGCCGGCGCCGACCAGTTCCTGACCATCGCCAAGCTGCGCGCCGCGCGGCGGCTGTGGGCCCGGGTCGCCGAGGCGAGCGGGGCCCCCGCCGCCGGAGCGCAGCGCCAGCACGCGGTGACCTCGCCGGTGATGATGACGCGCCGCGACCCGTGGGTGAACATGCTGCGCACCACGGTGGCCTGTCTGGGCGCGGGCGTCGGCGGCGCGGACGCCGTCACGGTGCTCCCCTTCGACCACTCCCTCGGCCTGCCGGACGCCTTCGCGCGCCGGATCGCGCGCAACACCTCCTCGATCCTCCTGGAGGAGTCGCACCTGGCCCGGGTGATCGACCCGGCCGGCGGCTCCTGGTACGTGGAGCGGCTCACCGACGAACTCGCGCACAGCGCCTGGGAGTTCTTCCAGGAGATCGAGCGCGCGGGCGGCCAGGCGGCCGCACTGCGCTCCGGCCTCGTCCGGGAGCGGCTCGCCGCCACCTGGGCCGCCCGCAGCGCCCGGCTGGCGCGGCGGCGCGAACCGGTCACCGGTGTCAGCGAGTTCCCGCACCTCGCCGAGCGCCCCGTAGAGCGCGAGGCGGCCCCCGCCGCGCCCTCGGGCGGGCTGCCCAGGGTGCGGCGCGACGAGGCCTTCGAGGAGCTGCGCGCCCGCTCGGACGCCCACCTCGCCGCGACCGGGGCCCGGCCGCGCGTCTTCCTCGCGGCGCTCGGCCCGGCCGCCGCGCACACCGGCCGGGCGACCTTCGCCTCCAACCTGTTCCAGGCCGGCGGGATCGAGCCCGTGCAGGACCCGGTGTCGGTGGACGCGGCCACGGCCGCCGAGGCGTTCGCCGCCAGCGGCGCCACCCTCGCCTGTCTGTGCTCCAGCGACGCGCTCTACGCCGAGCAGGCCGAGGCGGTCGCCGCCGCGCTCAGGTCGGCCGGCGCGACACACATCTACCTCGCCGGCCGCGGCGAGTTCACCGGCGTCGACGCGTACGTCTTCGCCGGCTGCGACGCGGTGGCCGTGCTCTCCTCCGCCCTCGACCGCACGGGAGTGGCGTCATGACGATCCCCGACTTCTCTCAGCTGCCGCTGACTCCGGGCGCCGGCGCCGAAGGCTCCGAGGACCAGTGGCGCACCGCGGTCAAGGAGTCCACCGGGAAGGCCGACGGCGATCTGCTCTGGGAGACCCCGGAGGGCATCGCGGTCAAGCCGCTGTACACCGGGCGCGACCTGGAGGGCCTGGACTTCCTGGAGACGTACCCGGGCGTGGCGCCGTATCTGCGCGGCCCCTACCCGACGATGTACGTCAACCAGCCCTGGACGATCCGGCAGTACGCCGGGTTCTCCACGGCCGAGGAGTCCAACGCCTTCTACCGGCGCAACCTCGCGGCCGGCCAGAAGGGCCTCTCGGTCGCCTTCGACCTGCCGACCCACCGCGGCTACGACAGCGACCACCCGCGGGTCACCGGTGACGTCGGCATGGCGGGCGTGGCCATCGACTCGATCTACGACATGCGCCAGCTCTTCGACGGCATCCCGCTGGACAGGATGACGGTGTCGATGACGATGAACGGCGCGGTGCTGCCCGTTCTCGCGCTCTACATCGTGGCCGCCGAGGAGCAGGGCGTACCGCCCGAGAAGCTGGCCGGGACCATCCAGAACGACATCCTCAAGGAGTTCATGGTCCGCAACACCTACATCTACCCGCCCAAGCCCTCGATGCGGATCATCTCCGACATCTTCGCGTACACCTCGCAGAGGATGCCGCGCTACAACTCGATCTCCATCTCCGGCTACCACATCCAGGAAGCGGGCGCGACGGCCGACCTGGAGCTGGCGTACACGCTGGCGGACGGTGTGGAGTACCTGCGGGCCGGGATCGACGTGGGCCTGGACGTCGACGCGTTCGCGCCCAGACTCTCCTTCTTCTGGGCGATCGGCATGAACTTCTTCATGGAGATCGCGAAGATGCGGGCGGCCCGGCTGCTGTGGGCGCGCCTGGTCAAGCAGTTCGACCCGAAGAACACCAAGTCGCTGTCGCTGCGCACCCATTCGCAGACCTCGGGCTGGTCGCTGACCGCACAGGACGTCTTCAACAACGTCACCCGCACCTGTGTGGAGGCGATGGCCGCCACCCAGGGCCACACCCAGTCGCTGCACACCAACGCCCTGGACGAGGCACTGGCCCTGCCGACCGACTTCTCGGCGCGCATCGCCCGCAACACCCAGCTGCTCATCCAGCAGGAGTCGGGCACCACCCGGGTCATCGACCCGTGGGGCGGCAGCGCCTATGTGGAGAAGCTCACCTACGACCTGGCGCGGCGGGCCTGGCAGCACATCCAGGAGGTCGAGGCGGCCGGCGGCATGGCGCAGGCCATCGACGCGGGCATCCCGAAGCTGCGCGTGGAGGAGGCGGCCGCCCGCACCCAGGCGCGCATCGACTCCGGGCGCCAGCCGGTGATCGGCGTCAACAAGTACCGGGTGGAGACCGACGAGCAGATCGACGTCCTCAAGGTCGACAACTCCTCGGTGCGCGCCCAGCAGATCGCCAAGCTGCGGCGGCTGCGCGAGGAGCGCGACGAGGCGGTCTGCCAGGACGCGCTGCGCGCGCTGACCCAAGCCGCCGCCTCCGGCACCGGCAACCTGCTGGAGCTGGCCGTCAACGCGGCCCGCGCCAAGTCGACGGTCGGGGAGATCTCGGACGCCCTGGAGAAGGTGTACGGACGCCACGCGGCGCAGACCCGTACGATCTCCGGCGTGTACCGCAACGAGGCAGGGGAGTCGCCTTCCGTGGAGCGCACCCGCGCCCTGGTGGACCGCTTCGAGGAGGCGGAGGGCCGCCGTCCGCGCATCCTGGTCGCCAAGATGGGCCAGGACGGCCACGACCGCGGCCAGAAGGTGATCGCCACCGCCTTCGCCGACCTCGGCTTCGACGTGGACGTCGGCCCGCTGTTCCAGACGCCCGGCGAGGTGGCCCGGCAGGCGGTCGAGGCGGACGTGCACATCGTCGGGGTGTCCTCGCTCGCCGCCGGTCACCTCACCCTCGTACCGGCGCTCCGCGAGGAGCTGGCGGCCGAGGGCCGGGAGGACATCATGGTCGTCGTGGGCGGTGTCATCCCGCCGCAGGACGTCCCCACCCTCCTGGAGATGGGCGCCACGGCGGTGTTCCCGCCGGGGACGGTCATCCCGGACGCGGCGTACGACCTGGTGGCGCGGCTCGGCGCGGCGCTGGGCCACGACGAGCTGTAGCCGCCCGTGCGCATCGATCTCGACAGCTACGTCAAGGGTGTGCTCGACGGGAAGCGGGCCTTCGTGGCCCGCGCGATCACCCTCGTCGAGTCCACCCGGCCCGACCACCGCACGCTCGCCCAGCAGCTCCTCACCGAGCTGCTGCCGCACACCGGAAACGCCCGGCGGATCGGCATCAGCGGGGTGCCGGGGGTGGGCAAGTCCACCTTCATCGACGCCTTCGGCACGATGCTGACGGGACTCGGCCACCGGGTGGCGGTGCTCGCCGTCGACCCGTCCTCGACCCGTACCGGCGGGTCCATCCTCGGCGACAAGACGCGGATGGAGCGCCTCGCGGTGGACCCGGCGGCCTTCGTGCGGCCCTCGCCCAGCGCCGGCACGCTCGGCGGCGTCGCCAAGGCGACCCGTGAGTCGATGGTGGTGATGGAGGCGGCGGGGTACGACGTCGTCCTGGTGGAGACCGTCGGTGTCGGCCAGTCCGAGACGACGGTCGCGAACATGGTCGACTCGTTCCTGCTGCTCACCCTCGCGCGCACCGGCGACCAGCTCCAGGGCATCAAGAAGGGCGTCCTGGAGCTGGCGGACGTCATCGCCGTGAACAAGGCGGACGGGCCGCACGAGCGCGACGCGAGGTCGGCGGCGCGGGAGCTGGCGGGCGCGCTGCGGCTGATGCACCCGGCGGACGCCGCCTGGACTCCCCCGGTGCTGTGGTGCAGCGCGCGCGAGTCCAGCGGGCTCGACACCGTGTGGGAGCGGCTCGACCAGCACCGTACGCTGCTCGACTCCACGGGGCGGCTCGCCGCCAAGCGGCGTGATCAGCAGGTCGACTGGACCTGGACGATGGTCCGGGACGAGCTGCTCGAGCGGCTGCGGGCGCATCCCGCGGTACGTGAGCTCGCCCCGGCGCTGGAGCGGCGCGTCCGCGACGGCGAGTTGACGCCGACGCTGGCGGCGGAGCGGATCCTGGGCGCGTTCCAGGGCGTGCCGGACCGCGCCTGACCGCACCGCCCGTGACGGGAAGGCCCGGACCGTATACGGTCCGGGCCTTTCGCGTCGCTCAGGCGGGTACGCCCGCGAGCTCCGCGCCCTCGGCCGCGTGCAGCCGCTCGATCAGCGCCTGGCGGGCCCGTGCCACCCGGGAGCGCACGGTCCCCACGGGGCAGTTGCTGACGTGGGCCGCGTCCGCGTAGGGCAGGCCGAGGAGCTGGGTGAGGACGAAGGCCTCGCGGCGCTCGTCCGGGAGCGCCGCCAGCAGATCGGCGAGGGCGACCCCGTCGTCGAAGCCGGGCAGCCCCCGGGGCTGGGCTCGTTCGGCGGCCGACTGCCAGTCGTCGGTGTCGGACACGCGCGGCCGCGCGGCCGTGTACCGCAGGTTGTCGACCACCGCGCGGCGCGCTATCGACAGCAGCCAGGTACGGGCCGAGGAGCGGCCCTCGAAGCGGTGCAGGCTGCCGAGGGCCCGCAGGAAGGTCTCCTGGGTCAGGTCGTCGGCGGCCTGCGGGTCGGCGCCGAGGTAGGTGACGTAACGGCGTACGTCGCGGTGGAGCGCGCGGACGAAGTGCTCGACGGCTTCGCGGTCACCGGTGCGGGCGGCGAGCGCCCAGGCCGTTATGACCTGGTCCGTGGACTCGTCGCGCGAGCGGGGCAGGGCAGGAGTGATCACCTGATGTCCTTCTCGGGAATCCGGGATCCGGACCGGCCGCCGACGGGGCGGCGGGTCCGGTGAAGGGGTACGGCGGCAGCGAGGCGTGCCGCCGATGCCCGGGGCGCCGGAGAGGACTCCGGGGACGCCACGGGGAACCGGCTGTCGTCAGACGACAGCGGTCCCGGCGGGCGGGCCCCGTGAGGTGATCGCGTGGACGAGGAAGAGCTGCCGGGGTGCCCGGACCGCGCGGTCCGGCCTGGCACCGAGGCGGGCGGGGCGCGGCGGCGCGGCCGAGAGGGCGAGGCGCAGCGGGGCGAAGAGCCGGGCGGCGAAGGCCCGCAGGATCCGGAAGGCGGCGCGCTCGCCGTGCGCGAGCCACAGACCGCACAGCAGCGCGGCGAGCAGGTGGGCGGCGAGCATGCCGCCGGAGGACATCCCCAGGGGCATCCCGGCCATGTCGTGACCCATGGAGCCCATATGGCTCATATGGCCCATATCCCCCATGGGCATCCCGCCCATCCGCATGTCCGTGGGCGGCGTGGCGGGGCGCGCGGCGGCCTGGGCCCACGAGAACAGCTCGTGCAGCACCGCCTGCGCTCCCACGGCGACCGCCACGACCGGCCCGAACCCGCGCTCGCGCCCGGCCAGCGCCCACGCCGTGGCGCCGGTGGCGACGAAGCCGCAGCCCAGCGCCCACCAGGGCACCGACGCCCCGGACATCAGGGCGTGCCCGAGCGCGGTGAGCAGCACACACAGGGCCGCGAACATCGCGGCCCGCGGGGTGCGGCAGGAGTCTGGGGCAGTCATGGCGGGCTCATCCTCGCATCCGCCCCGGGCGTTTCACCGGCGGGTGCGCACATTGATCGACCGATTCCGCCCTGGAAACACGCGTGATCCACGCCACACCAAGTCGCCGGAACCCGGCGCCGGTTCGCCCCGACTACTGGGGCGGGCCCGGTGTGTCAGTCCGGCCGGTGGCCGTGCGGGATGAACCGTCCCATCGCGCGGCGGGCGGCGGGCACCAGTCCGTGCGGGGTGGCGGCGGGTGTCGCCCCGACGCCGACCGTCGCACGCGGTGAGGGCGCGGCCGAGCCGTACCACTCGCACGGCGGACCCGGGTGGCGCCGGCGGTCGTCGCCGTGCGCCTTGAGCGCCACACTGATCAGGCTCAGGAGCAGCTCGACGTCCGCGTCGCAGTCCAGGAGCACGGTGAGCCAGGCGGATCCGGGTGTCACCCGGATCGCGCTGCTGCGCCGGAGCTGGGGCAGCAGCCGCTCGATCGCCAGATGGGTGAGATGCAGGTCGGCGGCGTAGTCGGAGTGGAAGTGCACCACCTCGTACTCCGTCGTGCGGAAGGCTTGCCCAACGGCGCACCGGGGCGGGCCACTTACCAGATTCGGCCATGTCTCCAACTGGGCCATGGCGCGATGGGCCGCGGTCATAACCCCATCCTCGCGCACGATTCACCCGCAGGACACCCCCTTCACCCTCATCGGGCGCCGCTTGACCAATCCGTGCCCCGAAGACCGGTGGGGCGCGATCAGTCCAGCGTGACGGAGCCGTCGCCGGTTCTGGCCTGCGAGGTGCCGCGCCCGTCCGAGGAGTCGTCCTCCTGTGGCGCGGGCTTCTCGGAAGCGCCGAGGTAACTCTGCAGCTCCAGCGGACCGCCGCCCTTGGCGGAGCCGTCGCGGCGCTCCTGCCCCTGGCCGGATCCGCTCAGGTTCTGGCGGACCGAGTCGAGGATCGTCAGGCCCTGGCCGACCAGGCCCGCCGCGATCTCGCCGAGGCCGTCGGCCCCGTTGAGCACGTTGACGTTGGCGCCCGCGAGACCGCCCGCGGCCTCCTTGACGATCTGCGGCAGCTGGTCGATCAGCATCCGGTCGAGCGCGACCCGGTCGTAGGAGGCCGCCGCCTCGGCCTGGATCTTCATCCGCTCGGCCTCGGCCACGGCCAGTACCCGGATGCGCTCGGCCTCCGCCTCGGCGGGCTTGACGATCTCGGCGACCAGCTGCTGCTGGCGCAGCCTGGCCTGCCGCAGCGCCAGTTCGGTCTGGGCGGCCAGCACCTCCTGCTGGGCGTGGGCCTGGGCGAGCGGGCCGGCCTGGGCGGCCTTGGCCTGGGCGCGGTCGACCTCGGCCGAGTACTCGGCCTGGACGATGGCGGTCTGGCGGGCGTACTCCGCCTGGTTGCGCGCGGCCGCCTGCTCGGCCTCGACGGAGGCCTGGGTGGCCTGGGCCTGGGCGATCTGGGCCTGGCGCTGGATGGCCGCCTTGTGCGGGGCGGACATCGCGGCGATGTAGCCGGTGTCGCCGTCGTCGATCGACTGGATCTGGAGCGAGTCGACGATCAGGCCGATCTTCGCCATCTCCGACTTCGAGGTGTCGAGCACCTCGGCGGCCAGCTTCTGGCGCTCGGTGACGATCTCCTCGACGGTCATCGAGCCGATGATCGCCCGCAGATGACCGGCGAAGATCCGGCCGGTGAGCACCGACATCTGGTCCTGGTCGGAGAGGAAGCGCTGACCGGCGTTGACGATGGACTCGGTGTCGTTGCCGACCTTGAAGGCGATGACGGCCCGTACGGTGAGCGCGATGCCCTGCTTGGTCACACAGGTCTCGGTCACCTCGGACTCGCACATGGCGAGGGTGAGGAAGCGGGTCTTGCGGAAGATGGGGAGCACGAACTTGCCGTGGCCGGTCACCACCCGGAACGGCGCTCCTCCCAGACCTCGTCTGCCGCCCGAGATGAGCATCGCCTCGTCGGGGGCGGGCACGCGGTAACCGAACATCGGGGTCTCCCTTGTCTTGTGCTTGCTGTGCTGTTGAGCGGACCCGTGGGCCGTACGGTTCTCAGCCGGTGCCGAGGCCCAGCTCGTCCAGCGGGTCGGCCCACTCGATGACGTCCACCTGACGCGTGCCGCGCGACTGGACGACGAGGATCCGCGCACCGCGCGGCAGGGGCTCCTCGGACCAGGCGAGGAACGTCTCCGAACCGCCCCGCACCCGTACCAGGACCTCACCGGGTCCGCCGGAGCCGCGGGTTCCGACGAGCACTTCGCCGGTGCAGCCGATCACGGCGTCGTCCTGCTCCATCCCCCGACCGCCCCCCTCGTAGCCACGGGCCGGGCCCTCCAGGATCCGGGGCCGCCCACGCGTTCCGGACGTGCGACCGATCCGGACTTCCGACGATAGCTCCACCCCCTGGCGGAGCCCATCCTCGGGTACCTGACGGAGTCTGACGTTCGGATGCCAGAGCCCCTACACAACTGGCAAGTAATTTGCGAAATCTGACACAACCCTGAAACCAGAGTGTCTTGTTCGGCCAGAGCGGCACCAGGAGACTTGAGCCAAGATCTACCGCGCCGCGCCGGGCCCCACCCCGGAAGGGCGCCGGAAGCACCATGTGACACCCCGAGGCCGAGCTTCATGAACAAGGTGGGGCTGTTCCCCGGGACTGCCGGTCAGGCGGCGGCGAGCCGACCCACTCGCCGGGCCGCGTGACGGGCCGGCGGCGCCTGCGGGGATGCCCGTACGCCGCCCGAACGATCACTGCCAGGACGCCGCGGGGGCGTCCTCAGCATGTCTCGCTGGGAGAGTTCTTGATGATCACACGCAGAAATGCGATGAAGGCCGGCGTCGCGCTCACCGGTGCCGTGGGGGGCGCGGGACTGCTGCTTCCGGCGCTGAGCAGCGAGGCGCAGGCACAGACGGCGTCGGACATCGACCCGACCACCATCCCCAAGTTCGCGCAGGAGATGCCGGTTCCCGAGGTCACCAAGCCGGACCGCATATCGGGTACCACCGCGTACTACAGCTTTGAGATGCAGGAAGTCCAGACCGAGATCATCCCGGGCAAGCAGACGACCGTCCGCACCTTCGACGGGTACTTCCCCGGCCCGTGGATCAAGGCCTGCTCGGGCCACCGCGTGGTGGTCACCCAGAAGAACAACCTGCCCTCGCCGACCTCGATCCACCTGCACGGCGGGCATGTCCCGGAGTCCAGCGACGGCACGCCGATGGACCTCATCCAGCCGGGCGGCGAGAAGACCTACACGTACCCCAACAGCCAGCCCAACGCGAACCTGTGGTTCCACGACCACGCGCACCACGTCGAGTCGGAGAACGTCTTCCGCGGTCTGACCGGCTTCTACACGCTGATGGACCTGCCGGAGAAGGCGCTGGGGCTGCCGTCGGGCGCCTACGACATCCCGATCGCGATCCGGGACGCGCGCTTCGACGAGAACGGCCAGCTCATCTACCAGATGAACGACTTCCGCGGCCGCAACGTCATCCTCGCCAACGGCAAGGCCTGGCCGTACTTCGAGGTCGCGGCGCGCAAGTACCGCTTCCGGCTGTACAACACGGCCAACATGCGGTTCCTCACCCTGAAGCTGTCGGACGGCTCGACCGTCCAGCAGATCGGCGGCGACGGCGGCCTGCTGGAGGCCCCGGTGACCACCGACAAGATCTCGATCACCTCCGGTGAGCGCGCCGACGTCGTCATCGACTTCTCCAAGTACCCGGTGGGCACCAACGTGGAGATCGTCAACACGGAGAACGTGCCCGCGGGCGTGCCTCCCACGCCGGTGCTCCAGTTCCGGGTGACCCGCACGGCGGCGGACTACAGCCGGGTCCCGGCGAAGCTGCGGACGCTGCCCGCGCTGCCCGCGCCGACGGTCAACCGCAACGTCGTGCTGCGGGTGGACGAGAACTCCGCGGACGGCATGGGGTACATCGACGAGAAGGTCTACGACCACACCCGCGTCGACAACACCATCAAGTACGGCGACACCGAGGTGTGGACGGTCAGCAACGTCAACCAGCGGGTGCCGCACAACTTCCACATCCACCTGGTGCAGTTCCGGGTGCTGGAGCGCAACGGCGTCCCGGTGACGTCCGGGCCCGAGGCCGGCCTCAAGGACACGGTCCGGCTGATGCCGGGCGAGAAGATCAAGGTGCAGGCCACCTTCACCGGCTACCGCGGCAAGTACGTCTACCACTGCCACATGTTCGACCACGCGGCGATGGGCATGATGGCGACGATGGAAGTCGTCTGACGCCCACGGCCGAGCGGCGGGGGCCCACCGGGAGTCCTCCCGGGGCGCCCTCGCCCGCCCCAGGTACGGCCGTGTCGTGACCCCGCCCCCTGCTGGCTCCTGCGCCCCCGCCAGGCAGCCCGGAGGGTACCCATGGCAGCGGGCCGCGGTGCGGTCAGGGCGGCGGGCGGACCGGTTCTCCGGCTCCGCCCGCCGCCCGCCCAGTTCCCGCCCCTCGCAGGCTCGTTCACCGGTACGAGCGTGCTCATCGGTACGCGCCGTAGTGCGGCCGCCGCCCTTCCCTGGCGTCGGCGTAGAGCCGGAAGAAGCGGTCGCCGTAGACGGGGCTGTAGGTGATCTGGTGGTAGCGGGGGTCGGACTCCGGGACGTCCATGCCGCCGCCGTTGTAGCCGCCGACGTTCCCGATGATCTCGCCGGTCCCGGCGTCCCAGTCGACGTCGGAGAACCACGGACCGCCGGAGACGCCGCCCCACATCCCGGCGCACTCCACCCGCATCTGCCGGAACCCGGACAGCTGCCCCGACCGCGCCGAGCAGCGCACCGGTGTGTCCGCCGGGTTGCGTCCCACCCGGGGGTAGCCGAGCATCGTCACGTCCTGGCGGTAACCGGGGGTAGGGGCCAGGCGGTTGGCCCCGACGGCGTCCTGCGCGTCCCTGCCGTCGGGCGAGGGCGCCAGCCGGCCGAAGGCGTAGTCCAGGTCGGAGACGGCCCGCTTGCTGTTGCGCACGTACTGGTCGTCCACATACCAGTCGGTGACCCGGTAGAACCCGTACGGCTGGTCGGCCAGCGCGGCGCGCGAACGGTAGAGCGGGACGAACACGGCCCGCCCGCCCGCGCAGTGGCCCGCCGTCAGGACGAGGTCGTTCCCGCTGCTCTCCACCACGCTCGCCGAGCACTTGTGCGCGCGCATCTCCCCGGTCGTCGGGTCGGGGCCCGCGGAGGTGAACAGGACGCCGACGGAGGGGATCCCGGGGATGTGCTCGGCGCTCGGCATACCGGGCCCGGCGGCCGGGGGCCCGGGGGCGCCGCCGGGGTCGCCGTCCGGGCCGGGGCGCGCGGGGTCGGTGGCGGAGGCGATGCGCTCCTCGGTCCAGAAGCCGAGGACGTCGGCGTCCGACCAGCCGTCGGCCGCCGCCTCTTCTCCCGTACGTCCCGTGCCGGGCGCGTGCGCCGCGTCGGCGGGGGTCGGGCCGGTCAGCAGGAGTGCCCCCGAGGCTGCGGCGGCGAGCCCCAGCCGCAGCACCGGCCGCGGCCGTAGCCGCCGGGACCGCCGCGTGGTGAGAGTCATGGGCGGCATTCTGCCTGAATCGTCCCGGTATGCCGGTGAGGCTCAGCGGCGTGCGCAGCGGCGCTCGAAGGCCCGCCAGTCCGCCTCCAGCCGCCACTGGAGGGCTGCCTTGGGGCTGGCGGCGAGGAACGCCCGGCACCCGGCACCGGGCGCGCGGTCCGGGGCGGGGACGTCGGCGCGGCAGGGCGCGGCGAAGGTGTCGTACCGGTCCTGCTCCCGCCACAGGTTGGCCCCCTCGACGAAGGCGTGGTCCAGCGAGGCGCGCGCGGAGGTGCGCAAGTCCTCGATGCCGAGGCCCTGGTCGGTGACGCCCAGCCGGTAGACGTCGGTGAGGGTGCTGTGGCTGACACCCGGGTCGTCGGTGGCCAGGGCGAGCGGCACACCGGCGTCGAGATAGGTGTGCAGGGGGTGGCGCTCGCCCGTGACGCGGAGGATCTGGGCGTGGCTGATCAGGGGCGCCTCGACGAGGACGTGCCGCCGGCGCATCCGGGCCGCCAGCGCCCGGTGGTCGCGCTCGTGGACGAGGTCGACACCGTGGCCGACACGCTCGGCCCCGGCCAGGTCGACGGCCTGGGCGATATGGAAGGTGAGATCGCGGCCGGTGACGCCGTTCAGCCCCTCGACCAGCTCACCCGCGTGCAGGCTGACGTGCACGGTCGGGGAGCGGGACTTCAGGAAGCCGATCATCCTCATGTGCCGGGTGTAGTCCCGCAGCGCGATCGGCGCGTCCTCGGGCTGGACCATGTTGACGCCGACGACATGGCCGAGCCGGCGGCGGGCGAGCTCGAAGCCGAGGATCTGCTGGGCGAAGACGTGGCGGGCGGGCTGGGCGCGGCCGACCTGGTAGTCGAAGCGGATGACGACGGAACAGGCCGCCGGGGCGGGCACACGGCCGCAGCCGAGGAGGGTGCGGTAGCGCGTGAAGCTCTCGTCGTACGCGGCGGCGGCCTCCCGCACGATCCGCTGGAACCGGCGGTCCCGGGTCAGGGTGTGGTGGAACTCCGCCAGACCGGACGGCCCCGGGTCCGCCGGATGCAGCCGGTCGACCAGCCGCCGCAGCGGCTCGGCCGCCACGGTCACCAGCGTCTCCACATACGCGGTCCGCTCCCGTGCGGCGTCGCGGGCCACCTCTGCCAGCATGTCCGCGTCGTGACCCGTCTCGGCCTCGGCGAACTTCCCGAAGGTCGCGAAGAAGTGGTCGTGGCCGGGTTGCGGGTCGCCGTCCGGCGGCAGGACGAAGCCGAGCATCGACCAGGCCCGGACGACCTCGTCGTGGAACGGGCCGGGCCGCACGGCGTCCTGGGCGGGCCGCTGCCCCGAGGCACACGGCCGCGGGGAGACGACGTACGTGGTGGTGTCCACGCACTTGCGGTCGCGGGCGGCATAGGTGAGGAGCGACTCCGGGCGGACCGCGCCACCCAGATGGTGGTGCAGGTCGCCGCCCTTGGGCAGCTCGCGCAGCAGCCCGGCGAGCTCCCCCGGGCTGCGGGCGGCACGCTCCAACTCCAGCTGTGCCCCCGGCAGTTCGGCCGCCGCGCCCTGACTCCCCCAGGCTTGGCCGGACCCGGCGGCGGCCACCGGACCCGACCCGACGGCCAGCCCCAGGGCCGCCGTCCCGGCCAGCGCCGGCCACCACCGCGCGCGCACTGTCTTCCGCATACCCTGTCCCTCTCCCGCTCCCGGCCCCCATACTCACGGGCACCGCACCGCAACCACCCGACCCGTGCCCGCCGGACACCCGAGTGGCCGACACGCGGCGGTCGTCCCGGGCCGGGGAGCCGCCCGTGACTACGGTGATCCGCGTTCTGCGCCGTACGCCGAAGGGAAGGAGAACGTCCATGAAGATGCTGATCAACGTGGCCGAGACGGTCGTGGCGGACGCGCTGCGCGGGATGGCTGCCGCGCATCCCGAGCTGACCGTCGACGTGGAGAACCGGGTGGTCGTACGGCGGGACGCGCCGCTCGCCGGGAAGGTGGGGCTGGTGTCCGGGGGCGGGTCGGGGCACGAGCCGCTGCACGGCGGGTTCGTGGGGCGCGGGATGCTCGCCGCCGCGTGTCCGGGCGAGGTGTTCACCTCGCCGGTGCCGGACCAGATGGTGCGGGCCGCGGCCGCCGTGGACAGCGGGGCCGGGGTGCTGTTCGTCGTGAAGAACTACACCGGTGACGTGCTCAACTTCGACATGGCGGTGGAGCTCGCCGAGGACGAGGGCGTCCAGGTCGCCAAGGTGCTCGTCGACGACGACGTCGCCGTGACCGACAGCCTCTACACCGCCGGGCGGCGCGGCACCGGGGCCACCCTCTTCGTGGAGAAGATCGCGGGCGCGGCCGCCGAGGAGGGCGCGTCCCTGGAGCGGGTCGAGGCGATCGCCCGCCGGGTGAACGCGAGTTCACGCAGCTTCGGCGTGGCGCTCAGCGCCTGCACCACGCCCGCCAAGGGCGGCCCGACCTTCGACCTGCCGCCCGGCGAGCTGGAGCTCGGCGTCGGCATCCACGGCGAGCCGGGCCGGGAGCGGCGGGCCATGATGACCTCCCGGGAGATCGCGGACTTCGCCGTGGACGCCGTCCTGGAGGACCTGAAGCCGTCCAGCCCCGTGCTGCTGCTCGTCAACGGCATGGGAGCGACACCGCTCCTGGAGCTGTACGGGTTCAACGCCGAGGTGCACCGGGTGCTGGCCGAGCGGCGCGTCCCGGTGGCGCGCACCCTGGTGGGCAACTATGTGACCTCCCTCGACATGGCGGGCTGCTCGGTGACGCTGTGCCAGGCCGACGAGGAGCTGCTGCGGCTGTGGGACGCGCCGGTGTCCACGCCCGCGCTGCGGTGGGGCTGCTGAGCCGGTGCCCCCGCCCCGTACGACCGATCCGTACCCCCGAGGAGTGCTCGTGCTCGATGCTGCTTTCTTCCGCCGCTGGATGACCGCGACGGCCTCGGCCGTGGACCGGGAGGCGGCGCGGCTGACCGAACTGGACTCGGCCATCGGTGACGCCGACCACGGCGCCAACCTCCAGCGCGGCTTCACCGCCGTCACGGCCGTGCTGGAGAAGGAGGCCCCGGACACCCCCGGCGGCGTACTCGCCCTCGCCGGACGGCAGTTGATCTCGACCGTGGGCGGCGCCTCCGGACCGCTGTACGGGACGCTGCTGCGCCGTACCGGCAAGGCCCTCGGGGACCGGGCCGAGGTGAGCCGGGAGGAGTTCGCGGCGGCGCTGGGCGAGGGCGTGGCGGCGGTGGCGCAGCTCGGCGGGGCCGTCGCCGGGGACAAGACGATGCTGGACGCGCTGCTCCCGGCCGTCGAGGCGCTCGGGGAGTCGTTCGCGGCGGCGGGCGAGGCGGCGCGGGCCGGGGCGCTGGCGACCGTGCCGCTCCAGGCCCGCAAGGGCAGGGCCAGCTATCTGGGCGAGCGCTCGATCGGGCACCAGGACCCGGGCGCGACCTCGGCCGCGCTGCTCGTCGAGGCGCTGGCGGAGGCCGCCGCGTGAGCGCGGGCGGCGCCGACGGGCTCGTCGGGGTGGTGCTCGTCTCGCACAGCGCGGAGGTCGCCGCCGCCGTCGCCGCGCTCGCGACCGGCCTCGCAGGCGGCGGGGCGACCGCCCCGGTGGCGGCCGCGGGCGGCACCCCCGACGGCGGCCTCGGCACCAGCTCCGAGCTGATCGCCCGGGCGGCGGCGAGCGTCGACCGGGGCGCGGGGGTGGCGGTCTTGGTGGACCTGGGCAGCGCGGTGCTCACCGTGAAGGCGCTGCTCGCCGAGGGCGACGAGCTGCCGCCCGGGACCCGGCTGATCGACGCGCCCTTCGTCGAGGGCGCGGTGGCGGCCGTGGTGTCCGCCTCGGCCGGGGCTCCGCTGGACGCGGTGGAGGCGGCTGCCTCGGAGGCGTACGGCTACCGGAAGGTGTGAGCCGCGGCACAGCGGCGAGGGCCCGGCGGGAGACTCCCGCCGGGCCCTCGCACGTCCTGCCGGGCTCGGCGCGCGCCGGACGCGGGCGCCGAGACGTGAGCCCCGGCCCACGCCTTTATGCAACTTGTTGCACAACCGCTCTCCGTGCTCTACAACTGGAGCTGACGACACCGCCGTATCCGGAGGCCCCCCGATGAGCGACTACCCCCACCTGCTGAGCCCCCTCGACCTCGGCTTCACCACCCTGCCCAACCGGGTGCTGATGGGGTCCATGCACATCGGGCTCGAAGAGGCCGAGAACGGGTTCGAGCGGATGGCGGCCTTCTACGCCGAGCGGGCGCGCGGCGGGGTCGGCCTCATGGTCACCGGCGGTATCTCCCCGAACGACGCGGGCCGCCCGTACGAGGGCGGCGCCAAGCTCACCACCGAGGCGGAGGCGGCCCAGCACCGCACGGTCACCGACGCGGTGCACGCGGCGGGCGGCCGGATCGCGATGCAGATCCTGCACTTCGGCCGGTACGCCTACCACCAGGACCTGGTGGCGCCGAGCGCGATCCAGGCCCCGATCAGCCCCTTCGTACCGCACGCCCTGACCGACGACGAGGTCGAGCAGACCGTCGAGGACTTCGTGCGCGCGGCCGAGCTGGCCAAGTCGGCGGGCTACGACGGCGTCGAGATCATGGGCTCCGAGGGCTATCTGATCAACGAGTTCATCGCGGGCGCCGTGAACCGGCGCACCGACCGCTGGGGCGGTGGTTACGAGAACCGGATGCGCTTCCCCGTCGAGATCGTGCGCCGCACCCGCGAGCGCGTCGGCGCGGACTTCATCCTGATCTACCGGCTCTCCATGCTGGACCTGGTGCCCGGCGGCTCCACCCTGGAGGAGGTCGTCACGCTGGCGAAGGCCGTCGAGGCGGCCGGGGCGACCCTGATCAACACCGGCATCGGCTGGCACGAGGCCCGGATCCCGACCATCGCGACCTCGGTGCCGCGCGGCGCCTACACCTGGGTGACCAAGAAGCTGATGGGGTCGGTCTCCATCCCGCTGATCACCAGCAACCGCATCAACACCCCGGAGGTGGCGGAGCGGTTGCTCGCCGAGGGCCGGGCGGACATGGTGTCGATGGCGCGGCCGTTCCTGGCCGACCCGGAGTTCGTCGCCAAGGCCGCCGCCGGGCGCTCGGAGACCATCAACACCTGCATCGGCTGCAACCAGGCCTGCCTCGACCACACTTTCAGCGGGAAGATCACCTCCTGCCTGGTCAACCCGCGCGCCTGCCACGAGACCGAGCTGGTCCTCTCCCCCACCAAGCGCCGCAAGAGCCTCGCCGTGGTCGGCGCGGGCCCGGCCGGGCTGGCGTTCGCGGTCTCGGCGGCCGAGCGCGGCCACGCGGTCACCCTGTTCGACGCGGCGGCGGAGATCGGCGGCCAGCTGAACATCGCCAAGCGCGTCCCGGGCAAGGAGGAGTTCGACGAGACCCTGCGCTACTACCGTACGCAGCTCGAACTGCGCGGCGTGGACGTCCGGTTGAACACCACCGCCACCGTCGAGGAGCTCACCTCGGGCGGCTACGACGAGGTGGTCGTCGCCACCGGTGTGACGCCCCGCAGCCCCGAGATCCCCGGCTCCGACCACCCCAGTGTCGTCACCTACCTGGACGTGCTGCGCGACGGCGCGCCGGTCGGCGAGCGGGTCGCGATCGTCGGTGCGGGCGGCATCGGCTTCGACGTGGCCGAGTTCCTCACCGACGGCGGCGACGCGGCGAGCCTGGACCCCGAGACGTACTTCCGGCAGTGGGGCGTCGACACCTCCTACGGCGAGCGCGGCGGGCTGCGCGCGCCCGAGCGGCCCAAGCCGCCGCGCGCGGTGCACCTGCTCCAGCGCAAGACCTCCAAGGTCGGCGCGGGCCTCGGCAAGACCACGGGGTGGATCCACCGCACCGAACTGAAGCACCGGGGCGTGACCATGGTGGCGGGCGTCAGCTACGACCGCGTCGACGACGCCGGGCTGCACATCACCGTCGACGGCACCTCCACCGTGCTGCCGGTGGACACCGTCGTGCTGTGCGCGGGGCAGGAGCCGCGCCGCGACCTGTTCGAGGAGCTGACGGCGGCGGGCGCCACCGTGCATCTGATCGGGGGCGCGGACGTGGCCGCCGAACTGGACGCCAAGCGCGCCATCGACCAGGGCACCAGGCTGGCGGCGGCCCTCTGAGACCTGTCGGACCGGCCTCGCCCGGCGGAACCTAGGATGCGTCCATGTCCCTCCCGCACGCGATCCTGACCGCTCTGCTCGAAAAGCCCTCGTCGGGGCTTGAGCTGACCCGCCGGTTCGACAAGTCGTTCGGCTTCTTCTGGTCGGCGACGCACCAGCAGATCTATCGCGAGCTGGGCAAGCTGGAGCAGTCGGGTGCCATCCGCGCGCTGCCGTCCGAGACGCCGGCGCGCGGCCAGAAGAAGGAGTACGAGGTCCTGCCCGCGGGCCAGGCGGAGCTCGCCGCGTGGGCGTCCGCCGGGCAGGACCCGCGCGCCATGCGGGATCCGCTGCTGCTGCGGGTGCGGGCGGCGGCGGTGGTCGGCACGGCGGGCCTCCCCGCCGAGCTGCGCCGCCATCTCGCCCTGCACGAGCGGCAGTTGGAGCTGTACGAGGGAATCGAGCGGCGGGACTTCCCGCCGGAGCGCGACAGCGAGCAGGACCGGCTGCGCCATCTCGTGCTGCGCGGCGGCATCGAACTGGAGACGTTCTGGATCCGCTGGCTGACACAGGCACTGGAGACGGTGGACGGGGAGAGCGGGACCGGGGCGGAGTGAGACCGGAACGGAGAGGGGCGCAGGGATACCGGGACGGAGTGGGACCCGGCTGCCGGAGTGGCGCAGGAGCGCCGCCCCTACTGGCGTTGTATTCTACAACTAGCCAGTGAGAGGACCAGCCGTGCCCAGCCGAGACCAGTCGGTCACCACCATCCAGCGGGAGCTCACCGCGTTCGCCCGCCGCGCCCGGGCCGCCGCCGCGCGGATGCACCCGGAGCTGTCCCTGGTCTCCTTCACGCTGCTGTCCCACATGGAGGACCAGCAGGGGTGCCGCGCGACCGACCTCGCCGCGTACTACATGCTCGACAAGTCGACGATCAGCCGGCAGATCGCGGCCCTGGAGAAGCTGGGGTTCATCGAGCGCCGCACCGACCCGGCCGACCACCGCATCCAGCTGCTGCATCTGACCGCCGCCGGCACCGAGAAGCTCGCCGAGGCGGCGGTGCTGCGCCGGCACGCCTTCCACGAGCGCCTCGCGGACTGGGAGGAGGCCGACCTCGACCGGTTCGCCGCCTATCTGCTCCGCTACAACAGCGCCGCCGCCGACTTCAGCTGAGCCCGCGCGCGGTCAGCGGCCGCCCCCGCCGGGGGTGACCAGACCCGACTCGTACGCGAGCACCACCGCCTGGGCCCGGCTGGCCAGGTCCAGTTTGCTCATGGCCCGGTTCAGATGGGTCTTGACGGTCGCCTCGCTGATGAAGAGGTGGTCGGAGATCTCCAGGTTCGACAGTCCGCGCGCGGTGAGCTTGAGGACCTCGGTCTCCCGGGCGGTGAGCGCCTCCAGGTCCGACGACAGGTGCGGGGAGCACTCGGCGGGCCGCGCGAAGGACTCCACGAGCCGCCGGGTGACGCTCGGCGCGAAGAGGGTGTCACCGCCGCCCACCGCCGCGACCGCGGTGAGCAGCCGCTCCGGCCCCGCGTCCTTGAGCAGGAACCCGGACGCACCGGCCCGCAGCGCCGAGTACACGTACTCGTCGAGGTCGAACGTGGTCAGGATCAGGATGCGCGGCGCCGGATCCTCCGCCTGCGCCAGGATCCGCTCGGTGGCGGCGATCCCGCTCATCCCCGGCATCCGGATGTCCATCAGGATCACATCGGGGCGGGTCCGCGCCGCCTGCGCGACCGCCTCCTCGCCGTCGCTCGCCTCCCCGACGACGTCGATGCCCGCCGCCCGCAGCAGCGCGACCAGACCGGCCCGGACGAGGAACTGGTCGTCGACCACGAGTGCCCTGGTCATCGCAGCGCGTCTTCCCCCTGTGTCGTACGGTCTGTCATACGGCCCCGGTCAGGCGGTCGGCTGGGCCGAGGTCGGCAGCAGCAGCCGGACCTCGAAGCCGCCCCCGCTCCTCGGGCCTGTGCTGATCGTGCCGCCGTAGAGCTTGGCCCGTTCCCGCATCCCGATCAACCCATGTCCGCCACCCGATCGGTCGGCGACCGGATTCGCTCTCGTACTCTCGTTCACGACGGCGAGTGAGACATGGTTCCGCTGATAGGAGACTTCCACGGTCGTCCGGGCGCCGGGCGCGTGTTTCAGGACGTTGGTGAGCGCCTCCTGAGCCACCCGGTACGCGCACAGGTCCACACCGGGCGCGAGTGTCCGCTGCTCCCCCAGCACCCTCAGCTCCACCGGCAGACCCCCGGCCCGCAGCCGCTCCACCACGTCCGACAGCCGCGCGAGGCCCGGCATCGGGGCCGACGGCTCGCCGTCGAGGTCCTCGGCGCGCAGCACGTGCAGCATCCGCCGCAGCTCCTCCAGGGCCTCCTGGCTGGTGGCCGATATCGTGCCCAGCGCGCCGCGCGCGGTGGCCGGATCGGACTCGAAGACGAACCGCGCCAGCCCCGACTGGACCGAGATCACCGACATGTGGTGGGCGATGATGTCGTGCAACTCCCGGGCGATTCGGCCGCGTTCCTCCGCCACCTCACGTCTGGCCCGGGCCTCCTGCTCCTTGGCCAGCTGTTCGGCTAGCTTGCTGGAGCGGCGCGCCACCCGGCCGAACCGCCAGACCACGGCGGGCACCGCGAGGGACTGGACGACCACGGACGGCATGGCGTTGCTGCCGACCCGGAACCCGGCGAACAGCCAGACCGCGCCGAGGACGGCCGCGCAGGTCCCGGAGATCCGGGCGGGGCGGGTGGCGGCGACCGTATAGCAGGCGATCATGCCGCCGTAGCTGCCGACGACCGGCCAGTTCCCCAGCGCGATGTAGAGCGTCCAGGTCGCGATGACGAAGCCGCAGACCCCCACCGGCGCCTTGGAACGGAAGGCGCACGCCATGTTGATGACCACGGCGAGCGCGTATCCGACCAGGTCGAGCGGGGGTTGCCCCTGGCTCGAAGCCTCCCGTCCCAGCAGCACGGCGACACACGTCTGTGCCAGCGCGACGAGAACGTCGGCGGCAACGGGGCGGATCCGCATTACCGCAGCTTAGATGCAGGTCAGACGCGCGGCGTCAACCAGTCGCGGTGCACCCACTACCGCGGAAGTTGTAGCCGGACCCACTCCTTCCGCAGCGGTCCGAAACCCGTTTGTCACAGCCGTCCGCCGGTGCTGGAGTGAGCGCATGGACAACGACGACGTACTGGCCCTGTTCGACCGGCAGATGCGCGAGAACTCCCCGCCGGACGGCCCCGGCTCCCGGATCGAGCGGGTGGGCGGGGTCGTACGCCATGTGGGGCCCGATCCCGTCTGGAACGGCGTCCTCTGGTCGGACCTCGACGAGAGCGGCGCCGACCGCGAGATCGCCGGGCAGGTACGGCACTTCGCCTCGCTGGGGCGCGAGTTCGAGTGGAAGCTGTACGCCCACGACACCCCGGCCGACCTCGGTGAACGGCTGCTCGCCGCCGGGTTCACGGCGGAGCCCGCCGAGGCCCTGATGGTGGCCGAGGCCAAGGACCAGCTGGGCGTGCCGGACCTTCCCGAGGGTGTCGAGCTGGTGCCGGTGACGGACGCGGCCGGGGTCGCGCTGATGAAGGACGCGCACGAGCAGGCGTTCGGCAAGGACGCCTCCCGGCTCGCCCGGCGCATCGGGCTCCAGCTCGCCGAGGCGCCCGAGACCCTGGTCGCGGTGGTGGCGCTGGCGGACGGGGTGCCGGTGAGCGCGGCCCGGATGGAGCTGCTCCCCGGTACCGAGTTCGCCGGGCTCTGGGGCGGCGGCACCGCCGAGGCGTGGCGCGGCCGGGGTATTTACCGGGCCCTCGTCTCCTACCGCGCCCGCGTCGCGGTCGAGCGGGGCTACCGCTTCCTCCAGGTCGACGCCTCCGACCAGAGCGAGCCCATCCTGCGCCGCCTGGGCTTCGTCCGGCTGAGCACGACCACGCCGTACGTCCGTCGGCCGTAGCGGGGCCCGCTGGCCTGTCCGGGTGACGCCGGGCCCAGCGACGTCCCGGGCCCTACCGCCAGGGCCCGATCAGCCAGCACACTGGTCGCCATGGCCGTGAAACGCAGCGCGGGTCTCCTGCTCCACCGGACCGCACCGACCGGCGTCGAAGTGCTGATCGGACACATGGGCGGCCCGTTCTGGGCCGGCCGGGACGAGGCCGCCTGGTCGATCCCCAAGGGCGAGTACGGCCCACAGGAGCTGCCGCAGGCGGCGGCGCTGCGCGAGTTCGAGGAGGAGCTGGGGCTGCCCGCCCCCGAGGGCACCCCGGTGCCGCTCGGGGAGGCGCGGCAGGCCAACGGCAAGGTGGTCGCCGTCTGGACGCTGGAGGCCGACCTCGATCTGACGGGCGTGGTCCCCGGCACCTTCACCATGGAGTGGCCCCGGGGCTCGGGCGTGCAGCGGGAGTTCCCCGAGATGGACCGGTTCGCCTGGCTCGCGCCCGAGGAGGCGTCGCCCCGGCTGGTGGCCGGGCAACGCGTCTTCCTTGAACGGCTGGCCGAGCATCTGCGGGGCTCCTGAGCGGGCCGGCCCCGGCCGGTCAGGCCGCGCGCGGGGCGCGGCGGCGGTGGCCCGCGATGATCTCGGCGTAGTGGCGGCCGCTGCCCTTGACCGTGCGCTTCTGGGTGGCGTAGTCGACGTGCACCAGGCCGAACCGCTTGTCGTAGCCGTACGCCCACTCGAAGTTGTCCAGGAGCGACCAGGCGTAGTACCCGGCGAGCGGGGCGCCCCCGCGGGCGGCGCGGGCGCATGCCGCCAGGTGTGCGCGCAGGTACGCGACGCGCTCGGGGTCGTGGACCGTGCCGTCGGGCCGTACGGTGTCGGGGTAGGCCGAGCCGTTCTCGGTGACGTAGAGGCGGCGCGCCCCGTAGTCGTCGGTCAGCCGCGTCAGCAGGGCCTCGATGCCGCTCGCGTCGATCTCCCAGTCCATGCCGGTGCGCGGCAGCCCGGGGCGCGGGACCTGGCGGGCGAACGGGTGGGGGCCGTGCGGGTCGTCGGCGACACGCACCCCGAAGTAGTAGTTGAGGCCCAGCCAGTCGAGCGGCTCGGCGATGGCGTCGAGGTCGCCGGGGCGCTCGGGCAGGTCGACCCCGTACACCTCCCGCATGTCGGCGGGGAAGCCCCGGCCGTGCACCGGGTCGAGCCACCAGCGGTTGGTGTGGCCGTCGGCCCGGCGGGCGGCGGCGAGGTCGGCCCGGGACGCGGAGGCGGGCTCGACGGTCGAGAGGTTGTTGACGATGCCGACCTGGGCGCCGGGGGCCGCGGCGCGCAGCGCCCGGGTGGCCAGTCCGTGGCCCAGCAGCAGGTGGTAGGAGGCGCGGACGGCGGCCGTGATGTCGCTCAGGCCCGGGGCCATCCGCCCTTCGAGGTGGCCGATCCAGGCCGAGCAGAGCGGCTCGTTGAGGGTGGCCCACAGCGGGACGCGGTCGCCGAGCGCCTTGGCCGCGACCTCGGCGTACGCGGCGAAGTGCTCGGCGGTCTCCCGGGCGGGCCAGCCGCCCCGGTCCTGGAGGGCCTGGGGCAGGTCCCAGTGGTAGAGCGTGGCGTTGGGGGTGATCCCGGCCTCCAGCAGGGCGTCGACCAGGCGGGAGTAGAAGTCGAGGCCCGCCCGGTTCACCGGCCCGTCGCCGCCCGGCAGGATGCGCGGCCAGGCGAGCGAGAAGCGGTACGAGGTGACGCCGAGCTCCTTCATCAGCGCGATGTCCTCACGCCAGCGGTGGTAGTGGTCGCAGGCGGTGTCGCCGTGGTGGCCGCCGTCGACCTTCCCCGGGGTGTGCGAGAAGGTGTCCCAGATCGAGGGGGCTCGGCCGTCCTCGGCCACGGCCCCCTCGATCTGGTACGCGGAGGTGGCCACGCCCCAGGCGAAGTCCTCCGGGAGGGCGGCGAGGTCGATGGGCTCGGTCACGGATGTCCTTTCACAGCAGTCGGTCTGACGACTCGTCACTTCACCGCGCCGGCGGTCAGCCCGGCCACGAGATAGCGCTGGAGCAGCAGGAACCCGGCGACCACCGGCACGCTGACGACCAGCGAGGCGGCCATGACCTGGTTCCAGTACACGTCGTTCTGGGTGGCGTAGCCCTGGAGGCCCACGGCGAGGGTGCGGGTGGTGTCGTCGGTCATCACGGAGGCGAACAGGACCTCGCCCCACGCGGTCATGAACGCGTACACCGCGACCGCCACGATCCCCGGGACCGCCGCCGGGACCACCACGCGCACCAGCGCGCCCAGCGGCCCGCAGCCGTCGACCAGCGCCGCCTCGTCGAGGTCGCGCGGGACCGAGTCGAAGTAGCCGATGAGCATCCAGATGGAGAAGGGCAGCGAGAAGGTGAGATAGGTGAGGACGAGCCCGCCGCGCGAGCCGTACAGGGCGACCCCGGTGGTGTTGCCGACGTTGACGAAGATCAGGAACAGCGGCAGCAGGAAGAGGATCCCGGGGAACATCTGCGTGGACAGCACGGTCACGGTGAACACGCGCTTGCCGCGGAAGCGGTAGCGGCTCACCGCGTACGCCGCGAGGATCGCCACCACGACCGACAGCACGGTCGCCGAACCCGCCACGACCAGCGAGTTCACGAAGTACTTGGCGAGCGGGACGGTCTTCCAGATGTCCAGGTAGGGGCGGACGGTCAGCTTGCCCGGCAGCCAGCGGAACCGGCCCGACACGTCCTGGAGCGGCTTGAGGGAGCTGCTGGCCATCACGTACACCGGCAGCAGCACGAAGCCGGTGAGCAGGGTCAGGAAGACCCGGCGGGCCCACACGAAGGAGCGGGGCGCGGCGGTGGGACTCGCGCTAGGCATCGGCGGACTTCCTTCCCCGCGAGGTCAGGAGCAGATAGCCGGCCGTCACCACGAGCAGGAAGAGCAGCAGCAGCACCGACATCGCGGCGCCCGTGCCGAAGTTCCAGGTGACGAACGACGACTGGTAGATGTGGAGGGAGATGAGGTCGGCGGATTTCGGCGCCGAGCGCCCGAACAGCACGTACGGCGTGTTGAAGTCGTTGAACGTCCACAGGAACAGCACCAGGACGAGGACCTGGTTGACCGGGCGCAGCGAGGGCAGGGTGATCCGGCGGATCCGCTGCCACATCCCGGCGCCGTCGATGGCCGCGGCCTCGTACAGCTCCTGGGGGATGTTCTGGAGCCCGGCCGTCACCACCAGGAAGGCGAACGGCCAGCCCTTCCAGACCGAGACGGTGAGCAGCGCGTAGAAGCTGTTGTCGCCGATCAGCCAGAAGGCGCGGTCGCCGCCGAGCCCGAGCTGGTCGTGCAGCACGTGGTTCACCAGCCCGTTGTCGCGCTGGAACATGAAGGCCCAGGTGATGACGGCCGCGTAGACCGGCAGGGCGTACGGGACGAGGAACACCGCGCGCAGCAGGCCCCGGCCGCGGAAGGCGTCCTGCGTGAAGACGGCCGCCGTGGTGCCCAGCAGCCAGCACAGGGTGACCGAGGCCACCGTGAACAGACAGGTGGTGACGAAGGAGTCGAGGAGGTCCTTGCCCACAGGGGCCGAGAAGTCGACGGAGATCCTGTAGTTGTCGAGGCCGGCCCAGGGCGCGCTCGTCCAGTCCCGGATGAAGAACTGGGTGAGCGTCTTGAAGCTCATCACCGCGCCGATGACCATCGGCAGCAGGTGGATGAGGAGTTCGAGGGCGAGGGCGGGGAGCAGCAGCAGATAGGGCAGGCCCGCCTTGCGGATCCGGCCGGGGGCGCGGGGGCTTCGGCGGCGGGCCTTCGGTGGCCCGGCCCGCCCGCCGCGCTCCGGCGGCTGCGCCGTGTCGACGGCGAGGGGTGCTGGGGTCGGCGGCGTCACGGGGGCGCTCACTTCGGCATCTGCTGCTGGGCCTTGGTGAGGGCCGCCCGCACCGACTCGGTGGTGACCGCGCGGCCCGCCGCCGCGTCGGCCCACAGGCTCTTGACGGCGGTGCCGACGGCCGTCTCGAACTGGGACTCCTCGGGGACCTGCGGCAGCGGGGCGGCGCTCTTGAGCAGGGTGTCCTTGAGCACCGAGGTGTCGGGGGCGGCGAAGGCGGGGTCGGCCTGTGCGGCCTTGACCGGGGGGATCGAGCCGTAGGTCCGGTTGAGGAGCTTCTGCTCCTCGTCGCTGGTCATGAACTCCACGAACTTCAGGGCGCCGTCGCGGTTGTGGGTGTTCTTGAAGACGGCGATGTTGATGCCCGCGACCATCGAGTTGACGTTCCTGGCCGAGTCCGGGGTCCCGGCCGGGACGGGCACCGGCGCGACGCCCCACTCCTCGGGCTTCATGCCCTGCGCGGCGAAGGTGGAGGCGGCCGCCTGCCACAGCACCATGGCGGTCTTCCCGGTGGAGAAGTCGCGCAGCGACTGGTTCTGGGCGTACTCCGCGTTGCCCGGCGCGACGATCTTGTCCTTGGCCATGAAGTCGACGTACTGCTTCACCGCGGCGACCGCGCCGTCCGAGGTGAAGGCGGGCTTCCCGGCGGCGTCGAAGAACTCCACGCCGTGCTGTCTGCCCAGCACGAACACCTGGTGGATGTTGTTGGCGAGGTTGGCGCCCTCGGCGCCAAGACCCCACGTGCCGTCCTTGGACAGCCGCTTGCCGTCCGCGACCAGCTCGTCCCAGGTCGCGGGCGGCTTCGCTATGCCCGCGTCGGCGAACATCTTCTTGTTGTAGTAGAGGGCATACGAGAGCGAGTACAGCGGGACGGCCGCCGGGTCCTTTCCCTGGGCGCCGGCGGCGGCCACCGCGGAGTCCGTGAACCTGGCCCGGCCGCCGATCGCGTCGAACGCCGACCGGTCCCACGCGAGGAGCGCGCCGGTGGCCTGGAGCGAGGCGGACCAGGTGTTGCCGATGTTGAGCACGTCCGGCCCCAGGCCGGAGGTGGTGGCGGCGAGGATGCGGTTGAGCAGGTCGGACCAGGGGACGACCTCCAGCTTGACCTTGATCCCGCTTCGCTGCTCGAACTTCTTGAGCTCGGCGGTCAGGATCTTCTTGTCGGCCTCGATGTTCGGCCCCTGGTTGGACGCCCAGTACGTCAGGGACTTCGGGGAGCCGTTGCCGCCTCCGCCCGTGTCGGAGCCGCCGCAGCCACTCGCGGTGGCGACGAGAGCGGTGAGGGTCGCGAAGGCAGCCGCGGCTCGGAGTCTGCGCATGACGGGATCGCCCCTTTCCGGGGTTCCAGAGGTGGCCGGGTTCAGGTCCTGAACGGACTCACGCCTTAATTTAGGACGTGAGTTAAGACCCGAGAGAAGGTCGCGTCAAGGCCCCGCGCGACGGTATGTTGCACGCAGGGAGGGAGCCATATGGCCATGCCGAACAGACGAACCGTTCGCGACCTGCGGCGCGACAACCGGACCGCGGTATTGCAACGGTTGTATTTCGACGGCCCGATGAGCCGTCAGGCGCTGGGTCCGGCCACCGGGTTGAGTTCAGGATCCATCAGCAACGTGGTCACCGAGCTCGCCGCCGAGGGGCTCCTGGAGGACGCGGGCGTGGTCGACTCGGACGGCGGCCGCCCGCGCACCCTGCTCCGCGTCACCCGCGACAGCGGCCACCTCATCGGCGTGGACGTCGGCGAGACCCGCGTCCGCGTCGAGCTCTTCGACCTGATGATGAGCGAACTGGCCCGCGCGGAGCTGACGTTGGCGGCGGACGGCTACGACGTCGGCCACGTCGTCGCCCTCATCCGCGACGGGGTCGCCGCCGTGCTGCGCGACGCCGCTCTCGCGCCCGAGCGGCTGCTCGGCATCGGCGTCGGGGTCCCGGGCATCGTCGACCGCAGCGGCGCCGAGGGCGCGGTGGTGCACGGGCAGACCGTCGGCTGGGACGCCGTCCCGCTGGAGGCGCTGCTGCGCGGCGCCCTCGCGGACGAACTCCCGCCGGGCTTCGGCCTCTTCGTGGAGAACGGCGCCAAGACGCTGGGCCAGGCCGAGATGTGGTTCGGCGGCGGGCGCGGCGCCCGGAACGCGGTGATCGTGCTGCTCGGCTCGGGCGTCGGCGCGTGCATCGTCTCCGACGGGCAGATCTACGGGGGCGCCCACAGCAGCGCCGCCGAGTGGGGCCACACCACGGTCCATGTGCGCGGCCGGCGCTGCCGGTGCGGGGCGCCGGGCTGTCTGGAGGCGTACGCGGGGGCAAAGGCCCTGGTCGCCCGCTGGCGCGAGGCGGGCGCCGCCCTGCCGGAGGGCATCGAGGAGGAGGCGGCGGTGACGGCGCTGCTGGCGGCGGCCTGTCCCCAGGGAGCCGCCGGGGAGGCGGACGCCTGCGCCGAGGCGCACGACCCCGTGGCGCGGGCCGTGCTCGACGAGACCGCCGAGTACCTCGGCGCCGGGCTCTCCGACCTCATCAACCTCTACAACCCCGAGCGCATCCTGGTCGGCGGCTGGGCGGGGCTCCAACTCGGCCCGTACATCCTGGAGTCGGTCCGGGCACACGCCACCGCGTACGCGCTGCGCCACCCCGCCGAGCGCGTCAGCGTCGAGCTCGGGCGGCTCGGGCCGGACGCCGTCACCGTCGGCGCGGCCACCCTGCCGCTGGCCGACTTCTTCGCGCGCGGCGGCCACCGCGCACCGGCCGGCGACGCCCCGCCCGTCCCCGAGCAGCCCGGCTGGCGGACCGCGGTCGAGGAGCGCACCGCCCGCTGACGGCCGCCCCGGGGCTCAGGCCGACTCCCGTACCACCAGCTCGGGTGCGAAGACGACCGAGGTCACCGGGCGCTCGGGGGTCTCGATGTGCTCCTGGAGCAGTCGGGCCATCTCCGCCGCCATGTCCTCCACGGGCTGGCGCACGGTGGTGAGGCCGAGGCGCCCGGAGGTCGCCGCCGCGCTGTCGTCGAAGCCCACCACGGCGACGTCGTCGGGGATCCGTCTGCCGTGCTCCCCCAGCACCTGGCAGGCGCCCCGCGCCATCACGTCGTTGCCGACGAACACCCCGTCCACGTCCGGGTGTTCGGCGAGCAGGCGCGCCATCGCCTCCTCGCCGCTGCGCTGGGTGAACCGGCCCTCGACGATGGGCACGTACGGCTGCCCCCGGCGCGCCATCGCGTCCCGGAACCCGGAGAGCCGGTCCTGGCCCGCCGGCACGTCCAGCGGCCCGGTGATCGTGGCGGCCCGCCGGCACCCCCGGGCCACCAGGTGCTCGGCTGCCAGCCGTCCCCCGTCCGCGTGGGCCAGGTCGACATGGCTGAGCGGCACCGGCCGGGCCGGGCGCGCGAAGAGCACGGCGGGCAGCCCGGCGGCGGCGACCAGCGCGGGCAGGGGGTCCTCGCCGTGCGCCGACACGATCAGGGCGCCGTCGGCGCTGCCCTGGCGCAGATACCCGAGCACCTGCTCCCGTTCGGCGGGCGTCTCCGCGAACATCAGCACCGGATGCGTGGCGCGGGGCCGCAGGAAGCCGACGACGCCGGCGACCACCCGGCCGAAGAACGGGTCGGCGAAGACCCGGGCGGCGAACGCGTCCGGCCCGTCGTGCCCGGCGCAGCCGCCGTCGACGCCCGACACCACCAGGGCGATGGTCCCGGCCCGCCGGGTGACGAGCGCGCGGGCGGCGCGGTTGGGCGCGTACCCGGTGGCCACGACGGCCCGCCGCACGGCCTCCTGGATACCGGGGTCGACGTTGCGGACGCCGTTGACGACGCGGGAGACCGTCGCCCGCGAGACCCCGGCGACCCGCGCCACGTCCTCAAGCGTGGGCGCCCCGGCGTGCTCCCGCAGATCTCCGCTCATGGCGGCACTGTACGGGAGAGCGCTCCACGGGCACGCCGGTCCATGGCCGAGCGGCGCCCACCCGTGAGGCGGACGCATGCGCCAACAGCCGTTGTGTGTACAACTCTTGACGTGTCGGCAACGCCGGAGAAACATCTGGGTGCACCCGGAGAGCGCTCTCCCGCCATCCCGTTCCTCACCCCCACGACCCAGGATCGAGGCCCGATGCACGCTCCCCCCGCCGGTTCGCCGGCGTCTCCCGGACCCTTCGCCCGCCCCCGGCGGCTCGCCGCCGCCGTGGCCGCCGCGCTGGTGGCCGCGCTGCTCCTGTTCGTCCCCGCGACCGCCGCGCACGCCGACCCGCCGCCGCTCTCCCAGGGCCGGCCGGTGACCGCCTCCAGCCAGGAGAACGGCGGCACCCCGGCCGCCTCGGCGGTCGACGGCGACGACGGAACGCGCTGGTCGAGCGCGTTCTCGGACCCCCAGTGGATCCAGGTCGACCTCGGCGCCCCTGCGGCGCTCGGCAAGGTGGTCCTCAAGTGGGAGGCGGCGTACGCCAAGGCGTACCGCATCGAGCTCTCCACCGACGGCACCGCCTGGACCACCGCGTACTCCACGGCCGCCGGACAGGGCGGCACGGAGACCCTCACCGTCTCCGGGACCGCCCGCTATGTGCGGATGTACGGGACGGCCCGCGCCACCGGATACGGCTACTCCCTCTGGGAGTTCCAGGTCTTCGGCAGCGGCGGGGGCACCCTGCCTGGCGGCGGCGACCTGGGGCCCAACGTGCTGGTCTTCGACCCGTCGACCCCGGACATCCAGGGCAGGCTCGACCAGGTCTTCCGGCAGCAGGAGTCGGCGCAGTTCGGCTCCGGCCGCTACGCGCTTCTGTTCAAGCCCGGAACGTACAACGGCCTCAACGCCAACCTCGGCTTCTACACCTCGATAGCGGGCCTGGGGCGCAACCCCGACGACACCACCATCAACGGCGATGTGACCGTGGACGCGGGCTGGTTGGGCGGCAACGCCACCCAGAACTTCTGGCGCTCCGCCGAGAACCTGGCGCTCAACCCGGTCAGCGGCACCGACCGCTGGGCGGTGGCCCAGGCCGCCCCCTTCCGGCGGATGCACGTCAAGGGCGGCCTGAACCTGGCGCCCAACGGCTACGGCTGGGCCAGCGGCGGCTACATCGCGGACAGCAGGATCGACGGCACCGTCGGCCCGTACTCCCAGCAGCAGTGGTACACACGTGACAGCTCGATGGGCGGCTGGACCAACGGCGTGTGGAACATGACCTTCTCCGGGGTCCGGGGCGCGCCCGCGCAGAGCTTCCCGAACCCGCCGTACACCACGCTCGACACCACCCCCGTCTCACGCGAGAAGCCGTTCCTCTACCTGGACGGCAACGACTACCGGGTGTTCGTCCCCGCCAAGCGCACCGACGCGCGCGATGTCTCCTGGGCGTCGGGCGCCTCGCCGGGCAGCTCGCTGCCGCTCAGCCAGTTCTACGTGGTGAAGCCCGGCGCGAGCGCCGCCACCGTCAACCAGGCGCTCGCCCAGGGCCTCAACCTGCTGTTCACGCCCGGGATCTACCACGTCGACCGGCCGATCGAGGTCACCCGGCCCGACACCGTGGTCCTGGGCCTGGGGCTCGCCACGGTCGTCCCGGACAACGGGGTCACCGCACTGCGGGTCGCCGACGTCGACGGGGTGCGGCTGGCCGGGCTCCTCATCGACGCGGGGCCGGTCGAGTCGCCCGTCCTGCTCCAGGTCGGGCCGCCCGGGGCGAGCGCGCACCACGCGGTGGACCCGACGACCGTCCAGGACGTGTTCGTCCGCATCGGCGGGGCGGGCGCGGGCAGGGCGACCTCCAGCATGGAGATCAACAGCGACAACGTCATCGTGGACCACACCTGGCTGTGGCGCGCCGACCACGGCACCGGCGTCGGCTGGGACACCAACCGGGCCGACTACGGGCTGACGGTCAACGGCGACGACGTGCTGGCCACCGGCCTGTTCGTCGAGCACTTCAACAAGTACGACGTGCGCTGGAACGGCGAGCGCGGCCGGACGATCTTCTTCCAGAACGAGAAGGCGTACGACGCGCCCAGCCAGGCCGCCGTCCAGAACGGGAGCGTGCGCGGGTTCGCCGCGTACAAGGTGGCCGATTCCGTCACCACCCACGAGGGCTGGGGGCTCGGCAGCTACTGCTACTACAACGTGGATCCCACGATCGTCCAGGACCACGGCTTCGAGGTGCCGGACCGGCCGGGCGTACGGCTGCACGACCTGCTGGTGGTCTCCCTCGGCGGCAAGGGGCAGTACGCGCACGTCGTCAACGGCACCGGGGCGCCGACCTCGGGCACCTCGACGACACCGTCGACGGTGGTCTCCTACCCCTGAGCACGCGCGCGAGCGGCACATGAGACGCGACTGCGCCGGTGGCCCGCAGGGGGCCGCCGGCGCAGTCGCCACGGGGTGAGCGGGTCAGTGCCTGGCCGGGCGCCGCCGGCGCGCGGCCCAGACGATGCCGCCGCCCGCGACGAGCACCGCACCGCCCATGCCGGCGACGAGCGGGGTCGAGCTCGACGAGCCGGTCTCCGCGAGGTTGGGGCTCGGCTGGGGCGCGGGGGCCGCCGGCGAGGAGGTGCTGGGCGCCGGGGCGGGCTTGCTGGGCTCGGCCGACGGCGTCGGCTTCGAGGGCTTGGACGGCTTGCCCGACGGGGTGGGCCTGGTCGGGGGGACCGTGTCGCACACGGGAGAGGTCTTGGTCTCGTCGCGCGAGTACTGGTCGCCGTCACCCGCCTTCACGACGAGCCGGAGCGTGAGCTCCTTGTCGTGGGCGGGGAGCTTCAGCTTCTTGTGGAACTGGCCCTTGAACTCCTCGGTGGGGAGCAGGTCCTTGCCGTCCGCCGTCTTGATGGTCACCGTGTTGGTGGCCTCGGCGGAGTACTGGGTCAGGTCGACCGTGACGGTCGAGCAGGTCACCTTCCAGACGGGGGTGTGCGCCTGCGCGGGAAGCGCGCTCAGGCCGACGCCGAGGAGGCCCGCGGCGGCGGCCCCTATCAGCGCTCCACGACGACGCCCCGTTCCTCTGATTACGGTCACAGAATCCTCCACTGTTCCGTACCGCCCCATTGGCGGTGCGCGCACAGTACCGCTCCCGCCCCACGGCCAAGCGGCGGTCCCCCACATCACTCGCGTCACCTGTCCGGTTCGCGACAGCGCGCGCTTCGCCCGCCCGGTGTCCGAAGGGTGGCAGTCCGGCCACACCGTAATCGGCCGTCATAAGGGGGACTTTTAGGGAGTCATAGCGTCCCCATTGGGTCATATCCCGCCTATTTCGGGGGAGTTGAATTTATTTCCACCAAACCGGAAAAGGCGTTCCGTTCGGGCCCCGGCGGGAGCCACCAGGAAAGCCGCCAACCGAACGAACCATTCCATTTCAGGAATCCATTGACTGAATGGACGGTTTCAGGCCCGGCGCCCCGGCAGCCCCGCGATTGGCGTCTTGTCGACCTGCCCGCATCGAGCAGACGATCGGTCCCCGTTCCTGTGCGGCAGCCGTCCCGGCGGCCGCCGCCCATGTCATCGAGGAGGTTCCCGTGGTGAACGACCGGATGTCCCTCAGCCCGGACGCGGCACGGCAACTCGCGACCGCCACCAAGACCACGCCGCAGATGCGCGGCATCACCCCGCGCTATCTCCTACGGGCGCTGCCCTGGGTGGACGTCGAGTCCGGCGTCTACCGCGTCAACCGCCGCCGCACCTTCGTGCTCGGCGACGACCGCATCACCACCTACGCCGACAACGACGGCACCCACCGTATCGTCCCCGGCGACCTGCGGGAGATGCCCTACTTACGCGACGCCGACGAGGCGCTCCTGACCGAGCTGGCCGGCGCGTTCACCGAGGTCTCCTTCGAGACCGGCCAGGTCCTGGTGCAGAGCGGCGACCCGGCCGACCGGCTGTGGGTGATCGTGCGCGGCCGCGCCGAGAAGCGCATGACCGGCCGGTACGGCGAGGAGGCGCTCATCGAGGTCATCGGCGACGGCCAGTTCTTCGACCTCGGCAGCTGGACCCGCTCCGAGCCGATGCCCTACCGCGTCCAGGCGCTCACGCCCGGCGTGGCCCTGGTCGCCGAGCGCGGCGCGCTCGCCGCCCTGGCCGACCGGGACGCGGGGGTCCGGGCCGCGATGGACGACTACGCCGCCGGGAACCACATGGTGCCGGGGGCCGAGGCGCCGGTGGAGTTGGCCTCCGGCCATGTGGGCGAGCCGGATCTGCCGGGCACGTTCGTCGACTACGAGGACGCGCCGCGCGAGTACCACATGACGCTGGCGCAGACCGTGTTGCGCGTCCACACCCGGGTGGCCGACCTCTACAACGGCCCCATCGACCAGACCCGGGCGCAGTCCAACCTCACCGTCCAGGCGCTGCGCGAACGGCAGGAGGCGGCGCTCCTGAACCACCCCGAGTTCGGCCTGTTCAACAACGTCCCGGCGGGCCAGCGCGTCCAGGCCCGCACCGGCTCGCCCACCCCGGACGACCTCGACGAGCTGCTCGCCAAGGTGTGGAAGCAGCCGGGGTACTTCCTCGCGCACCCCCGGACGATCGCCGCGTTCGGCCGCGAGTGCACCCGGCGGGGCGTGCCGCCGGTGGTCGACTCCCGGTTCGGCAGCCCGCTGCTCACCTGGCGCGGGGTGCCGCTGCTCCCCTCCGACAAGGTCCGCTTCAACGGCGGGGTGGGCTCCGGGACGACCGAGATCCTGCTGATGCGGATGGGCGAGGCGGAGCAGGGCGTGGTCGGGCTGCGCCCCTCCAGTGTCCAGGACGAGATCGAACCCGGGCTCGCGATGCGGAACATGGGCACCGACCAGAAGGGCATCACCTCGTATCTGATGACCGCGTACTTCAACACGGCCGTCCTGGTCGAGGACGCCATCGCCGTGCTCCAGAACGTCGAGGTGTCCAACTACCATGACTACTCCTGACCTCGGCCGACAGCTGTCGGGGGCACCGGTCACCGGTCTGAGTACGCTGCCCGGTCCCACCGCGATGCCCGCGCAGACCACCGCGCCGGTGCCGCAGGCCCTGTCCGGGCAGCAGGCCGCCGCGCCCGTACAGCCCGCCGCACCCGAGCAGTCGGGGCTCCCCCAGCGCCCGGCCGTACCGGGTGCCTACTCGGCCGAGACCGCGCGCCAGGACTTCCCGATCCTGCACCGCACGGTCAACGGCCGTCCGCTGGTCTGGCTGGACAACGGGGCGACGACCCAGAAGCCCCGCCAGGTCATCGAGGCGCTCGGTGCCTACTACAGCGCCGCCAACTCCAACATCCACCGGGGCGCCCACACCATGGCCCGCGAGGCCACCGAGGCGTACGAGGCGGGGCGCGCGGCGGTCGCCCGGTTCCTGGGCGCGCCCACCCCCGACAGCATCGTGTTCGTGCGCGGCACCACCGAGGCGGTCAACCTGGTCGCCCAGAGCTGGGGCCGGGACAACCTCGGGCCCGGCGACGACATCCTCGTACCGGTCCTGGAGCACCACTCCAACATCGTGCCCTGGCAGATGATCGCCAAGGAGACCCGGGCCCGGGTGGTGCCGGTCCCGCTGACGCCCGAGGGGGAGATCGACCGGTTCGCGTACGCGGACCTGCTCTCCTCCCGGACCCAGCTGGTCGCGCTCAGCCACGCCTCCAATGTGCTGGGCACCGTCCCGCCGGTGAAGGAGATGACCGCGCTCGCCCATCGGTACGGGGCGAAGGTGCTGGTGGACGGGGCGCAGGCGGTGGCGCACTTCCCGGTCGACGTCATGGACCTGGACGCGGACTTCTACGCGTTCTCCGGGCACAAGCTCTTCGCCCCGACCGGCATCGGCGCCCTCTACGCCAAGCCGGAGGTACTGGCGGGCATGCGGCCCTGGCAGGGCGGCGGCAACATGATCGACTCGGTGGCCTTCGGCCTCACCACGTTCGCGCCGGTCCCGCACCGCATGGAGGCCGGCACCGGCGACATCGGCGGAGTGATCGGGCTGCTGGCCGCGCTCGATTGGCTGGGCTCCTTCGACCGGGACGCCGTCACGGCGTACGAGGAAGGGCTGATGGCCTACGCCCAGCAGGCCCTGGCCACCGTGCCCGGCCTGGAGCTGGTGGGCGCCGCGCCGGAGCGGATCGCGGTGCTGACGTTCACCCTGGCGGGCCAGGACCCGGCGGGCGTCGCCGACTGGCTGGACCGCGACGGCATCGCGATCCGCGCGGGCCACCACTGCGCACAGCCGGCGCTCGCCCACTACGGACTGGAGTCGGCGGCCCGGGCCTCGCTGGCGCTTTACAACACGTCGGAGGAGGTGGATCAACTGGTGGCGTCGCTGCGTCAGTTGCAGATGGCCTCCGGGTGACAGGTCGCAGATGACAGGTGACGGACGACAGATCTCAACGACTGTCGTCCGTCACCCGCATCGCCCGCCACGGCGGCCGATGCGCCTGTGGCGGGACGGTCGGCATCGGCGGCATGGGCGATCCCAGCGATTCGAGGCGGCGCCGCAGCAACTGGTTCTCCACATAAAGGTCCGCCAGCACCCGGACCTTGGAGCGCACCGCCCACGGCTCCACCGGCTTCACCAGGAAGTCCGCCACCCCGAGGTGGTAGGCCCGGGCCGCGAGGTCGTCGTCGCGGCCGATGCCGGTGACGAGGATGACCGGCAGGCTCCGGGTGTGTTCCAGCCGCTTGAGGTACTCGACCACTTCGAGGCCGTCCATCCGGGGCATCAGCACATCGAGCAGGATCACCGCTATGCCGCCGCGCAGCACGGTTTTGAGCGCCTCGTCACCGCTGCGGGCGCACACTATGGGGCGGCCCACGGGACGCAGCACGCTCTCCATGGCGAAGAGGTTGTCCTCGCGGTCGTCGACCACCAGGATCTTCCACGAACTGTCCACGTCCCAACCACACTCCCCTGCAGCCGGACTTTCACAGTAGTGCGCACCGGGGCCGAGCGCAGGAGGCCCTTGGTACCTGCCAACGGCATCTGCGCCCGCGTCCGCGGGGCCCGGCGCGGGCCCGGCGGGCGTCTACGGGCGTCCGCCAGCGCAAACAGGATCCGCGACCACGCCCATGCCCTTCCCCGAGCTCTCCATGGACGAATAATTCGGCCGGTTGTGACTCCCCTTCTTGGCTCTTCCGCATGCCTCGGCGGGGCGGCGGCCGGGGCCCTCGCCCCCTAGCCTGGGATCATGGACGAAGCGCGTGGGACCACGGGGCCGGGCGGGACGAAGGGGCCGTCGCCCGGACCGGACGACCCGGCGTTCCCCTCGCACCGGGCGCCCCGCTGCCGCAGCCTCGACGCGCTGGACGCCCAGGTGATCCGCTGCCGGGCCTGCCCCCGACTGGTCGCCTGGCGCGAGGAGGTCGCCGCGACCAAGCGGGCGGCGTACAGGGAATGGGAGTACTGGGGGCGGCCGGTGCCCGGGTTCGGGCCGCCGGACGCGGCCCTGGCCGTCGTCGGCCTCGCCCCCGCCGCGCACGGCGGTAACCGGACCGGCCGGATGTTCACCGGCGACGCCTCCGGCGACTTCCTCTTCAAGGCGCTGCACCAGGTGGGCCTCGCCTCGCAGGCACAGGCCACCCATGCCGGGGACGGCCTGGAGCTGCGAGGCGTACGGCTGGCCGCGCCCGTGCACTGCGCGCCGCCCGACAACAAGCCGACCCCGGGCGAGCGCGACAACTGCCGCCCCTGGCTCGCGGCCGAACTGGACCTGCTGAGCCCGGGGTTGCGTACGGTCGTGGTGCTCGGCGCGTTCGGCTGGCAGGCGCTGCTCCCGGTGCTGGCCGCGGCGGGCTGGCAAGTGCCGCGCCCCCGGCCGGGGTTCGGGCACGGCGTCCATGTGACGCTGGCCGCTGCGGACGACGGCCGTCCGCCGCTGCATCTGCTCGGCTGCTACCACCCGAGCCACCGCAACACGGCGACCGGACGGCTCACGCTCGCCATGCTCGTCGAGGTGTTCCGCGAGGCCGCGCACCTGTCGGGGCTCTGACGGCGCCCACTTTGGTTGAACGGTTACCCACAACGGGCCCGCAAGACGGCTCGATTTCGTCACCCAGCGCCCGGAAAACCGGCTCTGACCTGCCCGGATCGCATCCCGCCCGGCCCGGGTGTGTAGTGGAGGGGATGGTCTCAAGGGGCGGGAGCGACGAAAGGAGCCGGTATGCGCACCGGACGGATACGTCGAGCGGCCGCCACGACCCTGCTGTCGTGCGGTCTCGCCATGGGCACGCTGGCCACCGCGGCAGCGGCGGCCCCGGCCCACGACCCGGGCGACGGCCACGACCGCGGCGGCAGCGGCTGGTCGTGGGACGCCCGCATCAGCGGCTGGATCCACGAGGACAACGGCGGCGGCCGCTGGTGGAGCGACCACGGCGACGGCTGGCGCCGGGACGACCACGACGGCCACTCGCGCGACCACCACGACGGCCGGGTCCGGGGCACGGTCACCTCGCGCATCGAGTTGAACGTGCGCGAGAACCCGAGCCTGAACGCCGACGTCGTCGTGGCCCTGAGCCCGGGCAGCCAGGACCGCATCGAGTGCAAGACCCACGGCGAGAACGTCAACGGCACCTCCACCTGGTACTGGCTGCGTGGCGCCCAGGGCTGGGCCACCGCGGCGTTCATGCAGGCCGACGGTGACGTGCGGAACTGCTGACCCCGTGGGCGGCGAGCCGTTCGCGGCCGGATGAACAGCGCGCGCTCCCGGGAATAGCGACACCGGGAACGACCTTGGAGCTGCTGAGAGACAGGAGTCGGCAGATGCCCAAGGCGTACGCGTACACCCGGAACGGCGGTCCCGAGACCGAGGCGTTCATCGAGCGGGACCGGCAGCGCCCGGGCCCCGGCCAGCTGCTGGTCGCGGTCCGGGCCGCCGGTGTGAACCCGGTCGACTGGAAGCTGCGCCAGGGTCTGCGCCGGCCTGGCTCGCCCGAGCCCGAGCTGCCCGCGGTCTTCGGCAGCGAGGTCGCGGGCGTGGTCGCGGAGCTGGGCCCCGGGGTGACCGGGTTCGCCGTCGGGGACGCCGTCTTCGGGAATCCGGTGGGCGGGGGTTACGCGGAGTACGCCCTGCTGCCGGTCACGGTGGCCGCCCGGATACCGCGGGGCCTGGCGTTCACGGACGCGGCGACCCTGCCGGTGGCCGGGGCGACCGCGTACGACGCCCTGCGCCAGCTCGACCTGCCCGCCGGGGCCGCGCTCCTGGTGACCGGGGCCGGCGGCGGCGTGGGCGTGGCCGCGGCACAGCTCGCGCGGGCCTTCGGGGTGCGGGTGGTGGGCACGGCGAGCGAGAGCAAGAAGGAGTTCGTCGAGTCCCTGGGGGCGGTCCATGTGTCCTCCGCGGCCGAGGGGCTCGCCGAGCGGGTCCGGGCGGCGGCGCCGGACGGCGTGGACGCGGTGCTCGACCTGGTCGGCGGCGAGGTCCTGGAGACGGTCGCCGCGCTGGTGGAGGACCGTACGAAGCTGCTCAGCGCGGCCGACCCGGTGGGCGTGCCGCGGCTCGGCGGCTCGCCGGTGCGCCGGGCCCGTACGGCCGCGGTGCTCGACGAGGTGGCGCGGCTGGTGACGAGCGGGGCGCTGCGCCCGTTCGTCACGCGGACGTTCCCGCTGGAGCGGGCGCCCGAGGCGCTGCGCGCGGTCGAGGACGGGCATGTACGCGGCAAGGTAGTGATCGAGGTGGCGGCATGAGCGCACCGCATCCCCTGGACAACCCGGCCCGCTCCTCGCTGACCGGGCCGCACGCCCACTTCGCCGAGCGGCTGGGGCGGGTGCTGCGCTATCCGCCCGAGGTGACGCCGTGGCTGGCGCTGTCGGACGACCCCGGACCCGAGGACTGGGCCGATGTGGCCGCGCTGGCCGGGCCCGGCAACGAGGTGCCGCTGCTGGGGATCAGCCATCTGCCGCCCGCCGGCTGGGAGCTGACCTTCGAGACGGGTGGGGTGCAGCTCGTCGACGACGGGGCGCAGGGGCAGCCGTTCGACGAAGCGGTCACGCTGACCGCCGCCGATGTCCCCGAGATGCTGGACCTGGTGGAGCGGACCCGGCCCGGTCCGTTCCTGGCGCGCACCATCGAGCTCGGCACCTATCTGGGCGTGCGCAGGAACGGCGCCCTGGTGGCGATGGCGGGCGAGCGGCTGCACCCGCCCGGCTGGACCGAGATCAGCGCGGTCTGCACCGACGACGCCTACCGGGGCCAGGGCCTGGGCACCCGGCTGATCCTGGCGGTGGTGGCCAACATCCGGGCCCGGGGCGAGCGTCCGTTCCTGCACACCGGCGCGGGCAACACCCCCGCCATCCGCCTCTATGAGGCCCTGGGCTTCCGGATCCGCCGTACCACCCGGTTCATGACGGCTCGCGTGCCGGACGGCGAACTGGCAAGCGCCACAACATCACTTCACTCGATCGAGTGATGAAACGGTCGTGTGAATTGTTTCTGCACTTCTGGCGCTCCGGCCAGCGTCTAACGTTCCCCCCGGCGGCCACGGCCCCGGTCGCCGCGACCTCAACGCTGCCTTGGGGGAGGGACAGTGCGCCGCAACGAATACGTCGACGACGGACCGCGAGAGCTGGTGCCGGCCTCCCGCCCGGACCGCGAGCGGCCACTCCTGCGGGTCCACACCCGCCCCGGAGTGACCGTCGCCGAGCTGCACGGCGAGATCGACATCCAGGCCGTCCAGGCGCTGCGGCCGCGCCTGGACACCCTCACCGGCGACGGGGTCGGGGCGCTGGCCGTGGACCTGCGCCCCGTCCGGTTCCTGGACTGCTCGGGCCTCGCCCTGCTGGTGCGGGCCCATCGCCGGGTGACCGAGCGGGGCGGCTCCTGGGCGCTGGTCTGCGACCATCCGCTGACACTGCGGATCCTGCGGATCACCGCGCTCACGGCCGTCCTGGGGCCTGCTCCCACGCTGGAGCAGGCCCTGGAGTCCGTCAGGCCCCCGGACGGGTCCGCGCCAGCCGAAGAGTGACCAGCTCGAAGGGGCGCAGGGCCAACTCCACGACGCCGTCGGTGAGTTCCAGCCGTACGCCCTCGCTGAGCGGCCGCTCCAGCAGGTCGGTGGCCACCACCGCGTCCGCCGCGAAGCCCGGGGTGAGCCGGGCCCTGGCCCGGCCGCCGCGCGACTCGTAGAGCCGGACGACCACGTCACCGCTCCCGTCGTCCGCCAGCTTCACGGCGCTGACCACCACCGCGTCCTCGTCGACCGACACCAGCGGCGCCACCTCCGCCCCGCCCGCGACCCGCCGCTCCGGCAGATTGACGCGGTAGCCCTCGCGCACCGCGTCCCCGATGGTGGCCCCGGGGACCAGTGCGTGCCGGAAGCGGTGCACGCCCTGGTCGGTCTCGGGGTCGGGGAAGCGCGGGGCGCGCAGCAGCGAGACACGGACGGTGGTGGTCGTGCCGGGCCCTTCGGCGGGGTCGCGCACCGTCCGGGTCACGTCGTGCCCGTAGGTGGAGTCGTTGACGAGGGCGACGCCCCAGCCGGGCTCCTCCAGGTGGACGAAGCGGTGGTTGCAGGCCTCGAACTTGGCCGCCTCCCAGCTGGTGTTGGTGTGGGTGGGGCGGTGGACATGGCCGAACTGGGTCTCCGACGCGTACCGCTCGGCGTGGATGTCCAGCGGGAACGCGGCCTTGAGGAACTTCTCCGTCTCGTGCCAGTCGACCTCGGTGGCGATGTCCAGCCGCTTGGCGCCGGGCGCCAGGCTCAGCAGCTGGGTGACCGTCGAGTCCCCGAACCGGCGCACGACCCGTACGGCGGCGGCCCCCGCGTCCTCGACCGCCACCAGCTGGTCGAGGTCGGTCAGATCCGTCACGGTGTTGCGGTAGAACGCGTCCACGTCCCACGCGTCCCACATGTTGGGGAAGTCGGGGTGGATCTGGAGCAGGTTCGCGGCCTTGCCGGGTGCCACGCTCTCCCGCCCGGCGCCGATGTCGTACGCGGAGACCACCAGGCCCCGGCCGTCGATCTCGACCGACAGCAGCCCGTTGTCCAGCACGAAGCCGCCGCCCTCGCGCGGGGCGACACTGCTCGCTCCGGTGCGCCGGGCCGGCGCCGCGCCGCCCGCGGCGACGCCGTCGCGCGCGTGGGGCGCGGAGTTGAACACCAGGGTGGCGCCGAAGCCGCCCTCCCCCGCGAGCGAGCGCTGCGCGCCCTCGATGATCGCGTTCAGTTCCCGTGCGACCTCCGCGTAGGTCCGCTCGGCCTCCCGGTGCACCCAGGCGATGGAGGAGCCGGGCAGGATGTCGTGGAACTGGTGCAGCAGGACGGTCTTCCAGATCCGGTCCAACTCCTCGTACGGATACGGGAAGTCACCGCGCACGGCCGCCGTCGCGGCCCACAGCTCGGCCTCGCGCAGCAGGTGCTCGCTGCGCCGGTTGCCCTGCTTGGTCTTCGCCTGGCTGGTCAGGGTGGCGCGGTGCAGCTCCAGATAGAGCTCGCCCACCCACACCGGCGCGTTGGGGTACTCCGCCTGCGCCTTGGTGAAGAACTCCGCCGGGCTCTCCCACTCGACGGTCGCCGAACCCTCCAGGCTGCGCAGCCGGGCCGCCTTGGCGACCATCTCGCGGGTGGTGCCGCCGCCGCCGTCGCCCCAGCCGGTCGGGGCCAGTGAGTGCCGTGCCGCGCCCTTGTCCTTGAAGTTGCGGGCGGCGTGGGCGATCTCGCTGCCCTTCATCGAGCAGTTGTAGGTGTCAACGGGCGGGAAGTGGGTGAAGATCCGGGTGCCGTCGATGCCCTCCCACTGGAAGGTGTGGTGCGGGAACGTGTTGGTCTGGCTCCAGGAGATCTTCTGGGTGAGCAGCCACTTGGCGCCCGCCGCCTTGATGATCTGCGGCAGCCCGGCCGCGAAGCCGAAGGTGTCAGGCAGCCAGGCCTCGTCGTTCTCGACGCCGAACTCGTCGAGGAAGAACCGCTTGCCGTGCACGAACTGACGGGCCATCGCCTCCGAGCCCGGCATGTTGGTGTCCGACTCCACCCACATGCCGCCCGCGGGCACGAACCGCCCGTCGGTCACGGCCTTCTTCACGCGCGCGTAGACCTCGGGCCGGTGCTCCTTGATCCAGGCGAACTGCTGCGCCTGCGACATGGTGAAGACGAAGTCCGGCTCGTCCTCCAGGAGCGCCGTCATGTTCGACGTCGTACGGGCCACCTTGCGCACGGTCTCGCGCAGCGGCCACAGCCACGCCGAGTCGATGTGCGCGTGCCCCACCGCGCTGATGCGGTGGGCGGTCGGCCCGGCGGGCACCGCGAGGACACCGGCGAGCTCGGCGCGGGCGGCGGCGGCGCTGCCGCCCACGTCCTGGAGGTCCACCGCGTCCAGCGCCCGGCCCACGGCCCGCAGGATGTCCCAGCGCCGGGCGCCCTCCACGGGCAGCTCGTGCATCAGCTCGCCCAGCACCTCCAGGTCCAGGGCCAGCTCCCAGACGGTCTGGTCGAAGACGGCGAGGTCCATCCGGGCCAGCCGGTACTGCGGCTCGTCGCCCGCGGTCTCCTTGTCGCCCAGGGCCGTCGGCACGAAGGGGTGGTAGTCGAGGATGACGGGGTTGGACGCGGCCTCGATGTGCAGCCGCACCTCCTCGCCGCCCGCCACGGGCGCGCCGATCCGCACCCACTGGTTGCGCGGGTTGAGGCCCTTCACCGGGGTGCCGTCGGGCCGGTAGACCAGGCCCTCGCACTGGAAGCCGGGCATGTTCTCGTCGAAGCCGAGGTCGAGCAGCGCCTCGACGGTCCTGCCGGCCCAGTGAGCCGGTACGGTCCCGGTCACCCGGAACCAGCTGGTGCCCCACGGCGCGCCCCAGGCGTCCCCCACCGCGATCGGCTCGGGCACCCCGGCCAGGCCCTCGGCGACCGGCACGGGCTCGCCCGGCGCGTGCCACACCGCCACTTCCAGCGGGACGGATTCGGGGTACACGGCGGGGCGGATGCGCTCGTCGAGGACTCGCCGTAGGCGGGCTTCGACCAGGCTGCGGTCGTCATGCATGAGGGTCTGCTCCGTGGGTCGAGGTCCGGCGGGGTGCGGGTGTGAGGGTCGGTGCGGTTGTTACCAGGAGTGGACGGTGAAGGCGGGCGCCGAGGCGCTGTAGAGCTCGTCGACGGCCCGTATCTCGAACCGCGCCGAGCGCTCGCCTCCTTCCGGCTTCAGTGCGGGAACGAAGAAGGCATTCCCGCACGTTCCCCCGAGGAAGCGGCGGCTTCCTCCGGGCAGCACCCGGTGCAGCTCGTAGTGGCGGACCGGCCCGGGGGCCCGGCGCCACGCGAAGCGCAGCGAGGTGCCCTCGGCGCCGCTCGCCGAGCCGGTGACGCGCAGCCGGGCCGGCGCGGCCGGGGCCGTGGCGCCCGACTCGCGCACCGCGAGCGCGCCCAGGCGCCACCGGGCGCGCCCCTTTGCGGTGAGCCGGACACCGAGCGAACGGGCGGTCCCGGCGAGGCCGTTCAGCCGCAAGGACGCGGTGGTCCAGCCGGCCCGGCCCGCCCGCAGCCGCCCCGCCGGGACATAGGTGTACGGGACGGGGTCACCGGGCCGCGTGGGCTCGCGCAGGGCGACCGCGAGCTCGACCGTGACCGCGCCCTCGTCGGCCCGGTGGGTGAGCTCGACGACCGTGGACGGGGACAGCGGCAGCCGGGTCGCGTAGAGCTCGACCGTGGCGGGGGCGTCGAAGTCCCCGTCGACCAGCAGGCTGGACCCGCCGCGCCAGGCGTCGTCGAAGTCGAAGGAGACGGCCGGCCGCCGCCCGGCCGAGCGGACCACCCACCGCCGGCCCGGGAGCCGGTCCTGGAGCCCCAGATGGTTCCACTCGGCGCCCGAGGCGACCCGGCCGCGCTCGTACCAGCGCAGCCCGTGCCCGGTGTTGAAGGAGGTCGCGAACGGCAGCCGGTCGACCGTGGAGCGGTCGGCCACCACGGTCGCCGGTGCGCGCCAGCCGTCCGTGTCGGGCTGCGAGGGGTCGAGCGAACGGCCGGTCCAGAACCGGTCGTCGGCCGCGTGGAACTGCCCCGGGGTGCGCCCCTCGGGCAGGTGGCCACGGGTCCACTCGGGCCGGTAGAGCCCGTACGAGACCACGTGCGCCCGGTCCCTGGGGACGATGGCGTCCCAGTCCACCGAGCTGTCCCAGCCATGGGCCTCGACGTCGACGCCCGCCCACAGCTCGTACCGGTCCCGCCCGAGCCGCTCGGCCAGCTCACCCGAGGCGCGGAGGGAGGCGGGCGACCAGCGGAAGTCCACGAACATCGCGTCGGCGCCGCGGAAGAAGTCCTGGTTGCGGCCGTTGAGCGCGCCCTGCCACCCCACCGAGCCGTCCACGGCCATGGCGTCGTACCAGGTGATCCGCAGCCCCGCGGCCGCGCCGCGCCTCTTCAGCTCGCGTACGAAGGCGAGCATGTCGGCGCCGAGGGCCGCGTCCCCGCCGTCGGTCTCGGCGTTCACGAACCACCCGTCGAAGCCGTACGCGGTGGCGACCTCCACCAGCTTGGCGGCGAGCGGGAATTGGCCGAGCGCGTCGCGCCGTACGAGGTCACGGGTCCACCGCAGGTCGCCGCCCCAGGCGGTCGGCGGCAGGAAGACCGTGCCGAGCACGGGCACGCCGTTGCGGTGGGCGGCGTCCACGACCGGCGCGTTCGGGGCCAGGATCAGCCCCTCCCCCGCCGACCCGCCCCAGAAGACCAGCTCGTCGAGGTAGGCCCAGTGGCTGAGCGCGTAGTAGTCGGCGGTGGCCGCGCCCTGGGACGGGTTGCCCGCGGTGTGCTCGAACGAGACCAGCGCCTGGATACGGGCCTGCCCGCGGCGGGCGGTCCGGTTCACCGGCACCGGCGCGAACCGCCGGGCGAGCGGCACGGAGGCGGTGTTGAACGCGAGGTCGACGTCGTCCTCGGCCCGCCACTCCTTCAGGCTGCGCCAGGTGATCCCGGGCCCGGGAGTACCGGAGGGGAGGGAGTCGGGGTACCAGTAGGAGGCATACGGCTGGAGGTCGACGGATGGGCTCGCGGCGGCGCGGGCGTCAACCGAGGGGAGAGCGGTAACGACCGCCGCCCCCACACCGGTGAGGACAACTGCACGACGGCTGGGATGCGAAGGCATGAGGTGATCCCCGTTTCGGGTCGAGTAGACGAATGGCCGCGCCCTCAGGGGCGCGGGGAACTGCGCGACCAGCCACCCACGGTCCGCAGCCGAACAGCCAGCACCGGACCGGCTCAGCGCACCGCCACCGGCTCCACCACCTCCTCGATCCCCCGCATCGCCAGGTGCGCCTCGTCCCCGGCCCGCCCCGCGAGAACCGCGGTCGGCCGCACCCCGTCCGCCACCAGCCGGGCGTAGGCCTCGAACACCGGCCCCCCGGGCGCACACACGGACCGGCCCGGCGCCAGGACCTCGTCCCCCACGTCCACGACGAGCGCGGTGGTCCGGGGCGCGGGCGCATGGACAGCGCCCCGCCACGACTCCGCGATCCGGGCCACCACGGCCCCCGCCGGCTTGACCCGCCCGTCACTGGTCAACAGCCCCAGGCTGTACTCCAGTTCGGGAAAATCGGCCAGCGAACGGTCCACGTCGTGGGAGCACCACCACGTGACCCCCCACAAGTCCGGGCAGTCCAGCGCGTTCACCACCGTCGCCTCGGTGAACGCGGCCGCGTGCTCGGCGGGTATCAGCGGGGCGGGCGCCCCGACCTCCTGGAGCCACACCGGCCGGCGCGGGTCGTGGGCCCAGGCCTTCGACAGCTCCACGAGGTACGCGGCGTGGTGCTCGGTGGCCGTGCCGGTGCGCCCGTGCGCCTGGGCCGTGCCGTTGAACACCCAGGAGTGCACGGTGGTCATGGCGCCGAGCCGGGCCGCGTGCGCGGGCGTGAAGGGCTGGTCGTCCTGGTACCAGGCGGCGTCGTACTCGGCGTGCACATGGGGTTTGCCGGGGGCGCCCTCCTCGCACGCGGCGAGCATCCGGTCCAGCCACGCCCCGGCCTGCGCGGGCGTGATCCGGTCGGGGTCGGGGTGCGGTCCGGCCGCGAACTGGTTGATCTCGTTGCCGAGCGTCATCCCGATGAAGTTGGGCCGGTCCGCGAGCGCCCCGGCGAGGGTGCGCAGCAGCGCCGCCTGCCCGTCGAGGACGTCGGGGTCGGTGAAGAGGTTGCGCCGGTGCCAGGTCTGGGTCCAGGCGGGCAGGAAGTCGAAGCTCGACAGATGCCCCTGGAGGCCGTCGACGTTGACGTCCAGGCCGCGTTCGCCCGCCGCGTCGGCGAGCTGGACCAGCTGCTCGACCGCGCGCGGCCGGATCAGGGTGCGGTTGGGCTGGAAGTACGGCCACACCGGGAAGACCCGGATGTGGTCGAGGCCGAGCCCCGCGATCGCGTCGAGATCGGCGCGTACGGCGTCGAGGTCGAAGTCGAGCCAGTGGTGGAACCACCCCTGGCCGGGGGTGTAGTTGGCGCCGAAGCGCACGGCGGCAGGCATGCGGGCCTGGGGCGAAGGCATACGGGTCCGTTCTGTGGGCGTGCCGCGGATACGGGGGAGGCGGGGCTCAGCCCTTGACGGCTCCCTCGCCGACACCGCGGAAGAAGTAGCGCTGCAGACAGGCGAAGAGCGCGATGAGCGGGGCGACGGCGATGACCGTGCCGGCCGCGACGAGCCGTTCGTCGTTGGCGAAGGTGCCGTGCAGATAGTTCAGGCCGATGGTGAGGGTGAAGCGGTCCGGGTCGCTGAGGACGATCAGCGGCCACAGGAAGTCGTCCCAGGCGCCCATGAAGGCGAAGATGGCGACCACCGCGAGGGTGCCCCGGACGGCGGGCAGCGCGATCCGCAGATAGCGCTGCCAGGCGTTGGCCCCGTCGACGTACGCCGCCTCCTCGATCTCGTACGGGAGGTTGAGGAAGGCGTTGCGCATCAGCAGCACGTTCATCGCGCCGATGGAGCCGGGCAGCAGGACCGCGATCAGGGTGTTGTTGAGACCGAGGTCCCGCATGGTGGTGAACTGGGCGATGATGATGCCCTCGACGGGGACCAGCATGGCGAGGATGAACGCGAGGGTGGCCGCCCGCCGGCCCGAGAAGCGCATCCGGGCCAGCGCGTATCCGGCGAGCGAGGCGCCGACGCAGTTGGTGACGACGTTGGCGGCGGCGACCTTGAGCGAGTTCAGGGCGTAGTCCCAGACCGGGATGGTGTCGGCCACGCGCGTGTAGTTGTCGAAGGTCGGGTGCCCGGGCAGGAACGTGGGCGGGGAGCTGAAGATGTCCTCGTGCGGGCCCTTGAGCGAGGTGGACAGCTGCCACAGGAACGGGCCGACGGTGAGGGCCAGGACCACCAGGAGCAGGGTGTAGCGCAGCAGGAGCTGCCAGAGCGGGACGCGCCGCCCCTCGGCGTCGGTGACCCCGGCCCGGCGGCGCACGGCGGGTGCGCCCTTGGTGCCGGACCCGGCATCGGTGTCGGTCCTCACGCGTCCTCCCTCCGGTCCGCCCGCAGGACGAGCAGCATCAGTGCCACGGTGACGACGAAGACGACCACGGAGATCGCCGAGGCGTAGCCGACCCGGCCGGTGAGGCCGGTGCCGACGCGCTGGACGAGCATCACCAGCGTGGTGTCCTCGCCCGCAGGGCCGCCGGCGGGGCCCGCCATCAGATAGACCTCGGAGAAGACCTTGAAGGCCGAGACCGAGGAGAGGGCGGCGACCAGGACCATGGTGGAGCGGACGGCGGGCACGGTGACGGTGAAGAAGCGGCGCACTGCCCCGGCCCCGTCGACGGCCGCGGCCTCGTGCAGCTCGCGCGGCACATTGGCCAGCGCCGCCAGATAAATGATCATGTAGTAGCCGAGGCCCTTCCAGACCGTGACCGCCATCGCGCTGCCCAGCAGCAGCCACTGGTCGCTGAGGAAGCCGACCTTGCCGACGCCCACCGCCTCCAGGACCGAGTTGATCAGCCCCCGGTCGTCGAGCATCCACACCCAGATGAGGCCGACCACCACGATGGAGGCCACCACCGGGGTGTAGAAGGCGGCCCGGAAGAAGGCGATGCCGGGGATGTGCCGCTGGACGAGCAGGGCGAGCAGCAGCGGCAGGACCACCAGGGCCGGGACGACGCCGAGCACGTACAGCGTGCTGTTGCGCAACCCGGTCCAGAACATGTCGTCGTGCCACAGCTCACGGAAGTTGGCGAGGCCCACGTAGTGGCCGGGCACCAGGGTGCGGCGGTCGGTGAAGGCGTTCAGCACGGTGCTGACGAACGGGTAGAGGCTGAACACGCCGACGACGAGCAGTCCGGGCGCCGCGAACAGCCAGGGGCTGGAGGGCAGATGGCGGCGGATGCGGCGGCCGGCCCGCGGCGGCCCGGAGCGGGGGCTCCGGGCCGCCGGGGCGGCGAGGGGGGCGGACGGGTCCGCAGTGGAGGCGGCGGGGCTGTTCACGGACGGCTCAGCTCTGCTTCAGCAGCTGGTCGCAGGCCTTGACAGCGTTGTCAAGCGCTTCCTTGGGGCTCTCCTTGCCCTGGAGCGCCTTGGCCACCTCGTTGCGCAGCGCGACCTTCATCTGCTCGCTGAACAGCACCGGCGTGTAGTTCACCGCGGTCTTCAGGGACTTGGCGGCGGCGATCCGCACCCGGGTCTCGTCGGTGCCGTCCTCCTTGGTGAAGTACGGGTCGTCGAGCGAGCCCGCGGTACTGGGGAAGATGGCGACCTTCTTGGCGAACTCCATCTGGCGGGTCGCGTCGGTCACGAAGTGCGCGAAGGCGACCGCGGCGGGCTTCTGCCCGGACTTGGAGTTGACCATGACGCCCATGACGTACATGTTCGCCTTGCCGGTGCTGGAGATCTGGTCGGTGATCCCGATGTTCTTGTAGAGCGTCGGGGCCTGCTTCTTGAAGTTGGCGAGGTCGAGGGCGCTGCCGGGGTTCATGGAGACGGACTCGGTGAGGAACTTGTGGCCGGTCGACTCGGGGGTGGCGGTCAGCGCCTGCGGGTCGAGCGCCTTGGCGTCGTACAACTCCTTGTACCTGGTGAGCAGTTCGACGCCCTTGGCGTCGTTGAAGGCGAAGCCGTCGCCGCTTTTGCTCATCTGTCCGGCGCCGTAGCGGCCGAAGTCCTCGATGGTCGGGACGTTCGCGAAGGTGGCGATCTTCCCGTTGCTCTGCCGCGCCATCCTCAGCCCGTCCGCGAAGACCTCCTCGTACGTCTTCGGGGGCTTCTCCGCGTCCAGACCCGCGTCCTTGAACAGCCGCTTGTTGTAGAACAGCGGGCCGGTGTTGAGGTACCAGGGGAAGGCGTACGTGCCCTGCATGCCCGGTATGCGGTGGCTCTCCCACGCGCCGGGCAGATACTCCTTGCGGTAGTCGGCCGCCGCCTTGTCGAGGTCGAGCGCGAGACCGGCCTTGGCGAGCGGGGCCACCAGGTCGGGCGAGACGTTGACGACGTCGGGCAGGGTGCCGCCGGCGGCGTCCGCGCTGATCTTGTCGGCGTAGCCCTCGGCGGGCCGGTCGACCCACTTCACCTCGGTGCCGGGGTACTTCTTGCGGAAGTCCGCGATCACGCCGTTGAAGTAGTCCTTGAAGTTCGCCTGGAGGTTCCAGGTCTGGAAGGTGATCTTCCCTTCGACCTTGCCGGACGCGTCGGAGGAGCCCGGGTCGGAGTCGCTGGAGCAGGCGCTCAGCGGCAGGACGGCGGCGAGGACGGCGGCAGCGGCGAGTGCCCTGCGGGGGATGCGCACGGTGTACGGCTCCTTTGCTCGGACCAGACGTGCGGACGGCGGAGTCCCGGCCCCGCAGCGCATCCAAGGGCCGTCCCCCGGAAAGACGCGGTACCGGTCGCTCACATCGGCAGACTGTGCGGTGCGAATCTTCAAAAAGTCAATAGGCGGCCGTAGTTGGATGACATCAGCCCAGTTCAGCAGCGTGTGGCTGGACAGTTGCGGCGATCCACTAATGCGCTTTAGAGTCAGAGCGCTCAAGCGCATTAGTACGCTGGGGCATTCACCGGCCGCAGATCGGCCGGAACCAGCGGAAAGGGGCTCGGGTGACGGACAGCCCGCCGTCCGGCAAGGACACGCAGGCGGCCCGGCGCGCTCCGGCGCGCCGCCCGACGATGAAGGACATCGCCCAGCGGGCCGGGGTCTCCGAGAGCGCGGTGTCGTTCGCGCTCAACGACCGCCCCGGCGTCTCGGAGATCACCCGGGACCGGGTCCGCCGGGTCGCCGAGCAGCTGGGCTGGCGGCCGAGCACGGCGGCCCGGGCGCTGTCCGGCGAGGGGGCGGCCACGGTCGGCCTGGTGGTGGCGCGCCCGGCGGCGACGCTGGGGGTGGACTCGTTCTTCCTCCAGCTGATCTCCGGTATCCAGGAGGTGCTGGCCGAGCGCCAACTCGGCCTGCTCTTCCAGGTGGTGGAGGACGTGGCGGCGGAGTGCGCGGTCTACCGGCGGTGGTGGGCCGAGCACCGGGTGGACGGGGTCCTGGTGGTGGACCCGCGCACCGACGACCCGCGCCCGGGGCTGCTCGACGAGCTGGGGCTGCCGGGAGTCGTCATCGGCGGCCTCGCGGACACCCACCCCAACCTGTCGCAGGTGCGCGCCGACGACACCGGGGCGATGGCGGCGGTCGTCGGCAGGCTCTACGAGCTGGGCCACCGCTCGGTCGTGCACATCGCGGGGCTGGACTCGCTGGCCCACACCGACCGCCGTATCCGCTCGCTGCGCGCCGAGGCCGCGCGGCACGGGCTCACCCAGGTGCGCTCGGTGACCACGGACTACTCCGACACCGAGGGCGCCGCGGTGACCCGCCGGGTGCTCGGCGCCCGGGCGGCGCCGACCGCGCTGGTCTACGACAACGACGTGATGGCGGCCGCGGGCGCCGCCGTGGTGGCGGGGCTCGGCCTCTCGGTGCCCAGGGACGTCTCGATCGTGTCGTGGGAGGACTCGGTGCTGTGCCGGATGGTCCACCCGTGGCTCACCGCGCTCTCCCGGGACACCATCGCCTTCGGGCGCCTCGCCGCGCGGGAGCTGACCGCGCTGCTCGACGGCGGCGCCGCCCGCTCGGTCCCGATGCCGCTGCCCCGGCTGATCGAACGGGAGAGCACCGCTCCCCCACCGCCGCTCACCGGGGCCTGAGCAGCAGCAGCGCCACGTCGTCGGTGCGCCCCTGGGTCTCCTGGACATGCCGTACGAGACGGTCGGCGACCTCTTCCAGAGGGCGGCCGCCGAACTCGGCGAGCCGGTCGGCGACCGCGGCCACCGACTCGTCGAGGTCGACGCCCGCCACCTCGACGAGTCCGTCGGTGTACAGGGCCAGCACCGATCCGGGCGGCAGCGGCACCTCGGTGGTCGGGTAGACGGCGTCGGCCTCGATGCCCAGCAGCGGGCCGCCCGCGAGATCCAGCGGGCGCACTCGGCCTTCCGGGGCCATGAGCAGCGGCTGGGGGTGCCCGGCGCGGGCCAGCAGGGCGCGGCCGCGGGCGGTGTCCAGACGCAGATAGATGCAGCTGGCGAAGCGCTCGGCGGCGAGGTCGACCAGGAGCCGGTTGGTGGACTCCATAACCCGACCGGGGGTCTGGCCGACGGCCGTGTACGCGCGTACGGCGGTACGGACCTGGCCCATCAGGCCGGCCGCGGTGACGTTGTGGCCCTGGACGTCCCCGATCACCGCGGCGGCCTCGGTGCCGACCGGCAGCAGGTCGTAGAAGTCGCCGCCGATGTCCATGCCCTGGGTGCCCGGCAGATAGCGCGCGGCCACCTCCAGGCCGGGCAGCTCCGGCAGGGTGTGCGGCAGCAGGGCCTCCTGGAGGCCGTGGGCCAGCCGGTGCTTGGCGTCGTAGAGCAGCGCGCGCTCCAGGGCCTGGGCGATCAGTCCGCCCACGCTGGTCAGCACCGCGCGCTCCTCGGCCGTGAAGGTGCGCTCCTCGGCGTAGCCGAGCACACAGGTGCCCACCGGGCGGCCGGAGGCGACCAGCGGCAGATAGGCCCAGGCCGCCATGCCGTCGGGGGTCGCGAAGCGGGCCGGGTAGAGCCGCTCCAGCTGCCCGCGCGACTCGAAGAACCCCGGTACGCCGGTGAGCAGGGCGCGCACGCCCGGCGTGTGGGCGGTCAGCGGCATCCCGTCGAACCGGTCCACCACCGCGGGGTCCTCGTAGCCGCGCTGCCCGAGGACGTGCAGCCGCCCGCCGGAGGAGCCGAGCATCACCAGGGTCCGGCTGCCCACGGCCGGCATGATCTCGTCGGCCACCAGGTCGACCACGTCCTGTACGCCTACGGCCTCGGTCAGGGCGCTGGCCAGGCTCAGCACGTGCGAGATGGTCACCAGCCGCCCCGGCCCCTCCCCGTCGTCGCGCGGCGGACGGCCGCCACGGGGTGTGGCGCGGGCCCGGGTGATGCGCACGGTGAGCCCGGTGGTGCTCGGGTAGAGCCGGAAGGAGAGCCAGTCGCCGGGCGGGCGCAGCGCCACGAACGAGGTGATCTGCTGGCTGAGCAGCGCCGCCCGGTAGCGGTCCTCATACATCGGGTCGTTCAGCCACGGCAGGGTCAGCCACGGCGGGGTGCCCAGCAGCCGGTCCACCGGGACGCCGAGCAGGTCGGCCGCCGCCTGGTTGGCGTACTCGACCCGCCCGTCGATGTCGAGCGCGCACAGCCCGTACGGCAGGCGTGCGGCCATCCGGGCGGCCTCGGCGGCGCGGACCTCGCCCGGGGGCGGCTCCACCGGGCGTACGCCGGAGACCGGCCGCACCGGGCGGCCCTGCCCCGCGGCCCACTCCATGTACTCGGCGAGCCGGTCGCAGGCGGCGGTGAGCCGCTCGCGCTCGGTGCGGGAGAGGTCGGAGGGGTGCGAGCCGGGCCAGGTGGTGTAGACGGCGCCGTAGACCGTGTCGGCGGTGGCCACCGGGAGCGCGGCCAGGGCGAACGGGTAGGGCAGCACGACGGCGATCCGGGGGTAGCGGCCCGCCATCTCCTCCTCGCCGCCGACCCAGACGAGCCGCCGCTCGCGGACGGCGTCGGCGACCGGGATGGGGGCGGCGAGCCCGACCCGCTCCCAGGGCGCGGCGAACACCCTGGGCAGCCCCGCTATCGCGGCCATGACCAGGACGTTCTCCCCGGGATCGAACACATAGACGGCGCCGGAGTGCGCCTGGACGTCGTCCAGCAGCCCGGTCAGCACCCGGGAGAGGACCGCCTGGTGCGGGGGCGCGCGGTCGGGCGGCGGGCCGGGCGCATCCCGGTCGGGCACGGCGGACCACCTCCTCCACGGCCGCGCGTGGACACCTCTGGGGATCCAGGCTGCCCGCTGGCGGCCGTCCCCGCACGGCGAGCGGGCCGGGCGGCGGGGGCGGGCAGGCGCGGCGGGAGCCGACCGGGGGACAGCGCTGCCCGGCCGACGGCGATTCGCGCGGAAGATCCCTAAACCTCCGCTATAAATCGGACGAAATAACTGACGGATCGTCTGATCGCGAAAGGGGACTCCATGCGCGCCACACGCCCCGGTGAAGAGCACAGCAGCCCTTGTGCGAAAGGCGGTTGAACTTCGTCCGGGCCAACTACTTCTGGCCTGCTGCCTCGTTCACTCATCAGTGAGAGTCACTTCATGTGGGCAGCGTGTGACGTATCAGCGCAAGTCATGTCCACACCATCTAATTTTCGACGCACCTTCCCACCCACGAAGGAAGCCTCATGCGCCGAACCACCCTCGCCGCCGCGCTGTCAGCCGCCGTCGCCCTGACCGCCGCGGTCGCCATGCCGACTGCCGAGGCCGCCCCCCACGGTGCCCTCCGCCCCGCTCTCGACGCGCCCGCCAAGCCGTACACGCCGCCGCTGCCGACCACCGCTCCGCCGGTGACCCGGACCCTGAGCCCCGGGGTCACGCTCACCACGTACACCTTCGGCAGGAAGAACGCCGACGACTTCTGGACCGTGCACGTGTTCCTGCCGGCCGAGCCCGATGGCCGGATCAGCAGGGCCACGACCGAGCTGGGGCCCAAGGACACGGCGGACCGGGTCGCGCAGGCCCTGCGCGAGAAGGGGTTCGCGCCCCGGGTCGAAGAGGTCCGCTCGCCCGCGTACGCCGACCTCGCGGCGGGCACGCTGGGCTGGACGGTCCGGCTGGGCGGCTACGCCGAGCGGCCCGACGCGGCCGCGGAGCTGGCCAGGGTGAAGGCCGCCGGGTTCACCGGTGACACGCGCTACACCGCGCAGGACGGCACGGACTACCAGGCCCCGCAGAAGGTCAACGTCATCAGAGTCGACTTCAGCCGGTTCCACGGCAGGGTGGGCACCGAGTTCGGGCCCACCCTGCACGGCACCGAGCCGGCCACCGACCTCGTGGCCCGCGCGCACGCGGTCGCGGGCGTCAACGGCCAGTGGTTCTACAACGACGCCCCCGGCGGGTTCTACGTCAAGGACGGCAAGGTGCTCGCCTCGGCGACCCAGGGCCGGGGGGCGATCATCCTCAACGACGGCGGGCGGAGCGTCCGCGTCGACACCATCAAGGCCCACATCTCGCTCCAGACGCCGGGCGGCGCCGTCCAGGAGATCGACGGCGTCAACCGGTTCCCCGGCGACGTGTGGAACTGCGGCGGGGTCGGCGGCGACACCCCCACCGAGCAGCCGCAGCACGACTTCGAGTGCACCGACCCCAGCGAGCTGGTGCGGTTCACCCCCGAGTGGGGCACCCCGCCGACCGGCGCGGGCGCGGAGGCGGTCCTCGACGCCGCCGACCGGGTGGTCGAGGTGAACTCCTCGCGCGGCGCCGAGGTCCCGCCCGGCGGCTCCACCGTCCAGGCCATCGGGGACAGCGCCCAGTGGCTGCTCGACCATGTGCACGAGGGCGACCAGCTCGGTATCCGCACCCGCGTCAGCGACGGCTACGGCCGCCCGGTCGCGCTCACCCCGGACACCACGATCATGCAGGTCGGCCCCACCCTGGTACGCCACGGCAAGGTGTCGGTGAACGCGCTCGGGGACGGGATCATCCGGTTCGGCACCGACCAGTCCTTCACCTACGACTGGACCAACCGGTCCAACCCCCGCTCGATGATGGGCGTGGACGACCGGGGCCGGCTGATGCTGGCCGTCGTCGACGGCCGCCAGGCGGGCTACAGCGAGGGGCTGAGCATCGCGCGCACCGCCGAGCTGATGCGCCAGCTCGGCGCCCGAGAGGCGCTCAACCTCGACGGCGGCGGCTCCAGCGTGATGGTCACGGCGGCCGACGGCGTCATCAACCGCCCGTCGGACTCCTCGGGCGAGCGCTCGCTCGGCGACGCCTGGGTCATCAAGCCCTGAGGGCCCGTCCGCGTCGGCGCGGAACTCTCCGGCCCGTGCTCCGGTACGGGCCGGTCAGTCCTCCGGGGGCTCCTCCGGCGGTACCACCGGCCGCCCGGCCGGCAGGGCCGCCGCCGCGTCCTGCGCCCCCTCGGGGACGAACTCGCACCACACCGCCTTGCCGTCGCCCCGGGGCTCCACACCCCAGCGGGCCGACACCGCCTCGATGAGCATCAGCCCGCGCCCGGAGGTGGCCGCCTCGCCGGGGGTGCGGCGGCGCGGGCGGACGCTGGAGCGGTCCTTGACCCACAGCCGCACCCGCCGCACCGGCTCGGGCAGCACCTCCAGGGTGAGGACGGCGCCGCCCTCGGTGTGCAGCAGGACGTTGCCGAGCAGCTCGCCCGCCGCCAGCTCCACGTCGTCGACGAGCTCCCCGAAGCCCCAGTCCTCCAGGGCCCGGCGCAGCGCCACCCGGGACTCGGCCAGGCCCTCGGGGTCGGCCTGGTGGATGTACTGGTGGATCCGGGGGGCCTGCGGGGTGCCCGGGTCGGGGGCCCGGCGCAGCACCAGCAGGGCCACGTCGTCACCGGTGCCCCAGCGCTCCCAGAGGCTGTCGGAGAGGTGGTCGGCGAGCGCGTCGGCGCCCTCGGGGCCGCTGCGGACGGCCGCCGCCAGGGAGTCCATCCCGGCCGTGATGTCCAGGCCGGGCTCCTCCACCAGCCCGTCGGTGCACATCACCATCGTCTCGCCGGGCACCAGGTCGAGCCGGGTCTCGGGGAAGTCCTCGTCGTCGAACTCGCTGGCGAGCCCGAGCGGGAGCCCGCCGCGCAGATTGGGGCGGCCCACCCGGCCGTCGGTGTGCCGGATGAACGGCCCCAGATGGCCCGCGCGGACGGCCCGTACGCCGCCGGAGACCAGGTCCACCTGGGCGTACGTACAGGTCGCGAAGCGCTCGGTGTCGAGTTCGGCGAGGAAGCGGGAGGCGCGGGCGAGCACCGTGGCGGGCGGGTGGCCCTCCCCCGCGTAGGCACGGATCGCGATCCGCAGCTGGCCCATGATCGCAGCGGCGTGGGTGTCATGGCCCTGGACGTCGCCGACCACCACCCCGACCCGGCCCCGGGGCAGCGGGATCACGTCGTACCAGTCGCCGCCGACCTCCCGGCCGCCCCAGGCCGCGTGGTAGCGCACGGCGATCTCGGCGCCGGCGACCTCGGGCACGTGCCGGGGCAGCATCGACGCCTGGAGGCCGGTGGCGAACTCGCGCTCCTGGTCGAAGAGGATGGCGCGCTGGAGCGACTGGGCGACGATGCCCGCCAGGCCCAGGCACAGATTGCGGTCCTCGGCCGAGAAGTCGCTGCGGCCCCGGAAGAAGAGCGCCAGGCCGCCGACCGGGCGGGCCTGGGCGATCAGCGGCAGGAAGGCCGCCGCGTCCAGCTCCAGGCGCTGGATGTACGGGGCCAGCCGGGGAAAGGTGTGACCCAGTTCGCCCAGTGAGGTGACGAACCGGGGCTGGCCGGTCAGCACCGCCTCGGCGAGCGGCAGCGAGTCGTCCAGGCGGTACAGCTTCAGCTCGTCCAGCGCCTCCATCGAGTCGCCCGCCAGCGCGATGACCTTGAGCGCGCCGCCCTCCACCAGGCCCAGCAGGAGGCCGTCGGCGCCGAACCGCTCCCTGCCGTCGCTGCCGGTGAGGACCGCGGCGACGTCGTCGACGGTGACCGCCCTGGAGAGGGCCTCGGTGGTCCCCTGCACCATGCCGGTGATCCGTCTGCGGCCCGCCTCCAGCGGGCTGATCACGGTGAACTCGGTGAGCTCGGTGGAGGCGTTGCGGACGATCCCGAGGACGCGGTAGGCGTTGCCCCGCCCGTCCCGCAGGATCCGGCCGCGCACATGGGTCCACTGGCGGTGGCCGTTGCGCCGCCGCACCTGGAAGTAGCCGCCGTACGAGGAGCGGCCGGTCCGCATGGCCTCCTTGATCACCCCGTTGATCCGCATGCCCTCCTCGGGCGGCACCCGGGAGACCAGCGAGTCCGGGTTCCCGTCGTACTCGTCGGGCCGCAGGTCGAAGACGGCCAGACCGGCGTCATCGAACGCAAGGGTGTTGTGCTCCAGGTCCCAGTCGAAGCTGCCCATGCGGTTGAGGGCCAGCCTCTCGCCCGGCCCGATCTCCCGTCGGTCGCGTCCAGCCACTGCGTCAGCTTAACTTCGCGGGTTTTTCCTCCGCATCACGGCGTCGCGCCCGCCGGACGGGCCCGTGTCGCACCGCCGGCCCGCGGTCACCCGTTCGGCCGCGCCCGGCGGGCGGCGGGGGCGGGGTTGTGCCGCAGCACCGCGTCGATCAGCCCCGGGGCCGCGTCGGGGAAGTCCATGGGCACGATGCCGAGCCCGGTCCTGCCCGCCAGGGCCGGGCCGTCCAGGAAGCCGCGCACCTGCGGGTTGAGCCGGGCGGCGTTCCACTCGGGGGGCAGCCCGGCCGCGGTGCTGACGTAGTTGACGTACAGCTTGCCGGGCTGGTCGGCGGCCTTGCGGAACTGGGCCTCGACCTTGGGGTACTTGCCGAAGGGCTCGGCGTTGTAGTCGTCCTGGATGTCGAAGAGCGCCGGGTCGCCGTAGCGGACGCCGGGCAGTCCGCCGTTGTCGGCGAGCAGCACCACCCGGCCCCGGGCCGCGCCGAGGGCGGGCAGCGCGGGGTCGAGGCGGAAGAGCGGGCGCCAGCCCTTCTGGTCGAGGTAGATGTCGAAGATCCGGCGGAACTCCGCGTCGCTCGCCGTCGAGTACTCCTGCTTGACCCGCATCAGCACGGTCTCGCCCGGGTGGGCGGCGAGGAAGTCCCGGCAGGCGATCAACACATCGCCGAACATCAGGTTCTGGTAGAAGGCGGCGTGGTGGATGGCGAAGGCGTCGCCGGTGGCCCGGCACCGTACGTCGAGGAACCGGATCCCGGCGGTCAACTGCGCGGCGACCAGCGCGCTCTGGCACTTCACCCACAGGCCGCCGAACCGGGCGCCGGTGTTGTGGGTGCCGGGGATCGTCAGCTGCCGCAGGTCGGTGGAGGCGGCGAGGCCCGCCATCCAGTCGCCGGTGCCCACCGCGCGCGCCGCGGCGGGCGCGGCGCCCGGGTACGCCAGGAGTCCCGCGGCCGGAAGCACGGCCGCCCCTCTGAGAAAGCCCCGCCGGTCCATCCCCACGCTCCCCCTGCCGCTCGGTCGTCGCCGGTGCATGGAAGCACAGCGGGCCGCAGGAGAACAGGCGTCGTACGGAAGGGATCACCGCCGGGCAGCCCCGGGCCTCCCGGTCGGCGGCGATGCCGCGCCCAGCGCCCCGGGTGGCCCCGGCCACCACGGCCGCCCGCCCGCGCGGCGCGCCTTGGGGCGGCCCGCCCTCGGGTCCTTCCACGGGCCGGGTCTGCCCGCGCCCGGGCCGCTGATTACCGGTTCGGCCCCGCATTCGACAGGATGGGCGCATGACCGAGATCCACACCCCCCGTCTGCTCCTGCGCCGCTGGGACGAGGACGACCTGCCCGCACTGGCCGAGATCAACGCCGACCCGGACGTGATGCGCTGGACCGGGGACGGCTCGGTCCTCGATCTGGAGGAGACGGCCGACGAGATCGAGCGCTGGGAGGAGGAGTGGGACGAGGAGGGCTTCGGCGTCTTCGCCGTCGAGCTCCTCGGCTCCGGCGAGCTGGCCGGGTTCACCGGTCTCTCGGTGCCCGCGTATCTGCCCGAGGTGCTGCCCGCCGTGGAGGTCTGCTGGCGGCTGGGCCGGCAGTTCTGGGGGCAGGGGTACGCCTCGGAGGCCGCCCACGCCTCGCTGGAGTTCGCCCTCCAGGACCGCGGCCTCGACCGGGTCCTGGCCATCGCGCGCGTGGGCGACACGGCGTCCCACAACGTGATCCGCAAGCTGGGCATGGCCCCGGAGAAGGTCCTGGCCGACCCGCGCCACGGCCATCAGCTGGCGGTGCACTCCATCGACCTCACGGAGTACGCCGGTTAGGGCCCAGCACCGGTTCCCTAGGGCGAGTGGACGCCCGGCTGGTACTTGGGGAGCCGGACCGTGATCTTCATTCCGGCGCCGACCGCCGTCTCGATCACCAGGCCGTACCCGTCCCCGTACACCTGGCGCAGCCGGTCGTCCACGTTGGACAGGCCGATGCCGGTGGACGGGCCGGCCTCGCCCGCGAGGATGCGGCGCAGCCGGTCGGGCTCCATGCCGACGCCGTTGTCCTCGATGACCACCAGCGCCTCGGACCCGGCGTCCTGCGCGGTGATGCTGATGTGGCTCTTGTCGGCCTTGCCCTCCAGACCGTGCTTGACGGCGTTCTCCACCAGCGGCTGGAGGCACAGGAACGGCAGCGCCACCGGCAGCACCTCGGGCGCTATCTGGAGGGTCACCGACAGCCGCTCCCCGAACCGGGCGCGGACCAGCGCCAGATACTGGTCGATGGCGTGCAGTTCGTCGGCCAGGGTGGTGAAGTCGCCGTGCCGGCGGAACGAGTAGCGGGTGAAGTCCGCGAACTCCAGGAGCAGTTCGCGGGCCCGGTCCGGGTCGGTCCGGACGAACGAGGCGATCACGGCCAGCGAGTTGAAGACGAAGTGCGGGGAGATCTGCGCCCGCAGCGCCTTGATCTCGGCCTCGATCAGCCGGGTGCGGGACCGGTCGAGGTCGGCGAGCTCCAGCTGCACGGAGACCCAGCGGGCCACCTCGCCGGCCGCCCGCGCCAGCACCGCCGACTCGCGCGGCGCACAGGCGACCAGGGCGCCGAGCACCCGGTCGTCGACGGTGAGCGGGGCCACCACCGCCCAGTGCAGGGCGCAGCCGTCGTCGTCGCAGCGGATACGGAACGCCTCACCCCGGCCGGTCTCGCGGATGCGGCCGAGCCGCTGGAGGATCTCCGCGCTGTGGTGTTCCCCGGCCCCGTCCCAGGTCAGCACCGAGGACCCGTCGGTCAGACACAGCGCGTCGGTGCCCAGGAGGGTGCGCAGGCCCCGGGCGGCGCGGCGCGCGGTGTCGGGGGTGAGCCCGGCGCGCAGCGGGGGCGCGGCCACGGACGCGGTGTGCAGGGTCTGGAAGGTGGCGTGCTCGACGGGTGTGCCCAGATCGCCGAGCCCCTGCGGGCGCGCGGTGCGCCGCCCGGCCCAGAAGCCGGCCGCGACCAGGGGGAGGGCGGCCGCGAACATCCCGGCCAGGAACCCGTTCACGGCTGCGCCTGACGGGGCGTCGTGGGGCGCTTGTCCGCGTACAGCGCTTCCGGCAGATGGAAGCGGGCCAGTATCGCGGCCGTGCCCGCCGGGATCCGGGCGGCCGTCGCCAGGGACACCAGGATCATCGTCAGGAAGCCGAGCGGCACCGACCACAGGGCGGGCCAGGCGAGCAGCGCGAAGAGCGGTCCGCCGCCGGGCAGGCCCGCCATGGTGGCGGTGACCGCGAGCAGCGCCGAGCCGCCGCCCGCCACCATGCCCGCGACCGCGCCGGGCGGGGTGAGCCCGCGCCACCAGATGCCGAGCACCAGGAGCGGGCAGAAGGAGGAGGCGGAGACCGCGAACGCCAGGCCCACCGCGTCGGCCACCGGCAGCCCGCCCACCAGGGCGCTGGCCGCCAGCGGCACCGCGACCGCGAGCAGGGTGGCGAGGCGGAAGTGGCGCACGCCCCGGGTGGGCAGCACGTCCTGGGTGAGGACGCCCGCGACCGCCAGGGTCAGCCCGGACGCGGTGGACAGGAACGCCGCGAAGGCGCCGCCCGCGAGCAGCGCGCCGAGCAGGTTGCCGCCGACCCCGCCGATGACCAGGTGCGGCAGGACGAGCACGGCCGCGTCGGACTGGCCGGTGAGGGCGAGTTCGGGCGCGTACAGCCTGCCCAGGGCGCCGTAGACGGGCGGCAGCAGATAGAAGGCGCCGATCAGGCCGAGGACGACGACGGTGGTGCGGCGGGCGGCGACGCCGTGCGGGCTGGTGTAGAAGCGGACCACCACGTGCGGCAGGCCCATGGTGCCGAGGAAGGTGGCGACGATCAGCCCGTAGGTGGCGTACAGCGGGCGTTCCTGGCGGGCGTGGGCGAGCGGGGTGGACATACCGGCGCTGCCCGCGTCGCTGCCGGGGACCGGGTCGCCGGGGGCGAAGTCGAGGCGGGTGCCGCGCTCGACGCGGTGGGTGCCGGTGGGCAGCAGGAGGCGTTCGTCCTGGCGGCGCGTGCCGTCGACGGTGCCGGTGGCGGTGACGGTGAGCGGGGCGGCGAGCCGGATGTCGAGGGTGTCGTCGACGCGCACGGACCGCTGCTCGCGGAAGGCGGCCGGCTCGTCGAAGGCGACGCGCGGGGCGCCGTCGGTGTGCCAGGCGAGCACCAGGAACAGCGCGGGCACGGTCAGCGCGGTGAGTTTCAGCCAGTACTGGAAGGCCTGCACGAAGGTGATGCTGCGCATGCCGCCCGCGGCGACGGTGGCGACGACGACCACGGCGACCAGCACCCCGCCGAACCAGCGCGGCGCCCCGGTGAGCACGTGGAGGGTGAGGCCCGCGCCCTGGAGCTGCGGCAGCAGATAGAGCCAGCCCACCCCGACGACCAGGGCGGCCGCGAGCCGCCGCACCGAGCGGGATTCCAGCCGGGCCTCGGCGAAGTCGGGCAGGGTGTACGCGCCGGAGCGGCGCAGCGGGGCGGCGACGAACACCAGCAGGACGAGATAGCCCGCGGTGTAGCCCACCGGGTACCAGAGCATGTCGGGGCCCTGGACGAGGACGAGGCCCGCGATACCGAGGAAGGAGGCGGCGGAGAGGTACTCGCCGCTGATGGCGGCCGCGTTGAGCCGGGGGCCCACCGTGCGCGAGGCCACGTAGAAGTCGGAGGTGGTCCGCGATATGCGCAGGCCGAGCGCGCCGACGAGGACCGTGGCGAGCACCACGAGGGCCACGGCCGGTACGGCGTAGTTCTGGTTCACGTCTCCACGTTCCTCGGCGGCGCCGCGCGGGCGGTCAGCGGTCCTCGACGAGGCGGGCGAAGTCCTGTTCGTTGCGCTCGGCGCGCTTCACGTACCAGCGGGCGAGCAGCACCAGCGGCGGGTAGACGCCGAAGCCGAGCACGCCCCAGACGAGCCCGGGGTTCTGCGGCCGCACCGCGAACACCAGCGGCAGCGGCCCGACGAGCAGCACCAGCACGGCGAGCACGGTGAGCCCGGCGAGCAGCTGGCTGCGCATCAGGGAGCGCACATAGGTGTGGCCGAGGGTGGTCTGCTCGTCGATCTCGGTGCGGGGGCGGTGGCCGCCGGGCCCCCGGGTGCGCCGGGGCACCCCGGTGACGACGACGCGGCGTTCCGTCGGTTCCTGCGGCACGGCTGCCTCCCCAAAGCGCTGTGTCGCCAGAGACTAGCCGCGATGGCGCGACAGCAGCGTACCTATGTATCCTAGGTTTTAACCTAGAGGCCCTAGGAACAGCGATTCCGAGGTGCTGAGCAGCGACGACGGAGGTACGGGGCGCATGGCACGTGCGGGGCTCACGGCGGACCGGATCACGGCGGCCGCCGCCGACCTGGCGGACGAGAGCGGGTTCGAGAACGTCACCCTGTCGGCGCTGGCCCGGCACTTCGGCGTGAAGGACGCGAGCTTGTACTCGCACGTCAAGAACGTGCGGGAGCTGCGCATGCGGGTGGCGCTGCTGGCCGGCGGCGAGCTGATCGACGAGATCGCCGTCGCGGTCGCGGGCCGCTCGGGCCGGGACGCCCTGATGGCGTACGCCGACGCCTACCGGGCCTACGCACGGGCCCACCCGGGCCGTTACGCGTCGACCCAGATCCGGGTCGACCTGGATCTCGTCGCCGACGCGCCCGCGATGCGGCGGACCGTCGAGATCACCTACGGGATGCTGCGCGGCTACGGCCTGGACGAGCCGGACCTGACCGACGCGGTACGGCTGCTGCGCAGCACCTTCCACGGCTATCTGAGCATCGAGGCCCAGGGCGGCTTCCACCACGTACGCGATGTGGACGCCTCCTGGCGGCGGGCCGTGGCGGCCCTGCACCTCGCCCTCACCCACTGGCCCACCTCGTCCACGGAGGAAGCGAACCATGCCTGAACTGCCCGTACCCGGCGCGGGGCTGTACTACGAGATACGCGGCACGGGCCCCGTGCTGCTGATGATCCCGGGCGGGGGCGGGGACGCCGCCTCCTTCGACCGGGTGGGCGCGGACCTGGCCGACCGGTTCACCGTGGTCGCCGTCGACCCGCGCGGCAAGTCCCGCAGCGCCGCCGGCGAGCGGGGCCGCGACCAGCGCGTGGAGGTGCACAGCGACGACATGCACCGACTGCTCGCCGAGGTCTCGCCGACGGAGCCGGCGTACGTCTTCGGCAGCAGCTCGGGCGCGATCATCGCGCTCGACCTGCTGGCGCGGCACCCGGAGCGGGTGCGCCTGGCGGTGGCCCACGAGCCGCCGGCGCTGGGACTGCTGCCCGACGCGGACCACTGGCGGGCGGCCTTCGCGGGCGTGGCCGAGGCGTTCGGCCGCGACGGCCTGGAGGCGGCGATGGCCGCGCTCGGCGCCGTGGCGGGCCAGGAGAGCGCGGACGAGCCCGACGACGTACGGGAAGGGTCCGCCGGGGCGGGCGACCCGGCGGCCGACGCCGAGCGGTTGCGGCGGATGCGGGAGAACATGCCGCAGTTCCTGGAGCGCGAACTGCGGCAGTTCAGCGGCCATATGCCGGACCTCGACGCGCTGGCGGGGCACCCCGGGCAGCTGGTCCTGGCCTGCGGGCGCGCCTCCCGGGAGCTGCTGCTCGCCCGCCCGGCGGCGGTGCTGGCCGAGCGGCTGGGCACCGGGCTGGTCGAGTTCCCGGGCGGCCACGTCGGCCTGAGCACGCATCCGGTGCGGTTCGCCGGGGTGCTGCGGCGGACACTGACCTCGGCCGTGGCCGAGGAGGCGGCGCGGCAGCGCGGCAAGACGATGTAGCGGCCGGGGGCGCGCGGCAGCGTACGGAACCGGGCTCGCGAAAAAGGTCTGGACCAAACGGTTGACCGATTGGTCCAGACCTTCTACGTTGCCCAGCGATCCGCCCTGTCCCATCCCCCACGGCACCATCCCCCACGGCATCGCAGGGAGGAACGCATGTCCTCGTCGCCTTCGCCCTTACCGGGCCCGACCCCGCACCGAAGACTCCTCGCACTGCTCGGCGCCCTGCTGCTCCCCGTCGCCCTGCTCACCGGCCTCGGCGCCACCCCGGCGCACGCGGCGGGCGGGCTCACCGCCTCCTTCAGCAGCCAGGACAACGGCTCCTGGTGGAAGGGGACGTATGTCATCCGCAACACCACCTCCTCCCCCGTCACCGGCTGGACCCTGGAGTTCGACCTCCCGGCCGGGGTCTCCATCAGCGGCCACTACAACGGCGAGGCCACCGTCAGCGGCCGCCATGTGACGGTCAGGAACGCGTACTACAACGCGACCGTCCCCGCCAACTCGACCACCGAGCCGTACAGTTACTGGTTCGTCGCCAACGGTCCGATCGGCGCGCCCGGCGGCTGCACGGTCAACGGCGACAAGTGCGACGGCACCCCGGACCGACCGCCGTCCGCGCCCGGCACCCCCACGGCCACCTCGGTCACCGCGCACAGCGTCTCGCTCGCCTGGTCCGCCGCGACCGGCGGCGACTACCCGGTGGCCTCGTACGACGTGCTGAGCGGCGGTACGGTCGTGGCCACCGCCACCACCACCTCGGCCACGGTCGGCGGCCTCACCCCGGCAACCGCCTACGGCTTCACGGTCCGGGCCAGGGACACCCGGGGCAACCCCGGGCCGCAGAGCGCGGCGGTCACCGTGACGACCACCGACCCGGCCTCCGACCCCACACCGCCCACCGCGCCCACCGCGCTGCGCTCCACCGGCCGGACGTCCACGAGCGTGAGCCTGGCATGGAACGCGTCGAGCGACAACGTCGGCGTGGCGGCGTACGACGTTTACCGCGACGGGGCGCTCGTCCAGACGCTCCCCGCCACCACTCTCTCGGCGACGGTCGCCGGGCTGACTCCGGCGACCGCCTACACCTTCACCGTGAAGGCGCGCGACGCGGCCGACAACGCCTCACCCGCCTCCGCCGCGCTGACCGTCACCACCGACGACCAGGCGGGCAACGGCAAGTACCTGAAGGTGGGCTACTTCGCCCAGTGGGGCATCTACGGCCGCCAGTACTTCGTGAAGAACCTCGACACCTCGGGCTCGGCCGCCAAGCTGGACGTCGTCAACTACGCCTTCGAGAACATCGACCCGGTCAACCTGACGTGCCTGGCCGGGGTGACCAAGGGCACGACCAGCAACCCCCAGGACCCCGACCAGGGCACCGGCGCCGGGGACGCGGACGCCGACTACGCCCGGCCGTTCGCCGCCGCCCAGTCGGTCGACGGCGTCGCCGACGACGGCTACGCCAAGCTCCAGGGCAACTTCAACCAGATCAAGAAGCTCAAGGCCAAGTACCCGAATCTGAAGGTCGTCGTCTCGCTCGGCGGCTGGACGTACTCGAAGTTCTTCACGGACGCCGCCGCCACCGACGCCTCGCGCAAGAAGTTCGTCTCGTCCTGCGTCGACGTGTGGATCAAGGGCAATCTGCCCGCCTACAACGGCGCGGGCGGCCCCGGCACCGGCGCCGGGGTCTTCGACGGCATCGACCTGGACTGGGAGTGGCCCGGCTCGCCCGACGGCCACGCGGGCAACCACTACTCCACCGCCGACAAGGCCAACCTCACCCTGCTGCTCGCCGAGTTCCGCAAGCAGCTCGACGCGCTGGGCGGCCCGCACCGGCTGCTCACCGCGTTCACGCCCGCCGACCCGGCGAAGATCCAGCAGGGCTGGGACCTGAGCACGATCTTCTCGTCCCTGGACTTCGCCAATGTGCAGGGGTACGACTTCCACGGCGCCGGCAGCGACAACTCCTGGGAGCCCAACCGCACCGGCCACCAGGCGAACCTCTACACCGACGCCCAGGACCCGTATCCCACCCACTTCAGCGTGGACGCGGCCGTCCGGACGTATCTGGACGCCGGGGTCAACCCGCGCAAGCTCACCGTCGGCTTCCCGTTCTACGGGCGCGGCTGGCAGAGCGTCACCGACGGCGGGGCGCACGGCGAGTGGCAGGCGGCCAAGGGGGCCGCGCCGGGCCAGTTCCCTGAGGAGGCGGGGGTGCGCGGCTACAGCAACATGCTCTCCGGAGTGCCGGGGCTGACCGTGTACCACGACGAGCAGTCGGTCTCCACCTACGGCTACACCGGCGCCGACGGGCAGTGGTGGACCTTCGACGACACCTGGTCGATCGGCAGGAAGACGGCCTATCTCAAGTCGAAGGGGCTGCTGGGCGCCATGATCTGGGAGATGTCGGGCGACACCGCCGGTGGCACCCTGATGAACGCGCTGGCGGGAGGCCTCGGCTGAGTCACCTACGTACGTCTCCGGCGGCTCACTCCCGTACGTCCGGCGTGCTAGCCGATGCTCCGGAAGGCCAGCACCGCGTTGTGGCCGCCGAAGCCGAACGAGTCGCTGAGCGCGATGTCGCCGTCCAGCGGCAGGGAGCGCGGGCTGCCGCGCACGACGTCGAGGGCGATCCCGTCCTCGACGTCGTCGCACCCGGCGGTGGGCGGGATGAGCCCGTCGCGCAGCGCCAGGACGGTGGCGATGGCCTCCACCCCGCCGGCGCCGCCCTGGAGGTGGCCGAGCGCGCCCTTGTTCGCGGTGACGGGGACGTCGGGGGTGTGGGCGCCCAGGACCCGGCCGAGCGCCCTGGCCTCGGCCCGGTCGCCCTCGACGGTGGCGGTGGCGTGGGCGTTGACGTGGACCACGTCCGCCGCCGTGGCGTCCGCGTCCGCGAGGGCCGCCCGCAGCGCGGCCTCGATGCCGCGTCCGCCCGGTTCGGGGGCCGCCATGTGGAAGGCGTCGGCGGACAGGCCCCAGCCGGCGGCCTCGCAGTAGATGCGCGCGCCCCGGGCCCGGGCGTGCTCCTCGGCCTCCAGGACCAGGACGCCCGCGCCCTCGCCGAGGACGAACCCGTCCCGCCGCTTGTCGAAGGGGCGGGAGGCGGCGGCCGGTTCGTCGTTGCGGGTGGAAACGGCCCTCATGGCGGCGAACGCGGCCAGGATCACCGGGGTGATCACGGCTTCGGTGCCGCCCGCCACCACCAGGTCGACATGGCCGTCGCGGATACGGTCCACGGCCCGCCCGATGGCCTCGGTGCCGGAGGCGCAGGCCGACACCAGGGTGCTCGCCTCACCGAGGATGCCGAGGTCGATGGAGATCTGGGCGGCGGCCGAGGACGGCACCAGCATCGGCGCGGTGTGCGGCGAGACCGCGCGCGGGCCGCGCTCCGCCAGCCGCCGCTGGGCCTCCACCAGCACCGGCGCACCCCCGATGATCGACCCCATCGACACCCCGGCGCGGGCCGGCAGCAGCCCGCTCTGCCGGGCGCCCGCCAGGTCGAGGCCCGCGTCCCGCCAGGCCTCGCGGGCGGCGAGCAGGGCGAACTGCGCGGCTCGGTTCATCCGCCGCGCCATCGGTCTGGGCAGCAGCTCGGCGGGGTCCACCGCGGCCCGGGCGGCGAGCCGCACCGGCAGCGCGTCGAACTCCTCGCCCGCCAGCCGCCCGACCGCGGAGCGCCCCGAGAGGAGCCCCTGCCAGAGCCCGGGCGCATCGGGGCCGAGCGGGGTCAGCGCGCCCAGGCCGGTCACCACGACCCGCCGTCCGCCGGTCCCGGGTCCCTCGGGCCGTGCGACGCCGTGCGGGTCGACCCGGCCCACCCGCACCACCTGGCGCCGGCGCCGGTCGAGCAGGCGCTCCTGGTCGGGGCCGCCGCCCAGCGGGCGCAGGACGAGCCGGGTCCGGGCCTCGCTGGCGGGGGCGGTGCGCACCACGACGTGCCAGCGGTCCACGCCGGTCGCGACCACGTCGCCCGGTACGAGTTCGCCGGTGGTCAACAGCCAGCACTCCCCGCCCATGACCGACTCTTCGCTCATCGCCGCTCGCCGCTTCCAGGTTCGCACGGGTGAACGACCCCAGGGCGCCGCACAAGCCCCCTGAAGTCGATAAAGCGACCTGGAAACATCTTGCCCGTCCCGCCCGGGCCCGGCACCTCGGCGCCCGGGCGCGGTGGCTCGGAGCGGGGTTCACAGACAGGCTCTCAGGGCCGGCCCGCCTCCGGGATCGCCTCGCCGCGCCGCACCGGCTCCGGCGGGGTGCCGTCCCCGAACGGGCGGCCGCCCAGCTGCTCGCGGTGGTGGGGTGTCAGCCAGCCGGAGAGGTCGGGGCCCGCGGGCACGATGCCGGTCGGGTTGATGCCGGAATGGACCAGGTGGTAGTGCCGCTTGATGTGGTCGAAGTCGACGGTGTCGCCGAAGCCCGGGGTCTGGAAGAGGTCCCGGGCGTAGGCCCAGAGCACCGGGTCCTCGGCCAGTTTGTTCCGGTTGCACTTGAAGTGCCCGTGGTAGACGGCGTCGAAGCGCACCAGCGTGGTGAACAGCCGGATGTCCGCCTCGGTGATGGTGTCCCCGACCAGGTAGCGGCGGTCCGCGAGGCGCCCGGAGAGCAGGTCGAGCCGGCGGAACACCTCGCGGTAGGCGTCCTCGTACTCGCGCTGCCCGGTGGCGAAGCCCGCCCGGTAGACGCCGTTGTTGAGGTCGCGGTAGACCCCGTCCATGACCTCGTCGATCTCCTCGCGCAGCCCCTCGGGGTAGAGGTCGGGCGCCCCGGCCCGGTGGAGCTCGCGCCACTCGGTGGCGAGGTCGAGGGTGATCTGCTGGAAGTCGTTGGTGACCAGCTCGCCGCTGGGCACGTCCACGATCGCCGGGACGCTGACGCCACCGGAGTAGCCGGGCTCCCGCGCCTCGTACGCCTCGGCGAGGTAGCGGATGCCGAGCACCGGGTCCCGGCCGTCCGCCTGGAGGGTGAAGCGCCAGCTGCGGTCGTCCTGGATCGGGTCGGCGACCGCGAGCGAGAGGGCGTCGTCGAGGCCGAGCAGGCGCCGGGAGACCAGCGCGCGGCTCGCCCAGGGGCAGGCCCGGCTGACGACCAGCCGGTAGCGGCCGTACTCGACGGGCCAGCCGTCCCGCCCGTCCCGGGTGATGCGGTCGACGAAGTGGCTGCGCGAGCGCTTGAACGGCCTGCTCCCGTACCCGGCGTTGCCGCCGCTGCCCTCCAGGCCCGCCGTGTCGCTCTCCTCGGGGCGGCTCATCCCCGTCTCCTTCCCGCTGGACTCGCGTACTGGCGTACTCGTGCACTGACTGCGAGCCTTCCCCCGCGTCGGGAGATCTCCCCCGGGATGAGCCGCCCGGTCGAACCCCGTCCCCCGTCGGTGGGGGCGGCCCCGGTCCTAGCTGAACGGGTCGAGGGTCAGATACGCCTGCTGCGGATTGCCGTCGTTCACCAGCGACTCGTGGTGGCCCACGTCGTCGAAGGCGAAGGCGTACGCCTTGCCGTCGGCCATCCGGGCGTGCAGCTCACGGGCGTACTGGTTGGTCACCGCGTCCTGGTAGAACGCGGCGGAACCGGTGTCCGGCTGGTTGGGGTTGACCAGCAGCGTGGAGCGGTTGTAGCCGGCGCAGAGCGTACGGGAGATGGGGCCGCGCACCAGGTCGTTCGGGGCGTCCAGCAGTTTGTAGCAGCCGAAGACGCTGTCGGAGTCCGGTTTCTGGAAGCGGGTGACGACCGCGCCGGCGCTGTTGGTGAAGTCCATGGTGGAGCCCGAGACCCGGCCGTAGTACTTGGTGCCCGGCTGGTCCGCGAACGGCGTCACCGACAGCGTGGAGGTGCTGTACTTCTGCCACACCCGGTTGATGTAGTCGTCCAGCACGGTCCTCGGGAGCGCTCCGGACTCGATGCCGTGGCCGGGGGCGAGCGCGCGCAGCGGCGAGCCGTCGGGGCCGGTCTGGACGAGGTTCGCCCAGCCGCCGGGCGTGCCCCTGAGCGCGCCGAAGAAGCCGCTGTAGCCGCCGGGCTTGAGATGTCCGGTCGACCTGACGCTGCCGTCGCCCGCTTTCACCCCGACCGCGTACGGGGCCGAGACCATGTCGACCTGGGTGCTGTTGATCCACAGTCCGGCGTCGTTGAGGGTGTACTCGGACCAGTTGAAGAGGATGTTCCGGTTCGGGTCGCTGGGATTCTGCACCGCGGGCTGCACCAGCCCGCCCGTGGTGAGCTTGAAGACGAGCTTCTGGCCGTACGAGAAGTAGACGCGTCCGGAGAACTTGGGTATCCGGATGGTCGTGGACTGCCCGCTCGCCGGTCCCGGGATGGCGGCGTCGGGCGCCGGGGTGGGCGGATTGCCCCCGGCCGGCCAGGGGTGGAAGGTGCCGCCGGCGTCGGCCCAGCCCTGCTGGCCGGTCGAGAGCAGCGTTCCGAGGTTGTAGAGATAGACCGGCCCACCGCGACCGGAGTTGTTGGTCACGGTGAGCGGGACGGTCGAGGGCACGGCGGCGGTGGCGGGGGTGGCCGCGCCGGTGGCGGTGAACCCGGTGGCCACGAGTAACGCGGTGACCAGGGGTGCCAGCAGCTTTCCTTGGAGGGACACGCTCCAACTCCTCATCGGACTCGGCGGTTCATGGGGGGGCGCCGCGAGGGGAACCGACTCTTCCACCTCGTGAGAGCGCTCTCAGAATCGTGGTCCGGACCAGAGAGTGTCAATGAGCGTGCGTCAATTGCCTTGATGGATCAGAGGAGTTGGCGGGGCCGGGGTGTTCACTTGGTGTCGACAGCGCCCCGCCCTCTCCCCCGGCGTCACGGCCTCGGCGCCACCGAGATCACCCGGCCCCGGTCGACCCAGCCGCCGTGGCCGTCGCCGCCCGCCCAGGCGCGCACCGAGGCCGCCGCGGCCGTGGGCCCGGCGAGGATGTAGTCGGCGTTGCCGTCGCCGCTGAAGTCGGCCAGGGACACCCGGTCCGCCTCGTCGGTGAGGCCGGTGGTGGTGGTGCCGAGGTCGACCCAGCCGCCCCGGGTGTCGCCGCCCCGGTTGAGGAAGCTGCGGACCGAGCCGTCCGCCGCCACCACGCTGTAGTCCGGGCGGCCGTCGTCGTCGAGGTCGGCGAAGCGCACCCGGCTCGCCTCGGCGGTCACTCCGGTGGCGACCCGGCCCCAGTCCGTCCAGCCGCCCCGGCCGTCGCCGCCCCGGTTGAGGCGGACCCGTACCTCTCCGGTGGAGCCGAGGGTGACGTAGTCGGTCCTGCCGTCGCCGTCGAAGTCCGTGAACACCACCTGGCCCGCGTCCGCCGTGGTGCCCTCGGTGACATGGCCCAGCAGCTGCCAGCCGCCGTGGTCGTCGCCGCCCCGGTAGAGGCGGACCGAGACCGCGCCGCCGGTGTCCAGGGTGAGGCAGTCCGCGCGGCCGTCGCCGTCGAAGTCCGCGAACCGCACCCGGGCCGGGTCGGCGGGCAGCCCGCCGAGGATCCGGCCGGTCGGCTGCCAGCCGCCGTGTCCGGCGCCGCCCCGGTTCACCCGGACCGAGACACCGCCGTGGCCGTCGAGGGTGAACTGGTCCATGCGGCGGTCGCCGTCGAGGTCCGCCCAGCGCACCGCGTTGGCGCCGCCCGCCTCGGTGCCGGCGCCGAGCGCGGGCCCGCCGGACTCCCAGCCCTCGCGCCACACCGCGTCGAGGGGCTTGAAGAAGGACCACGCCATCCGCCGGAACCCGGCGTCGTTGGGGTGCAGCTGGTCGACGAACTCGGCCTGGGTGAGCGCGGGCGGCTCCACGTAACGGAACTTGTGCCCGGCCTCCGTCTCGGTCTCCTCCAGCTCCCTGGCCCGTACGTTGAACGCCTCCGCGGGCTCCTCCAGGCCGCTGGTGGTCGGGATGAGCCCCATCACGAGCACGCTGACGTCCGGCTTGTCCGCGTAGATCCGGTCGACGAGGGCGGCCAGGCGGTCGGGGGCGTGCGGCAGGTCGATGCCCCGGGCGATGTCGTTGATCCCGATGTGCAGCAGCACGACGTCGGGCCGGGCCCCGGCCATCCAGCCGTCGATGCCCGCGGTCAGCTGGTCGATGACATAGCCGCTGTGGCCCTCGTTGGAGAAGTCCGCGAAGCTGCCGGAGGCCTTGGAGCCCACGAACCGTACGGTGTAACGGCTTTCCAGCCGCATGATCTGGGACAGCGGGCGCCGGTACGAGGAGAGGGTGGGGCTTCCGCCGCCCCAGGTGATCGAGTCGCCCAGCGGCATCACCCGGAGCACCGGGGTGCCTCGGTGGTCGGCGGCCGAGGGGCTCGCGGGCAGCGTCGCCAGACACAGCGCGCCCGCGAGGGCGAGGAGACAGCGGGTCGACCGGATACGTCTCATGATCTTCCTCCAGCCGGAAAAGGCGCCGGTGGCGCCTTGCCTTGACGGTGCATCAGTTGCCACGGCAGTCATGGGATCACCCCCGACCACCGTCTCGCGCGTTCCTTTACAGCAGGAGAACCCGGCCGGAGCAGCGAACGGCGTCCGTGTTGACGCGCGCTGGACAAAGAAACGAGGGGCGGGACACGCCCCCTTGCCCGCATGACGAGCCGCGCGCACGGTACTCGCAGGACGAGAACGCGCGGACCCCGCGCACCGACACCGACCCCCGAGGAGGTGGCTTCGGATGACGGAGCCGATCAGCCCGGCCGTGGAGAAGCCCGAGAGCCCCGACACCGACGAATACCGCAGCGGCACTTCGGGCACCACCCTGCAGACCGCGCGCAGCGGTGCGGGTCAGCCACCCGCGACGCGCGGCCGTACGACGATCGCCGGCGGCGTGGTGGAGAAGATCGCCGGGCTCGCCGCGCGCGAGGTGCCGGGCATCCACGCGCTGGGCGGCGGGTTCGCCCGGACCATCGGCGCCATGCGCGACCGGGTGCCGAGGGCGCGGGGCGCCTCCGTCAGCCGGGGCGTGAAGGTCGAGGTCGGCGAGCGGCAGACCGCCATCGACCTGGACGTGGTGGTGGAGTACGGCGTGAGCATCACGGCGGTCGCGGCCGAGGTGCGCGAGAACGTGATCGCGGCCGTGGAGCGGATGACCGGCCTGGAGGTCGTGGAGGTCAACATCTCCGTCGACGACGTCCACCTGCCGGACGACGGCGCCTCCGAGGGCTCCGAGGTCCGGGTGCAGTAGCGGGAGCCGCCGGGAAATCCGGCTCATTCGGTGGGGGCCGCCGAGCCGATCCGGCGGCCCCCACCGCGAAGGCGCGTCGGCTCAGCCCAGCCGGACCGGGATCTCCTGGTAGCCGAAGGCGATGAACGACGGCACCTGGCTCAGCTCGTCCGTCGGCGCGGCCAGGCGCAGGTCCGGGAAGCGCTCGAAGAGGGCGGGCAGCGCGGTGAGCGCCTCCATCCGGGCCAGCGGCGCGCCGATGCAGCGGTGCACGCCGATGCCGAAGGCCAGGTGGTCGTCGGCGGCGCGGGTGGCGTCGAAGGACCCGGCGTCCTCGCCGTAATGGGCCGGGTCGTGGCCGGCCGCCGCATAGGTGGTGACGATGGCGTCGCCCGCCGGGATGGTGACCCCGTCGACCTCGATGTCGCTGACGGCGAACCGCAGCGGCAGGGTGGCGATGGACGGGTGCACACGCAGCACCTCGTCGATGACGTTGTCCCAGCTGATCTCGCCGGCGCGGACGGCGGCGAGCTGCTCGGGGTGGCCGAGCAGGTCGACGACGGCGTTGCCGATGAGGTTGACGGTCGTCTCGAAACCGGCGCCGATGACGAGCAGCAGCGTGTAGACGAGCTCGTCGTTGCTGAGCCGGTCGCCGTCCTCGTCCCGTACCTTGATCAGCTCGGTGGTCATGTCGTCGCCGGGCACCTCGCTCTTGAACGCGATGAGCGAGGGCAGCACATAGGCGATCTGCTTCTGGACGAACTCGGCGTGCTCGGGGCTGGGGTCGGAGGTGTCCATGATGGCCGCGATCAGCTGGGCCATGTCCTTCACCAAGTAGCCCGGGACGCCGAAGAGTTCGCAGATCAGCCGCATCGGCAGCGGGTGGGCGTAGGCCGCCTTGAGGTCGACAGGCTCACCCGAGGCGGCCGCCTCGGCCAGCGAGTCGAGCAGCTCCGCGGTGATCGCCTCCACCCGGGCGCGCATCGCCTCGGTGCGCCGGGCGGTGAAGCTGGGGGCGACCAGCTTGCGCAGCCGGGTGTGGTCGGGCCCGTAGGTGGAGAGCATGTTGATCACGCCGACCCAGCCCAGGATCCAGCCCCAGTCGGGGTGCTCGCCCAGCTCGGACCACAGACCCCAGTGCTGGCGGGGGTCCTTGCTGACCCGGGGGTCGAGGATCAGGGACTTGAGGGTGTCGTAACGGGTGGGCGCCCAGGCGGGGATGCCTCCTGGCAGCTCGACGGGCACCACCGTGCCGAGCGCGCGCAGCCTGGCGCTCTCGGCGGGGATGTCGGCGCCGAACGGGTCGAGGGGCACTCGCGTGGACGGGGTCATGCTCGTTCTCCTGGCTGGTCGGGGGTGCGCGGGGTGAAGCGGACGGGCAGCGACGTGAGCGAACGGTGGAACGGGCCGGGGCGCCAGGTCAGACGCCCGCGCTCGGTGGTGGGGTCGAGGTCGGGCAGCCACTGGGTGAGCCGCTCGATGGCCTCGGTGGCGATCAGCAGGGTGTGCTGCTTGACCGGGCAGCCGTGGTTGCCGGCCGACCAGGACAGGTGCGAGGCGTCGTGCGGGTGGTGCCCCCCGGCGTACGCGTGCTCGGCGAAGTGGCCGATGGCGCCGTAGGAGACGACCACCGGCACCGCGGCCTGGATCCATACGCCGTGGAAGCTCAGCGACTGGCGGGCGAAGTGAATGCCGTAGTTGGAGAGCGGCGTCTCGTACCGCAGCACCTCGGCCACCGCGTCCGTGACCGGGCGCGAGCCGCTGGTGAGGGTCGAGTAGTAGGCGGGGTTGCCGAGGATGCGCGAGAGCGCGTTGGAGACGAGGTTGGCGGTGGGCTCGTGGCCCGCGCCGAGGGTGAGGAACACCTGCCAGGTGACCTCCTCGGGGGTGAGGCCCGCCGGGTGGTCGAGGAGCCGGCTGGTGAGGTCGTCGCCGCGCCGCTCGCTCTTGGCGGCGATCAGTTCGAGCACATAGCGGCCGTACTCCATCTCGCCCTGGGCCGCCCGCTCGCCGCCCTCCATCATCTGGCCGAGCGCGTCGTTGAGGCGGCCGCTCTCGCTGTCGGGCAGGCCGAAGAGGTTGTTGAAGACCAGCGCCATCAGCGGCCGGGCGAACTCGGTGACCAGGTCGGCGCTTCCGGCCGGGCCGAACCGGCCCACCAGGATGTCCACCGCCCGGTGCACCCGCTCGCGCAGGTCGTGCGGCTCGACCAGGTCGAAGGCGTCCAGCAGGGTGCGCCGGTAGCGGACGTGGGCGTCGCCGTCCGCGAACAGGGCGTTGGGGCGCCAGCGCATCATGCCGAGGATCGGCGAGTCGGCGGCGACCGTGGCCTCCCAGGGCCTCGGGTCGTGCGACCAGGTGTCGCTGTCGTGCAGCAGGTCGAGGGCCGCCCGCCGGTCGGTGACGACGTACGCGGGCACGCCCGGGGCGAGTTCGGCCCAGCCGACCGGGCCCTGGGCGCGCAGCGCCGCGTAGTAGGCGTGCGGGTCGGCGGCGAAGCCGTCCTCCCACAGCCGCACCGGCGCGGAGAGCGAGAAGGCGGCTGCGGGGGCGGGGTAGGCGGGGTGGGCGTTCACCGGGTCTCCGGGCGGTTGCGGGCGATCAGGTGCTGGACGAGCGCGAGCAGCGCGTCGATGGAGGAGTTGGTGTCGCGGGCGTCGCACGTCACCATCGGGGTGTCGGGCTCCAGGTCGAGCGAGCGGCGCAGCTGCTCCTCGGTGTACGGGCGGGAGTCCGGGAAGGTGTTGAGCGCGACCGCGTACGGCAGTCCGGTCTCCTCCACCAGGCCCAGCACGTCGAAGGAGTCGTCGATGCGCCGGGTGTCCACCAGGACGAGCGCGCCGAGCGCCCCGTAGGCGATGTCCGCCCACAGCGAGCGGAAACGTTCCTGTCCGGGGGTGCCGAAGAGGTAGAGCACCACTCCCCCGCCCAGGCTGATCCGCCCGAAGTCGATGGCGACCGTGGTGGTGGTCTTGTCCCGGACCCCGGCGAGGTCGTCGACCGCGACCGAGGCCTCGCTCAGGTGCTCCTCGGTGTGCAGCGGGCGGATCTCGGAGACCGAGTCGATCAGGGTGGTCTTGCCCACCCCGAACGGGCCCGCGACGAGGATCTTCACCAGCTCGCGGGCGGTGTCGGGCAGATGGATCCCACGGGCCCCGGCGGCGCCGGTGGAGCCGGGGCTACTGCTTGAGGGCGCGGAGGCCATCGGCCACTCTCTTCAACAGATCGGGGGCGGGCAGGGCGGCGACGGGGATCGGCGGGCGGGCGCTCACCAGGCCCTGGTCGACCAGGTCGGCGGCGAGCACCCGGACGGCGGAGACCGGCAGTTCGAGCAGCGCCGCCGTCTCGACGACGGTGAGCGAGCCGCCGTCCAGCACATCGAGCAGGGCGTGCTGGGCGGCGGGCAGTCCGGCGGGCTCCGGCCCGCCCCCGCCGGTCAGCACGGAGAGCCGCTCCAGGCTGTTGCGGCTGGGCCGCGCGACTCCGCCGGTGGACAGATAGGCGGGGACCAGCGGGCGGCCGCCGCGGCGGCCCGTCATGCGTGGGTGGCGCCGTCGGCTCCGCGCGGGGCGGCCGCCATGGTCTTCTCGCCGAGCCGGGCCACCTGGGAGTGGACGCGGTGGGCGAGCAGGTCGAGCCGGACGTCCGGGTCGCCGTAGGCGGCCACACAGGTGCCGTGGGCGGTCGGCGCGACCAGGATGTAGCCGTGGTCCGACTCGATGACGACCTGGCGGATCCGGGCGTCCTCCTGGTCCGCGAAGGCGGCCGCGGCGGTGCGGCAGGCGCCCTGCACGGTGCTCATGATGGCGGCGGTGCGCTCGGCGGACGCCTGGGACAGCGCCTTGGTGTAGCCGGAGACGAGGCCGTCCCGGGTGAGCAGGACGGCGGCCTGGACGTGCGGGATCTCCAGGATCGCGTCGAGCACCCACGCCGTCTCGCCGGTAGTGCCGCTGTTCATCGCGGTTCGTTCCCTTCGGTGGACGCGGCGGAGCGGGCCGCGGCGGTGCCGGACTGGAGGGCGCCGAGTGCGGCGGCCGACTCCTCGGGGGTACGGGCGGGCGCCGCGGCCGTCTCGGCGGGCAGCGCGGCCCGGGCGCGGCGGCGCCGCTGGGGCAGCGCGTCGCCGTCGGGGGCGGGCTCGTGGGCGATCGCGCCGGTGGCGTGCACGGCGGCGGGCAGGGGCTGGGGCTGGGGCGCCGCGGGCTCCAGGGCGTACTCGGCGACGGGCTGCGTCTCGGCCGTCCGGGTGGAGCGCGGCGCGGCCGCGGCGGGCGGCCGGTGGGCCGGGTCGATCCGGCTCAGCAGATGGTTCTTGACCAGCAGCACCGCGCGCACCCCGCCGTACGGCGAGGGCGAGGACAGGTCCACCGAGAGGTCGAACTGCCGGGTGAGCTGGCCGATCGCGGCCAGACCCATCCGGGGCGGGTCGCCGAGCTCGGAGAGCAGGATCGGCTCGGTGCCGGCCACCATCCGCTGGGCGTAGGACCGTTCGTCGGGGCTCATACCGACCCCGGCGTCGTCGATGGTGACCGAGACGCCGTGGTGGGCGCGCTCCAGGTTCACCACGACCTCGGTGTCCGGGGCGGAGTGGCGCAGCGCGTTGTCGAGCAGCTCGGCCACGATGATCGCGACGGGCTCGACCGCGTGCGAGACGAGCGCGGTGCCGGTCTCCAGGTGGTTGTGGACCCGCACCCGGTGGTAGCCCACCAGTCGGGACTGGCCGCCGGTGACCGCGTCCACCAGGTGCGACTCCTCGCGGGCCAGGCCCACCCAGGCGCCGCAGACCACGGCGGTGACCTGGGCGCGCCGCAGCGACTGCTCGTTCTCGTGGTCGAGGGCGAAGAGCGTCTGGGCCAGCTCCGGGTCGTCGTAGCGCTGCTGGAGGCCGCGCAGCTGGTCCTGGAGGCGGTAGAGACCGGCCTGGATCTCCCGGGTGGCGCCGCGCATGCCCGCGCGGGCGGCGGCGTCGACGCGCTTGCGCTCCTGGGCCACGGCGGTGGCGACCCCTTCGAGGACGCCGTCGAGGCCCGCGCCGAGCTCGGTGCCCGCCAGGTCCGGGTGGAGGGGGCCGGGCACCTGCACGTGCGGATGCGCGGCCCGGGTCGCCTCGGCCGGGACGCGGCGCTGGGCGAGATGGGCGACCTCGGCGGCGTACGCCCGGGAGAGCCGGGTCACCTCGGCGCGGGCGCCCTCCCCCTGGGAGCGCAGCTCGGCGATCTCCTCCTGCTGCCGGGCCACCCGGCGCCGGGAGCGCAGCAGCCCGCCCCCGAGCACGAACGCGGACAGGGTCCCGGCCGCCAGGCCTCCGGCGGCCAGGTCCGGTATCTCAATCATCTGATGGGCCTTCGGGGGAGATCGGGAGAAGGGCATGTGGACGACCGCCCCGGAAGGCGAACGTGGCCAGTACACACTGTCATTGACCGGTCCCGCACTGTTTTACACGAAGATCCTTTCGAACCTGAACGCGGGAGTCCGATTCTTTACGAAACGTCAGAGTGTCGCCAGGGGTGGGGCTCTAGGGATTGTTGAAGAAGTTGCGGACCCAGTAGCGGCGGCGCCGGGAGCCGTTGCCGTACTCCTCGTCGTCGTTGTCGTCCGGGTGGTGCAGCACCGTCCAGCTCACCGCCGAGACGGCCGGTTCCAACGACAGCCTGCTCACCGCCTCTTCGAGGAGGCTGTCGTCGCGGCGCTCGGTGGTCAGCTCGGCGGCCACCGTCACCTTGCCCGGCGCGTCCGCGTCCTGGCTGTGCACCGAGCGCAGCCGGAACCCCGGCCGGGTCAGGGCCTGGACGGAGAGGATGCGTACATGCGCCTCCTCCGGCTCGGTGCACACCACCTCGAACAGATAGTCCGTGCCGACCTCGACCCCGCCGTGCGGCTCGCGGTCCAGCCGTCGCCCCAGCGGCCGCAGCAGCAGGTTGGCGCCGACCACCCCGGCGGTGCCGAGGGCGGCCACCCCGTAGAGGCCCGCCCCGGAGAGGGCGCCGACCGCCGCCGAACACCACAGGGTGGCGGCCGTGTTCAGGCCACGTACGCTCAGGCCGTCGCGCATGATGACGCCGGCGCCGAGGAAGCCGATGCCGGAGACGATCTGCGCGGCCACCCGCGAGCCGTCGTAGCCGCTGGTGCTGGTGGCGTCCACGAAGCCGTAGGTGGAGAGCAGCACGAAGAGCGCGGATCCGGCCGCCACCAGCGCGTTCGTCCGCAGCCCGGCCATCCGGGCCCGCCACTGGCGCTCCAGGCCGATGATGCCGCCATAGCCGAGGCCCGCGCCGATGTTGGCGGCCGTGTGCCACTCGTTGAGCATGGTCCCGTACTCCTCGCCGTCCGGATCTCCCCCCTCCTATCGGCCATCGGCGCCCCGGTGTTGAACCTGATCGGCGGGTGGGCCCCGTTCGGCCCTGGCTAGGCTGGGCGGACGCCGTCGCAGCGCAGGTACGGAGGAGCCTTGGAGATCCGGACCGCCCAGGAGCAGGCCTGGGCGAACAAGATCGAGAAGGGGTTCAACGTCACGGACGTGCCCCTGGAGTTCGGCCTGCTCACCGCCGAGGTGGGCGAGGCGTTCACGGCCTGGCGCAAACGGCTCCCGGACTTCGGCGAGGAGCTGGCCGACGTCCTGCTCTATCTGGTGGCGCTGGCCGAGATGAACGGCGTGGACCTGGACGACGAGGTCGCCCGCAAGCTGGAGAAGAACCGGCGCCGCGCGTATGTGCGCGACGAGCGGGGGGTTCTGGTGCGGGTCAGGGAGGGCTGAGGCCCGAAGCGCCGCAGGGGAACCGCATGACCGGCACACCGGTCGGCGGTTCCCCTGCGGCAGACAGAGCCGCTAGCTACGGCGGAAGACGGCCACCGTGCGCCCCGGGACGGTGAACGTGCCCGAACCCTTCTCGTACGACGCCGACTTCACCGCCGCGTCGCCGCCGGACGCCTGCACCGGGTGCAGGGCGTACCCGTGGCCCGCCAGGTCCGCGACCCGCTGGGTCTGCCGCTCCGGGGTCGCGTTGAAGACGACCACCAGAGAGCCGAGTCGCATCGTGATCACACCCGGCGTCTCGTCCTTGCCAGAGAGCGGGAAGGAGAGCGCCGACTGCACCTCGGCCGTGGTGGCCAGACGGAACGCCGGGTCGCTCGTACGGATCTTCAGCAGGTCCCGGTAGGCGGCCGAGGCCGCGGTGATCTCCGGGCAGCCCACGGTGAGCGAGGGGGTCGTCAGCAGGGGCTTGGCGTAGGCCCACTTGGACTGGTTGTCGGCCGCCGGCGGCAGCCCGCGGCCGAAGCCGTTGCCGTCCGCGCAGTCCCAGTGGATCGCGTTGAACCAGTCGCCGCTGTCGAAGGAGTTGCGGTCGAGCGACTTGGAGCGCAGCAGGTCCGTACCGGCCTGGGAGAGCGCCGGGCCCTGCGACAGCGTGGCGGTCGCCAGCGCGAGCACCTGCATCCTGGCCCGGTCGGCCGCCGAGGTGGTGCGCGGCAGCTTGAAGGCGAGCGCGTCGTACAGCGACTCGTTGTCGTGGGCGTCGGTGTACGCGAGCGCGTCGCCCGGGGCGTCGGCGTATCCGGCCGGGGCGCCGTTGTAGTCGACCTGCGCGCCCTTGACCGTACGGCCCAGGGTGTCGGTGAAGGTGTATCCGGCCAGGTTGCCGGAGAGGCCGACCTTGATCAGGTCCTGGTAGTGCAGCAGCCGGGCGCGCTGCTCGGCCGGGGTGCCGTTGGCGGTGGAGGAGTTGGGGTCGGTGTAGAGGCCGGAGGCGAAGCCCTGGACGCCGGGGTCCTCGTCGAAGGGGCCGCCGCCGCGCACCGCGTCGCGGGCCCGGTCCGAGAAGGTCGCGATCCCGGTGCCCGCCATGTTCTTCTGGGTGGCCTGGACGAACCGGGCGTCGTCGGCGACCTCGCCGAAGTTCCAGCCCTCGCCGTACAGGACGATCTTCTTGCCGTCGACGCCGTCCTCGGCCGGTGTCAGCGCGTCGAGCGCCTTGCGGACCGCGAGGATGTTGGCCTTGGGGTGATGGCCCATCAGGTCGAAGCGGAAGCCGTCGACCTTGTACTGCCTGGCCCAGGTGACCACCGAGTCCACCACGAGCTTGCCCATCATGGCGTTCTCCGGCGCGGTGTTGGCACAGCAGGTGGAGGTGGCCACGGTGCCGTCGGCGAGCAGCCGCTGGTAGTAGCCCGGCACGATCTTGTCGAGGACGGACTTGTCGGCCTGGCCGCTCGCCGCGGTGTGGTTGTAGACGACGTCCATCACCGTGCGCAGCCCGGCGCCGTTGAGGCCCTGGACCATACGCCGGAACTCGACCGTGCGCCGGGTCCCTTCGGGGTCGGTGGCGTAGGAGCCCTCGGGCACGGTGTAGTGCAGCGGGTCGTACCCCCAGTTGTAGGCGTCCTTGGCGGCGCTCTTGGCCACGCACGCCTGCTGCTCCGGCGAGTCCGGCGCGTACACCTTGAGGTCGCAGGCGGGAACGGCCTGGTCGGACTTCTTCTCCGGGATGGTGGCGATGTCGAAGGCCGGGAGGAGGTGGACGTACGAGGTCCCGGAGGCGGCCAGTTCCTTGAGGTGCTTCATGCCGTCGGAGCCGGTGTCCGTGAAGGCGAGGTACTGGCCGGGGTGGCGGGAGGTGCGGTCCGCGACCGAGAAGTCGCGGATGTGCAGCTCCTGGATCTGCGCGGCGCGCAGCGGTACGGCGGCGGGCTTGCGCAGGGTGGCCCAGCCCCGCGGCGCGAGCTTCGGGTCGGCGAGGTCGACGGCCAGGCTGCGGGCCGAGTCGGTGGTCAGGGCGGTGGAGTACGGATCGGTGACCAGGTTGGTGACGACCTTCTGGACGCTGGGCGCCCACACGGTCACGGCGTACCGGTACGGCTTGCCCGACCAGCTCCGGGGGCCCGTCACCGACCACACGCCGGTCGCGTCGTCACGGCGCATCGCGACCGTGCGGCCGTCGAGTTCGAGGGCGACCCGCCGGGCGGTCGGGGCCCAGAGCGAGAGCGTCGGGCGGCCGCCCCTGAAGACCGGGCCGAGCGAAGCCTTGGTGGCGCGGGATCCGTACAGGTCGTCGAGGACGCCCTGCGTCTGGACGCCGGTGGCGGCGAGCAGGGCGCCGTTGGCGAGGCGCTGGGTGGCGACGAGCTGACCGGTGAGGGCCTGGCCGACGCGGGCGCGGTCGCGCGGGTCGACGGTGAACGCCGCGTACTTCTTCAGGTGCGGGAACCGGGCCTTCTGCGCGTCCGTGAGGCCGCCGGGCACAGGGGTGAGCCGCAGCCAGTGGCCCTCGCCGGTGAGGACGCCGTCCTTGACGGCGAGGCCGCCCCCCGGCGCGTACACCAGCTGGTAGCTCGCGGCCGCGTTGCCGGTGTCCCAGGCGACGGTGTCGCGGTCGATCCACTGCGCCCGCGACTTCGACAGGTCGAGGTCGGCGGCGGAGCCGGAGGTCATGGGCAGAAGGTACTTCTCGACCCCGCCGAGCAGCCACACCTCGTGCGCGTACGTGGAGAAGTCCAGTGAGCGGTCGGAGCCGAACTCCTTGGTGTCGCCCTTGTGCAGGATGTAGCTGAGGCTGGTGGCGCCTTCCTTCAGCGGCACCTCGAAGACCGCGCCGAAGGCGTCGGTGCGCACCGGCGGCAGCGGGCTCGACCAGTCGGTGGGTGTCGCGGCCCCCGTCCAGGTGTGGATGCCCCAGCCGCTGTAGTCGCCGTCGGCGCGCCGGTAGTGGATGACGGCCTTGGTGGTGTCCTGCGGCGGGTAGGTGCTGGCGGGCGGCGTGGTGAGGACGGCGTCCTTGCCCTGCTCGACCCAGATCTCGCCGGTGCGGCCCACGTCGATGGTGCGGTCGGCGGTGACGTCCTTGTTGCCGTCCTTGTCGATGACGAGGAACCCGACGCCGGAGGCGCCCGGCTTCAGCTTGACGTACGCGAAGGCGCCGTAGGCGTCGCGGCCGGTGAAGGCGTGGCCCGCGGGCCAGGTGGTGGACTCGCCGTCGGCGAGGTCGCCCCAGGCGTAGAGCCGCCAGTCGGTGTAGTCGCCCGCCGGGCGCTTGTAGTGGACCACGGCGTAGTCCCGGCTCGTCGCGGTGGGCACCGGGTCGGTGGCGGGGGCGCCGCTGGTCGTCTGCGCGGTCGCGCTCGCGGTGCGCCCGGCCGAGTCGACGCCAACGGCCTTGTAGCGCACGGGGGTTCCGGGCGCCAGGGTGGCGGGCAGGTGCTGGACGGCCTTGTACGGGGCGTGGTCGGCGGAGCCGAGGACCTGCCACTCGCCGGTGCCGGTCTGGGCGGCGAACACCACCCGGTTCAGCTGCCCGCCCTCGACGTCCGCCGCGAGCTCGACGTCACCGGTGGCACCGGCCGCCGGGGCCTCGAGGGTCAGCGAGGGCAGCGCGGCCGGGGCGCCCAGCGGCTTGGCCGCCTTGTAGACGACGGCCGAGAGGGCCGGCACCCGCACCGCGATACGGCGGTCGGCGCCGCTGGCGAGGGTGCCCGAGGCACCGTAGATCCCGGTGAACGCGGTGTCCGCGGAGCCGGTCGCGAACTCGGCGCTCCGCTCCTCGGCCGCGTTGTTGACGGCGACGACGTACTCGGTCCCGGTCCTCGCGTCGGTGCGGGAGAAGGCGTAGATCCCCTTGCCCCGCGCCGCGTACCGCTCGCTCTGCACACCGTCGGCGAGCGCCGGGTTCTGCTTTCGGAGCTTCGAGAGAGCAGCGATCGCCTTGTAGAGAGGGTGCTCCGGATCGAAAGCGCTGCTCTCGTGCGTACGGCTGGTGCCTATCTGCGTGTCGTCGAGATAGTCCGCGACCTTGGACGGGAACATCGTCTGCCGGGCGTCCTTGTCGCCACCGGAGCCGGTGAAGCCCTGCTCGTCGCCGTAGTAGACCACCGGGTTGCCCCGGCTGAGGAACATCAGCTCATGGGCGAGCCGGTCGCGGCGCAGCAGCTCGGCGGCGTCGGCCTTCGGGTTGTCCTGGACCAGGAAGGCGCCGATCCGGCCCATGTCGTGGTTGCCGAGGAAGGTCACCTGCTCATAGGCGTTGGCCTTGTCGGTGGTGTAGCGGTAGTCCTGGCCCAGCGCCGCGCCCAGGTCGTCCGCCGAACCGCCCTGCGAGACGTAACTCCGCATCGCCTGCTGGTAGGGGAAGTCAAGCGTCGCGTCCAGCCGCCCCCGGCGGACGTACGGGGAGGTCACCGACGGGTCGGCGGAGTACACCTCGCCGTAGATGAAGAAGTCCCGGCGCCCGTGCTTGGCCGCGTAGGCGTCCAGGGCGGTCGCCCACTGGGTCCAGAAGTCCATGTCGACGTGCTTGACGGTGTCGACGCGGAAGCCGTCCACGTCGAAGTCCTTCACCCACTTCTCGTAGATCTTCTCCATGCCCCGGACGACCTCGGGCCGCTCGGTCCACAGGTCGTCCAGGCCCGAGAAGTCGCCGTACTCCGCGCTCTCCCCCGCGAAGGTCGAGTCGCCCCGGTTGTGGTACAGGGCGGGGTCGTTGAGCCACGCCGGGACCTTGGCGTCCTTCTCGGCGGCCGGCACGGTCGGGGTGTACGGGAAGGAGCCGGGGCCGACGGCCGGGAAGCCCTTGCCTCCGGCCGCGTACGCGCTGTCGTCGAAGGGCACGCCGTCCTTGGTCAGATACGGGAAGGCGCCCTTGGAGAGGTACGCGGAGCTCTGCTCCCGGTGGCCGATGACGTCGGCGGTGTGGTTGGTGATGACGTCGAAGAAGACCTTCATGCCCTTGGCGTGGGCCGCCTCGATCAGCCGGGCGAGGTCGGCGTTGGTGCCGAAGTGCGGGTCGACCTGGGTGAAGTCGGTGATCCAGTAGCCGTGGTAGCCGGCGCTCTGGTCGGCGCCGGTGCCCTGGACCGGCTTGTTCTTGAAGATCGGCGCCAGCCAGATCGCGGTGCTGCCGAGCCCCTTGATGTAGTCCAGCTTCCCGGTCAGCCCCTTGAGGTCGCCGCCCTGGTAGAAGCCCTTGTCGGTCGGGTCGTAGCCGGTGACCGAGCGGCCGCCGGTCAGCCCGCCCCGGTTGTTGGCGCTGTCGCCGTCCGCGAACCGGTCGGGCAGGACGAAGTAGGGCTGTTCCCGGGTGAGTTCGTGCCGGGCGGGCTCGGCGGCGAGCCGGGCGTCGGACGGCGGGGCCGGGGGCCCGGCGGGCGCCGGTTGCGCCGCGGGCGCGGCCGACGCCAGCAGGGCGAGGGCCACGGCGGCGGTGACGGCGGTTCGGCGCAAAGAGCCGATCACGGACGTACTCCTTCTGCGGAGGGACTGCGGATACGGGGCACGAGGGGAGCGTCGGACCGGCCGGCCGGACGCGCCAGGGGGTGTTCGCGTCAGGTGCCGCACGTCCTGGCGCCGGTGTGCAGGGCGAGGGCGGTGTCCGGGCCCAGGGTCGCGGTGAACCGTCCGGAGCCGTCGACCGTGACGTTCCTGCCGCTCTGCACATCGCAGTAGCCGCCCGGGGGCAGCGACGTCTGGAAGGTGCGGGTGAGCGCGGAGCCCTCGTGGTTGAGGGCCACGAACGCCTTGCCGCCGCGCCCGAAGGCGATGGCGTTGTTGCCGTTGTCCCACCAGTCGGTGACCGGCGCGGTGCCCGCGGTGTTGCGGAACTTCACCATCGAGCGGACCTCCGGCCAGGCGTGCTGGCACTTCCAGCCGTCGCTGTAGCAGGCGTTCACCCGACCGGCGTTGGGCGGCCCGGCGTCCTTGTCGCTGAAGACGTAGCCGGAGTGGACGTCCGGGGAGCCGTAGGGCCAGGCCAGCATGAAGACATGGGCGAGGGTGTAGCGGGCGCCGTCGTTGTAGGTGAGGGTCTGGCCGCCGCGCTCGGTGTCGTGGTTGTCCACGAAGACCGAGGCCTTGCCCGACGTCAGATAGCCCCAGCCCTCGCCGAAGTTCTTCAGATACGCGAGCTTCTCGTTGGTGAACACCCGCTTGAGGTCCCAGGAGTAGCGGAACTCCTGGGCGTCGCCGGTGCCCAGGTACTCGGTGGGCTGTACGGCCTCGCCCGCGCCGTAGATCGTCTCCTGCTTCCAGTAGACGCCCGGGACGGTCAGCCGGGACTTGATGGCGGCGAGGTCGTCCTCGGGGATGTGCTTGGCCGCGTCCACCCGGAAGCCGTCGACGCCGAGGGAGAGCAGGTCGTTGAAGTACCCGGCGACGGTGTTGCGGACGTACTCCTCGCCGGTGTCGAGGTCGGCGAGGCCGACCAGCTCGCAGTGCTGGACGTGCCAGCGGTCCTGGTAGTTGGTGATCTCGGCCTTGCAGTCGTCCAGGTCGGCGCCGGAGTAGGTGCCGGGGTAGTCGTACTTGGAGTAGGGCGAGCCCGCGGTGCCGGTGCCGGAGCCGCTCGCCATGTGGTTGACCACCGCGTCGGCGACGACCTTGACGCCCGCCGCGTGGCAGGTGCCCACCATGGAGCGGAAGGCGGCGCGGTCGCCCAGCCGGTTGCCGAGCTTGTAGCTGACGGGCTGGTAGCCGGTCCACCAGGCGTCGCCCTGTATACGTTCCTGGGGCGGGGACACCTGGACGTAGCCGTAGCCGTCGGGGCCGAGTTCGTCGGTACAGGCCTTGGCCACCGACGCGTAGTTCCACTCGAAGAGGACGGCGGCCACGTCCTTGGGCCCGGGTGCGGCGGCCCCCGCCTGCGGGGCGCCGAGGACGACGCTGCTCGCGGCCCCCGCGAGGAGCGCGACGGCGGCGGCCAGGGCTTTGCGCGTACGGCGGCGTCTGCGGGGGGTGCTGGCGGTGCGACCGTCCATGGGGGGGGACCTCCGTGCGGGGATGCGGGGAGACGGAGCGGCCTTCCAGGCGGCGCGGCCCGGCCGCCCCAGAAGGTCTCTGAATGTTCTTGCTGAAACAACCGGAAAGCTGTTGCGGTCGAGACCGTAGGCGGACCGGACCAGCTGGTCAACCCTTTGGACACACCCTCGGCACACTGCGGAAATCTCCGCGCCTCCCCTCCCCTTTCTCTCCGCAAGCTCTTCCGCAAGAGATTGCATCGGTGTTACGTTCCCCCACACCTCGGCTCGGGGAGTGGCCTGAACTCACCCCCGGAACGCGGGAAGCCGCCGCACCCGGGAGGTGCGGCGGCTTCGAAGGCGGTGGGAAGGGTCCTCAGCACACGGTTCAGAAGCCGATCGGCTCGCGGACCAGGACGACGGTGCTGCGGTGCGGGACGACCTCGCGGCTGGTGATCAGGACCTTGGCGAGGACACTGCGCTGGTTCATCACCCGCTGGGCCCGGACGTCCTCCTTGGGCAGCGAGTACGTCTCGACGCGGCGCAGCGCGGTGTCCAGGTCGGCCACCACCTTCTGGGCGCCGACCACCCAGACCGCCTGGCCGGCGCCGTACGCGTACGAGGCGAGCTGGCTGCCGCTCGCGGACCCGGTGACAAGCCGGCCGTCCTCGGTCACGGCGTGCACGCTGCCGACGACGACGTCCGGCGCGGAGCGCGCGGCGCGCACCTCGTCGCGGCGGGCCCGCAGGTCCCAGTCGGCCTGCTCGGCGCGGATGCTCTTGAACCGGCCCGAGGCGTCGATGTCCTCCTGGATCCCGGAGAGCCGCAGGGTCTCGCTGGTCGAGGCGAGGATCGCCCGGTCGGTCGGCAGCAGCCCGGTCACCAGCTCGCGGGCGTCGGCGGCCGTCTCCACTATGTGTACGGTGAATCCGTTGCCCCGCAGGGCCTCGGCGGCCCGCTCCAGGCTCCGCGCGCTCGCGGGGACCGCGAAGGCCTCGTCGGCGGGCAGGACGGTGACGGGCTTCTCATCGGTGATGGTCTTCTCACTCATGCTCGCAGAACCTAGTGCCGGGACACGCGAGTCCCGTTCGAGTGCCGCTGGATCGGGCAACTGCGGCGCCCCGGCCATCGCATAGGCTCGGCCACGACATGAAGAGCAACCTCGCCCCACTGGCGCCCAAGGCGGACCAGGACACCGTGCGGCGGCACAACCTCAGCCTGGTGCTCCGCGCGGTCCACGACGAGGGCGAGGCCACCCGGGCGGGCGTCGCGGCACGCGTCAGGCTGACCAGGGCGGCCGTGTCCTCGCTGGTGGAGCAGCTCCTGGAGGGCGGCTTCGTCACGGAGTCGGGCAAGACCTCCAGCGGGCAGGCGGGGCGCCCCGGCACGGTCCTCAAACCGGCCAGGACCGGTGTCGCCGGGGTCGGCGTCGAGATCAACGTCGACTACACGACCGTCTGCGTGGTCGACCTGGCCGGAACCGACCGGGTCCGGCTCACCGAGCACCTGGACAACCGGGGCGCGCCGCCCGCCGAGGTGCTGGCCCGGGCGGCCCGGCTCACCTCGCGCGCGCTGGACTCCGCCGGGCAGCAGGAGCTGCGGCCCGCCGGGGTCACGCTCGCCCTGCCGGGCCTGGTGGCGGGCGGCACGGTCCGCCAGGCGCCGAACCTGGGCTGGAACGGCGTCCCGGCAGACACCCTGTTCGCGCGCGAGCTCGCGAAGTGCTCCGAGGCCCCTCCCGTGGCGGTGGGTTCGGAGAACGAGGCCAACCTCGCGGCGCTCGCCGAGCTGTGGTTCGGCGCCCCGGGCGAGGCCCGTACGTTCCTCTACCTCTCGGGCGAGATCGGCGTGGGCGGCGCCCTGGTCCTCAACGGCGAACTGCTGCGCGGCGCGCACGGCTTCGCCGGGGAGATCGGCCACGTCCCGGTGGACCCGGCCGGTCCCGAGTGCCGCTGCGGGGCGCGCGGCTGTCTGGAGCGGTACGCGGGCCAGTCGGCGCTGCTGAGCGGCGGGGGCATCGACGAGGGCGCCGGGGCGGCCGGCGTGGCCGAGCTGGAACGCCGGGCGCGGGCGGGCGACGAGCGCGCGCTGACGGCGCTGGGCACCGCCGGGCGGATGCTGGGCCGGGTCCTCGCGGGCGCGGTCAACCTCCTCGACCCGCAGACCGTGGTCCTCGGCGGCGTCTACCGCGCGCTGGCGCCGTGGCTCACGCCCCCGGCCGAGGCCGAGCTCGCGTCCCGGGTGGTGTCGGGCCTGTGGCCCCGCGGCAGCGGCCGGCTGCGCCCCTCCTCACCCTCGGGGGACGCGGCCCGGGGCGCGGCGGCCCTGGTCGTGGAGGCGGTGCTGGACGATCCGGCGGGGTGGGCGCAGGCCTGATCCCGGACCCGGCCGAAGCCGGGGCCGGGATCAGGTCCCCGAGCCGGGCGTCCCACCCCCGCCCGGACCCCCCCCGGTGGTGGGAAGCCGGGCTCTCAGCGCACCCCCATCAAGTGCTCCATCGCCAGCTGGTCCAGCTGCTCGAAGGCCATGCCGCGCTCCCCCGCCGCGTGGGCGTCGAAGTCCTCGAAGGCCGAGCGGTCCCCGAGCAGCCCGGCGAGCCCGTCCTCGGCCGTCGGCCGGGCCAGGTCGTCGAGGCGGGACGCCCGCAGCGCCTCCCGTACCGCGGGGTCCGCGCGGAACGCCGCCGCGCGCTCGCGCAGGATCAGATAGGTGCGCATGTTGCCCGCCGCCGAGGCCCACACCCCGGCGGCGTCCTCCGTGCGCGGCGGCTTGAAGTCGAAGTGGCGCGGGCCTTCGTAACCCGCCGACTCCAACAGGTCGACCAGCCAGAACGCGTCGCGCAGATTGCCCGCCCCGAACCGCAAGTCCTGGTCGTACTTGATGCCGGACTGGCCGTTGAGGTCGATGTGGAAGAGCTTTCCGGCCCAGAGCGCCTGGGCGACCCCGTGGGTGAAGTTGAGCCCGGCCATCTGCTCGTGCCCGGTCTCCGGGTTGACCCCGACCAGCTCCGGGTGCTCCAGCCGCTCGATGAAGGCGAGCGCGTGCCCGACGGTGGGCAGCAGGATGTCCCCGCGCGGCTCGTTCGGCTTGGGCTCGACCGCGAACCGCAGGTCGTAGCCCTGGCCCAGCACATACTCGGCCAGCAGGTCGAAGGCCTCCTTCAGCCGGTCGAGCGCCACCCGTACGTCCTTCGCGGCGCCCGACTCCGCGCCTTCGCGGCCGCCCCACGCCACATACACCCGGGCGCCCAGCTCCACGGCGAGGTCGATGTTGCGGATCGTCTTGCGCAGCGCGTACCGGCGTACGTCGCGGTCGTTCGCGGTGAAGGCGCCGTCCTTGAAGACGGGGTGGGTGAAGAGGTTGGTGGTGGCCATCGGCACCGCGAGGCCGGTGGCGTCCAGCGCCGCCCGGAACCGCTTGACGTGCGCCTCGCGGTCGGCGCCGGACGCGCCGAACGGGATCAGGTCGTCGTCGTGGAAGGTCACTCCGTACGCCCCGAGCTCGGCGAGCCGGTGGACGGTGTCGACCGGGTCGAGGGCGGGGCGGGTCGCGTCGCCGAAGGGGTCGCGCCCCTGCCAGCCCACGGTCCACAGACCGAAGGTGAACTTGTCCTCGGGGGTGGGGGTGAAGCGTTCCGTCATCGTCGTGTCCACCTCGGTGCGGGGCGCCCGACGGCCCCTGCGGCTATTTGTTCACTGACCTGACGAATATGACACGGTCGCCTCGGCTTCCGAAACCCCAGCCCGTCATCTAATTTGTTTCGCGCGCGCGCAAATCCGTGCACGCAGGTCGGAGTCGAATCCGCGGAAGAGAGGTGGGGGCCCGTATGCCGCAGGCGCCGGTCGTCATCGGGGTGGACAGCTCCACGCAGTCCACCAAGGCGCTGTTCGTCGACGCCCAGAGCGGTCGGGTGCTCGCCACGGGCCGCGCCCCGCACCGGGTCGACGGCGCCGACGGGGCCCGCGAGAGCGACCCCGAGCAGTGGTGGCGGGCGCTGGGCGAGGCGGTCGCGGCGGGGCTCGAGGAGGCGGGGGTGGCCGCGTCAGCCGTCGCCGGGATCGCGGTCGCCGGACAGCAGCACGGCCTGGTCGTCCTGGACCGCGCCGGGCGCCCGCTGCGCCCCGCCCTGCTCTGGAACGACACCCGCTCGGCCCCGCAGGCCGCCGCCCTCACCGAGGCGCTCGGCGGCCCGGGGGCGTGGACCGCGCGCACCGGCTCGGTCCCCGTCGCGGCGGTGACCGCCGCCAAGTGGCGCTGGCTGTACGAGAACGAGCCCGCGCACGCCTCGGCCGCCGCCGCGATCCGCCTCCCCCACGACTTCCTCACCGAGCGCCTTGCCGGCACGGCCGCGACCGATCCGGGCGACGCCTCAGGCACCGGCTGGTACTCCACGGCGACCGGCGCCTACGACCCTGAGCTGCTCGGCCTCCTCGGCCTCGACGCCTCCCTGCTGCCGACGGTCGCCGCCACCGGGGCCACCCGGGTGGGATCGCTGACGGCGGGTGCCGCCGACGCGCTCGGACTGCCCGCGGGGATCGCGGTCGCCGCCGGGACCGGCGACAACATGGCCGCCGCCGTGGGGCTCGGGCTCGGCGGCGCGGGGCTGCTCGACCACCCCGTCCTCAGCCTCGGCACCTCCGGCACGGTCTTCGCCGCCACCCGCACCCGGCCCGGCTCGCCCGCGCTCTCCGGTTTCGCCGCCACCGACGGCACGTTCCTGCCGCTCGCCTGCACCCTCAACTGCACGCTCGCCGTGGACAAGGTGGCGGCCCTGCTCGGGCTGGGCCGCGACGACGCGGAACCCGGCGGCGAGGCGGTGCTGCTGCCGTACCTGGACGGCGAGCGCACCCCCGATCTGCCGACCGCCGCCGGACTGCTCACGGGTCTGCGCCACAGCACGACCGGCCCCCAGCTCCTGGGCGCCGCCTACGAAGGCGCGGTCTTCACCGCCCTTTCCGCCCTCGACGACCTGCTGCGCGCCTGCGGGCTCACCGACGCGGAGGCCGCCGCCCGCCCGCTGCGGCTGATCGGCGGCGGCGCCCGGGGCCGCACCTGGATCGAGACCGTACGAAGGCTCTCCGGCCGGCCGCTGATCGTGCCCCGGGCGACCGAACTGGTCGCGCTCGGCGCCGCCGCGCTCGCCGCGGCCGCCGTCACCGGCGCGGACCCGGTGGCGACGGCGGCGGCCTGGGGCACGGGCGAGGGCGCCGCGCTGGAGCCGGTCGCGCGTGACACGGCGGCCTGGGAGCGCATCGGCGCCGTGCTCGACCGGGCGGCGCCGATGCTCGGGTGACTCCTGAGCCCGCCTTGAACCTTCGCCCGCTCAGCGGTGCCGCGCGGTCACCGGCTCTCGCGCAGCAGCTCGGCCAGGGCGCTGTCCATGTCGAGATCCTGGTTCTCGACGTCGGCGGAGACCGCCGCGTAGGTGAGGAAGAGGAAGCGGCGCAGGGCCGCGGTGCCGAACTCGAGCAGGGCCAGACCCTCCGGGGAGCGCAGCTCCACCACGGTCCGGGTCCGGTCGAGCGGCCGGACGTGCACATCGCCGGTACCGGCCGGGTCGCGCAGCCCCCGGTCGATGAGGTTGCGGGCGAAGACCCAGGTCACGCCGCCGTCGTGCAGGGAGACCTCCGGCGGGAAGACCATCCGGACGGCCAGCGGGTCACAGCCGTCGTAGGTGAGGGTGACGGGGACGGGGACGCCGTGGTCGGCGTCGGTGACGAGGCGGGCCAGGACGGACTGTTCGACGGTGGTGGACATCGACTTGCTCCTTGCTGCCACTCCCGATCTGTGACCCGCATCACATCATTTCGATAGTCGCATATTCAACACCTTGCCTGGGATTTCGTGCGAAAACCCCGAAGGGCCGGCCGCGAAACAGGGGGCCTGGCACCACCCCGCTCCGGGCCCCAGACCTCCTGACCCGGCCCCCCGCCCGGGCGGACGATCGTCGTCGACAGCTCGTACGGAAGTCGTACCGAAGCGGAAGCAGGGGGGCTCGGACATGAACGATCACACTCGGCGGAACGTGCTGCGAGGAGCGGCGGGCGCGGCGGCGGGCGGTCTGCTCGCCGCGCGCGCAGGTGCGGTCGCCTCGGCCGCCCCGCGCACCGCACCGCGGGCGACCGCGCCCTCCCCCGCGAGCCTGCCGTTCCTCCAGGGGGCCTTCGCTCCCGTGACCGAGGAGCTCACCGCCTTCGACCTGCCGGTCACCGGCCGCATCCCCCGCTCCCTGAACGGGCGCTATCTGCGCACCGGCCCCAACGTCCTCGGCCTGGAGGACCCTCGCCCGCACCACTGGATGCTCGGGGACGGCATGGTCCACGGGGTGCGGCTGCGCGACGGGCGGGCGGAGTGGTACCGCAACCGGTGGGTCCGCTCGGCCGCCGTCAGCCGCAAGCTCGGCGAGCCGCACCCCGGGCCCGTCCCGGAGGACGACTTCGCGTGCAACACGCACGTCATCCCGTACAAGGGCCGCATCCTCGCCCTCCAGGAGAGCGGGCCGCTGCCGTACGAGCTCGACGGCGAGCTCAACACCCTGCGCCCGTACGACTTCCGCTCCACGCTCAGCGGCTCGTTCACCGCGCACACCAAGTACGACGCGCACGCCGACGAGCTGCACGCGGTGACGTACTACCCGACCTGGGACCACGTCCGCCACCTGGTCGTCGACCGGACCGGGCGGGTGGCCCGGACGACCCGGATCCCGGTCGCGGACAGCCCGATGATGCACGACTTCGCGCTCACCGAGCGCTATGTGGTCCTCTTCGACGTCCCGGTCACCTTCGACGCGGCGGCGGCCGGGGCGGGCGCGCTCGTTCCGTACGTGTGGAACGACCGGCACCCGGCGCGGGTGGGTGTCATGCCGCGCGCGGGCGGCAGCGTCCGCTGGTTCGAGGTCGACCCCGTCTTCGCCTCGCACACGCTCAACGCGTACGACGACGGCGCCTCGGTGGTCGTCGAACTCACCACCTTCCCGGCGCCGTTCCAGGTCGCGGGTCGGGGCTCCGACGGCCCCAGCGCGCTCGCGCCCGCCTCGCTCGACCGCTGGACGGTCGACCTGGCGCACGGCCGCGTGCGCACCCGGCGGCTCGACGACCGGCCGCAGGAGTTCCCGCGCGTCAACGAGTCGCTGGTGTCCCGGCGCCACCGGTACGGGTACACGGCGGCCAGCGCCGAGATGTTCACCGCCTATCTGACGGCCGACGGCGTGCCGCCGGACCTCTCCTTCGGCAACGCCCTGATCAAGCACGACTTCCTGCGCGGCACCGCCGAGCGCCACCGGCTGCCCCGCGGCTCGGCCGTGGGCGAGGCGGTGTTCGTGGCGGCGCACGGGCCGGGCCCGGCTCCGGGGAAGGCGGAGGACGACGGCTACGCGCTGGCGTACGTCCACGATCCGGAGCGCGGGGCCGCCGATCTGCTGATCCTGGCGGCGCAGGACTTCGGCGGCCGTCCGCTGGCCCGGATCCATCTGCCCGGGCGGGTGCCCCTGGGTTTCCACGGCAGTTGGGTCGCGGACGCCTGAGCCGGCGCGGTGGCCGGCGTGCTCAGCCCAGCTGACTGAGCATGCCGACCACCGAGTTGACGGCGCTGTGCAGGGAGGGGGCCGCGGCGGTGTCGGCGAAGTAGAAGCCGAATCCGGCGCAGATCAGCGCGTGGGACAGCTTGGTGCCGCCTTTGCGCCAGAGGAAGAACGAGCCCGCTGCCAGCGCGAGCATCAGAGGAAAGTGCACGGAGGGCAAGGTAGTCACCTCGTGACCCCGAGAGTGTCGAGACCGGTCCGCCGCGCCCTGGCGACGGACCGGTGAAAACCACCTCCGCCACGGTACGACTCCCGCTCACCGCGCGCCACACGAGCACTACCGAGCGTTATCACCGCAGGTGGCGGGGGCGGATTTCAGCGGGCCGTCGCGACCACCAGACGGCAGCGGGGGCTGCCGTCGGGGCGCCGCCCGAGCTCCTCCAAGGCGTACAGGTCCACCCGGAACCCGGCGTCGGCGAGCTCGGCGCGGACGTCGGCGAGCCTGAAGTCCCGGTAGTACATGACGAACCGGGGCCGCCACAGCGCATTGCGCACCCGCATGGCGGTGTCGAAGCCGAGCAGGGTCCAGTAGCCGAGCGAGCCGGGTCGGGCGGGCGCGGCGACCGGGAACGCGAACCGGCCGCCGGGCGCGAGCACCGAGCGGACCTGGGCGAACAGGCCCGGCCGCTCGGCCGGCAGGAAGTGGCCGAACGCGCCGAAGCTCACGACCAGGTCGAACGCGTCCCGAAAGGGCAGCGCGCGGGCGTCCGCGCGCACCCGGTCGGCGTCCGGCCCCCCGCGCGCCCGGCCCACCTCCAGCATCCCGGCACTGAAGTCGACCCCGGCGATCCGCCCGTGGCACACCGCGCGCAGCACGTCCAGACCGGCGCCGGTGCCGCAGCACAGGTCGAGGCCGCGGCCGAACGGGCCGAGTGCGGCGAGGGTGTGCGTGACGGCGTCGAGGACCCGGTCCGGTGTGCGGTAGGGCGTGTGGTCGAACTTCGGGGCGAGCAGGTCGTAGCCGCGCTCGACCGACGACAGTGCCTGGACGGCGAGTTCACGGACGGTGGGGCCCTGGGGAGCGAACATCGCCCTCAGCATAGGGGCGCGCACGGCCCCCGCCGGGGCACGCCGCCCGGTCGCCGTTTCCCAACATCCATGGATAACCTCAGAAAAGGTACGAATCGACCGGCTGGGGAGCAGGTCGAGACGGGAGATCAATCGTGAAATCCACTCTGAGCCACCGCTGCGCCCGGATGGCGGCAGCGGGCGCCCTGTCCTTCGCCCTGCTGGCCGGGTCGGCCACGGGAATCGCGACCGCGGCCACCCCGAAGCCGACGCCGAGCGGCAGCAAGTACGCGTCACCGGCGGCGGGATCGCTGACCGTCAAGGCGAGCGCCACCGAGGTGAAGGCGGGCGGCAAGGTCACCTTCACCGGCCGCTCCAAGGGCCTGGCGGTCGGCAGCAAGGTCGTGCTCCAGCACAAGAACAAGGGCAAGTGGACGACGTTGCAGGCCAGTACCACCATCAAGCAGGGCTCCAGCTACTCGCTGGACGCCAAGCTGAACACCAAGGGCAAGGAGGAGCTGCGGGTCAAGGACGGCGAGACCGTCTCGCCGACCGTGACCGTCACCGTCAAGTGACGGCCCGGCCGGCGCGGCCGCCGGTCGACTAGTCGACCTGGAGCTCGCCCATGGCGCTCCACCCCGTCGCACCCTCGATCGTCGTGCTCACGATGTCGGGGGTGCGGCGCAGGAGCGGGCGCATGGTCTCCATGGCCGCCCGGAAGTGGTCGGAGTTGACGTGCGCCTCGCCGGCCCCGTCCTGGAAGGCCTCGACCAGTACGTAGGTGTTCGGCTCCTCCATGCTGCGCGACCACTCGTACCAGAGGTTGCCGGGCTCGGCCCGGGTGGCGTGGGTGAAGTCGGCGACGTGCCGGGGCCACTCCTCGGCGTACTCGGGCTTCACGGGGAACTTGACGACAATAAAGATCATCCGGTCATTCTAGGCACGGTATGCACGGATAAATCACTGCGGGTGCCCGACACGCCCGGGGTAGGGTGACCGCGCCCCGCCGGAGCCCCAGCGGGTTTTCCCGGCCCCGTATCCCCAGGTGAGACCCATTACCGTGCTTGACCACTCCTCCGTTGTGACCAGGCTCCGCGCCGCCGGCTGTGTCTTCGCCGAGGACGAGGCGGAGTTGCTGATCACCTCGGCCCGCACCCCCGACGAACTCGACGCCATGGTGGCGCGGCGCGCCGAGGGACTGCCGCTGGAACACGTCCTGGGGTGGGCGGAGTTCGCCGGGGTACGGGTCGCGGTGGACCCGGGCGTCTTCGTGCCGCGCCGCCGCACCGAGTTCCTGGTGGAGCGGGCGGCCGCGCTCGCGCCGCCGGGGGCGGTCGTGGTGGATCTGTGCTGCGGCTCGGGCGCCTTGGGCGTGGCGCTGCTGGCCCGGCTGACGGATGGCGAGCTGTACGCCGCCGACATCGACCCGGCGGCCGTGGAGTGCGCCCGCCGCAATGTCGCCGCCGCCGGGGGCTCGGCCCACCACGGCGACCTGTTCGCCGCGCTGCCGGCCGCACTGCGCGGCCGCGTGGACGTCCTGCTCGCCAATGTGCCGTACGTACCGACCGAGGAGATCGCGCTGCTGCCCTCGGAGGCACGGGTCCATGAGGCACGGGTGGCGCTCGACGGCGGCGCCGACGGCCTGGACGTGCTGCGCCGGGTGACCGCCGAGGCGGCGCGGTGGCTGGCTCCCGGCGGGCGGCTGTTCTTCGAGACCGGTGAGCGCCAGGTGCCCTCGGCCGTCGCCGCGGTCACCGCGGGCGGTCTGGTGCCGCGCGTGGCGAGCTGCGAGGAGCGGTACGCCACGGTGGTCGTCGCCACCCGGCCCGCCGAGGGCGCGGCGTGACGCTCACGCCATCCAGAAGAAGACGGCCGTCATCCGGCTGTCCTCCAGGGTGCTGCCCCAGTAGCCGGTGGCGGTGTGGATCATGTTGGCGTTGTAGAGCAGCAGGCGGTTGTAGCGGTGGGGGACGCGGACGTCCTCGGTGAAGGAGTCGGCCGGCACGAACCGGGTGCCGAGGGCCTCGACCAGGTTGGTGTGCGGGGCCGCGACCAGATTGCCGCCGAGCACGCCGCCCGGCAGGCTCTGCCGGTAGAAGCTGGTGCCGCAGTCCTTGGGCACGCCGGGGTTGAGGTAGAGCACGGCCGCGTACCGGCACAGCGCGCGCGAGTCGGTGTGCGGGCGCGGCTCGCACTCGTCCCGGCCGACGACCTGGACGCAGTTGTGGTTGAGCGTGGCGCCGCCGGGCGCCCGCTGCACCCACAGCTCTGCGGCTCCGGTCGCCTTCTTGACCAGCCGCTCCACCCGGGCGAGTTCCGCGGGCTCCAGGCCCGGCATGGTGCGCAGCCCCGGCCAGGTCTCCGGTTTGCGGGGGTGTCCCTCGACCCAGTCGTCCTTGGCGAGGCAGCGCGCGCGGACCTCGTCGGCATTGGGCAGGACGTCGTCGAGGACCCAGTAGTCGCGGCCGCGGGTCGGTTTGCGGTACGGCAGGACCGGGAGGGAGGAGGGGGTGGGGGCCATGCGGCCGAACCTATGTCCGTAACCCTCTGTATCCGTTTGTGAGTTGGTCAACCTTCCCTCAAGGTGCGGTGAAGCCGTCCCGGTGACGAAGGGCGCATTGCGGGGACATCCCGGCGGGAGGTCCCCGCAATGGCAAAGCCGTGGCCATTTTCGTCCCAGGAGACGGCTCCGGCGCAGGTCAGGCCTTGCGGCCGACACCACCGAACATGGCGACCTCGGCGGGCTCGCCGTCCGCCGCGTCCTCGGGCCGCCAGCGCGAGCAGGAGACCACACCGGGCTCCAGGACCTCCAGGCCGTCGAAGAACCGGGCGGTCTGCTCGGGGGTGCGCTGGGTGAGCTTGGGGGTGCCGTGCTCGTTCCAGAAGGCCACCGCCTGGTCGACGTCGGGCATCTCGGGGTGGGTCACCGTGTGCGAGAGGACCAGGAAGCTGCCGGGCGCCAGCTTCTCCATCAGCCCCCGCACCAGCCCGTACGCCTGCTCGTCGTCCTCGATGAAGATGACCACGCCGAGCAGCATCAGCGCGACCGGCTGGGTCAAGTCGAGCGTCTTCGACGCGTGTTCCAGGATGCTGTCCACATCGCGCAGATCCGCGTCGAGGTAGTCGGTGCGGCCCTCGGGCGTGCTGGTCAGCAGCGCGCGGGCGTGGGCGAGCACCAGCGGGTCGTTGTCGACGTAGACGATCCGCGACTCGGGGGCGATGCGCTGCGCCACCTCGTGGGTGTTGTCGGCGGTGGGCAGACCGGTGCCGATGTCGAGGAACTGGCGGATGCCGCGATCGGCCACCAGGTGGCGCACCGCCCGGCCGAGGAAGAGCCGGTCCGCGCGGGCGTAGTCGCCGATGCCGGGGTGCAGCTGGCGGATCTGGTCGCCGACCTCACGGTCGACCTCGTAGTTGTCCTTGCCGCCGAGCCAGTAGTTCCAGATCCGGGCCGTGTGCGGCTGGGAGGTGTTGATTCTGCTCCGAACGTGCTCGGGAGCATCGAGGTTGGCCGGGTTCTCGGTCACGGGCGTCGTCTCCTGGGGGCCTGGTGGAACTGTCAATGATCAGCCTAGATGGCCAAGTTGAACAGTGTCCTGGAACCCCGCCCGCCGGTGCTTCGGGCAGGCGGGTGGCCGGATGACGTCATCGGCGCGCCTGACGCGTTCGGGGGCGAAGTCACCCCCAGTCTCATACGATCATGGCTGAACGGTTCCGCTCCTCAGCCACCCTCGTACCGATGGAGGTCAACCGTGACCAGGACGGCTCACCGTATCCGCAATCTGACCACCGCCGCAGCCACCGCGGCAGGTCTGCTGCTCGTCGCCACCGGGTGCTCGTCGGACGGCGGCGGCTCGGGGGAGGCCGCGGGCGGGGTGCCGGTGGTCAAGAAGGGCAAGCTGACCACCTGCACCCATCTGCCCTATCCGCCGTTCCAGTCGGAGCAGAACGGCAAGGTCGTGGGCTTCGATGTGTCGCTGATCGACCTCGTCGCCAAGAACCTCAAGGTCGAACAGAAGATCCTCGACACTCCGTTCGAGAACTTCAAGACCGGCGCCTTCCTCAACTCCGGCGAGTGCGACCTCGCCGCCGCCGGTATGACCATCACCGACGAGCGCAAGAAGAACGTCGACTTCTCCGTCCCCTACTTCGACGCCACCCAGGCGCTCCTCGCCACCAAGAAGAGCGGGATCACCTCGCTGGCCGACCTCAAGGCCAAGGGGAAGAAGCTCGGCGCGCAGGCGGAGACCACCGGCGAGAGCTACGCCACCGGCAAGGGCTTCAACCCGGTCGCCTTCGAGAGCTCCGACGCGGTCCTCAACGGGCTGCGCACCGGCCAGGTCGACGCCGTGGTGATCGACTACCCGGTGGTCCAGGGCTGGCTCAAGGACAAGGCCAACGCCGACCGGTTCGCCCTGGTGGAGAACATCTCCACCGGTGAGCGGTACGGCTTCTCGGTCAAGAAGGGCAACACCAAGCTGCTCGCCGCCATCGACAAGGCGATCACCGACGCCAAGGCGGACGGCACGTACAAGAAGATCTACGAACAGTGGATCGGACCGCTGCCCAAGGCCCAGCGGTGACCTCCCGCCTGACGAGGCGTCAACGAAGGCGCGTCTCGCAGGGCATCCAGTACGCGGTCTTCGTGGGCGTGCTGGTCACCATCGGGGTGCTGGCCGACTGGGACCGGCTGCAGAACCAGTTCGCGCAGACCGACCTCATCGGGAAGCTCTTCCCGGAGATCATCACCATCGCCCTGCGCAACACCGTGGTGTACACGCTCTCCGGCTTCGCCTTCGGTCTGGTGCTCGGGCTGGTGGTCGCGCTGATGCGGCTGTCGTCCGTGGCGCCCTACCGCTGGGTGGCGGGCATCTACATCGAGCTGTTCCGCGGGCTGCCCGCCCTGCTGATCTTCATCTTCGTGGGTGTGGCGGTGCCGCTGGCCTTCCCCGGCACGGAGATCCCCGGCGGTACGTACGGAAAGGTCGCCCTCGGGCTCGGCCTGGTCGCCGCGGCCTATATGGCCGAGACGATCAGGGCGGGCATCCAGGCGGTGCCCAAGGGCCAGATGGAGGCGGCCCGCTCGCTGGGGTTCTCGCACGCCAGGGCCATGGTGTCGGTGATCATCCCGCAGGCGTTCCGGATCGTCATCCCGCCGTTGACCAACGAGCTGGTGCTGCTCTTCAAGGACTCCTCGCTGGTGCTCTTCCTCGGGGTCACCCTGGAGGAGCGGGAGCTGACCAAGTACGGCAGGGACCTGGCCAGCCAGAGCGCCAACTCCACCCCGATCCTGGTCGCCGGGCTCTGCTACCTGATGGTGACCGTGCCCCTGAGCTTCGTGGTGCGCCGCCTCGAAGCCCGTGCCGACCGGGCGAGGTGAGGAAAGCGATGCCACAGAACGAAACGCCGCGGAACGAGACGCCGCGGAACGAGACGTCACGCAACGAGATCGAGATCCGCGGGCTGCGCAAGTCCTTCGGGGACAACGAGGTGCTGCGCGGCATCGACCTGGAGGTCGCCCGGGGCGAGGTGGTGTGCGTCATCGGGCCCTCGGGGTCGGGCAAGTCGACGCTGCTGCGCTGTGTGAACCTGCTGGAGGAGCCGAGCGCGGGCCAGGTGTTCGTGGGCGGCACCGAGGTCACCGACCTGGACGTCGACATCGACGCGGTGCGCCGCCGTATCGGCATGGTCTTCCAGCAGTTCAACCTGTTCCCGCACATCACGGTGACCGAGAACCTGGTCCTGCCGCAGCGGCGGGTGCTGCGCCGGGACAAGGTGAAGGCGGCGGCCGTGGCCCGGGAGAACCTGGACCGGGTCGGGCTCGCCGAGAAGGCCGACGCCTACCCCGCGCAGCTCTCCGGCGGGCAGCAGCAGCGCGTCGCCATCGCCCGGGCACTCGCCATGGGCCCCGAGGTGATGCTCTTCGACGAGCCGACCTCGGCGCTCGACCCGGAGCTGGTGGGCGACGTCCTCGCGGTGATGCGGGTGCTCGCGGGCGAGGGCATGACGATGATGGTGGTCACCCATGAGATGAGCTTCGCCCGGGAGGTCGCGGACCGGGTGGTGTTCATGGACGGCGGCGTCATCGTCGAGCAGGGCCCGGCCGAGCAGGTCGTGGGCGCCCCCCGGGAGGAGCGGACCCGCAACTTCCTCAACCGCATCCTCGACCCCGCGGCGGAGGCCCGCCCGACCTCGCACCTGCCGCCCGGGGACCAGCCCGGCTGAGACGCGGTGCCCGCCCCCGAAACTCCCGGGGGCGGGCACCGCGTACTCGGTCCGTCAGGATCCCGCGGCCTTCATCTTGTGGGTGAAGACCCAGGTGGCGACGGCGTCGCCGAGGGTCAGCCCGTCGCTCGCGTCCCACGGGTAGTGGACGCCGAGCCAGACCCTGCTGTCCGCGTCCTCGCGCGCGGCCTGGCTGAAGCTGCTGAACGTACGGTTCTTCACCGGGGACTTGGGGTCGTCGGTCGAGGCGGTGAAGGTGATGTTGTCGCTCTTGAAGTACTGCCGCATGATCCCCGCCCAGGCGGCGCCGAACGCGGAGTGGCCCGAGGCCCAGGCCGGGAAGCACGGCGTGCTGCCCGACAGCGGCTTCCAGCCGGTGTCCCCCAGGCCCTCGCGGATGGCGGAGACGGGCCGCCACAGGTCGATCGGCGTCTGGAACTTCACGTCCCACTCGGCGATGGCCGCGTCCGCCATGGCCACCGACACCAGCGCGAACAGCCGGGCGTTCTGATAGGGCGTCAGGCCGCGGTCCCGGGCCACCCGCGCGGTGATGTCGAGCAGCTGCCCCGGCGGCTTGTAGGTGCCGTTGGCGTCGTTGGCCCAGAACCAGGCCGCGGCCGTCTGGTCGGTCGTGCGGGTGGTGGAGTTCGCGGCGCCGAGCCCGCGCACCTTCGCGACCTGCTCCGCGTAGGCGGGGCTGGCCAGCAGGTTCTCGTACGAGGCGTACTGGCCGGGCGTCGCGGGCCGGAACTGGGAGCCGGAGGTGAGCGCCCACGGCTTGACCTTGCCCCACTCGGGGTTGGCGGCCTGGCCGCCCTGGGCGCAGCTCGCGTCCGGCAGGTCCGGGTAGCTGGTGGGCCGCCAGGCGCCCGGCTTGTCGTCCGGGGTGTAGACGGTCTGGTCGGCGGAGCCGTCCGCGGTCCGGAAGTTCCACATGTTGGTGACCATCGTGTTGACCACGGTCACATCGAGGATGTCGAAGTCGGTGGGCTTGGTGCCGAACCGCTCGGTGAACTTGTTGTCGAGGTAGGTGGTCTGGCCGGGGAAGAGCTTGAGCAGGATGTTGTAGGCGGTGCGCCCGATCACCCGCTCCTCCTCGCCCGGCCCCTCCGCCCAGCCCGCGTAGTTGACCGCCTGGAGGTAGGGGTCGGAGGTCATGGTGTGGAACTTGAGCTGGTACGAGCTCTCGGCGTCGTAGATCGCCGCGTTCATCTCGGCGGCGGCGCGGGAGAGTGGGCCCGGCGGGCCGCCGGCGGTCCTGATCGCGCCCAGCAGCACGTTGTTCCAGTACTGCACGGGGTCGCCGGAGTAGTTGGGGGCCGCGGAGGCGGACTGAGGGGTGAGCGCGAGCGCGCCGGCCGCCGTGGCGAGCACGGTCGCCAGCGTCACCGCCTTGGCGCGTATGCCGCCGCGTCTCCCCCGTCTGGTGTGGAACATAGCGGTACAGGTCCTCTCTGCCGGTCCGTGGTGCGATGAGTCGAGCCGGGCGGCTCGTCGGTGCGGTGGTGCAGAGGTACGGAGGTGCTTGCGTTCCGCGCCGCAATCTAGGCGGCGGGCCCGCGGAGCCACATCCAGCAGGCGGATGACGTGGGACGTCATCCCTGCGAGGTAGATCGAGCAGACGGTAAACCCTGGCGGTATACCGCCGGTAAGGCCGCACTCAGGCCTGGGTCACCGCCGGGCGCGCAAACGGACGTATAGGTAGAATTCCACCCATGGGAGAGCGGTCTGCCGCGCCGACAGCGCCCGTACTCGTCCTGGAGACCGACACCGGCTCCACGGTGATGAGTCCGAGCCGGGACTACCACGTCGGGCGCGACCCCCTCAGCGAGATCGTCATCGACGACGCCCGCGTCTCGTGGCACCACGCGGTGCTGCGCGCGGCGGGCGACCACTGGACGGTCGAGGACGAGGGCAGCACCAATGGCACCTACGCCGACGGCCGCCGCGTCCACGAGTGGGGTGTGGGCCCGGGCAGCGTCATCCGCTTCGGCAGCCCCGCCGACGGCCCCCGCGCCGTGCTGGTCGGCCGCGCCCCGCCACCGGTCCGCGCGCCCGAGCGGCTCTCCGCGGTGTCCATGCCGTCCGCGACCGGCGCCTTCCGCCGGCCCACCTCGGTGCGGCCGCTGCCCGCCAGGACCGTACGGATCGGGCGCGCCCCCGACAACGACCTCGTCGTCGACGACCTGGTCGTCTCGCGTCGGCACGCCGAACTGCGCGCCCTCCCCGGCGGCGGCTACGAGATCGTCGACCTCGGCAGCCACAACGGCACCTTCCTCAACGGCCAGCCCGTCGCCCGCGCCCGGGTCTCCCCCGGTGACATCGTCGGCGTCGGCCACTCGGCGTTCTGCCTGGTCGGCGACGAGCTCCAGGAGTACGTCGACACCGGCGAGGTCTCGCTCGACGTCCAGGACCTGACCGTCGCCGTCGACCGGGGGCGCAAGACCCTGCTCGACCAGGTCTCCTTCCCGGTCGGGGAGAAGTGCCTGCTGGCCGTGGTGGGGCCCAGCGGCGCCGGAAAGTCGACCCTGCTCAACGCCCTGACCGGGCTGCGCCCCGCCGACCGGGGCACGGTCCTCTACGACGGCCGCGACCTCTACCGCGACTACGCCGAGCTGCGCCAGCGCATCGGGCTGGTCCCCCAGGACGACATCCTGCACGCCCAGCTCACCGTGCGCCGGGCGCTGGGCTACGCCGCCGAGCTGCGCTTCCCGCAGGACACCGCCAAGGCCGAGCGGCGCGCCCGGGTCGACGAGGTGATCGGCGAACTCGGCCTCGAACAGCGCGCCGCCCAGCCCATCCACAGCCTCTCCGGCGGCCAGCGCAAACGCGTCAGCGTCGCCCTTGAGCTGCTCACCAAGCCCTCGCTGCTCTTCCTCGACGAGCCGACCTCCGGGCTCGACCCGGGCATGGACCGCTCGGTGATGCACATGCTGCGCGGCCTCGCGGACGACGGCCGTACCGTCATCGTGGTCACCCACAGCGTGCTGAGCCTCGACGTCTGCGACCGGATCCTCGTCCTGGCGCCGGGCGGCCGCATCGCGTACTACGGGCCGCCCCGGGACACCCTGGGCTTCTTCGGCTTCGGGCAGTGGCCGGAGGCGTTCGAGGCCTTCGAGCGGGACCGCGAACGGGACTGGGCGGGCGAGTACGCCGGCTCGCGCTTCCACCAGCAGTACGTCGTCGCCTCCAGCGCCCAGCCGCACCTCGGCCGGGCCGCCGCCGCCCGGGTGGTGGCCAAGCCGCCCAAGGCGCAGAGCTGGGGCGCCCAGCTGGGCACCCTGGTGCGCCGGTACGCGGCCGCGCTCGGCGCCGACCGGACCTTCCTCGCCATCATGATCGCGCTGCCCTTCGTGATGGGCGCCATGGCGCGCGCGCTCGCGGGCAGCAAGCTGACCCAGGAGACGGCGATGAACGCGCTGCTCATCCTGTGTGTCGGCGGGGTGCTCACGGGCGCGGCCAACGCCGTACGGGAGCTGGTCAAGGAACGGGTCATCTACCAGCGAGAACGGGCCGTGGGCCTGTCCAGATCGGCGTATCTGATGTCCAAGGTGGTGGTGCTCGGCACGATCACGGTCCTCCAGGCCGTCGTGCTCACCCTCGTCGCCCTCTTCGGCGTGAAGCTGAACGCCCCGGGCGGCAAGGGCGTCATCCTGCCGCCGCTGGTGGAGATCACGGTGGCGGTCGCCCTGCTCGCCTTCACCGCGATGATGCTCGGCCTGCTCGTCTCGGCGCTGGTGCGCAAGGAAGAGGTGACGATGCCGCTGCTCGTGCTGCTCGCCATCGTCCAAGTGGTGTTCTGCGGCGCGCTGCTGAAGCTGCACGGCGTCCCGGGCATCGAGCAGCTGGCCTGGCTGGTGCCCTCCCGCTGGGCGCTGGGCGGGATGGCGGGCACCATCGGGCTCTCCCGGATCGTGCCGGGCGAGCTGACCGGCGACCCGCTGTTCCGGCACGAGAGCGGTGTGTGGCTGCTGAACATGGGCATGCTGGTGGCCCTGTCGGTGCTGTTCGGCTTCCTGGTCGCCCGGCTGCTGCGGCGGCACGAGCCCGCGGTGATGCGGAAGTAGGCGGCCGCGATGAGCGCTCCCGTGGACTTCCGTCCCACCCATGTCGTCCCTCCCGGCGGCCTCGCCGCCTGGGAGAGCCCCGACACCGGGCGCCCCACCGTGCCGCTGGACGCGCTGCTGCCGGTCCAGCTGATCGACCGGCGGGGCGACTGGGCCCGGATCCTGTGCGCCAACTCCTGGTCGGCGTGGGTCGACGGCCGCCTCCTGGTCACCGTCCCGCAGGGACCGCCGGTGCCGGGCGCGCCGCTGGCCCGTACGGCCGACCCGCGGCCCCTCCTCGCCCGCGTCCAGGACATGCTGAGCCGCTACCGCAGCGCCGCGGAGGACCTGGCGGCGGGCCGCCTCGACGGGGAGGCGTTCCGGCAGCGCACCCAGGGGCTGCGGGCCGGCATGGTCGTCGAGGGCGAGGCGGTGTGGCTCTACGACGCGGAACACGAGCGGTGGGTGTACTGCGACGGGACGCGGCTGAGCACCTTCGCGGCGTCCGGGCAGCCGTCCGCACGGCCGTCCGGGGCGCCGTCCGCGCAGCCGTCTTCGGGCGAGGGCCCCGTCTCCGGCCCGGCCGACGCGACCCGCGTGGTCCGCCCCGACGGTGAGGGGCACTCCCCCGAAAGCACCGGCCCCTGGCCCGGTGAGACCTGATGGCACCCGAGAGCGACCTGTACACCGGGCGCCCCTCCGATCTCGTCGGACGGCGGATCGCCGGGTACCGGATCGAGCGGGAGATCGGCCGCGGGGGGATGGCCGTGGTCTACCGGGCCCGCGATCTGCGTCTGGAGCGGACGGTCGCGCTGAAGCTGCTCGCGCCCGAACTCGCCCGCAACGACACGTTCCGGCAGCGCTTCACCCACGAGTCGCGGGTGGCCGCCGCGATCGACCACCCGCACATCGTGCCCGTCTTCGAGGCCGGGGAGACCGACGGCGTCCTGTACATCGCCATGCGGTACGTCGCCGGGCGCGATCTGCGGGCGCTGCTCGACCAGGAGGGCCCGCTGCCGGTCGCCACGGCGGCCAGGATCGCGGCCCAGGTGGCGTCCGCGCTGGACGCCGCCCATGAGCACGACCTGGTGCACCGGGACGTGAAGCCGGGCAACGTCCTGGTGGCCCCGGGCACCGACAGCGACCACCCCGAGCACGTCTACCTCACCGACTTCGGCCTGACCAAGAAGTCGCTGTCGCTGACCGGCTTCACCACGGTCGGCCAGTTCGTCGGCACCCTCGACTACGTGGCGCCGGAGCAGATCTCGGGCCGCCCGGTGGACGGCCGCTGCGATGTGTACAGCCTCGCGTGCGTGGTCTACGAGACGATGGCGGGCACCCCGCCGTTCCAGCGCGACGACGACATGGCGCTGCTGTGGGCGCACCAGTACGACCCGCCGCCCGCGCTCACCGAGCGGCGGCCCGACATCGCCGCCGGGGTCGACGCCGTGATGGCGAAGGCCCTGGCCAAGATCCCGGACGACCGCTACGACTCGTGCCTGGCGTTCGTGGCGGCCCTGCGGGCGGCGGCGTCCGGCGCGGGTCCTGGCGGGCATCCGCCGACGCAGGTGGACCTACGGGTGATCGGCGCCCCGGAGCCGCCCACACCGCCGCCGGGGCCGCCGGAGTGGGCCCGGCCGGTGTTTCCGGGGGCGGGGTGAGGGACAGCAGGCATTTCTTGGCGGAGCCGGTGTCCGCGTCGGTCGGCGTTCTCCTGAGCCGCTGTGACCGTCAGCCGGGCGTCTCCTGGAGCCCGTCGTCCGGGGGCCCCGGCTCCACCTCTCCGCGCCGCCGCACCCGCCGGGCGAGCAGGCTGCCGAGGAAGCCCGCGACCAGGCCCCACAGCACCGCGAAGCCCAGGCCCGTCCACAGGCGCGGCTTGAGGGAGACCTGGCCGGAGAGACCGCCGCCGAGGTCCCCGATGCCGAGCAGCGAGAGACCGTAGTGCGCGGAGGTACTGGCCAGCAGTGACACGGCCAGCACGGTGAGGGCGAGCGCCACGGCCATGTGCAGGGCGTGCTGCCACGCCCGTACCCGGGCCGGGGAGCGGGCCGCCATCAGGAACGCGGCGGCCAGGACCAGCACCGCGGCGATCACCAGCAGCCACCACACCCGCCCGTCGTAGTCCGCCAGGGTGCGCAGGTTCAGGGTGGAGAGGTCGGGCGTACGCAGCACCTGGTCCAGGACGTGCGGCATGGGCAGCCCGAACGGCCCGTCGACCCGGCCCTCCCAGGACGCGCCGAGCCCGACCGTGAAGGCTGTCCAGACGAGGTTCGGCAGACCGAGCAGGATCACCGCGAACGTCTCGGCCGTATGCCCCCGTACGACCGCGACCACCAGCCCCACCACGACGCCCAGCGCCACGTACGCCAGCAGCAGCACGACCATCGCGAAGGCGGCCGGGCGCACCGACTCCTGGAAGCGCAGCAGCCGGGCGGGCAGCGGGGCCTTGCGGGAGACCACCAGGGCGAGGAAGAGCAGCCCGGCGAGCCAGAGCAGCCCGAAGAGCAGGGTGAGCGGTACATCGGTCTCGAAGCCGACCTCGGGTGTGGCGTCCAGTAGCTCCCCGATGTCGCCGATGGCCCCGCCGCCGAGCCCGACGGTGAACCGCTTGCGGGCGAGGAAGGAGAGGCCGAGCAGCGCGAGCAGCCACAGGACGGCCACCCGGGCGGCCCAGAGGGCGAGTTCGCGGGCGCCGGCCACGGCCCGGTGCCTCAGCGGCCGCAGGAACCCGGCGGCGACGAGAAGCGCGCCGACGAGCGTGACGGTGAGCGGGAGGACGGCCACATCGGCGTCGGTCTGCCCGAGGAAGCCTGCGTCGCCCACGACGTCGACCGAACCGCCGACCGCCATGACGACGACGGCGGCGACGACCTGCACAAAGGCGTTGTCGGGCAGGTCGGAGGCACCGGCCGCGAGCAGCCCGAGCGCGGCGACGACGGCCATGGCGACCAGTCCGGTCAGCACCGCCACGAGGGCCTCGGCCCAGCCGTGGCGCGCGCGTCGCACCTCCGGGGGCGTCTGTGGCGGTTTGTCCTGGCTCACGTCTGTCACGCTAAGCAGCGCCGGAGCGGTCCGCCCGTCATGGGGGGCCGACCGCGTCAGCTTGCGGGCCCGCCGGGACCCGGGCACACAATGGGCAGGTCGAGGACGCGCCGGACTCGCCCGTACGCGGACGAACCGGTACGCCGGTTGCACCCGGAGGCCGCTCGCGCGCCGCCACCGATGCCGTCGCCGCCCGCGGACGACGGCCGGCGGCCGCACCGGCTCTCCTCGGTCGAGTGCCCCGCACTCCCGCGGGACCCCAACGCCGGGAAGAAGAGCTCGTGAGCGTCGAACCTCCCCCGTCCGGCCGCCCCACCGGCCCCCCGTCCGGCCCCCTGTCGGGCCCCACCCGCCCCGGCCCGCCGTCGGGCCCGCCCAGCGGCGGCGGCGAGGGCGGCGGCGGTACGAGCGGGGGTGGCGGCCGGAGCGGCAGCGGCGGCCACGACGAGACGATCGCGGTCGGTACGGGCGGGGGCAGTGGGCCGTCCGGGCCCGGGAGCACGGGCGGCGGAGGCGGCTCGGGTCCGGGTTCAGGTGGCGGCTCGGGTCCGGGCTCCGGTGGCGGCTCGGGTCCGGGCGACGGCTCTGGGGGTGGAGGCGGAGCCTCCGCGTCCGGCGGTGGCCCCGGCGACCGGGGCTCCGGCGAGGGCCCGCACGGCGCGGGAGCCGGGGGCCGAGGTGGCGGTCCCGACCGCCCCTGGTGGCGCTCGGCCCCCCGTATCGCCCTCACCACCGGCGCGATCGTGGCAGCCGTGGTCCTCGTGATCGTCTTCACCCGCTCCGACGGCTCCTCCGGCACGAAGGCGGGCGGCAACGAGGTCTACCTCCAGGCGGCGGGCAAGGAGGGGCCGCGGCCCTTCACCGCGTCGAGCGCGCGCTACAGCTCACCGCCGCCTTCGCCGCCGTCCCTGCCCAGCGCGTCGGCACCGGCCTCGGCCAACGTGACGCGCGGCGTGGACGGTTCGGCCGCCGGGCTCTACGGCGGTACGCGTAACAAGGCCAGCTGCGACGTGGAGAAGCAGATCGACGCACTGGGGGCCGACCCGGCGAAGAACAAGGCCTTCGCGTCCGTCGAGGACATCGCGCCCGACGCCGTGCCCGGCTATCTGCGCGCGCTCACGCCCGTACAGCTCCGCATCGACACCCGGGTGACCAACCACGGCTACGAGAACGGTTCGGCGACCTCCTACCAGGCCGTCCTCCAGGCCGGCACGGCCGTGCTCGTGGACGACCGGGGCGTGCCCAGGGTGCGCTGCGCCTGCGGGAACCCGCTGCTGCCGCCGGTCGCCCAGCAGGGCACGCCCAAGCCGACGGGCGACGCCTGGCCCGCGTACCGGCCGTCGAACGTGGCCGTCGTCGCGCCCGCCACCCACATGGTCGACAGGTTCGTCATGTTCGACGCGGACCACGACGAGTGGTTCTCGCGCCCCAAGGGCGACACGGGCGCGGGCGACAGGAAGACCCCGCCGCCGGGCACCTCGACCCCGGCCGGCTCGCCGTCCCCGGCCTGCCCGTCGCCGTACAGCGGCTCCTCCCCGGCGTCCTGCGCCCCCTCGGAGTCCGCGCGGTCCGAAGCACCGACGTCGCTGCCGACGACCTCACAGCCGCAGCCGGGGAACTCGACGCCGTACGCCCCGGTGACGAGCCCGGCGCAGTCGGCGCCCGGCGGCGGTTACTGAGCGAGCCCCGGGGCAGCCCCGGGGGTCCGCGACCCCCGCGACGGGTGCCGGTCCACTCCCGAGTGATTCGAACTACGGATCACAGGCGCCGAATCCGGCTGCCGCAACGTTCCGCCTCGGCAGTCGAACTTTTTCTCGACGACTCGGCCGTTACGCCTCGCTGATCAGCAGCGTTGTGTTTACGTCAGGTCCGCATCCGTCGTTCGAGGAGTCGCCGTGGGTTCTCCCAGCCATGCCTTACACGTTCATCCGGTGTTCGATCAGCCACACCCGGGGAGGCGGGTGTGAGCAGCGACGCGACGCCGGTTCCCCCGCCCCCGCCGGCCGAGATCACCTTCGCGGGGCACTTCGGCAAGAACCCGCTCGGCGGGGCCTCGTTCCGGCAGATGTGCGCACGGCTGCCGTCCGTGCTCGGCCAGACGTGCCGGATGGCGTGGCGGATCGACCGGAGGTCCGTCCTCCTCCTGCTGGTCTGCCAGATCGTGATCGGGCTCGCGGCGGCGGTGCTGCTCGGCGCCACCTCCCGGGCCATGGCGCCGATCCTGGGCGAGGGCCGGGCGGCCGACCGGATCGAGTCGGCGCTGCCGGCGCTGATCGTGATCGCCGTCGCGGTCGGCCTCGCGCGCGTGACGACGGCGCTCGCCTCGTACGCGGAGGGCAGGATCACCCCGCCGCTGACGACGGCGGCCGACGCCGACATGGTCGAGGCGGTGTGCCGCGTGGAGGCGTCCGCGTACGGCGAGGAGGGGTTCGCGGACCGCCAGGAGGCGGCCGAGATGGGTGTGATGCGCACCACCATGATGGTGCGCGACGCGCAGCAGTTCATGGCGGCGGTGATCCGTATGGCCGCGGCGGCGGGTGTCCTCACGGTGCTGCACCCGCTGATGCTCGCGCTGCTCGTGCTGGCCGTGCTGCCCGCCGGGGTGGGCGCGGTGATGTCGGCGCGCGTCGACTACGAGACGCACTACGCCAATGTGGGCGACCGCAATGTGCGCGGCATGATGCGCTGGTGGGCGACGACGCCCAAGCTCGCCGACGAGGTCCGGGCGAACGGTATGACCGGCTATCTGATGTTCTGGTACCGCTCGCTGTCGGAGCGCATCGACCGCCGCACCCTGGCGATGGCGCCCCGGCTGCTGCGGATCGCCCTGGCCACCTCGGCGCTCGGCGGCGCCTTCCTCCTCGCCGCCTGGGCGACCCTGGCCTGGCTGGCGGTGAGCGGCCGGGTCGGGCTGGGCGTGGCGGCGACGGCGGTGGTCGCGGTGCAGAGCTCACTGAGCGCCCTGTCGCAGCTCGTCAGCTACGGGGCGGCGATGTTCCACACCAGCCTGTACCTGGCCGACATGCGCTCCTTCCTCGACTTCGCGGCCGAACGCGCCCCCAGGCGCGGCGCCCTGACCGCCCCCGAGCGACCGGAGGAGATCCGCCTGGACGAGGTCGTCTACCAGTACCCGAACAAGGAGGCCCCGGCGGTGGACCGGGTCTCTCTCACCCTGCGCCGGGGCGAGGTGGTCGCGGTGGTCGGCGAGAACGGCTCGGGCAAGTCCACCCTGACCCGTCTGATCATCGGCCTCTATCTGCCCGACAAGGGCAAGGTGGCCTGGGACGGCGTCGACGTGGCGGCCGCCGACCCGGACACGGTGTGGCGGCGCACCGGCCTGGTCCCGCAGTTCTTCGGCCAGTGGCCGCTGGCCGTACGGGAGAACGTCACCCTGGGCCAGCCGCGCACCCACCACGACACCCCGGTCTGGGAGGCGGTGGACGCGGTGGGGATGCGCGCGCCGGTGGAGGAGCTCCCCCACGGCCTCGACACCCTGCTGGCCCGCGAGCTGTGGGGCGGCAGCGAACTCTCCGGCGGCCAGTGGCAGCGCATCGCCTGCTCCCGCGCCCTCTACCGCCGCCCACCGGTCCTGATCCTGGACGAGCCGACCTCCGAGATGGACGCCCGCGGCGAACACCGCATGTTCACGGTCCTCAAGGCCATGGCCCACGACCGCATCACGATCGTGGTCACCCACCGCATCGAGAACACCCGCATGGCGGACCGCATCGTGGTGATGGAACGCGGCCGCGTCACCGAACAGGGCTCGTACGAGGATCTGTTGCGGTCGGGGGGGTTGTTCAGCGAGCTGCACGCGTTGTCGCAGGACCGGTAGGGGCCCCTGGCGGTCGCGGGGCCGGAGTCGCGGTGAGTCGGTCCCGCCCTCGTCGCCGCCGCGGCGCTCGGGCGGCGGTCACCGCCGTCCAGGCCGCCCGACAGATGATCCATTGTGGCGGGGGCCGGTCCCGAAGCGTGCCATGCTCGTGGCATGACAGACCGCGAGGAGCCGGTGGCGGCGGCATCGGGCAGAGGCGGCTTCGGCATGGCCGGGGGCGGCCCCGTATACGCGTCGAGCGGCCGTGTGGCGCCCCGGCCCCCGGCGGCCGACGGCGACCAGGCGCTCGCCGCGCGGATCGCCACCGTGCAGGAGGTGCTCGACGGTCTGCCCGGCTCGGCGATCTTCCTGATGCCGGTGTTCGGGGACGACGGCGAGGTCGCGGACTTCCGGATCATGGCGGCGGCGCCCGACGCGGTCGACATCGCGGCCCGCCGGGGCCAGGAACTGGTCGGGCTCAGCATCCTGGAGACCTATCCCACAGTCGTCGGCACCGAACTGTGGCGCGGATACCTCCGCACGCTGGAGAGCGGGGTCCGTTACGAGGGTGACCCTTTCGAGTACGAAGAGGTCCTCGCCGGTATACCGCGTCTGTCCCGGTTCGCCGTACGGGTGGCGGCGTGCCAGGGCGGGCTGATCGTCTCCTGGGTCCGGCTGGACAGCGGGGAGCGGGAGCAGCGCAGGCTGACGGTGATGCAGCGGCTGGCGATGATGGGCTGGGCGGACTGGGACCTGACCGGGAACGTGGTCACCTGGTCGGACGAGGTCTATGCCATTTTCGGCAGGGACCGGGCCCAAGAGCCGATGACGCTCGCGGAGCTGCGTTCCCAGGTCGTCGCCGAGGATCTTCCAGCCCTGGTCAGGACCGTGCGGCGGCTGCTGGGCGAGGGCAAGCCCATCGACCACACGTTCCGGATCACCACGGCCGTCGGGGAGGTCCGGCATGTACGCATCGTCGCGGAAGCCGAGATGGACGCACGGGAGAACCCGGTGGAGGTCCTCGGCTTCTTCCAGGACCTCACCCCCGCGAAGCGGGCCGAACAGCAGCTGCTGGAACACCAGCGGGCCGCCCTGGCCCACCGGAGTCTCCTGGCGGCCGAACGCGACCTCGCCGGCCGTCTCCAGCACGCCCTGCTGCCGGTGCCCCAGCAGTCCCTGCGCCTCGCCGGGCTCACCGTGGACGTGGCCTACCAGCCCCTCCAGGAAGGGCTGAACGTCGGGGGCGACTGGTACAGCGCCATCGAACTGCCCGACGGCAGCGCCCTGCTGGTCATCGGTGACGTGGCCGGCCATGGACTGGACGCGGTGGCCACCATGGCCCAGCTCCGCTTCACCGCCAAGGGCATGGCGATCACCGGCACACCCCTGGCGACGATCCTCACCCGGCTCAACACCCTGCTGCTGCACACCTCCGAGCGGAACTTCAGCACGGCCACGATGATCATGGCCCATTACGAGCCCGACACCTCACAGCTGTCCTGGGTGCAGGCCGGCCATCCGCCGCCCCTACTCCTGCGCCAGGGCCGGGCCCACTATCTGCCCGCCCCCCGGGGCATCCTCCTGGGCGCGACGACCGCGCCCCACTACGAGGCCTCCGCCCTCCGGCTGCTCCCCGGCGACCAACTGCTGCTGTACACGGACGGCCTGGTCGAGAAGCCGGGCGAGGACGTCGACGAGGGCCTGGCCCGCCTGGTGGCCGCCGCTACGGCGCCCACCGGCGGCGCCCGCGTCCTGGACGGCATCCTGGACGCTCTCGTCACACCGGACGCCCGCCGCGACGACATCTGCGCCCTGCACATCAGTCTCTGAGGGGAGCGTAGGCGTCAGTCTGTGACGGGAGCGTACGCAGAGAGCAGCCCGGCGGCACGGTAGCCGAGTTCAGGCCAACCAGGCCGATTCTCACCCCATATCGCGCCCAGATGTCCGCGATCTCTCCCGGAAATGTCCGTGATCCGTAACAGAGGGATCCCTCAGCCCCGAAGCTCCGTCCTGCCAGGTGGCCGCAAGGCGACCGGGGATCAGCGAGGAACTGCGCGAGAGGGGCGGACATGGCACGGCACGGCGGGCGGGGCTGGTACGGCAAGATGATCGGGGCGGCAATCGGGGTGACCGTGCTCGCCACCGGCGCCTCGGTGTGGACCGCCCAGGCCGGCGACGCGAGCGGCGAGGCGGCCCCCAGGGCGACCTCGCCGGCCACCCCGGGCGGTCAGGTCAAGCGGGTCGAGACGAGCATCGCGCACTCCTCGGACGCGGGGGCGCGCGGCGTCAACATCACCATCGACGACGGCCCCGACCCCCGGTGGACCCCGCAAGTGCTCGACCTGCTGCGGGAGTACGGGGTGAAGGCCACGTTCTGCATGGTGGGCACCCAGGCGCAGGCGCACCCGGACCTCGTGAAGAAGGTGGTCGCGGCCGGCCACCGGCTGTGCGACCACTCGGTGTCGCACAACACCGCCATGGACAAGCGCGACCAGGCCTACCAGTCGAAGCAGATCCTCGACGCCGAACGCATGATCACCGAGGCGTCCGGCGGCGTGCGCCCCATGTACTACCGGGCTCCCGGCGGGGCGTTCACTCCGTACAGCCGCGAACTCGCCGCCTCCCGTGGCATGCGCCCGCTCGGCTGGAACGTCGACAGCAAGGACTTCGAGCGCCCCGGGACGAACGCCATCGTCGCCACGGTCGAGCGGGAGCTGCACAACGGCCCCACCCTCCTCTTCCACGACGCGGGCGGCGACCGCACCCAGACGGTCCAGGCCCTGCGCCGCATCCTGCCGTGGCTCAAGGAGCAGGGGTACGCGTTCGGGTTCCCGGTGCACTGACCGTCGACCTGGTCTCGGTCACCGGCCCTGGGTGCCGGCCGGCCGGGGACGCGCCTGAACTGATCGAGTTCGAGTCGTTCCTTCGCATCTGGTAAAAAATGGAACTTTGTCCTCTGCCGTGATGACCTGCCAGGTCGCCAGGGGAGACAACGGGGGCGTGAATTTTGAAGAGAGGTTCCGGACAAGCGTAAGGAAGGTCGGTGCTGACATTACGCCTTGGCCCGGACACTGTTGATGCTTCCGATTCCTAGGAGGCGTCATGGACTGGCGTGGGCGCTTTACGCGGAGAACCGCACTCACGACCGCAGCAGCCGGGGCGGGCGCTACGGCCCTCGGCATTTCGGCCACCGAAAGCGCGTCGGCAGATGGACGAAGTGGCAGCCCCGGCAGTGACGCACGGACTGATCTGGCCCGAGTTCGCTCGGTCGAGGGGGGGAGGGTGCGCGTCGACTTTCCCCGAGAAGGCAGCCGCACGCGTGAGCTCATGGCGCCCGACGCCAGGGCCTCGCAGGAAGTCGTCCCGCTGGTCGGTTTTCCGAACGGCGTCATTCCTCGTCCCGGGGACCGCGTGATGGTGACCGACTGGTGGGACGGGATGGATGTCGCAGCGATTCCGGTCGTGTCCTGGGTGACAGGGGTGCCCAAGCCCCTCCCCGGCGGGGGGTATCAGGTCGGCGGGCGGCGTACGGCGCCGACACCGCTGCTCGAAGCCCCCAGCGAGAAGGGCGGCCGTACGGCTGTCTGCCTGCTGGACACGGAGCTGGAGGCCGCACAGGTCATGGCAGTCCGGCCCCCCGGACGATGACGGCGTACGACACGCTGAACGCTGTCGTGCGTATCACCGCGGCCGCGTCGCTCATCTACGCGGCAGCCCAGAAATTGGCGGCGCCACGTTCGTTCCGGTCGACTCTCGCGGCATTGCGCGTCAAACGGCCGGTTCTCGTTTCGGCCGCCGTCCCCCTGACGGAACTCGCCGCCGGATTCTGCTTGTTGAGCGTGCCCAGAGTTGCCGTGACCGCTGTGCTGGTGGTCGTCCTCGGCCTTTCCTTCGCGACTGCGGGAGCCTTGGCACTGGCTCGGGGGACAAAGGTGAAATGCGCCTGCTTCGGCCAGGCGGACGGAGGTGATCTCGGGCTGCGCCAGATCGCGATGCTGCCGCTGTGGGGCGGTGTCGCGGCGTTGGCCCTACGGACGCCCGACCATTCACCGGCCGGTCCGGAAACGGCTGTTGCCGTGACGCTCGCGTTGGCGGTCTTCGCGGCTTTCCAGGTGCTTCCCCTGACCCGAAAGAACCGGGAGTACATGCAAGCGATGGTGCCGCAATGATCTTTCTCTGGATTGTGGTCTCTGTCCTGTCCGTGCTGGTTCTGATCTGCCTGCTGGCCTTGGTCGACCAGTATCAGACACAGCAGCTGATCAGAGGGCGGCTCGAACTGGACGACGCTCCCGCTCCGATCGAGATACCCGGCGACCGCGCACTCCGGCCGTCCGCGATCGGCCTGCCGGCGGAGCTCGACACTCGCGAGTACCTGGTCGTCCTCTTCCTGTCGACCACCTGCGACACCTGCAAGACCATCGCCAGGAAGCTCAACGGCAGGCCGCCCACGTCACTGTGGGTGGTTCTCGTGGAGGGGTTCCAGGAGCGGGCCGAGACGTGGTTCGCCGAGACCGGTCTGCCGCGGGTCCAGGGGACCGTGGACCTGGACGGCCGTATCAGTGACGCTCTCGAACTCGACGTCACTCCCGCCGCGTTCGTCTACCGGAACGGTGAGGTGGTACTGGGACAGACCATCCCCTCGTTCCGCCAGCTCGACTCCCTGCTCACCGCGGACGCCGTCCCGGCGTCCCTGTCGCCCGAATCTGCTGCGGAAGGGAAGGCACCTGTATGAGCACCGCCACCGTGTGCGCCGAGTCCACAGGCGTGATGACGGAGCTTGACGAACTGAGCAGCCGGCCGGCACGACGCCGCCGTGTGCTGCGGACGTCGTCCACCGCGATCGTCGCCGGTCTCGCCACGCTGTTTCTGGGCGGCAAGGCCATGGCCGACTGCCAGGGCTCGCCCTGTTGCAGCCTCGCCAAGTGCAACATGTGCAGCTACCAGGTGAACAAGGACCGCTACACCTGCCCGAGCGGCTACAACCGGAGGACGTGGAGCTGCGTCACGGGCAGCAACCGGTACTACTGCGGAGAGTGCGCGAAGGGGTCGACCTGCTATGACGGCCCCTTCGCATGCTCCATATGGTTCGGCCCCGACCCGGCTTGATGTGATCGCGTACAACCGACACCGTAGGGAGCGGCCGGCGCCATGACTTTGGTGGCTCTGTGGACGGTGAGCCTGGCAGCGGTGGCCGGGTTCGCCCAGCTGTTCAGCCCTTGAGGCCAGTCCTTCATCGGATTCGTCCGCCCCTTCGTGCAAGGGGATTCCGTCTTCGTGCGACGAAGGAACCTGCGCTTCGTCGGTCTTCTCGCGCTCGCGCACATCGCGGCCGCCGGGTTCATGGTCGCGCTCCTGTACCAGGTGGGCACTGTCACGTTCGGCCATCTTCCGCACGGCGTCCGGACGGCGACGTGTGCGGCAGCGGCCGTGGCGGGCATCGTGCTGGATGCCCGGGCGATCAGGCGGGGCACCTTCACCGTGGGATTGCGTCGGCAGACCGCCAAGACGCTGTCCGATGACGCGGGCGCCGCACCGACCTGGGTCACGCCGCTGCTGTGGGGGCTGGACACCGGGCTGATATGGACGACGTTCCGTATGTCCAGCGCTTCGTGGGTGCTGCTGATCAGCGCCGCACTCACCGTCGTACCTCAGTGGGGCGGACTGGTGTACGGCGTGTTCTTCGGGGTTCCGCTGATCATCGCCACGATGATCGGGGACCCCGCGGGAATCGGCCGACCGCGTACGTACTCACTGACACGGCTGACGCAGAGTGCGGGCATCATCGTGCTGACGCTGTTGCCGCTCGGGTTGATAGGGAGTCTCTATGGGGTCGCTTGACGCAAGGCGTTGGCGAGCTGTCGCGGTGCCATTGTCCTTATCGGCCCTGCTGGTCACCACGGCCTGTAGTGACCACCAGGGAGCGCCGAAGGCGGCCCCGTCGCACTCGGATTCACCCTCGCCCTCCCACCCGCGGCTCAGCAAGGCCGACTGCGACGACGACGTGGTTCCGGACTCCCGGCCCCCGACGAAACTGTCGCGGGACGGTCAGACAGCGGTCGGCTCGGGCAGCATCTGGTTCATCGCGCCACGGACCGACAGCTGGAGCGACATTCTGGAGCGGCAGGGCGCCGTGCGCCGAGGGAAGTTTCCCCTGTGGGTGGATCAGCATGCCGCCCCCCAGGTGTCGGTGGAGGGAGTTCGCGGGACCGCCGGGACTGGCCGGGCTCATATGACGCCCACGTCCGAGGGCATTCCCGGGCCCCTGCCGATGAGCGTGGAACTGCCCGGCCCGGGTTGCTGGCAGGTGACCGTCAAGGGGACCGGAAGCACGGCCCGCATCCTGTTGAACGCGGCGTGACTTCGGTGCGGGAGGCCTGACGGGGGTCTGACGGAGGCCATGAGGGGCCTGACAGGGGTTGTGAGGGGCTGTGAGGGGGCTGACCGCCTGAATGCGCGGTCGGCCCTCTCACCCTCCTCGTCGCCGTACGACCTCTCTACGGTTGTCGTCCAACCGGAGGGTCAGCCCCTGGCCGTCCAGATGCCTCAGCAACGGCAGGGAAACGCGCCTGGTGGTGTCGAGCGCCCTGGTCGCCTCGGATACCGTGAACGGCTGTTCCAGAAGGGCCAGTCGAGCGAGAGCCTGCTGCGGCGCGTCAGGCATGAGCACGACCTTCTCCTCCAAGCACAGGAGCAGACCCGCGCGGACGACCCTGCGTATCTCCCGGGCTCCCAGGTGGAGTCCGGCCAGGTCCTGCGCCTCGGGAGCACGGAACGGGGCGCGCTGGAGCACGTCACGCACTTGTCGTACGGCGGTGGCGAGCGGTTCCGGCAGTTTCTCGCCCTGGTGGACGATGCGCCCTTGGCGAAGGACGAGGGGGAGCTCGACGAGGGCCGCGACCAGGGCGGGCTCGGGCAGGCCGAGCATCTGACGGGCGGTCTCCAGCGGCAGGCCGTCCGAGTACGGCTGGGCAGCGGCGTGGTCGGACACCAAGACGGTGAGGCGCTGGGCCATCTCCTGCCAGTATCCGGGGTCGGCCAGCCAGTCCGCGGCCACGGGCGCGCTGGTGACGCGTACCCCCATGGCTTCGAGGAGGGGGCGGCGGACCAAGCGCCGGTGAGCGAGTTCCTGCGCCTCCGCCTGGGTTCCGGACAGGGTCGCGAGTTGCCGGGCCCGCAGGGTGGCGGCTCCCCGACGGCGCAGCTCAGGCGGCTGGACGTCGAGAACCGTCACCCCGGTCACGATCCGATGGCGGCCCGGGTCGCGCAGCAGAGCACGGTCACCGATGTGGAGAGGAAGCGCCGGAGCGAAGGACAGTCGTGCTGCTTCGGTGCCGAGCGGGCGTACATGTACCGCGCGCGTGGCGGCTCCGATGTGGAGCATGAGCGTTTTCGGCATCCGGGCGTCGCCGGTGTGGTGCAAGCGGACGTCGCACACGGTGGTGTCGAGGAAGCGCCGCGGCGTGAGGAGCGCATCGCCACGGCGGATGTCGTCGCGGCCGAGACCGCGTAGATTCAGCGCAACACGCGCCACTCCTCTGGTGGTTGACGTCTGCGTCCCCAGGGTCTGGATTCCGCGTACCTTGACGCGGATGCCTCGCGGAGCCACGACGAGCTCGTCACCCACCTCGACGGTCCCCTGGGGCAGCGTGCCGGTGGTCACCAGGCCTGCTCCTCGTACGGTGAAAACCCGGTCCACCCACAGGCGTACCGGGCCGGAGGCATCTGGCGGGGCCAGGTCCCGGACGAGCTCGGCGAGGTGGTGCCGCAGTTGCTCCAGGCCGGCACCGGTCGTCGAGCTGACGGCCACGCGGTCGACATGGCGCAGCGACGTCGTCCGCATCTTCGCCAGCGCCTGCGTGCCTGCCGGGCCGGGGTCGGCGAGGTCGCTGCGCGTGACGACCAGCAGGCCGTGACGCACCTGAAGAGCGTCGAGGGCGGCCAGATGCTCGGCGGACTGCGGCATCCAGCCTTCGTCAGCGGCCACGACGAACAACACGGCGGGCACCGGCCCGATGCCGGCCAACATATTGGGGACGAAGTCCGCGTGGCCCGGCACATCGACAAAGGCGATCTTCTGACCGGCGTCCAGTGTGGTCCAGGCGAAACCGAGGTCAATGGTCATGTTCCGGCGCCGCTCCTCGGCGAGCCGGTCAGGGTTCTGGCCGGTCAGAGCGCGTACGAGAGTGCTCTTGCCGTGGTCCACGTGCCCGGCGGTGGCAAGGACGTGCATCAGTTGACCGCTGCTGTGACGACGGCGCTTCGCACCAGTGCGTCGTCGGTGGGCGGAACACAGCGCAGATCCAGCAGGAGCCGGTCGCGCACCACGCGGCCGACGACCGGCGGCGTCCCTGTGCGCAGCGGGAGAGCGAGGCGCGCGGGCAGCGCGACGGCGCACGACGGCAACGCGACCCCCGGGGCTCCGCCTCCCCCGACCACGGCCTCCGCCGGTATCACCTGCGCGTCGATGCCCTCGTCGCGCAGGGACTCGGCCAAGAGCGTGGAACGTTCTCGGAGTTCGGACAACGGCAGTTCGAGGGCTTGCCGCACAGGAGCCTGGGGGCCGGTCAGGGTGGCCTCCAGGGCCGCGAGGGTGAGTTTGTCGACGCGCAGCGCGCGGGCCAGCGGATGCCGTCGCAGGGCATCGACCGCGGCTGCGGTTCCGAAGATCAGACCCGCCTGTGGACCGCCGAGCAGCTTGTCCGCGCTGGCGATGACCAGACTGGCACCTCCGTCCAGAGCCGTGCCGACGTCGGGTTCGCCGGGCAGGAGCGCATCGGGCACCAGCAGCCCGGAACCGATGTCCGCGACGACCGGTACGCCCAGGGTGGCGAGATCGGCGAGTCCCACGTCCGAGGTGAATCCGCGGACGGTGAAGTTGGACGGATGGATCTTGAGGATGAAGCCGGTCCTCGGGCCCACGGCCCGGGCGTAGTCCTCCAGCCGTGTCCGGTTGGTCGTGCCCACCTCATGGATCCTGGCGCCGGTCGAGGTGAGCAACTCCGGGATCCGGAAGCCGTCCCCGATCTCCACGAACTCGCCGCGGCTCAGCAGGATTTCACGCCCCGAGGCCAGTGCTGTCGCGGCGAGTACCAGGGCGGCGGCTCCGTTGTTCACGACGTGCACCGACTCGGCCCCGGGTGCCGCTCGGCGCAGGGCGGCGATCGTGGAGCGGCCGCGTGGAGCCCGGCGTGCACTGGCCAAGTCCATTTCCACGTCGGTGTGTCCGGCAGCGGCCACCACCGCGTCCACCGCCGCCCGCGACAGCGGAGCACGCCCCAGGTTGGTGTGCACGATCACGCCCGTCGCGTTGCGGACCGCTCGCAGGGACGAGGCGTGCTCCGGTACCGCGGCGATGATCGCTTCCACGCACTCCTCGGGCGCCACATCGCCTTTCTGTGCCGCCTGTTGCACCGCTCGCGCGATGTCCTTCACGAGGGACCGGCCCACGCGGCCGATGCTCTCCCGGAGTCGGACATCGTCGAGCATCCTGGCCACGCTCGGGACGTGACGCCGAGGATCCGAGCTCTCCGGTGTTGCGTCCCCCACGGTGCTGTCCACCCCCAAGTCGGCGGAGGCGGACGGGAATCGAACCCGCCTGACCCGGATGCCGGGTCACACCGATTTTGAAGATCGGGAGGGGCACCAGCCGCCCTAACGCCTCCAAGCTGGTATGTGACGCTCCCTCTGGTACCAATGCGACGAGGGTGAAAACATCCTGCCATGACCGATCAAGACGTGTCATCGATACGCAGATTAACGTCCTACGCGCACGGGGGAGGCTGTGCCTGCAAGATCCCTCCCGGAGAGCTCGAACGAGTCGTCGAAGGACTGACGTCCGCCGGCGTCAAGAACCCCCGAGGCGAGTTGCTCGTCGGCCTGGCAACCGGGGACGACGCCGCCGTCGTCCGCGTCTCGCAGGACACCGCGGTGGTCTCCACCGCGGACTTCTTCACCCCGGTCGTCGACGATCCCTACGACTGGGGACGCATCGCCGCCGCCAATGCCCTGTCGGACGTCTACGCCATGGGCGGGCGCCCCGTCACGGCCGTCAACCTGCTCGGCTGGCCACGCGACGTGCTCCCCTTCGAGCTGGCTTCCGAGGTCCTGCGCGGCGCCCTCGACGTCGCCCACGGCGCGGGTTGCCACGTGGCCGGCGGACACAGCATCGACGACCCGGAACCCAAGTTCGGCATGGCGGTCACCGGCCTCGCCCACCCGGACCGCCTCCTGCGCAACAACACAGGTCGAGCCGGCCAGCCACTCACCCTGACCAAACCACTCGGCGTCGGCATCCTCAACAACCGCCACAAAGTCACCGGTGAGACGTTCCCCCAGGCCATCGACTCGATGACCACCCTCAATGACCGTGCCAGCGCCCTGGCACTGCGGTCAGGCGCCGAGTGCGCCACCGACATCACCGGTTTCGGGCTGCTCGGACACCTCCACAAACTCGCCCGCTCCTCCCGGGTCACCGCCATCATCGACGCGGCGGCCGTCCCCTACCTCGACGGCGTACGGGAATCCCTGTCCGAGGGATTCGTCAGCGGCGGAACACGCCGAAACCTGGACTGGGTACGCCCGCACCTCGACGCCGGCCCGGTGCGGGAGGAAGAACTCCTCCTCCTCGCCGATGCGCAGACGTCAGGTGGCCTGCTCGTCGCCGGAGAGATCCCGGGGTATCCCGTCATCGGAGAACTCGCGCCGCGCACCGATCCCGGCATGCCGACGATGGTGATCAGGTAGCGCTCTGTCGCACTCCTCCTGACCGTGCGCCGCTCTCAGCCCTCGCACACGACCAGCGCCGACGCACCTCCCATAGTGCCCGCACGCACCCCCGCCCCCATAACTATGGTGCCCCACCACATACGCCCCTGACCTGCGCATTCCTACGGTATGGCGACACGTAACCGTCCCCGCCGAACCGCCGGAAGTGGTGACCATGGCTGCCCCAGCCCCCGCTCCTCCCCGACCCACCAACCTCCCCCGCATCGTCGCCGCCAGCCTCATCGGGACGACCATCGAGTGGTACGACTTCTTTCTGTACGGGTCGGCCGCCGCGCTCGTCTTCAACAAGCTGTTCTTTCCCGGGTCCGACCCGCTCGTCGGGACCCTGCTGTCGTTTCTGACGTACGCCGTCGGGTTCGCCGCGCGGCCGTTGGGGGCGCTGGTCTTCGGGCACTTCGGGGATCGGGTCGGGCGCAAGAAGCTGCTCGTGCTGAGTCTGCTCATGATGGGTGGGGCGACCTTCTCCATCGGGCTGCTGCCGACGCACGCCACGGTCGGGTCCGCCGCGCCCGTGCTGCTGACCACCCTGCGGCTGGTGCAGGGGTTCGCGCTCGGTGGTGAGTGGGGCGGGGCCGTCCTCCTGGTGTCGGAGCACGGGGACGCCCGGCGGCGCGGGTTCTGGGCCTCGTGGCCGCAGACCGGGGCGCCCGCCGGGCAGTTGCTCGCCACCGGTGTGCTCTCGGCGCTCACCGCGCTCCTCTCCGACGACGCCTTCCTCTCCTGGGGGTGGCGCATTCCGTTCCTGCTGTCCGGGGTGCTGGTGCTCGTCGGGCTCTGGATACGGCTGTCGGTCGATGAATCCCCCCTGTTCAAGGCCGCGTTGGCGCGGGCGGAGGAGCGCCGGGCCGCCGAGCCCGACCGGGTGGCGGAGAAGCTGCCGCTCGTGGCGGTGCTGCGCGACCACTGGCGCGACGTGCTGGTGGCGATGGGCGCCCGGATGGCGGAGAACATCAGCTACTACGTGATCACCGCGTTCATCCTCGTCTACGCGACGACCTCGGCCGGGATGGCCAAGCAGACTGCGCTGAACGCCGTACTGATCGCCTCCGCCGTGCACTTCGCGGTGATCCCCGCCTGGGGCGCGCTCTCCGACCGGATAGGGCGCCGGCCCGTCTATCTGATCGGTGCGGTGGGGGTCGGCGCCTGGATGTTCCCCTTCTTCTCGCTGATCGACACGGCCGACTTCGGCAACCTGGTGCTCGCCGTGACCGTCGGGCTCGTCTTCCACGGGGCGATGTACGCACCCCAGGCCGCCTTCTTCACCGAGATGTTCGCGACCCGGATGCGCTACTCGGGAGCCTCGATCGGCGCCCAGTTCGCCTCGGTCGCCGCCGGCGCGCCCGCCCCGCTCATCGCCACCGCCCTCCTCAAGGACTACGACAGCTCCACCCCCATCGCCCTCTATGTGATCGCGGCGGCGCTCCTCACGGTGATCGCGCTGATCTGTGCCCAGGAGACACGCCACCGCGATCTGGCGGAGGTCGACGCCCAGAGCCCCTCTGCGGACTCCGTCAGCGTCTGACGGCCGCCGACATCAGATGGAGCCGCAGCGCCAGCTGGATCTCCAGCGCTCGGGCCGGACACTGCCAGTCCGGCCCGAGCAGTCTGCCTATCCGCTCCAGTCGCTGGGCCACCGTGTTCACATGGACGTGCAGGTCGTCCTTGGTGCGCGCGGGGCTCATCCCGCTCGCGAAGTACGCGTCGAGGGTGCGCACCAGATCGGTGCCGCGCCGCTCGTCGTACGCCACGACCGCGCCGAGCGTCCGCTCCACGAAGCCCTCGATGTCCCGGGTGTCCGCGAGGAGCAGCCCGAGGAAGCCGAGGTCCTGGGCGGCCGCGCCCTCGCCGGGGCGGCCGAGCAGCCGCAGCGCCTCCAGGCAGCGGCGCGCCTCCGCGTACGCCTCGGATATCTCGCCGGGGCGGGCCGCCGGGGCCTCGACGGGAGCGGACGCGCCGACGGTGACCCGCTCGTGCAGGGCGCCGCCGAGCTGTCTGGCCAGCTGGCGGGCCACTTCGGCCGGGGTGTCGGCCGGGCCCAGCGGCAGCAGCAGCACCGTCCCGCCGTCGCGGGCCGCGGCCAGGCCGTGCCGGGTCGCCGCCAGATGCGCCGCGGCCGAACCCATCCGCTGCCGGTCGGCGGTCCGGCGGTCCGCGGTGCCGTCCTCGGGGCTCTCGATGCGGGCGGCGAGGACCACGTGCGGCGCGTCCAGGTCGGCCCGCAGCCGGGCGGCCCGGTCGCGCAGCAGCCGGGGGTCGCGGCCGGGCGCGTCGAGGAGGTCGTCCAGGAGCTCGCCGCGCACCCGCTGTTCGGCCTCGCCCGCCGAGCGCCGGGCGAGCAGCAGCAGTGAGGTGACCATGGCGGCCCGCTCCAGGGTGCGCCGGTCGACCGGGTCGAGCGCCGGGTGGCCGCGCAGCACGAGCGCACCCAGCACCTCGTCGCCCGCCGCGACCGTGGCCACCCAGTCCCTTCCGTTCCGTACCGCATGGCCGTCCGTGCCCGTCAGCTCCAGGGCGGCGAAGGCCGGCGAGTCGGCGTCGGCGAACTCGACCGTGCCGTCCAAAACCTCGGACACCGCGCTCGCCACGTCCTGCACCCCGCCGCCGCGCAGCACCAGTTCGGTGAGCCGGTCGTGGACTTCGGAGGCGCGCTCCAGGACCGCGCTGTGGTCCCGGATGATCTCATTGGCCCGCTCCAGCTCGGCCAGCGCGGAACGGGTCTCGGCGAGCAGGTTGGCGGTGTCGATGGCGACCGCCGCGTGCGCCGCGAAGGAGCCGAGCAGGGCGATCTCCTCGCGCGCGAAGACCCTGCTGTGCCGGTCGGCGGCGAACAGCACGCCGATCACACTGCTGCCGAGCGTCAGCGGGACGCCGAGGATCGCGACCAGGCCCTCGTCGCGCACTCCGGTGTCGATGGTCCTGGTGTGGCGAAAGCGCTCGTCGTCGAAGTAGCTCGACGTCACATAGGGCCGGGCGGTCTGGGCGACGAGGCCGCCGAGGCCCTCGCCCATGCCGAGCCGCAGCTGCTGGAAGCGGGCGGCCACCGACCCTTCGGTGACGCGCATATAGGTGTCGCCCGCCACCGGGTCGTTGAGGCTCAGGTAGGCGACCTCGGTGCCCAGCAGGGAACGCGCGCGCTGCACGATCGCGCGCAGCACCGCGTCCAGGTCGCGCAGCCCCGCGAGGTCGTGGGCGGTCTCGAAGAGCGCGGAGAGCTCGGCCTCCCGGCGCCGTCGGCCCTCCAGGTCGGCGCGGACCCGCAGGGCGAGCCGGCGGGCGGACTCCAGGGCGGTCAGCGCCTCGGGTCCGGCGCCGTCGGCACGGGCCAGCAGCGCGGGCCGGTCGTACGCCTCGGCCGCCGCGCCGCGCGCCAGAAGCTCCAGGTAGGGAGCCTCCGCGAACTCGGTGGACTGCGGGTGATCGTGGGACATGTTCACAGGGATACCTGCCGTACGGGCGGCCGCGCCAGCCCTGTGGACAACTGTTGGCAGGCGCCGGTCAAGGAGTGGAGGTGCGGTGGAGGCGCGGCGGCAGACGCCGCCGGAGCGCGTGCGCGCCGCGTCAGTGCGCGGTCCAGCCGCCGTCCAGGGCGAGCGAGGTGCCGGTGATGAAGGAGGCCTGCGGGGCGCAGAGATAGGCGACGGCCTCGGCGACCTCGGACGGCTCCACCAGCCGTTTCAGCGCGGAGTCCTTGAGCAGCACTTCGGTCAGGACGCGCTCCTCGGGGATGCCGTGGGCGGCGGCCTGGTCGGCGATCTGCCGCTCGACGAGCGGGGTGCGGACATAGCCGGGGCTGACGCAGTTGGAGGTGACGCCGTGCGGGGCCCCTTCCAGGGCGGCGGTCTTGGAGAGCCCTTCGAGGCCGTGCTTGGCCGCGACGTACGCCGACTTGTACGCGGAGGCGCGCAGCCCGTGCACCGAGGAGATGTTGACGATACGGCCCCAGCCCTGCCCGTACATATGCGGCAGCGAGCCCCTGATCAGCCGGAACGGCGCTTCCAGCATCACCGTGAGCACGGTGTGGAACACCTCGGGCGGGAACTCCTCGATGGGGCGCACGAGTTGCAGCCCGGCGTTGTTGACCAGGATGTCGGTGCCGGTGGCGGCCTGCTCGGCGGCCTCCAGGTCGGTCAGGTCCAGGACCAGCGGCTCGATGGATCCGGCGAGACCCGCGCTCTGGGCGGCCAGCGCGTCGAGCCCCTCGGCGTCCCGGTCGACGGCCCGCACCTTGGCGCCGGCGGCCACCAGGCGCAAGGCGCAGGCCCGGCCGATGCCGCCGGCGGCCCCGGTGACCAGGGCGGTGCGGCCGCCCAGGTCGAGCTCATAGGACGGGGGGACGGGACCAGGGGTGGTGGGCGTGGTCATGTTCTTGACCCTAGGCAGTGCGCCCGCCCCTCACCCATGTGGTCCGGGCCCATACTTCAGCGGTCGGTCGTAGGCGCGAACCATGTCGGTTCATCGGTCATCGCCTGTTTGATCCGGAAGAGCGAGAACTCCTCCAGGGCCGGCAGCGCGTCGACGGGGAACCAGCCCACCTCCAGGGACTCGTCGTCGTTGACGCGCGCCTCGCCGCCGACCGCCCGGCAGCGGAAGCAGATGTCCATGAACTGGCAGTGGTCGCCGTTGGGGTAGGTGACCGGGCTCAGGGCGTCCACCAGGACGACCCGCTCCACGACGCACCGTACGGCGGCCTCCTCGTACACCTCGCGCACGGCGGTCTCGGCAGGCTGCTCGCCGGGCTCGGGTATCCCACCGATGATCGACCACTGGCCGGTGTCGACGCGCCGGCCGAGCAGCACCCGGCCCTCGTCGTCGAAGACCACGACGCTGACGCCCGGCAGGAACAGCAGCTGGTGGCCGGCCGAGGCCCGGATCTCGCGGATGAACTCTGGTGTCGCCATGCCCCCGACCCTAACCAGCCTCGACGGCCCCGGTCCGCCGCTCGCGACGCGCGCGTACGGTACGGCTCACCGCCCAGCCGAGGCCCGCCGCCGCGAGCGCCACCAGGGTCCACTCGGGCGCGGTGCCGAGCCGGGTCGCCGGGGTCTGGGAGGAGCGCAGCGGCACCTTGGCCACCAGCGAGTCCGGGGTGAACATCCGGGTCTTCTGGACGACTTCGCCGTCGGGCATGATCACCGCGCTGACGCCGCTGGTCACCGGGACGGTGACGGTCCGGCTGTGCTCGACCGCGCGCACCCGCGACATGGCGAGCTGCTGGTAGGTCATCTCGCTGCGGTCGAAGGTGGCGTTGTTGCTGGGTACGGAGATGATCTGGGCGCCATGGGTGACGGTGTCGCGCACGGCCCAGTCGAAGGCCGCCTCGTAGCAGGTGGCGATGCCGACCCGGGTGCCCGCCATGTCGAACACGCCGGCCTTGGTGCCGCGGCTGAAGTCCTGGCGGACCATGGAGACATAGCCGGGGCTGAACTGCTTGATGAAGCCGCGCAGCGGGATGTACTCGCCGAAGGGCTGGATCTGCCGCTTGTCGTAGGTGGCTCCGGGGCCCGTCCTCGGGTCCCACAGCACCTGCTCGTTGAAGAGCCGCCCGTCGGGGCGCTCGACGACCGCGCCGACCGAGATCGGCGCGCCGACCGCCCTGGCCGCCCGGTCGATGTCGGTGTAGGCCTGGGCGTCGGTGTAGGGGTCGACGTCCGAGGAGTTCTCCGGCCACAGCACGAAGTCGGGCTTGGCCGCCTGGCCGGCCTTGACCCGCTCGGCCAGCCGCAGGGTCTCGCGCACGTGGTAGTCGAGCACCGCGCGGCGCTGCTCGTTGAAGTCCAGCCCGAGGCGCGGCACATTGCCCTGGATCACCGCGACCGTGGCGGTGCCCTTCTCGGCCTTGTCGCTGACCAGCGGGGTCGAGGCGAAGGCGACGGCGACCGGGGCGAGCAGGGCGGCCAGGGCGCCAGCCGCGGCCCCCTTGCGCAGGACGCCGGTGGCGCGCAGGCGCAGGGCCTGGCGCACGCACGCGTAGAGGCCGAAGCCGCAGAGCACCACGGCGAAGCCGAGGACAGGAGTGCCGCCCAGGGCGGCGAGCGGCAGGAACACGCCGTCCGCCTGGCCGAAGGCGAGCTTGCCCCAGGGGAAGCCGCCGAACGGCACGCGCGCGCGTACGGCCTCGGAGGCGATCCACAGGGCGGCGCCCCACACCGGCCAGCCGGGCAGCCGAGAGACGACCGCCATCGCGGCGCCCGCGGCGGCGACCCCGATCGCCTCGATGGCCGCGAGGGCCAGCCACGGGCCGGGGCCGACCTCCACGCCCGTCCAGACGAGCAGCGGCAGCAGGAAGCCGAGGCCGAAGAGGTAGCCGAGCCCGAATCCGGCCTTCCAGGTCCGCCCGCGCAGACACCAGCCGAGGACCGCGAACGCGGGCACCGCCAGCCACCACAGGGGCCGCGGCGGGAAGCTCAGATACAGCAGCACACCGGACAGCGCGGCCGCCGCGGGCCTGATGAGCCGGTGCAGCAGCCGACGGCCGCGCGAGGCGGTGGCGGGCTGCGGTTCGAGCTGCTCTGGCTCGGCTGTGGGGGTGGTGGTCGTGCTCACCCGGCGGAGTCTACGGCCGCCGGCTGTGCCTGCGTCAGACCGGTTCGTACAGTAACCGTCCATATGCGTACGATCACCGCCGTTGTGCGCCCGAACCCTACGTCCGTACGCGTACGGACATCGGACGGAACCCCCTGCCGGAACGTTTCCGCACGATCTGTACCCAGATCGTGCCCCACCCCACTACGGTGTGCGCAGTCCGTCAGACGGCCGGGGGGCGCGGATGAGCACAACCACAGGCCGGTCCGCCGCACCCGAGCGCCGGGCCGGGCCCGATCTCGTCGGCGTCGTCGTGCTCGGCGCCTGCGCGGGCTGGTCGTTGATCGCGGCGGCCGGGCGGGAGGCCCGGCCGGAGGGCGTCCTGCTGGCGGTGCTCGCGGTGGCGGCCGGGTACGCGCTGGGGCGGATCAGCGGCAGCCTGGTGCCCGTGGCGGCGGCGGCCTGCGCCGCGACCGCGGGCCTGGTCCTCGCGTACGCCTCCAGGGACGGTGTCCCCGGCGCCACCGTGGACCCGCTGCCGGGCCATATCGGCGTCTCGGCCGCGCTCCCCGCCCTGGCTGCCGGAGCGGCCTGCTGCGGGGCCTGGGCGGCGCGTACGGCCCTCGTACGCCTCGCACTGCGGCTGCTGGCGGTGGGGTGCGCGGGCATGGCCCTCGCGCTCGGCTCGGCGGCGGGCTGCGCGGCGGCGCTCGGCGTGCTGCTGTGCTCCCTGGCCGCGGCCAGGATGCGACACCGGACGGTGGGCCTCGCCGGGCTGGCCGCGGTCGCCGCCCTGGTGGCGGTGGGTTCGGTCGCGGTGGCCGAGGACGTGCTGCCCGACGGACTCACCGTCTCCCTGGAGGGCCAGCTCACCACGGAGCGCGTGCTGCTGTGGCGGGACGCGGTGGACCTGGCCGAGGACCATCCGCTGCGGGGAACCGGGCCCGACCGGTTCGGCGGCCTCAGCCCGGTGGCCCGGCAGTCCCCGGGCGCCGCCGGGAAGCCGCACTCCGCGCTGCTCCAGCAGGCGTCCGAGCAGGGCGCGGTGGGAGCCGGCCTGCTGGGGTCGACCTACGGCTGGATCCTGTACGCGCTGTGGCGCTCGCCCCGCGCCACGCCGGTCGCCCTGACGGCGGGGGCCGCGCTCACCGCGCTGGCCGCCTTCGCCTGCGTCGGCAACGCGCTGAGCTTCACCCCGGTGACGATGGGCGCGGGCCTGCTGGCGGGCCTGGCGACCGCGCGGCCGACCGGGGAGGGGCAGCAGGAGGCGGACCGGGGCGTGGATGTCGTGCGTGTGAGCGGGTGACGGCGGAGGTACGGAACCACGCGCGCGTGGGTGAAGGTGTTTGGGCCGACTGGGCGGGCCGACCCGACCGGAGGCCCCGGGTTCGTACGTCTGCACGAAGGGGGAGCGCACCCCCAAAGTGGGAGCGACTCGGAAAAAGGAGCGCCTCCGGAAAGCGTCAGGCCTCGGCGTGCTTGGCGGTGCCGAGCAGGCGCAGCCGGTCGCGGATGACGCGGACCGCGGCCTCGGCGTCGTCCACCGTCACGGTGAAGACACGGCCGTCGCCGAGCCGCAGCACCAGGCCCTCACCTCGGCGTACGACCACGGCAGTGCCCTTCTCCGGGCGCCAGCGGTAGCCCCAGCCGCCCCACTGGCGGGGGGTCACACGGGGCGCGAAGTCGGCGCCCACCACGTCGTCGAGCGAGATGCGGCGGCGCGGCAGGCCGATGTGGCCGCAGCGCACTTCGAGGCAGTCGTCGTCGACCTTCACGGCCACATGGACGAAGGCGAGTGTGCCGTAGAGCACCAGGAGCCCGGCCGTGACGCAGCCGATCACCGACATGAGCAGCGGGGCGACGCCGGACGTCCAGTTGGAGTCGACGGCCAGCTCGATGCCGAGGGCCACGCAGGCCGCGCCCGCGGCGGCCAGCAGCCACTGGACGCGGTTGGTCGCGCGACCGGTCCAGATCGCCGGCTGCGGGACGAGCGCCGGTACACCGGGGTCGTGCGCCGGGGGCTCGGGGGGAAAGTCCCTCATGCCTAGCAGACTACTCAGAATCCACAGGACCGACAGTGACGCCACTCTCAGTGAGCGATGCCGTCATGCTCAGCGAGAAACGGTGACCTTCTGTAGCAGACGGCCTTCCGGGTACCCGAGCGCGATGTCGCTGAGGTTGCCGGTCCGGCCGCTGAGAAGGACCGTCAGACCGCCGGTGGGTGCCGCGTCGGGGGCGGCCTCCGCGCCGATCCGGCGCAGCGCCTGGGCGGCGACGGCCGGGGCACTGGCGTACAGGCCGGGCGCGGAGGCGCCGGGCTGCCGCACCGCCTCACGGACCCGCTCGGCGACCAGCTCGTAATGGGTGCAACCCAGGACGACGTCCCTTACGTCCTTGGGGGTCAGCTCGGCCGCCGCGGCGATGGCCAGCTCGATGGCGGGCTCGTCACCGTGCTCGATCGCGTCGGCGAGGCCGGGGCAGGGGACCTCGGTGACCTCCACGCCATCGGCGAACTCGCCGATCAGTCCGCGCTGGTAGGGGCTGCCGGTGGTGGAGGGGGTGGCCCAGATGGCGACGGGGCCGCCGTTGGCGGCGGCCGGCTTGATCGCCGGGACGGTCCCGATCACCGGGATGCTCGGCTCCAGCGCCGCGCGCAGCGCCGGGAGCGCACGCACCGAGGCGGTGTTGCAGGCCACGATCAGGGCGTCGGGACGGAGCTCGGCGGCGGCACGCGCCACGGCGAGCGCGCGCTCGGTGACGTCCTCGGGCGTACGGGGTCCCCACGGCATGCTGTCCGGGGCGGAGGAGAGGACGAGGTCGGCGTCCGGCCTCAGCCGGCGCACGGCGGCGGCCGCCGCCAGCAGGCCGATTCCGGAGTCCATGAGCGCGATCTTCACCCGGTCACCATAGTCGACCGCCCTTGCGCACCGGCCCAGGTGGTGCAGACTGCGGCGGATGAGCGCCCTCGCATGGATCGCCTTGGTGTCCCTGGCCTGCTGGCTCTGGCTGCTGCTCGGACAGGGTTTCTTCTGGCGCACCGACCAGCGTCTGCCCGCCCGTTCGGCCCCGCGGGACTGGCCGTATGTGGCCGTCGTCGTACCGGCCAGGGACGAGGCGCAGGTGCTGCCGCGCAGCCTGCCGACCCTGCTCGCCCAGGACTACCCCGGGGAGGCGGAGATCTTCCTGGTCGACGACGGGAGTTCGGACGGCACGGGTGAGCTGGCGCGGGCGCTCGCCGCGCGGGAGGAGTGCGCGCTGCCGCTGACCGTGGTCCGGCCGGGCGAGCCCGAGCCCGGGTGGACCGGGAAGCTGTGGGCCCTGCGCCAGGGCATCGCGCTGGCTCGCGCGCGCGAGCCCGAGTATCTGCTGCTCACCGACGCCGACATCGCCCATGAGCCGGACAGCCTGCGGGAGTTGGTGGCGGCCGCCCGCTCCAACCGGCTCGACCTGGTGTCGCAGATGGCGCGGTTGCGGGTGGCGAGCGGCTGGGAGCGGCTGGTGGTCCCGGCCTTCGTCTACTTCTTCGCGCAGCTGTACCCCTTCCGCTGGATCAACACCCCGGGGGCGCGCACGGCGGCCGCCGCCGGGGGCTGCGTACTGCTGCGGACGGAGGCCGCCGAGCGGGCGCGCGTTCCGGAGTCGGTGCGCCAGGCGGTCATCGACGACGTGTCGGTGGCGCGCGCGGTGAGCCGCTCGGGCGGGCGGATCTGGCTGGGGCTCGCGGAGCGCGTCGACAGCGTGCGCCCCTATCCGCGCCTCGCCGACCTGTGGCGCATGGTGGCGCGCAGCGCCTACGCACAGCTGCGGCACAGTCCCGTCCTGCTGATCGGGACGGTCGTGGGGCTCGCGCTCATCTATCTCGCGCCCCCGGTCGCGTTCTTCGCCGGGATGGCGCGGAACGACGCCGTGGCGGGCTGGGCGGGCGGGCTCGCCTGGCTGGTGATGGCCGGGACGTACGTACCGATGCTGCGCTACTACCGCCAGCCGCTGCTGCTCGCCCCGCTGCTGCCGTTCACGGCGCTGCTCTACCTGCTGATGACGGTCGACTCGGCCGTCCAGCACTACCGGGGGCGCGGAGCGGCATGGAAGGGGCGCACTTATGCGCGCCCGGAGGCCACGCCGGACCAGTGAGCCGGGCCGGGCCGGGCCAGGCCGCCGCGTGGCCGAGCCGGCGGGGCCGCGCCGCCGGTCGTCGGCGGAACCCAGCCGCTCCCCCGTCGGCCCGAACCGCGCCCACGCGCGCGTCACTTGCGGCCGGGCGTCCAGTTCATGCCCCAGCCGTACTCCTTGTCGATCGTGCGCTGCGGGCTCACGCCCCGTGCCGGCACCAGATAGCGGGCCTCGCGCTGGACGACGAGGTCGCCTCCGTTGTTGGTGAGCAGCGCCAGCGCGCAGACCGTGGAGGGCACGGTGCACTCGTCGAGGGAGAAGTCGATCGCCGCGCCGTGCTGCGGCTGGAGGGTGACGGTGGCGTGCAGGTCGGCGAAGCTGCGGGCGCCCTCGTAGATCGTCACGAAGATCAGCACCCGGCGGAGCTGGTCCTTGTGGTCGAGGTTGACCGTGAGGTTCTCGCCGGAGCTGACGGCGCCGGTGCGGTCGTCGCCGTCCAGGTGGATGTACGGGGGCCTGCTGAGGGAGCCGAAGGCGTTGCCGAGCGCCTGGACGACGCCCTTGCGGCCGTCCGCGAGCTCGTAGAGGGCGCACAGGTCCAGGTCGAGGTCGGCGTGGTTGGCGACGGCTCTGCCGAGCTTGGCGCCCCAGCCGGTGAACTGCTTGCGCATCTGCCAGTTCAGGTTGACCCGCAACGCCCCCGAGCTGCCGCCCTGCTTGGCCAGCGAGACGGTGGGGGCGGCCTTGGTCAGCGTCACCTTGGACAGGCGTACGGGGGTGGGCGCGGGCGGCGCGGCGGGCGGCGGCGGAGCCGCCGCCGGGAAGGCGGGGACGGTGGCCGCGGTGGCGGGGGCGGTGGTCGCGGCGGCGGGCGGCGCGGACCCCGGCGGTACGGCCACCGGGGCCGGGACCGGGGCCTGCTGGGGGGCCGGGGCCTGCTGAGGGGCCGCAGCGCCGGGCCGGTCGACGGTGATCCCGAAATCGGTTGCCAGCCCTTCGAGTCCGGAGTCGTAGCCCTGGCCCACCGCGCGGAACTTCCAGGCGCCCTGGCGCCGGTAGAGCTCGCCCAGGATGAACGCCGTCTCCACGGTCGCGTCCGCGCTGTCGAAGCGGGCGAGCTCCGCGCCACCGGCGGCGTCCAGGAGGCGGATGCACAGCCCGGGCACGCGGCCAAACGTTCCGCCATCGGCGGAGGCGGCCAGCACCACACGCTCGATGCCGGGCTCCACGCGCGCGAGGTCGACGAAGAGCGTGTCGGTGACGCCCTCGGCCGAGCTCCGCTTGCCCTCGTGGCGCACCGCGCCCGAGGAGTGGGCCGGCTGGTTGTAGAAGACGAAGTCCGCGTCGGAGCGGACCTTCCCGGTGCCCGCCGCGATCAGCAGGGCCGAGGCGTCGGCGTCCGGCACGCCGGGACCGGAACGCCAGGCCAATTCGACGCGTACGGCCGGTGCCGGCACCGGGACATTGGACCCTTTAAGCATGGACATGCTCGCCCCCATCGCGAGTCGGGGTGCCGGAGGATTTCCGCACCGTCAACCTAAGCCCCGCCAGACGTTCCGGCACCCGCCGGTAACCCCCTCCGAGCTCGCTCTTTACACGATCCCTACGCTCCTGCGCGACCGATTTTCCCATGTTCGCTCGCATTAGGGATGTGCGGTCACTCCGAACCCATAAAACAACCCTTCTTGTCGGACTCCCCAACGACCACATCGTGGGCTTAACTTATGTGCCATGACCTCCCCCCGCTCCACCTATGGCGGCGGTTACTACTCCGCGCCGTCCTTCCCGGACACCCCCATCTACGACTCCCTGGTCGCAGAGCGGGGCACGCCTCAGATCGCCCCGATCCGAGTGCCCGCCATGTACGACACCGGCAGCAGCTATCTGCCGGCCCTTCCGGCCGCGCTCCCCGCCCTGCCGTCCGGCCCCTCCCAGCAGCCCGCCTACGCCTCCTCGTACGGCTACCAGCAGGCGCCGCAGCCGGTGCCGCTGCAGAGCGCGCCCGCGCCCTACATCCCGCAGCAGACCGGGGTCCCGCGCGGCTATCCGGGACCGCAGGTCCAGCAGCAGCGCCCGATGGCCCCGACGGGCTACGAGGCGATGCGCCCCGCGGCCCCGCGGCCCGCGCCCGCCCCGGCGCCCTACGACGGCTACCAGCAGCCGTACCAGAACACGGGATACTGAGCAGGGGTCACCGAGCCGGGCGCCTCCGGGCCCCCGCTCCCCCGCGTTCGACCGGTTGTCCGAGGCGGCTGGCAGGATTGGCTCATGGAGAGTCCTTCGCAGCCCGCCGTGAGCCAGCTCAACGTCTACCCCGTCAAGTCGGTCGGGGGGTACCGACTCGACGAGGTGCCGGTCGAGCCCTGGGGTCCGCTCGGTGACCGCCGCTGGATGGTCGTCGACGCCGCCGGGAAGGCCGTGACCCAACGCGAGCGGGCGCGGCTCGCGTTGGCCGCCGCCCGAGCGCTGCCGGACGGCTCCGTCCGGCTGTCCGCGCCCGGCCGCGAGGATCTGACCGTCGCCGTGCCCGAGCCGATCGGCCCCGTCGCGGTGACGCTCTTCGGCAAGAAGGTCGAGGCGATAGCGGCGGACGAGGCCGCGCACGCGTGGTTCAGCGAGCACCTCGGGGCGGAGGTCCGCCTGGTCCACCTCGACGACCCCGCGACCCGGCGGCCGATCGACCCGGACTTCGCGCTGCCGGGCGAGACGGTGAGCTTCGCCGACGGCTTCCCGCTCCTGATCGCCACCACCGCCTCGCTGGACGCGCTGAACGCACTGATCGCGCAGGGCGACCGTCCGCACGAGGGGCCGCTGCCGATGAACCGGTTCCGCCCCAACGTGGTCATCGACGGCACCGAGGCGTGGGCCGAGGACCACTGGTCGCGGATCGCCGTCGGCGACGTCGTCTTCCGCGTCGCCAAGCCCTGCGGGCGCTGTGTCATCACCACCACCGACCAGGCGAGCGCCGAGCGCGGCCGCGAGCCGCTGCGCACCCTGGGCCGCCACCGCCGCTTCGGCACCAAGCTCGTGTTCGGGCAGAACGTCGTCCCCGAGAGCCCCGGCGTCATCCGCACCGGTGATCCCCTGCGCGTTCTCGCGTAAGGCGCCCTTCTGCGGGAACTCGTGGGGAGGACGGACGCGTTGTGCGGGAGGGGGCTCGGGTGACGTTGCTCTCTCTTGGGCCCGCTCGCGCGTAGGGCGGACCGCGCGGGGCCAGGACGCAAGCGGAAGGGGGTGCGATCCAGTGCGATCCGCAGTGGGGGTGTGGCGTTGGCGGCAGAACTCCTTACGCCGTCGTACGGATCTCGTGGAGGCATGGGTGACGCTGGTGGCCCTGGTGCTGGTGGTGCTGGCCTCGCCCGTCCTGGGGGGTGTGTGCGGGGCCGTCACGGACCGCGCGTTACAGCGCACGGTGACCCGGGAGCAGCGCGAGCGCCACGCGACGACGGCCGTGGTGGTCCATCAGACCCACGAGCGCAACCGGGTGGGTGACGCCGAGGGCGTGGGCGCGCGCGAGGGCCGGATCCGGGTGGTCGCCCACTGGACGGCGTACGACGGCACGCTCCACACCGGCACGGTCGCCGCCCCCAGGCGAGCCGCCCCGGCGGGCTCCACCTTCCGTATGTGGACGGACGACCGGGGCATACGGACGAGCCGCCCCCTGGACTCCACCACCGCCCACGCGCACGCGGTCTTCGCCGGTCTCGGCGCGGCCACCGCGGCGGCCGCTCTCGTGGAGGGGATACGGCGGCTGGTCGTATGGCGTCTGATGCGACGGCGGTATGCCCGTCTCGACCGCGCCTGGGCCGGATACGGTCCGGACTGGGGCCGTGCGGGAGCAGGCAGCTGACCCGTCAACCCAGCGGCCCCGCGCGCGCTACGGTGGACCATCAGTCGCACGTACAGCGTTCGCACGCACGAGGTGGGGGCACAGCAGCGCCATGGCTCAGGGCACGGTCCAGGTAACCCACACCGGCACTTCGAGATGGCGCCGCCGCACCGGTGAGTACGCCTCGCTCGCCGCTGCCCTGGAGGCCGCCGCGGACGGCGACGTCCTCACGGTCGCGCCCGGCACCTACCGCGAGAACCTGGTCCTGCGGCGGGCCGTGACCCTGCGCGGCCCGGAGGGTTCGGCCGGTTCGGTGCGGATCGCCCCGGTCGACGGCGTCCCGCTGACCGTGCGCGCCTCGGCCACCGTCCAGGACCTCCAGTTGGAGGGGCAGGACGCGGCGGCGCCCGCCCTGCTGATCGAGGACGGCGCCCCCGAGCTGTGCGACCTGCGGGTGGTGACGCGGTCGGCGGTGGGCATCGAGGTACGCGGCGCGGCCCGCCCCACGGTCCGCCGGTGCACGGTGGACAACCCGGGCGGCGTCGGCATCGGCGTACTGGACGGCGCGGGCGGGCTGTTCGAGGAGTGCGAGGTGGTCGCGGCCGGCCAGTCGGGCGTCTCGGTCCGCGCGGGCGCCCACCCCCGTCTGGAGCGCTGCCGGGTCCACCACGCCTCGGGCGCGGGCCTGTCGGTCACCGGCGAGGGCTCCGGCCTGGAGGCGCTGGGCTGCGAGGTGTACGAGATCAAGGGCGCCGGGGTGCAGATCGCCGCGCGCGCCACCGCCCACCTCACCGAGTGCACGGTGCACCGCACCTCGGCGGACGGGGTCACCCTCGACACGGACGCGGTGCTCACCCTCGCGGACTGCGACATCCACGACATCCCGGAGAACGCGGTGGACCTGCGCTCCCGGTCGGTGCTGACGCTGACCCGCTCGGCGGTGCGCAGCTTCGGCCGCAACGGCCTGTCGGTGTGGGACCCGGGCACCCGGGTGGACGCCAACCAGTGCGAGATCCACGACAGTACGGGCGACTACCCGGCGGTGTGGGTCAGCGACGGCGCCACGGCGGTCCTGGAGGGGTGCCGGGTCCACGACGTGCCGGACGCGCTGTTCGTGCTGGACCGGGGCTCGCGCGCCGACGTCGTCGACAGCGACATCTCGCAGGTGCGCAACACCGCGGTGTCGGTGAGCGACGGCGCCACCGCGCAGCTCGACGACTGCCGGATCAGGGAGGTCTCCACCGGTGCCTGGTTCCGCGACCACGGCAGCGGCGGGACCCTCGCCAACTGCACCATCGACGCCGCGCAGACCGGCGTGATCGTCACCAAGGGCGCCGACCCCCGGATCGAGCGCTGTACGGTCACGGCGCCCGCCGAGGCCGGGTTCTACGTCTCGGCGGAGGGCCGGGGCACCTTCCACGGCTGCCGGGTGACCGGCAGCGGGGGCTACGGCTTCCATGTGGTGGACGGCTGCCGTACGACGCTGACCCGCTGCCGTACGGAGCGCTGCGCGCGCGGGGGGTACGAGTTCGGCGAGGACGGGCCGGTCTCGCAGGACTGCACCAGCGACGAGAGCGGGGTGCGCCCCGGGCCGGCCGAGCCGCCCGCCGTGCAGACCGCCACGCAGACGATGGGCCTGCTCTCCACGGTCCCCGGGCAGCACCCTCCCAAGGCTCCGGAGCCCGCGGTCGAGCCCGCCCGCTCCTCACAGGACGTGCTGGGGGAACTCGACGCGCTGGTGGGCCTGGAGAGCGTCAAGCGCGAGGTGCGGGCGCTCACCGACATGATCGAGGTGGGTCGCAAGCGGCAGCGGGCCGGTCTCAAGGCCGCCTCGGTCCGCCGCCATCTGGTCTTCACCGGCTCCCCCGGCACCGGCAAGACCACGGTGGCCCGGCTCTACGGGGAGATCCTGGCCTCGCTCGGGGTCCTGGAGCGCGGGCACCTCGTGGAGGTGTCCCGGGTGGACCTGGTGGGCGAGCACATCGGCTCGACCGCGATCCGCACCCAGGAGGCGTTCGACCGGGCGCGCGGCGGAGTGCTGTTCATCGACGAGGCGTACGCGCTGTCGCCCGAGGACTCCGGCCGGGACTTCGGCCGGGAGGCGATCGACACCCTGGTCAAGCTGATGGAGGACCACCGCGAGGCGGTGGTGGTGATCGTCGCGGGGTACACGGCGGAGATGGAGCGCTTCCTCCGCGTCAACCCCGGGGTGGCGTCCCGTTTCTCCCGGACCATCACCTTCAGCGACTACGACCCGGACGAGTTGCTGCGGATCGTGGAGCAGCAGGCGGAGGAGCACGAGTACCGGCTGGGCGGCGGGACCGCCGAGGCGCTCCTGAAGTACTTCACGGCGCTGCCCAAGGGCCCGGCGTTCGGCAACGGCCGCACCGCGCGCCAGACGTTCGAGTCGATGGTGGAGCGGCACGCGGGGCGGGTCGCCCAGTTCGCCGACGCGAGCCCGGACGACCTGAGTCTGCTCTACGCCGACGATCTGCCCGAACTGCCCTGACGACAGCGCTTGTTGACTGCCTGTCAACGCTGCTGCGGCAGCGCCGGTGTCAGTTCGTCGAGCAGGGCGGTGCGCTCCTCGGCGAAGACCGGGTCGGCCTGGTAGTCGGAGTGGCCCAGGATCGGGGCGGGCAGCGGCTGCCGTTTCGTCCGGCCGAAGGCGAGCGGGTCGAGGAGCGGGCCCCGGTCCACGGTGGTGCCGGGCAGCACCGGACCGCCGATCGGGTCGGTGGGCCGCCACAGATTGCGCCAGCAGTGCAGCTGATGGTGGAGGGCGGTCAGCTCCGGGCGGCCGAAGTACGCGGGGAACCAGCGCCCGTACAGGCGCTCCAGGGGCGAGCCGTAGGTGAGCAGGGCGACGCTGCGGCGGGTGCGGGCCGGGAGCTGCCAGACGGCGGCGGCCGCGAGGACGCTGCCCTGGGAGTGGCCGGAGATGACCAGCCGGCCGCCGGTGCGCGCGGTCCAGGTGTTCATCCGCCAGGCGAGGTCGGGCACGGCCCGCTCGGCGTAGCAGGGCGGCGCGAACGGGTGGGCGGCGCGCGGCCAGAAGGTGCCCACGTCCCACAGGATGCCGATGGTGCGCCGGGCGGCGGCGTCCTTGTAGGCCCGCCGCCCCCAGGTGACGAAGAGCACGAAGCCGAGTCCGGTGAGCCAGGAGCCGAGTGCCTGGGCGGTGTCGGCGGCCGAGGCGACCGCGCCCGGCGCGTCGTCCGCCGCCCGCCCGGGGACCTGCCCGGTGGCCCAGGAGCCCGCGAGCGCGCCCGCGCCCAGCAGCAGGGTGGCGGCTCCGACGAGTCCCAGGAAGGTGGGCGTGCGGTCCGTGAGCGAGGCCATCGCGCGGGCGGTGGCGATGCGCCGGGAGCGGGCGGTGTCCGGGAGTTCGCCCGGGTAGTCCGCGAGCAGCCCCGCCTCCTCGGCGCGCGCGGTGCGCCAGGTGCGCAACGCGAAGTGGACGACGGCCGGGACGAGGAGGGCGAGCAGGGCCGGGATCACCGAGGCCTGCCAGGTGAGCAGCGGCGGCGGGCCCGCGAGGACGTCGCGGGCCGCGCCCGGCGTGCCGGGCCCGTCCAGCCAGTCCGCCACCCGCTGGGCGACCCCGCCGGTCATCACTCCGCCGAGCGCGCACGCGAGGAGCGCGACGGCGGGGCCGCCGAGGCCCGACAGAGCGGTACGGGAGTCGTGCGCGCGGCGCCGCAGCAGGAGCGCGACCCCGGCGAGCAGGACGACCAGGACGCCCTGGGCGAGGGCGATGACCCCGAAGGTGCGGTCGCCCGGGAGCGTGGAGTGCGAGGCCCAGCCGGGCCGGTCCCAGCAGGCGTACACCATCGACAGGGCGAGCAGGCCGAGGGCGGCGGCGGGCAGCAGCGCGATGACGGCCCGGTCCAGGTGCTCGTCCAGGCGCGACTCGCTGCGGCCGCGGCCGCACACCACAGCCACCACGACGGCCGCGCCGACGAGGAGAGCCGCCGTCAGCAGCCGGCCCAGGACGTCCAGCGCGGTGTTCGCGGCGGCCCGGTCGTGCCGGGCGGCGGCAGTGGTGACGGCCGCGGCGACGGTGAGGAAGGCGGCGGCCGTGTGCGCGGCGCGCAGCCGGGCGACAAGGCGGCGCCCGTACCAGAAGCCGGGTCGGCTCAGGGCGGGCGCGTCCGGCTCGTCGTCGTCTCCCGCGGCGCCGAGCGGCTGCTGCGACTCGTACGCGCTCCAGGTCCGGTTGGACAGGTACCAGAGCAGTCCGGTCAGGGCGGCGGGCACCAGCGCGGCCAGTGCCAGACGGCGCCCGGGCGGGCTCCACCAGCCGTGCCGCTCGGGCGAGAGGAAGCCGAGCCAGGACTTCCCGGCGGCGCAGTCCGCGGTGCCCGCGCACTGCCAGGCGGCCAGATCGAGCGCGACCTCGCAGGCGGTGGCGGTGAGCAGCACGGTCAGGCTGAGGGCGACGAGCCGCACCAGGACCCCGTACAGCCGCACCGCGCGGGCGGACTCCCGGGCGGGCGGGCGCATCCAGTGCGCGAGGTTGACCACCATGAACGGCAGGAGCAGCAGCCACAGGGCGCGGGCGCCGTTGCCGGAGGTGAGGTTGGCCCAGCAGTAGGCCTCGGGCACCGGTTTGTCGCGGTAGCGCTCGGGGTGCTCCTCGGCGTCGGCGTCCTCGGTGCGGCGGAAGACGGCGGCGGTCTCGTCGCCGGTGATCCGGACCGTGCGCGGGTCGTCGAGCATGGACTGCGGGGTGGCGCCACCGACCCCGTGGACGAGCAGTTCGAGCGCGGGCCCGGCGTCGTCGGCGGCAGGTGTGGCACGGGGCACTTCTGTGACTCGCTCTCGTGGGAGGATCGGCGGCGGGGGACGGCGGGGGCCGTCGTGCGGATCGCGGACCGTGCGGGTCGGGCGTCGTGCGGGGGCCGGTGGACCTCGGCGTGGGGGCGGTGGCGTGCGGGTTCTCCAGGATCTCGGATCGGGGGCCCCGGTGCGGTGTCCTCACGGAATCTCCCCGTGACAGGATTCGGATGTACGGCGACGACATGTACGGCGACGCGGAAGGACCGACCCGGCAGTGAGCGACAACCAGAACCTGCTCGCGGAGCAGCGTCGCGCCCTGATCCTCGACGAGGTCAGACGGCGCGGCGGGGTCCGGGTCAACGAGCTCACCCGGAAGCTCAACGTCTCGGACATGACGGTCCGCCGGGACCTGGACGCGCTGGCCCGCCAGGGCGTGATCGAGAAGGTGCACGGCGGGGCGGTGCCGGTGGTCGAGGCCTCCACGCACGAGCCCGGCTTCGAGGCCAAGTCGGGCCTGGAGCTGAGCGCCAAGGAGGACATCGCGCGCGCGGCGGCCGCGATGGCCGTGCCGGGCAGCGCCATCGCGCTCTCCGGTGGTACGACGACGTACGCGCTGGCGCACCAGCTCCTCGACGTCCCGGATCTGACGGTGGTGACCAACTCGGTGCGGGTCGCGGACGTCTTCCACGCGGCGCAGCGGGCCGCGGGCGCCACCGGCAACCGGCCGGGGGCGGCGACCGTGGTGCTCACCGGCGGGGTGCGCACCCCGTCGGACTCGCTGGTGGGGCCGGTCGCGGACCAGGCGATCCGCTCGCTCCACTTCGATGTGCTCTTCCTCGGGGTGCACGGCATCTCGGTGGAGGCGGGGCTCTCCACCCCGAACCTGGCGGAGGCGGAGACCAACCGCCGGTTCGTGCGGTCCGCGCGGCGGGTCGTGGTGGTCGCGGACCACACCAAGTGGGGGACGGTGGGGCTGAGTTCGTTCGCCTCGCTGGACGAGGTGCACACGCTGGTGACGGACTCGGGGCTCTCCGACGCGGCCCGCGAGGAGATGGCCGAGCATCTGCCGGGGCTGCTGGTGGCGGGCGACGACGACGCGGCCGGGGCCGCCGAGGCGCGTTCGGAGGCGGACGCGGCCTTGGCCGAAGACATCTGACGGACCGCCAGTTAAGGTGTGCGGGCTCGCTGCCGCTCGCTCGTGCCCGTCCACACCGATCACTGGAGGTGCGGCCCGATGGCTCGCCGACTCCGTCCCGTGGAGCTCGACTTCGTCGAGACCGCTCCGCTGCGCCTGGTCTTCGCCGCCGACGCGGCCGCTCCGGCGGACGCCCTCTACCGCGCGCTGGCCGTCGAGACGGAGGCCTGGCCCCGGTGGTTCTCGGCGGTGAGCCACGCGCGGGCCACCGAAGGCGGCCGGGAGGTCCGGCTGCGCGGCGGCACCCGGTTCGAGGAGACGGTGATGGCCGCCGAGCCAGGCGCGCGCTACGCCTACCGGGTCGACGTCACCAACGCGCCCGGCCTGCACGCCCTGTTGGAGGAGTGGCGGCTCACCCCGGCCGGCCGGGGCACCCGGGTGCAGTGGACCTTCGCGGCCTCGGCCGGCGCACCGCTGCGGTTCGCGCTGCGGCTGGGCCGGCCGGGCTTCGGCCGGGCCTTCCGCGACGCGGTGAGGACCCTCGACCGCCGACTGGCAGCGGCCTCCTAGCCCTGGGGCCTTTCGCCGCCTTCCCGCGCGCCCCACGAGGCCAGGCCCTGGAGCGCAACGGCGAGGCCCCGGCCGGCGGCGGCCTCACACACCTGAGCGGCCCGGTCCCGCCCCCGACTGGCCGCTTCCGGCCGCGCGGCCCGGCCGCGACCGTCCTACTCCGGCCACACTCCCGTGGCCAGGAAGGTGGTGATCGCCGTCGTGTACGGCGCGATGTCCAGGCCCTGTTCGGCCAGCCAGGCATCCGAGTAGTACTTGTCGAGGTAGCGGTCGCCCGGGTCGCACAGCAGGGTGACCACACTGCCGGTGCGCCCGGCGGCCACCATCTCGGAGACGATCTTCAGCGCGGACCACAGACCGGTGCCGGTGGAGCCGCCCGCCTTGCGGCCGATGGTTCCTTCCAGGGCGCGTACGGCCGCGACGCTCGCCGCGTCCGGGACCTTCATCATCCGGTCGATGGCGCCGGGCAGGAAGCTCGGCTCCATCCGGGGCCGCCCGATGCCCTCGATGCGCGAGCCGCAGTCGCTGCTGGCGAGCGCGTCGCCACGGGTCCAGCCGTCGAAGAAACAGGAGTTCTCCGGGTCCGGGACGCAGATGCGGGTGTCGTACTGCATGTAGTGCACATAGCGGGCGATGGTGGCCGAGGTGCCGCCGGTCCCGGCGGTGGCGACGATCCACGCGGGCTCCGGGTAGCGCTCCAGTCTCAGCTGCTGGTAGATCGATTCGGCGATGTTGTTGTTGCCGCGCCAGTCGGTGGCCCGCTCCGCGTAGGTGAACTGGTCCATGTAGTGGCCGCCGGTCTCCAGCGCGAGGGCCGCGGCCTCCTCGTACATCTTGCGCGAGTCGTCCACGAAGTGGCACTGGCCGCCGTGGAACTCGATCAGCCGGATCTTCTCGGCGCTGGTGGTGCGGGGCATCACGGCGATGAACGGCACCCCCACGAGCCCGGCGAAGTACGCCTCGGACACCGCGGTCGAGCCGCTGGACGCCTCGATGACCGGCTTGCCGGGCCGGATCCAGCCGTTGCACAGCCCGTACAGGAAGAGCGAGCGGGCGAGCCGGTGCTTGAGGCTGCCGGTGGGGTGGGTGGACTCGTCCTTGAGGTACAGGTCGATGCCCCACCGCTCGGGCAGCGGGAAGCGCAGCAGATGTGTGTCGGCGGAGCGGTTGGCGTCGGCCTGGACCTTGCGCACGGCGTCCTTCAGCCACGCCCGGTAGGCCGCGTCGCTGCGGTCCACGTCGATGGTCTCCATGCCACTCCTCCAAGTCTGGCGGCCCCCGGAGGGCGGGGCGCCCGGGCGGGGAAGGTCGTGAAACGGGTTCGTCGAAGTTGACGGGAAACGCTCGGCTCCCTCACTTGACAATACCGCCCTCACCTGCACAAACATTCCCTTTGGGGATCCATAGGGGTGGCTTGTGGGACACCGGTGAAGGGGCGCACGGCGGCGGGTGACGGCCGATCCTCCGCGCGCCCTGGTGCGTACGGCCATCGTTGTGCAGACTGCCCAGCAGGAACGGTACGAAGGGGGCACAGCGGCCATGACCGAGCCCGAGTTCAGCGCCAGGGGTGTGCGGATCGAACGCTGGACGCGTTCACTGACCAGGGCGGGACAAGTCCTGATCAAGGACGGCCGGCTCGCCCTGCTCACCAGCAGCGGGCGCGAGATCGACAGCGCGCCGCTGCGCGCGGTGAGCGCGGGCAAGCCGCTGCTGCCGTGGGCGGCCAAGGCGGACCGGACCGTGGCCAGGCTCAACGGCCACCGCTACCGGCTCACCATGGGCCAGCAGAGCGGCCGGCCACGCGGCGCGGAGCTCGCCCAGCGCTTCCTCCAGGCGGTGCGCCCGGCCGGGGAACCGCGCGGCTGAGGGGGCTGGTGGGGCGCGAGTTGCGGAGCGCCGACCCCTGCGCCACCCTGGTCTCACATCACTCAGGGTTTACCGGCGGTCACGCTGCGATCCAGCCCGTCGGACAGACAAGCTTCTTCCGGACCTCAATCGGGGAGTCGCAGCCGTGATCAGCCAGTCGAGCAGGCATTGCACGGTGGAGCTCCAAGCCCTGCCGTCGCGGATCGGACAGGTCCGCAGAATCGTTTCAGCACAGTTGCGTTACTGGCATCTCGATCCTCTGATAGACGAGGCGGCGCTGGGCGTCACCGAGTTGCTGACCAACGTCCACCGGCACGCCCAGCCGGACAAGCTCTGCACCGTGGAGATCGAGCTGCTGCGCGACCGGCTCACGGTGTCGGTGCACGACCACGACCCCCGGATGCCCACGGTGCGCAGCACCGACCCCTTCGCCACCAACGGCCGCGGCCTCGCGATGATCGCGGCGGTCAGCGAGAGCTGGGGGGTGCGCCCGCAGGGCGCCTCGGGCAAGACCGTGTGGTTCACGCTCCCCGCGCCGACCCCGGTGGCGCTGCCGGCCCGCCCGGCGTACGGGTCCAAGGCGACCGGCCCGTGTCTGCGCAAGCGGCCCGCCCTGGTGCGTACCGAGGCACGGGGCGGCCATCCGCGCACGCCCGCCCGGCTGCCCGCGGCGGGCTGACCGGGCGGGAGGGCGGAGCGGGGCCCTCGTGGCGGTCACCGCCCCTCACTCTGCGGCGAACGCCCTTGCCGCGGCGACGCGTTGCCGCCGGGCGCCGGAGAACTCGGCGGGCCGGTGGCGCAGTCGGTCGCGCGGGCCGACGGTGTCGACGACCCCGGCGGCGGTGGCCGTGGGACGCGGTGCGGCGGTCATGCCGCACCGTCCTTGCGGCGGCCGAACTCCTCGTCCAGGACGGAGAGCCGGCGCCAGTACTCGTCCTCATCGATCTCCCCGGCGGCGAAGCGCCGGCCGAGCACGGCGAGGGGTGAGCGCGCGTCCAGCGAGGGGCGCTCACCGTAGGAGCGGGGCTCGTCGAAGGGCGGGCGCCAGGGGCCGCGCCGACCGCGCCACACGGTGCGGCGCAGCACGGTCACGACCGTGAGGATCACGGCCGCCCAGATCAGCGGGAAGAAGAGGATCCAGGGTCCGGGTCCGTCGTAGGCCAGCGTGTTCATGGTGCTCAGCTCCTCGGTCGAGGGTGGTCTCGTGGTGCTGTCTCGTGGTGCTTTCGAGACTGCCTCCGAGGGGTGGCCCGGGTCGTCGTACGGCCAGCGGCATCCGGCGTACCCCACGGGGAGTAGACCGGGCGCGCACGGCTGCTCTGGATTGTGTACCTACTAGTATGTACAGTAGGGATCATGAGCACCCCAGAGCGTCTGATCGAGGCCACCCGGGAGCTGCTGTGGGAGCGGGGCTACGTCGGCACCAGCCCCAAGGCGATCCAGCAGCAGGCGGGCGCGGGCCAGGGCAGCATGTACCACCACTTCGCGGGCAAGCCGGACCTGGCGCTCGCCGCCATCCGGCGCACCGCCGAGGAGCTGCGCGCGAGCGCCGAGGCCTCCTTCGGGGGCGAGGGCACCGCGTACGAACGACTCCGCGGCTATCTGCTGCGCGAGCGCGACGTCCTGCGCGGCTGCCCGGTGGGCCGGCTGACCATGGACCCGGACGTCATCGCCAGCGAGGAGCTGCGCGCGCCCGTCACCGAGACGATCGACTGGCTGCGCGGACGGCTCGCCGAGATCGTCCAAGAGGGCCTGGACGCGGGTGAGTTCAGCGCTCCCGTGGTGCCCGAGGAGATCGCGGCGACGGTGGTCGCGACCGTCCAGGGCGGCTATGTCCTGGCGCGCGCCGCCGGCTCGCCCGCCGCCTTCGACGCGGGCGTCCGCGGCCTGCTCGCCCTGCTCGCGCCCCGCAACCCCTGAGAGCCTGCCCGAGGAGCGCCACCCATGCATGTCACCCGTCAGCGGCCCGCCAGTGTGCGGGGCCCGGCCGAGCACTTCACGGGCACGGTCTGGCTCGACGAGATCGCCGCGCCCCCGTCCCCGTCCCGACTGCGGATGTTCAGCGTCCACTTCACCCCCGGCGCCCGCACCGCCTGGCACCGCCATCCGCACGGCCAGGTCCTGCACGTGACCGAGGGCGAGGGCCTGGTACAGCGCCGGGGCGGACCCGTCGAGCCGATCCGGGCGGGCGACACCGTCTGGATCGAGCCGGACGAATGGCACTGGCACGGCGCCGGGCCGCACACCTTCATGACCCATCTCGCGGTCGTCGAGGCCGCCCAGGACGGCACCTCGGTCGACTGGGACCGCCATGTCGGCGCCGACGCCTACCCGTCCGCCACCTCCTGAGGAGTACGCCGTGCACGCCTTGCAGTACGAGATCACCCTGCCCGCCGACTACGACATGGACATCATCCGCACCCGGGTCGCCACCCGGGGCCACCTCCTGGACGCCTTCCCGGGCCTCGGCCTCAAGGCGTATCTGATCCGCGAGCGCGGCGCCGGGTCGCCGGTGAACGCCTATGCGCCCTTCTACCTCTGGAACACGCCCGAGGGCATGAACGCCTTCCTCTGGGGCGCGGGCTTCCAGGGCATCGTCGACGACTTCGGCCGCCCGGAGGTCCAGCACTGGATGGGCCTCTCGTACGAGGAAGGGACGGCGGCCGGGGCCACGCCGCTCGCCGCGACGCGCGAGCGGCTGCCGGTGCCGCACGGGATACGGCCCGCCGACTTCGTGGCCGAGCAGCTGGAGCGGACGTCCGGGCCGGGGACGGTGGTGAGCGCGCTCGCGGTGGACCCGCGCCGCTGGGAGCTGCTGCGCTTCACGCTCTGGGAGCAGGAGGCCCCGCAGGCGCCGGGCGACCACTTCCGGGTGCTGCACCTGTCGGCGCCCGAGCGCGGCGAGCTCACCCGGGGACGGCACTGGTGAGCGCCGTCGTCCGTACCGTCGGCGGCGACGTTCCGGCCGACCGGCTGGGTGTGGTGGACGCCCACGACCACCTCTTCATCCGCAGCCCGCTGCTGCCGGGCCAGGAGCTCGACGACGCCGAGGACGCGGCGGCCCGGCTCGCCGCCTTCCGCGAGCTCGGCGGCGGCACGGTGGTGCAGTGGACGCCGTACGGGATGGGCCGCCGGGCGGACCTGCTCGCCGCGCTCTCGCGGCGGTCGGGGGTCCGGATCGTGGCGGCCACCGGGCTGCACCAGGCGGTCCACTACTCGCCCGAACTGCTCGGTTCCGTACGCGACTCGCTCGCCGAGCTGTTCGTGCGCGAGATCACCGAGGGCGTGGCGGGCGCCGGGGGCGTACGGGCCGGGCTGATCAAGGTCGCGGGCGGCTTCCACGGGCTCGACGCGCACGCCCGGCTCACCATGCGCGCGGCCGCCGAGGCCCATCACCGCACGGGCGCGGCGATCGCCGTGCACCTGGAGCTGGGGACCGGGGCCCTGGACGTACTCGACCTGCTCTGCGGGGAGACGGGGGTGGCGCCGGACCGGGTGATCCTCGGCCACCTCAACCGCTCCCCCGACTCCGCCGTCCACCGGCAGGCCGCCGCCGAGGGCGCCTATCTGGGCTTCGACGGGCCGTCCCGGGCCAACCACGCCACGGACTGGCGGATGCCGGAGGCGATGAGGGCACTGGCCGACGCGGGGTTCGGGGACCGGCTGCTGCTGGGCGGGGACACGGTGACCCCGGACACTCCGGGGATGCCGTATCTGCTGCGCAGGGTGCGGCCCCGGCTGGCGCTCGAGCTGGGCGAGGAGCTGGTGGAGCGGGTGCTGGTGGGGAACCCGGCGGGGGCGTTCGCGCTGCGGACGTGATGGCTGCGGGGGCGAACTGCTGCGACCGGTCCCCCTGGCGGCTCGCGGCCGGACGGCCGTGGAGTCAGCGCGGCCTCATCCCAGCGCCCCCAGCGGATCGTCCAGTACCGGCTGCCAGGCCAACTCCGCCGCGCCCACCAGGCTGTTGTGGTCGAGCGAGCACGCCAGGATGGGCACGCCACCGCTGCGGCCCCACAGGCTGCGGTCGGCCACGACGGCCCGCAGCCGGTCCGGGTCGGCCTCCAGGAGGGCCTTGTGCAGTCCGCCGAGGATGATCCGGTCCGGGTTGAGGATGTTGACGAGTCCGGCGAGCCCGAGGCCGAGGCGGTCGACGAGCTCCTCGGCGGCGCCGCGCACGGACACGTCGTCGTACTCGGTGCGCAGCAGCTCGCGGGACTGCTCCAGGAGCGAGACCTCGGGGCCCGGGTCGCGGCCCGCCGCCACCAGGAAGGCGAGCGGGTCGGTCTCCACGTCGAGGCAGCCCCGGCCGCCGCAGTAGCAGGGACGCCCCTCGGGGTTGACGGTGAGGTGGCCGACCTCCAGGGCGAGGCCCGAACTCCCGGTGTGCAGACGGCCGTCGAGGACGAGCGCGCCACCGACGCCCCGGTGCCCGGTGGCCACGCACAGCAGGTGCTGGGCGCCGCGCCCGGCGCCGTGCCGGTGCTCGGCCAGGGCGGCGAGGTTGACGTCGTTGCCGGTGAAGGCGGGGCCCTCGATGCCCGCCGCCCGTACCTGCTCGGCGAAGATCTCGCGCACCGGGGCGCCCGCGGGCCAGGCCAGGTGCAGCGGGTTGAGCGCGGTGCCGTCCGGCTCGGCGACCGCCGACGGCACGGCCAGGCCGGCGCCGACGCAGCGCAGCCCGCTGCCGCGCAGCAGTTCGGCGCCCGCCTCCACGACCTCGCCGAGCACCTGCGCGGGGTCGGCGGAGACGGTGACGCAGCCGGGCGCGGTGGCGACCGTACGGCCGCCGAGGCCCACCAGCGCGGCGCGGAAGCCGTCTGCGTGCACCTGGGCGGCGAGGGCGACGGGGCCGGAGTCGTTGACCGCGAGGCGGTGCGAGGGACGGCCCTGGGAACCGGCGGCGGCCCCGGGGCGGGAGTCGACCTGGATGAGGCCGAGCGCTTCGAGTTCGGCGGCGACGGCTCCGGCGGTGGCCCGGGTGACGCCCAGCTCGGCGGTGAGGACGGCGCGGGTCGGGGCGCGGCCCGTGTGGACCAGTTCGAGCGCGGGGCCGAGTGCCCCACGGCCTCTGTCCAGCCTCGTCTTGGTGTGCGTCGCCTTGCCGTTCATGGGGGCGAGTCTCCCATGATCCAGGACGGAGGCATTCCCTCCGGCGGCCGCCCCCGTTCACTCGGCGCTCACCCGCCGGTCGTCGCGAAGGCCGACAACGGAGTCGGCGGCGGCTTGTCCCTACGGCCCGCCGACCCCTATCCTGAGTTTGTGCCGCTACTAAACAAAGTACGGACGGCCCTCCCGGCGGGATCCGGCGCGCACACCACCGCGCCCTCCCTCCTCCGCCTCCGCACCGCCCTGACCGTGTTCTTCGCCCTCGACGGATTCCTCTTCGCCGGCTGGGTGGTCCGCATCCCGGCCATCAAGCAGCAGACCGGCGCCTCGGCCGGTGACCTCGGCCTCGCCCTGCTCGGCGTCTCGGCGGGCGCCGTGGTGACGATGGTGCTCACCGGCCGGCTCTGCCGGCGCTTCGGCAGCCACCCCGTGACCGTGGCCTGCGCCGCGCTGATGGCGCTGGCCATCGCGCTGCCGCCGCAGACCCGTTCCGCCCTGTCGCTGGGCGCGGTGCTGCTGCTCTTCGGTGCCGCGTACGGCGGGATCAACGTGGCCATGAACAGCGCGGCCGTCGATCTGGTCGCGGCTCTGCGGCGCCCGGTGATGTCCAGTTTCCACGCCGCGTTCAGCCTCGGCGGAATGCTCGGCGCGGGCGTCGGCGCGCTGGTCGCGGGAAGCCTCTCCCCCACCGCGCACCTGCTCGCGCTGACCGGCTTCGGCCTGCTGGTGACCGCCCTCGCGGGCCCCGTCCTGCTGCGCCACCCCGCCCCGGCGCACACCGCGACCCCGCACGCCCAGGGGCGCCGCCTCGACGGCCGGGCCCGCCGCCTGGTGCTCCTGTTCGGCGTGATCGCGCTGTGCACGGCGTACGGGGAAGGCGCCATGGCCGACTGGGGCGCGCTCCACCTGGAGCAGGACCTGGACGCGACACCCGGCGTCGCGGCCATCGGCTACTCCCTGTTCGCCCTGGCCATGACGGCCGGCCGGCTCACCGGAACGTTCCTGCTGGAGCGCTTGGGCCAGACCCGCGCCCTGGTCGCGGGCGGTACGACGGCCACGGCCGGGATGCTGCTCGGCGCGCTCGCGCCGACGGTGTGGCTCGCGCTCGCCGGTTTCGCGGTGATGGGTCTGGGCCTGGCCAACATCTTCCCGGTCGCGGTGGCCCGCGCGGGCGCGCTGGCCGGACCCGGCGGTGTTGCCGCCGCCTCCACGCTGGGCTACGGCGGCATGCTCCTGGGCCCGCCCGCGATCGGTTTCCTGGCCCAGTGGTCCTCCCTGCCCGTCGCCCTGACGACGGTGGCCGCGCTGTCGGCGGCGGCCGCCCTGATCGCGTACGGCTCGCGGCACGCCACGGCGGGCGCGTGAGCGCCGCTCACCCTGGACGACGGCCACCAGGGCGGCGCCGTACGCGCGTGTGACCGCACCACGGACCCGCCCGCCTCCTCCGTCACCCCCCTGGCAGAATCCCGACATGGATACCGCTGACCTCATCAACACCCTTGACCGCGAGGGCCGGTTGCTGGCCGACGCCGCCGGCGCGGCCGGTACCGGCGCCCCCGTTCCCACCTGCCCCGACTGGCGGGTCCGGGACCTGCTGCGGCACACCGGGACGGTGCACCGCTGGGCGGCCGCGTACCTCACCGAGGGCCACACCTCCTTCCGGCCCAGCGGTGCGGAGCCCGACCTGGACGGCGAGGAGCTCCTCGGCTGGTTCCGCCAGGGCCACCGGGCGCTGGTCGACGCCCTGACCGGGGCGCCGAAGGACCTGGAGTGCTGGCAGTTCATGCCCGCGCCCTCGCCGCTGGCGTTCTGGGCCCGGCGCCAGGCGCACGAGACCGCCGTCCACCGGGCGGACGCCGAGTCGGCCGGGGGCGGCGCCTTCACCGTGGCGGAGCCGGAGTTCGCCGTCGACGGCATCGACGAGCTGCTGCTCGCCTTCCACGGGCGGGAGAAGAGCCGGGTGCGCACGGCGGCCCCGCGCACCCTTCGCGTACGGACGACGGACACGGACGCGGTGTGGACCGTGCATCTGTCGGACGGGGTCCCGCGTACCGTCCGGGACAACGACGGCCCCGCCGACTGCGAGCTGAGCGGCTCGGCGTACGAGCTGTATCTGACCCTCTGGAACCGGCTGCCGCTCGACTCGGTCGCCCTCGCGGGCGACGCCTCGCTCGCCGCGCTGTGGCGCGAGAAGTCCGCCGTCACCTGGGCATAGCACCTCGGCGTACGGGGTCATGGCGCCGGCCGCCGTGACCCCGTCGGCGTACCACCTACGTCACGAGGGCCGGTCCGCGAGCATCCTGGCGAGCACCGCGCGCTGGAGCGGGCGTACGTCGGCGTGGCGCGCCCGGCCCTGGTCCGTGATCGCGACCCGCACGCCCCGCCGGTCCTCGCTGCACATTCCGCGCGTGACCAGGCCCTCCTTCTCCAGCCTGCCGATCAGGCGGGAGAGGGCGCTCTGGCTGAGATGGACGCGGGAGGCGAGGTCCTGGACGCGGAACGCCGTCCCGCCGTCCTCCGCACAGCCTTCCACGAGCACGTCGAGCACCTCGAAGTCGCTCGCTCCGATGCCGTACTGGTGCAGCTCGCGATCGAGCTCGCACGTCGTGCGCGCGTGCACCGCGAGGATGCCGCGCCACTCGTCCACGAGCATGCGCTCGGACTTCTTGGCCGCCATGACCGCACGTTAGCAGAGATGACGCTCTTTGTTGCACCGTAATTAAATGCACTTGCACTCGATGCATGTGCATGTAGTCTGCTCCGCATGACCTCTCCGCTCAACGTCCAGTCCACTCAAGAGCGTTGGAGCCCGCGGCTGTGGGGCACCCTGCTGGTGCTCTGCGCCGCGATGTTCCTGGACGCGCTCGACGTCTCCATGGTCGGCGTCGCGCTGCCCTCGATCGCGACCGACCTGGACCTCTCCACCTCGACGCTCCAGTGGATCGTCAGCGGCTACATCCTCGGCTACGGCGGGCTGCTGCTCCTGGGCGGCCGCGCGGCCGACCTGCTCGGCCGCCGCCAGGTGTTCCTCATCGCGCTCGGCGTCTTCGCGCTGGCCTCGCTGCTCGGCGGACTCGTCGACTCCGGGCCGCTGCTGATCGCCAGCCGCTTCATCAAGGGCCTCAGCGCCGCGTTCACCGCGCCCGCCGGACTCTCGATCATCACCACCACCTTCAAGGAGGGCCCGCAGCGCAACCGCGCCCTCTCCATCTACACCACCTGCGCCGCCACCGGCTTCTCCATGGGCCTGGTCCTGTCCGGTCTGCTCACCGAGCTCAGCTGGCGCTGGACCATGCTGCTCCCGGCGCCGGTCGCCGTAATCGCCCTGGTCGCGGGCCTCAAGCTGATCCCGCGCAGCCCCCGCAGTGAGGGCAAGCGCCACTACGACGTGCCCGGCGCCATCACCGGAACCGGCTCGATGCTGCTCCTCGTCTACACCGTCGTCCAGGCACCCGAGGCCGGCTGGGCCTCCGCCCGTACGCTGCTGTCCTTCCTCGCGGTCGCCGTGCTGCTCACCGCTTTCGTGAAGATCGAGCAGCGCACCGCGAGCCCGCTCATCCGGCTCGGTGTGCTCCGCTCCGGCACCCAGGTCCGCACCCAGCTGGGCGCCGCCGCCTTCTTCGGCTCGTACGTCGGCTTCCAGTTCATGGTCACCCAGTACATGCAGTCGGTGCTCCAGTGGACCGCGCTCCAGACCGCGCTGGCGTTCCTGCCCGCCGGTGTGCTCGTCGCGCTCTCCTCGGTGGGGATCGGCTCGATCGTGGACCGCTTCGGCACCCCGAGGATCATCGCCGTCGGCTTCTCGGCCCTGGTCCTGTCGTACGCCCTGTTCCTGCGCATCAGCCTGACCCCGCAGTACGCGGCGGTCATCCTGCCGTCGATGCTGCTGCTCGGCGCGGCCTGCGCGCTGGTCTTCCCCTCGCTCAACATCCAGGCCACCAACGGCGTGGACGACAGCGAGCAGGGCATGGTCTCGGGTCTGCTCAACACCTCGATCCAGGTGGGCGGCGCGATCTTCCTGGCCGTGGTGACGGCCGTGATCACCGCGGGTGACCGGGGGGACTCGCCGCAGGACCTGCTCGACAGCTTCCGGCCGGGTCTGATGGTGGTCACCGGCATCGCGCTCGCCGGTCTCCTCATCACCCTGACCGGACTGCGCACCAAGCCCGACCGGCAGACGCTGGTCGTCGCGGGATCGGCCCAGGACGCGGCCGCCGCACCGGAGCCCGCGAAGGTCGCCGTCCGCGACTGACGCCGCCACGGGGGAGGGTGCGGCCGACGGGTGCTTCTTGCCCGTCGGCCGCATCTGTGGGGAGACTGCTCCCATGGGCAACCGGAACCAGGGCGAACGCGACGCCATCACCGTGGAGATCGTGTACGCCGTGGTGACCGCCTCGCTGGCCGCCCTGCTCGCCTTCGGCGCGGTCGCCGCCCCCGTCTTCCTCTTCGAACTGCACCATCCCGCACGCGGACTGCTGCTGCTCGGCGGGGCGGCCGCCGCCGTGCTCGCCTTCGTCGCCCGGTGCGTACACACCCTGTGGCGCTTCTCGTACGCGGGGGACCAGCCCCGGCGTCAGCCCAGCCAGCCGGGCCGGACCAGGCCCGACTCATAGGCCAGCACCACCAGTTGGGCCCGGTCGCGGGCGCCCAGCTTGACCATCGTGCGGCTGACGTGGGTCTTGGCGGTGAGCGGGCTGACGACCAGGCGGCGGGCGATCTCCTCGTTGGAGAGCCCGATCCCGACCAGGGCCATCACCTCCCGCTCCCGCTCGGTGAGTTCGCCCAGGCTCTCCACGGCGGCCGGCTCCTTGGAGCGGGCGGCGAACTCGGCGATCAGCCGTCGGGTCACCCCCGGCGAGAGCAGCGCGTCCCCGTCCACCACCGCGCGTACCGCCCGCAGCAGCTCCTCCGGCTCGGTGTCCTTGACCAGGAAGCCGCAGGCTCCGGCGCGGATCGCCTCGAAGACGTACTCGTCCAGCTCGAAGGTGGTGAGCATCACCACCCGCACCCCGTCCAGCTCCGCGTCGCCGGTGATGCGGCGGGTGGCGGCGAGCCCGTCGAGCAGGGGCATGCGGATGTCCATCAGAACCACGTCCGGCCGCAGTTCGCGCACCAGGCGCACCGCCTCCTCGCCGTCGGCGGCCTCGCCCGCGACCTCGATGTCCGGCTGGGCGTCGAGGAGCGCGCGGAAACCGGCCCGGACGAGCAGCTGGTCGTCGGCGAGCAGTACGCGGATCACGGGGTCTCCCTCGGGGCGGCGGGTGCGGTACGGGTGAGCGGGAGCCGGGCGACCACCCGGAAGCCGCCGTCGGGGCGCGGGCCCGCCTCGATGGTGCCACCGAGCGCGGCGGCCCGCTCCCGCATGCCGATCAGACCGTTCCCGCTGCCGCCGGCGTCCCCGGCGCCGGCCGGTCCGTCGTCGTCGACACGCAGTTCGAGCAGGCCGGGCGCGTGGTCGAGCGCCACGCGCGCGGTACGGGAGCCGGAGTGGCGCACCACGTTGGTGAGCGCCTCCTGGACGATACGGAAGGCGGCGAGGTCGGCACCGGGCGGCAGCGGCCGGGGCTCGCCGGTGGTCGTGGTCTCGACGGTGAGCCCGGCGGTCGCGGCCTGTTCGACGAGCTCGGGCAGCCGGTCCAGCCCCGGCGCGGGCGAGCGGGGCGCGTCCCCGGGGGCGCGCAGGGTGTCGAGGACCTGGCGCACCTCGCCCAGCGCCTCCTTGCTGGCGGACTTGATGGTGCTCAGCGCGGTACGCGCCTGCTCCGGGTCGGAGTCGAGCAGCGCCAGGCCCACGCCCGCCTGGACGTTGATGACGGAGATGCTGTGCGCCAGCACGTCGTGCAGCTCCCGCGCGATCCGCAGCCGCTCCTCGTCGGCGCGCCGCCGGTCGGCGGCGGCCCGCTCGGCCCCGGCCCTGGCCCACTGCTCCCGGCGTACGCGGATGAGCTCGGCGATCGCCACGATCGCCAGTACCCAGGCGGCGACGGCGAGTTCCTGCCCCCAGGGCGCGGGCCGGTCGCCGCTCGGGGGCAGCCAGCGGTAGAGCCAGTGGGCGACCAGGACATGGCCGAGCCAGAGCATTCCGACCGCCGCCCAGGCGGCCCGGCGGTGTCCGGCGACGATCGCCGCGAAGCAGCCGACGGCCACCGCGAGGAAGATCGGCCCGTACGGGTATCCGGCGCCGAGGTAGACCATGGCGGCGCCCGCCGAGCCGAACACGGCGAGCACCGGGCGGCGGTGGCGCGGCAGCAGCACCGCGCAGCTCGCCACCAGCAGCAGCCGGGCGAACAGGTCGAGGGAGGCACGCCCGCCCTGGTTGTGCGCGGCGAAGGTGGAGCCGCCCAGTACGAACGCGGTCAGCACGAGGGTGGACGGCCACGGCAGCCGCGAGCGGGCGCCCGGGTCCGCGCCGCCGCCCGGCCCCTGGACCCACGTCCGCACCCATGGCGGCAGCGACTCGTGCCGCGCCCGGGGGCGGCTCTCGCGGTGGCCGAGGCGCCCCGGCTGCTCTTCCATACCGGCCACGCTAGCCCCGGGCACGGCGCCCGGGCGTCAGCCCGACGTGGTGATCACGGCTACTCCCCGGGGAGTACCAGGCCGACCGAGGAGGCGAGCCCCGCGGCCGCGTGCGCGAAGAAGGCGTCGCGCTCCTCGACGACGCGGTGGAACTGGCCGAACAGCTCGAACGAGATCAGGCCGAAGAGCTGCGCCCAGGCGGCGACCAGCGCGGGTCCGACCGCCGGGGGCAGCCCGGGCGCGAACTCGGCCACCATCCGCTCGCCCTCGGCGCGCAGTGCGGGGGCGAGCCTGGGGACGGCGATGCCCCGGGCCTGGTGGGCGTCGCGCACGATCCCGATGAGCACCACCGCGACGCGCGAGGCGGGGGCGATGGTGGCCTGGGGCGCGGTGTAGCCGGGGACGGGCGAGCCGTAGATGAGCGCGTACTCGTGCGGGTGGGCCAGCGCCCAGCTGCGCACGGCCCGGCAGACGGCGACCCAGCGCTCGGCGGGGGCCTCGGCGGGCGCGGCCTGCGCGCATGCCCGCTCGGCGGCCTCGCCCACGGCGTCGTAGGCGTCCACGATCAGCGCGGTGAGCAGGTCGTCGCGGCTCGGGAAGTAGCGGTAGAGGGCGGAGGAGACCATGCCGAGCTCACGGGCGACGGCACGCAGCGACAGCTTCGCGGCGCCTTCGGCGGCGAGCTGTTTCCTCGCCTCGTCCTTGATGGCGGCGGTGATCTCGGTACGCGCGCGGGCTCGGGCGCCCTGGACAGTGGTCATGGGGCCATTGTGCCATCGCCGAGAGCGGCGCACTGGGATGAGAGCACTGATCCGGACAGCGATCGCCGAATCATTTTGAGAGCACTGCTCTTGCTTTGGAGCACCGATTCCGTGCACACTGCTCTCAAGCGAGAGCGGTGCTCTCGAAACGGAGCAGCAGTCCAGGGAGTCCCCGATGTCGTCCATGCCTTCCATGTCCTCGCAGCCGTCCCCGCAGCCGTCCCAGCCGTACTACTTCAAGGCCGGGCGCTTCACCGTCCGCATGAACAGCGCCATCGGCTGGCTCGCCCGGCACGGCATGAGCCTCGCGGGCACCGCCGAGCTCTCGGTGCGCGGCCGCAAGAGTGGCCAGATGCAGCGGGTGCCGGTCAATCCGCACACGTACGAGGGCGAGCAGTACCTCATCTCGGCCCGCGGGCACTCGCAGTGGGTGCGCAACATGCGGGCGGCGGGCGGCGGCGAGCTGCGGGTGGGCCGCAAGGTGCGCGCGTTCACCGCGGTGGAGATGTCGGACAGCGAGAAGACCGCCGTCCTGCGCACCTATCTGGAGCGCTGGGGGTGGGAGGTGAACCAGTACTTCCAGGGGGTGACCGCGAAGTCGAGCGACGACGAGCTGCTCGCCGCCGCGCCCGACCACCCGGTCTTCCGCATCACGGTCGAGGCCTGAGCGGGGCGCGGCGGTCCGGGGGCGGTCCGGGGCAGACTTCCGGGCCGGGCCTCCCGCGACCGGCTTCCCGGGCGCGGCCTTCGGGGCGCGGCCCGGACCATGTCCGCCAGATCGCGCCCTGCCCGCCGGTCCCCGTTACGCCTTGTCCTCGGCGGTGCCCGCCTTGTCCTCGGACGCCTCTGCGCGGTCCCGGGACGCGTCGGCCTTCGCCCCCGGCGCACCCGCCTTCCCCTGGGCCCGGCGGTCCACCACGTCCAGGGCGCGCCGCGCCATCGGGTGGGTGCGCACCAGGCCCGCCAGGGTCGACGAGCCCCGGGTGATGTCCCCGAATGCCCGCCAGGCCGGGCGGAAGCCGGTGATCGCGGCGTGGAACATCGTCGGACGCTTCTCGAAGAGCGTCAGCATCCGGCGGCCGACGCCCATCTCGACACCGAGGCCCGCCTTGATGGCGAAGGCGTAGTTCAGCGCCTGGCGGCGGGCGTCCACGGCGTCCGGGGACTCCGCGATCCGCACCGCCCACTCCCCCGCGAGCCGTCCCGAGCGCAGCGCGAACGAGATGCCCTCCCGGGTCCACGGCTCCAGCAGGCCCGCCGCGTCCCCGCACACCAGGACCCGGCCGCGCGACAGTGGCGAGTCGTCGCTGCGGCAGCGGGTCAGATGCCCCGAGGAGATCGAGGGCTCGAAGCCGGCCAGGCCGAGCCGGGCGATGAAGTCCTCCAGATACCGCTTGGTCCCGGCGCCCTCGCCCCGGGCCGAGATCACCCCGACCGTGAGCGTGTCGCCCTTGGGGAAGACCCAGCCGTAACTCCCGGGGATCGGGCCCCAGTCGATGAGCACCCGGCCCGCCCAGTCCTCGGCCACCGTCGCCGGAACCGGGATCTCCGCCTCCAGGCCGAGGTCCACCTGGTCGAGCTTGACGCCGACATGGGCGCCTATGCGGCTGGCGCTGCCGTCGGCGCCGACGACCGCGCGCGCGAGGACGGTCTCGCCACCGGCCAGCACGACCGCCACCGTGCGCCGGTCGGGCACGGCCGAGCCGTGCTGCTCGACGCGCTGGACGGTCACCCCGGTGCGCAGCTCGGCGCCCGCCTTCTGGGCCGTCTCGACCAGCGCGGCGTCGAACTCCGGCCGGTTGATCAGGCCGAAGAGCATCTGCCGGGAGCGGCGGGTGCGCGTCAGCCGGCCGTTGAGGGAGAAGGTGACCGCGTGCACGCGGTCCTTCAGGGGCAGTTCGAACCCGGGCGGCAGGGCGTCCCGCGAAGGTCCGATGATGCCGCCGCCGCACGTCTTGTAGCGGGGCAGCTCGGCCTTCTCCAGGAGGAGCACCCGCCGGCCCGCGACCGCCGCCGCGTAGGCCGCCGAGGCCCCCGCGGGTCCGGCGCCGACCACGACGACATCCCACACCGACGAGGCCTGCGGCTCGTCCGGCTGCGTCCCGGCATCTGCGTTCTCGCTGCTCACGATGTGCTTCTGCTCCTGATCCGACCCGTGGTCAAGCTGACGACCGCATCCTACGGCGCGGTGGGGCGCGCTCACCCTGTGGGAGGATCGGCCCTACCTTCGTCATACATTCACGTGCACTTTGCGTACACGTACTTCAACGTCGCACCCACGAGGAGCGTGCCCATGACCGCGAATCCGATCGCCGAGACCGTCGCCTCACTGATGCCCCGCGCGCAGGCGGAGCTCACGGAACTGGTGGCGTTCCAGTCGGTGGCGGACGAGGCGGTGGCGCCGAGGAGCGAGTGCGAGGCGGCCGCGACGTGGGTGGCCGGGGCGCTGCGCGACGAGGGCTTCCAGGACGTGGCCCTGCTCGACACCCCGGACGGCTCGCAGTCGGTGTACGGCTTCCTGCCCGGCCCGGCGGACGCGCCCACGGTGCTGCTGTACGCGCACTACGACGTCCAGCCGATGCTGGACGAGTCCGCGTGGCTGAGCCCGCCGTTCGAGCTGACCGAGCGCGACGGCCGCTGGTACGGGCGCGGGGCCGCCGACTGCAAGGGCGGCTTCATCATGCATCTGCTGGCGCTGCGCGCCCTGAAGGCGAACGGCGGCGTCCCGGTCTCCGTGAAGGTGATCGTCGAGGGCTCCGAGGAGCAGGGCACCGGCGGCCTGGAGCGGTACGCGGAGGCGCACCCCGAGCTGCTGACGGCCGACGCGATCGTCATCGGGGACACCGGCAACTTCCGGGTCGGTCTGCCCACGGTCACCGCGACGCTGCGCGGGATGACGATGGTCCGGGTGCGCATGGACACGCTCGAAGGCAACCTGCACTCGGGGCAGTTCGGCGGCGCGGCGCCCGACGCGCTGGCCGCGCTCATCCGCGTACTGGACTCGCTGCGGGACGAGCAAGGGCAGACCGTGATCGAGGGCCTGGCCGCCGACTCCGCGTGGGAGGGGCTCCAGTACCCGGAGGACGAGTTCCGCAAGGACGCCAAGGTCCTCGACGGGGTGGCGCTGCCCGGCACGGGCACGGTGGCCGACCGCATCTGGGCGCGTCCGGCCGTCACCGTGATCGGGATCGACTGCCATCCGGTGGCGGGCGCGACCCCGTCGATCCCGGCGAGCGCGCGGGCGCAGATCAGCCTGCGGGTGCCGCCGGGCGTGGACGCGGCGGAGGCGACCCAGCTGCTGTTCGCGCACATCGAGAAGCACACCCCGTGGAACGCGCGTGTCTCCTTCGAGCAGGTCGGCCAGGGACAGCCGTTCCGTGCGGACGTCACCAGCCCGGCGTACACCTCGATGGCCGAGGCGATGCGGGTCGCGTACCCGGGCGAGGAGATGCAGTCCTCCGGCATGGGCGGCTCGATCCCGCTGTGCAACACCCTGGCCGCGCTCTACCCGAAGGCCGAGATCCTGCTGATCGGGCTGAGCGAGCCGGAGGCGCAGATCCACGCGGTGAACGAGAGCGTCTCGCCCGAGGAGCTGGAGCGGCTCTCGGTCGCCGAGGCGCACTTCCTGGTGAACTACGCGCGCTCCAAGCAGGCCTGACGAAACGTCACGCCCGTTCCTTCCCGGGCGTGACGCTCTGGGCGGAATCGCGCAGAGCGTAGATCCATGCGGCGGACACCGACGCCGTCGTAGGTTCACCGCATGGATCTTGTACGGGTCACACCCGAGCTGCACATGTTCCGCTTCCCCATCGGCCAGGCGTATCTGTGGCGCGACGGGGACGAGTTGACACTGGTGGACGCGGGTGACGTCAACGCCGCCGCGCCCATGGAGAAGGCGATACGGGAGCTGGGCCTCGATCCGGCGGCGCTGCGCCGGATCGTGGTGACCCACTGCCACGGCGACCACTACGGCGCCGCCGAGGAGCTGGCCGCGCGATACGGCGCCGAGGTCATCGCGCACCGGCTCGACGCCCCGGTGATCCGGGGCGAGCGGCCGGTGCCCGAGCCGGTGCTGCTGGACTGGGAACTCCCGCTGTACGAGCACGCGTTGACGGTTCCGGCGGCTCCCGCGACGCGGGTCGACCGCGAGGTGGAGGACGGCGAGGTGCTCGACTTCGGCGGCGGCGCGGTGGTGGTCCACTCCCCCGGCCACACCGACGGCTCGATCGGCGTCCATCTGCCGCGCCACGGCGTGCTCTTCACCGGCGACTGCGTGGCCGGGGTCGGCCAGGTGATGCTCGGCGTCTTCAACGTGGACCGCGCCCGCGCGCAGGCCTCCTTCCGCCGTCTCGCCGCGCTCGCCCCGTCGGTGGCGTGCTTCGGACACGGCGACCCGCTGACCCGGGACGCGGCGAGGGTGCTGCGGGAGACGGCGGAACAGGCCTGACGGGCCCTGACGGGCGACGCCCGGCCCGCCTCGGTCGGGCGCGGCCCGAGCCCGTCCGGGCGCCGGTCCGAGGCTTTCGGGGGCGCCCGGCCCAAGGCGAGCGGGGACACCCAGCCCGAGGCGAGCGGGCGCGCCCGGACCGAAGCGAGCGGGGCGCCCGGTCAGAGGCGAGCGGGGGCGCCCGGCCCGAGGCGCGCCTCAGCCCACCGGCACCCCCGCCTCCAGGTTGAGCACCGTCGACTTCTCCCGGGCCCGCAGCGCCCAGCGCAGCCGTTCGTAGCGGGCCGGCGGCAGCAACCGGGACGCCTCCTCCTCGCCGACGAACCGCCAGTCGCGCAGCTCGGAGCCGGGCAGCAGGACCTGTCCGGCTCCCGCGCTGTCGAGCCGGCCGCCGTCGAAGAGCAGCCGCAGCCCGCCGTAGCCCGGCGGCGCGGGCGGCTCCCAGTCGACGACCAGCAGCCGGGGCACCCGATCGAGCCGTATGCCTATCTCCTCCTCGACCTCGCGCATGCCCGCCCGGGCGGGCGCCTCCCCGCGCTCCACCACGCCGCCGGGGAACTCCCAGCCCGGCTTGTACGTCGGATCCACCAGGAGCACCCGGTCGCTCTCGTCGAAGAGCAGCACCCCGGCGGCGAGTGTCTCGGCGGTCGGCTCGGGGGTCTGGACGATCTCGCTGACGGGCGCGGCCCCGGTGCGTACCGCCTCGGCGATGCGCTCGGCCGTCTCGCGCGGGCTGAGGGAGCCGTTGTCGACGGCGTGGGCGTCCCCGGTCAGCCAGCCGAGGGCGCCGCGGTAGGACTCGATGTGCTCGTAGGCCCACTGCCGGCAGCGCTCGCTGGCCTCGGGGTCGTCCGGTACTTCGACCCGGGCCGCGATCCGGCCGCGCAGGATCGTTTCCTCATGGGTCAGGAGCACATGCCTCACCGGTATGCGCCGGGAGGCGAGCCCACCGAAGATCTCGTCGCGGTACTCCTGCCGCAGCAGCGTCATGGGCACCACGAGCACCCCGCCGACCTCGGCGAGCAGCGCGGCCGCGCCCTCCACCACCATCCGCCGCCAGCTGGGCAGGTCCTGGTAGTCGCCGACCTCCGCGAGGCGCTTCTGCGGGAGCAGATGCCTCAGGACGGCGCCGATCACCTCGGGGTCGTACAACGTGCTGTTCGGGATCAGGTCGACCAGTTCGCGCGCGGTGCTGGTCTTGCCCGCGCCGAACGCACCGTTGATCCAGACGATCACGGTTTCCCCCTCTTCCATGGCCCGCAGTGAATTGCCCGCAACAGAGTGCCACGGAAACCCCGGGGCGGAAGGGGTGCCCCGAACCCGTCCACAACTGTGGCGAGCCTGTTGCACGCTGCCCGAGCCTTTCCGGCCGCCCGTGGCGTCCTTGCTCCTGAGCACCGGCCACGGGGGGCCGTAACGCATCTGACGAGAACATCGTTGTGCGAGTGCCGGATGAGAACGAGGGGGTGCGACGAATGCGTCGTACTGTGCTGGAGCGCTTTCCCGCGGGCGACCCGCGCGGCAGCTGGCCCGCCGAGGAGTTCGCCCGGGACCGCCGCGACGAGGGCGTCGCGGCGGAGGTCGTGATGGACCTGGAGTCGGACGCGTTCCTGGTGGTCGTACGCCAGTACGCACCGGAGGCGGTGCGCTGACCGCCCCCTCCCCCTACCGGTAGAAGACGGCGACGCCGCGGTGGTGCGAGCAGGCGCCCCGGTGGTGGGCCGCGAAGGAGTACGTACCGTCGTTGCAGAGGGCGGTGGCGCCGCCGTGACTCCCGCCTCCGGAGTCGTCCGAGCCGCCGGACCCACCGGAGGTGTCGGCCCCACCGGAGGTGCTGGAGCCGCCGGACGTGCTGGAGCCGCCGGAGGCGCTGCCGCCTGCCGAGCCGTCGTCGGTCGGCGTGACGTCGGGCGACAGCAGCGGGGCCGGGTCGGAGGGTGTGGGAGTGGGCGTCGGAGTGGGTGTGGGCGTAGGGCTCTGCGTGGTCGGGGTGGGCGTGGGGCTCTCGGTGGTCGGGGTGGGCGTAGGGCTCTGCGACGACTGGCTGGGTGCGACCGTCCGACCGGCCTTGCCGTCCCCGGAACCGTCGCCACCGCATCCGGTCAGGGCGAGCGCGGCGGCCGTGGCCAAGGCGGCGACGAGGATGGAGACGCGTGCGTGCTTCATGAGGCCCCCCTGGGCGATGAGACGGCCATCTCATCGCCGTGGAGGGGCGCGGGGGACGGTAGTTGCGCATTCGTTACCGCATGGATTCAGCCAGTTGCCCGATAGTTGTTCGATTTGTGTACGGGTGTGCGGTCTGCCTACCCCTTGCTCGACCCCAGCGTGAGCCCCGCGATGAAGTGCCGCTGCAACAGCAGGAACACCAGCACCGTCGGCAGGGCCACGATCACCGAGCCCGCCGCCAGCAGGTTGTAGTCGGTGAAGAACTGGCCGCGGAGGTTGTTGAGCGCCGAGGTGACCGGGAGTTTGTCGCCGTCGGACATGAAGACCAGGGCCCACAGGAAGTCGTTGTACATCCAGGTGAACTGGAGCGTGGCCAGGGCCGCCAGGGCCGGGCGGCACAGCGGCAGGGTGATGCGCCAGTACTGCGTCCACACGCCCGCGCCGTCCACCACCGCCGCCTCCAGGATCTCCTGCGGCAGGGTGCGCATGAAGTTGGCCAGGACGAAGACGCAGAAGCCGATCTGGAAGCCGATGTGGACGACGATGACGGCCCAGTACGAGTCGAACATCGTCATCGAGTCGGACATCCAGTACGGCAGCGGGATGCGGTTGAACAGCACGTACAGCGGGGTCACGATGACCTGCTGGGGCAGCAGGTTGCCGGCCGTGAACAGCATCAGGAGCAGGATGCCGCCGCGCAGCCTGAGCCGGGAGACCGCGAAGGCCACGAACGACGCCAGGAACAGCGTCACCAGCACGCCCGGCACCGCGATGATCAGCGTGTTGACGAAGTACTTCGTCATGTCCGAGTCGCTGAAGGCCTGTTTGTAGTAGTCGAGGGAGAGGTGCTCGGGCAGGGAGAAGTAGCCGTGCTTCGAGGTCTCGTCGTACGGGCGCAGGGACGCGTAGACCGCAAGCAGCAGCGGGGCGAGGAACGCCAGCGAGACCGTCATCAGGAAGGCGTGCACCCCCAGGCGGCCGGGGCGCACCCGGCGGCGCCGGGCCGGGGGCGGCACGGGCGGTGCGGTGACGGGGGCGACGGGTGCGGTGTCCACGGTCATCGGCTCTTCTCCCCTCGGATCTCCTGGACCAGGTACGTCACGACGAACCCGAGGGAGACGGTCAGCAGCACGACGGCGATGGCGGAGCCGAAGCCGATACGGCTGGCCTCGCCGATGATGTTGTCGGTGACGAGCACGGAGAGCACTTCGAGGCCGTTGCGGCCGTGGTTGACCGCGTACACGATGTCGAAGGCGCGCAGCGACTCGATGACGGTGATCACGCCCACGATCACATTGACCGGACGCAGGGTCGGCAGCACGACCCGGAAGAACGTCTGGGCCTCGTTCGCGCCGTCGATCGCCGCCGCCTCCTTGAGGGTGGGGTCGACGGCCTTCAGACCGGCCAAGTAGAGGATCATGACGTAACCCGTGTGCCGCCAGGCCGCTGCCAGCAGGATCATCCAGATGTTGAGGTCCGGGTCGCCGAGCCAGTCGGTGGGGTTCTGCTTGTCGCCGATGAGCGCGTTGAGCGCGCCCTGGTCGCGGGAGAAGACCAGTTGGGCCATAAAGCCGACGACGGCGAGCGACAGCACCACCGGCATGTAGAACGTCGACTGGTAGAAGCGGCTGAAGCGGACGCCCCGGTCGATCAGCACCGCGAGCAGCAGCCCGAACGGCGCGGCGACCAGGCCGAGGAAGGCCAGCCACAGCAGGTTGTGGCGGACCGCGGGCCAGAACGGCGGGTAGTTGGTGAAGATGTTGCTGTAGTTCTCCGTACCGACCCATTTGATGTCGCCGATCCCGTCCCAGCTGGTGAAGGAGAGGACGACGGAGGCGAGGGTCGGGCCCCATACGATGGCGAGGTCGAGCAGGACGGGTATGCCCAGCAGCACGCCGAGGACGACGAGGTCGCGGGCGGTGAAGCGGCGCGGCCCTCGTCGTCGTCCGGCGCGCCGTGCGGAGATGAGCGACACGGCTGAGTACTCCAAGTCGGTGCGGGAGACGGCCTCTTGGCCGACTGGCGAGCCGGTTGACGCACACACGGGCCGGGCCGGCGGGCGTCCGGTGTCGGTCGGGGGACAGTCGCCCTCAGTCCGCGGCGAAGATCGACTTACGCTGCCGCTCGATGTCGTTGACCAGCCCGTCCACGTCGTTCGGGCTGCCGATGAACCGCTGCAACGCCGGGATCATCACGGTGGAGGAGAAGTCCGGCCGGGTGTCGCGGTCCATGAACTGCGAGATCTGCTTGGCGCCGGAGATCAGCTCCACCGACTTCTTCTGGAGCGCGCTGTACTTGGAGGTGTCCGCGCCGCTGTTGACCGCGATGTTGTTGGGGTCACTGGCGAGATAGATGTCCTCGGCCTTCGGCGTCGCCAGCCACTTCAGGAGGTCCTTGGCGCTCTCCATGTTCTTGGCCTTCTTGAGGTTCTTCGCGTTCTTGGCGAGCAGGAACCCGTCGATGGGCGCCTCGACCGCGTCCTGGCCGTGCTCCGGGTTGATGACGGGGAACGGGAAGAAGTCGATGTCGGCCTGCTCGGCGGCCGGGAACTGCTGGCCCGCGTGCGGCAGTCCGAAGACCGCCATGCCCGCCTCCTTCTTCTGCAGGCTCTGCGCGGCCTCCTGCCAGGTGCGGCCGTTGGCGCCCTTCTGGCAGTACGGCAGGATCCGGCGCCAGGTGTCGAAGACCTCCTTGACCCGCTTGTCCGTCCACGCCTCCTTGCCGGCCATCAGATCGCGGTGGAAGTCGTAACCGTTCGTCCGCATGTTGATGTAGTCGAAGGTGCCCATCACGGGCCAGCCGTCCTTGTCGCAGAACGCGATCGGTACGAGCTTGTCCTTCTGCATCTGCCGGGCGAGCGCCACGTACTCGTCGAGGGTCTTCGGCGCCTGGTAACCGTGTTGCTGGAACACGCTCCTGCGGTGGAAGACGGCCCACGGGTAGTAGTAGTACGGCGTGAGGTACTGCTTGCCGTCCTCGCCCGTCGACTGCGCCTTCAGCGCGGGCGAGAAGCCCTGGAAGCCCTGCCACAGGTCGCTGATGTCGTGCAGCAGCCCCTTCTTGGCGAAGAACTGCATCCGGTTTCCGGCGAACCACATGAAGACGTCGTCGGGCTTGCCCTGGAGATAGCGGTTGATGTTCTCCTGGAAGGTGTTGTGGTCGACGGTGTTGACCTTGACCGTGCGGCCTTCCTTCGACTGCTTCGCGTACGCCGCGAAGGCGTCCCCGAAGGCCTTCTTCGGCACCGCGTCCGAGGAGTTGGAGCCCAGCCGGATCGTCTTGGCGTCGCCCCCGGGCCCGCTGTCGCAGGCCGAGAGCAGCGAGGGGAGGGTGACCGCCCCGGCGCCGAAGGCGGCGCTCCGCAGAAGACTTCGCCGGGACATCCGATGTCCCGCCACGCTCCCGGGCACAGCAGGACCTCTGAACGATGACTGCGCCATGTCCCCCTCCTTCGGGGTGCAACCCAACACAACCGAACGCGTGGCTTGGATCACATCCTCAACTCAAGGGGACGTCAAGGGTTTTGACGGGACTCCGAACAACCGTTACCAGTTCTATTCCAACAGACTCCAACAAGCTCTACCGCAAACGCGCGTCGAGAGAAAGGAGGAGAACGGGGTGGCGAACCGGTTCATCTGTGCCGGATCCGGAGGAAGGTGACGAGCCGTCACCTTCCCGCACGCACTGCCCCGCGCGCAGTCGTCGGAGCGCTGATCGCCGCAGCCGCGGCACCCACCAGACCGGCGTCCGTGCCCATCAGGGCGGGGGCGACCTTGAGGCCCTGGACGAAGGAGAGCGTGGCGTAGTCGTGGAGGGCGCGGCGCAGCGGGTCGAAGAGGATGTCGCCCGCCCCGGCCACTCCCCCGCCGACCACCGCGATCTCGATCTCCGTCAGGGTGGCGGTCGCCGCGATGCCCGCCGCGAGCGCCTGGGCGGCCCGCTCGAAGGAGGCGAGCGCGACCGGGTGCCCGGCGCGGGCCGCGGCGGCCACGGCGGCAGCCGAGGTGTCGCCGTCGGGCCCGGGAGTCCAGCCGCGGTCGAGGGCGCGCCGGGCGATGTTCGGGCCGCTGGCGATCCGCTCCACACAGCCGCGCGCCCCGCAGGGACAGGGGTCGCCGTCGAGTTCGACACTGATGTGGCCGATGTGGCCCGCGTTGCCGGTGCGGCCCGCGTGGAGCCGGCCGCCGAGGACGAGACCGCCGCCGACGCCGGTCGAGACGACCATGCACAGCGCGTTGTCGTAGCCCCGGGCCGCGCCCAGCCAGTGCTCGGCCGCGGTCATCGCCACCCCGTCGCCGACGAGCTCGACCGGCAGTCCGCCGGTGGCCTCGCGCACCCGCTCCACCAGCGGGAACTCGCGCCAGCCGGGGATGTTGACCGGGCTGACCGTGCCCTTGGACGCGTCGACCGGGCCCGCGCTGCCGACCCCCAGCGCCGTGACCCGCCCCCACAGTGCGGATCCGGCCAGCTCCGCGAGGACCTCGTCCACGGCCCGCGCCACCGTCTCGCCGCCCTCCCGCGCGGGGGTCGCCCGCTGGGTCCGTACGAGCAGTCGGCCGCCGGCGTCCACCAGCGCTCCGGCGATCTTGGTGCCGCCGATGTCGAGTGCGGCGACGAGGTCGGTCTGCATCAGTGTCGGATCTCCTGGTGGGCGAGGGTGCCAAGCGGGCCGGAGGAACAGTCTCCATTCACCTGACAACGTTGTCCAGGGCCTATGCTCGACGCCACACCGCGATCCACTCGGATCCGCCCCGGACATCCCGCGTACCGCGCCCCGGGCCCGCTGAGCCCCCGACGACGACAGGACACCGCACGTGGCCGAGACCGCCCGCCACCACGAGCCCCGCTACGGCATCCGGCCCACCATGAAGGACGTGGCCGCCCGCGCCGGCGTGGGGCTGAAGACGGTCTCCCGGGTGGTGAACGGCGAGGCCGGGGTCACCCCGGACACCGAGCGCCGGGTGATGGAGGCCATCGACGCGCTGGGCTTTCGCCGCAACGACAGCGCGCGCGTGCTGCGCAAGGGGCGCACCGCCTCCATCGGGCTGGTCCTGGAGGATCTGGCCGACCCGTTCTACGGGCCGCTCAGCCGGGCCGTCGAGGAGGTCGCCCGGGCACACGGGGCGCTGCTCATCAACGGCTCCAGCGCCGAGGACGCCGACCGCGAGCAGGAGCTGGTGCTGGCGTTCTGCGCCCGCCGGGTGGACGGGCTGATCGTGATCCCGGCCGGTGGCGACCACCGCTACCTGGAGCCCGAGATAAAGGCCGGGGTGGCGACCGTCTTCGTGGACCGCCCGGCCGGGCGGATCGACGCCGACGCGGTGCTCTCCGACAGCTTCGGGGGCGCCCGCGAGGGCGTCGCGCACCTGGTGGCGCACGGCCACCGCAGGATCGGCTTCATCGGCGACCAACCGCGCATCCACACCGCCACCGAGCGGCTGCGCGGCTACCGGGCGGCGATGGCGGACGCCGGACTCGCGGTGGCGGACGAGTGGGTCGCGCTCGGCTCCACCGAGCCGGAGCGGGTCCGCGAGGCCGCCGAGGCGATGCTGAGCGGCCCCGAGCCGGTCACCGCGGTCTTCGCGGGCAACAACCGGGTGACCGTGACGGTCGTACGGGTCCTGGCGGGCCGGGAGCACCCGGTCGCCCTGGTCGGCTTCGACGACATCGAGCTGGCCGACCTGCTCGGCATCACCGTCATCTCCCAGGACTCCGCGACGCTCGGCCGCACGGCGGCGGAACGGCTCTTCCGCCGCCTCGACGGCGTCGACGAGGCCCCCTCCACCGTGGTGCTGCCCACCACGCTCATCGCCCGCGGGTCGGGCGAGATCCGGCCCCCCGCCGCGAGCTGACGCGGGTCAGCACACCGGCAGCCCCGGCACCGGCGCGTCGTTGGCGCCGCCCTTGAGGTACACCACGCTGACGTAGACGTTGGTGTTGCCGCTGTCGTCGTCGGTGCGCGCCCAGTAGGTGTTGGTCCACTTCCCGTACGTCTCGCGGCGGCCCAGGTCGACCTGGCAGTAGAAGTAGTTGGTGCCCGCGTTGAGCACGCCCATCTCGCCGCCGTCGTGGCGGTAGCTCTTCGCGGTGCGCCACACCTGGCAGTCGAACTTGCCGGCGCCGCCGGGGTGGCAGGCCGGGGCGGGGGTGGCGCCGGTGCCGCCGCCCGCCGCGCCCGCGGCGCCGCCCGGGGTCGCCGTGGCGCGGCCTCCCGTGGGGGCCTTGCCCGGCGCGGTGCCGCCCTTCTCGCCGGAGCCCTTGCCGCCCGTACCGCCCTTGCCGTCCTTGTCGCCCTTGGCGGGGCGGGTGGCGCCCGGTGAGGCCGAGGCGCGGCCGTGCTCGCCGGTCGGGCCGGGGCTGGCGGCATCGGCTCCGCCGCCGTCCCAGGCGCCGCCCGTGCCGTCCTGGGCGCCGGACGCCGAGGGGCTCGCGCCGGACGCCGAGCCGACGGCCTGCTGCCGGGTGCCGTCCTCGTCCCCGGGGCCGACCAGGGCGTAGGTGACCCCGGCGCCCGCGAGGACGACGGCGGCGACACCCGCCGCCACCAGGCCCCGCGCGCGCCCGCGCCCCTGGGGCTCCGGTGCGGGCTGCTGGGTGACCACCGGGCCGAAGCCCTGCGGCCGGTGCGGCAGCACGTCCCGTACGGTCGCCTCGCGCGGCGGTGCCACCGGCCGCGGCGCCGGAGCGGGTGCCTGGACGGGCGGCGCGTCCATCGCGTGCGTGGGGACGGGGTCGCGGCCCTCGGCCACCTCCGCCAGCATCCGGGCCGCCGTGTCCGCGTCGGGGCGGCGGGCCGGGTCCTTGTGCATCAGCTCGCGCAGTACGGGCCCGAGCGGCCCGGCCCGCACCGGCTCGGGCAGCGGCTCCGCCACGATCGCGGAGAGCGTCGACCAGGTGGAGGTGCGGCGGAACGGCGAGGAACCCTCCACCGCCGCGTACAGCGTGGCGCCCAGTGCCCAGACGTCGGAGGCGGGGCCGGGGTCCTGGCCCTGGGCCCGCTCGGGCGCCAGGTAGTCCAGGGAGCCGACCAGTTCGCCGCTGCGGGTCAGATGGGTGGCCGAGCCGTCGCCCGGGTCGTCCATGGCCGCGATGCCGAAGTCGGTGAGCACCACCCGGCCGCCGCGCTCCAGGAGGATGTTGCCGGGCTTCACGTCCCGGTGCAGGACGCCCGCGCGGTGGGCGGCGGCCAGGGCCTCGAGGACCTTGGAGCCGATCGCGGCCGCCTCGCGCGCGTCCAGGGCGCCCCGGTCGGCCAGCACCCCGTCCAGCGAGGGGCCCTCGACCAGCTCCATCACGATGACCGGGCGGCCGTCGTGCTCGGTGACGTCGTGCACGGCGACGACTCCGGAATGGCGCACGCGCGCGGCGGCGCGGGCCTCGCGCTGCATGCGCACCCGCAGATCGCCCAGCTCGGGCGCCGACATGTCCGTGTATGTCCGCAGCTCCTTGACCGCGACCTCGCGGCCGAGCACCTCGTCGACGGCGCGCCAGACGACGCCCATCCCGCCCCGGCCCAGCTGCTCGACCAGCCGGTAGCGGCCCGCAAGCCTCTCGTTCTCCCCCGAAGACACCGCTGCCCCGTTCCCTGTGGTGATGGTGGTCGCGTACAGGGTAAGGGGCGGCGGTGACAGCTACCGGGCGGCGACTGCTACGGGGCGGTCACGGTCAGGGCGGCTCGGCGTGGGGAGGCGAAGCCGTCGAGGTCGGCGCGGGTCAGACCGGTCAGCCGGGTGACCTCCTCGGTGTCGAGGGCGCCGCAGTCCAGACCGCGCAGCAGGAACCCGCTGAGCGCCTTGGCGGTGGCGGGCTCGTCCATCACGTCGCCGCCGGCCTTGGCCACATAGGCCGCGAGGCGTGCCGCCGCCGCTTCCAGGCCCTCGCGGTAGAAGGCGTACACGGCCGCGTACCGGGTCGGCAGATGGCCCGGGTGCATGTCCCAGCCCTGGTAGTAGGCGCGGGCCAGGGCCCGGCGGGTGAGGCCGTAGTGCAGCCGCCAGGCCTCGTGGACGTGGGCGGTGGAGCCGACGGGCAGGACGTTGGTGGAGCCGTCCGAGACCCGTACCCCGGTGCCCGCGGCGGCGACCTGCATCACGGCCTTGGCGTGGTCGGCGGCGGGGTGGTCGCTGGCCTGGTAGGCGGCGGAGACACCGACGCAGGCGCTGTAGTCGAAGGTGCCGTAGTGCAGGCCGGTCGCCCGGCCCTCGGCGGCGTCGATCATCCGGGCCACGGCGGCGGTGCCGTCGGCGGCCAGGATCGACTGGCTGGTCTCGATCTGGATCTCGAAGCCGAGCCGCCCGGCGGGCAGGCCGTGGGCCTTCTCGAAGGCCTCCAGGAGTCGTACGAAGGCGGTGACCTGCGCGGGGTAGGTCACCTTCGGCAGCGTCAGGACCAGCCCGTCGGGCAGTCCGCCGTGCTCCATGAGGCCGGTGAGGAAGACGTCGGTGGTGCGGATGCCGCGGTCGCGTACCGCCGCCTCCATGCACTTCATCCGGATGCCCATGTACGGGGCGGCGGTGCCGCCGGCGTACGCCTCGGCGATCAGCCGGGCCGCGCGCGCGGCGGCCGCGTCCTCCTCGGCGTCCGGGCGCGGGCCGTAGCCGTCCTCGAAGTCCACCCGGAGGTCCTCCACCGGCTCGCGCTCCAGCTTGGCGCGCACCCGCTCGTAGACGGGCGCGGCCAGCTCGTCGGCGATGCCGAGGACGCCGGCGAGGGAGGCGGCGTCGGGGGCGTGCTCGTCGAGGGCGGCCAGCGCCTGGTCGCCCCAGGAGCGCAGGGTGCCGGCGTCGAAGAGGTCACCGGGCACGTAGACGGTGTGCACGGGCTGGCGGGTGCCGGGGTCGCCCGGGTAGCGGCGGGCGAGCTCCTCGTCCACGGCCACCAGCGAGGCGCTGATCTCCTCGCTGACCGCGCCCGCGAGGCTCGTCGCCACCTTCTCCTGCTGACCCATCCCGCATCCTCCGCACGTTCAGTTTTCCACCGACAGTTTTCCACTGACCGGAATCATCGATCCGCATAGCAGAATTTAATGATGGGTCTCCTTCGCGTCAATGGTTGCCCGAAACGGCCGGGGGCCGCGCGGTGAAGATCACCACGCGGCCCCCGGGGCAGTACGAACGAGCAGGTCAGCCCTTGCGCGCCTGAACCTCTTCGGTCAGCTGCGGGACGACGTCGAACAGGTCGCCCACCACGCCGTAGTCGACCAGGTCGAAGATCGGCGCCTCGGCGTCCTTGTTGATCGCGACGATCGTCTTCGAGGTCTGCATACCGGCGCGGTGCTGGATCGCACCGGAGATGCCGGACGCGATGTAGAGCTGCGGCGAGACCGACTTGCCGGTCTGGCCGACCTGGTTGGAGTGCGGGTACCAGCCGGCGTCGACGGCGGCGCGGGAGGCGCCGACGGCGGCACCGAGCGAGTCGGCCAGCGCCTCGATGATCGCGAAGTTCTCGGCGCCGTTGACGCCGCGGCCGCCGGAGACCACGATCGCGGCCTCGGTCAGCTCGGGGCGGCCGGTCGACTCGCGCGGGGTGCGGGAGACGACCTTGGTGCCGGTGGCCTGCGCGGAGAAGGTGACCGCGAGGGCCTCGACGGCGCCGGCGGCCGGGGCGGCCTCCACGGCGGCCGAGTTCGGCTTGACCGTGATGACCGGGGTGCCCTTGGAGACACGGGACTTGGTGGTGAAGGAGGCGGCGAACGCGGACTGCGTCGCCACCGGGCCCTCGGCACCGGCCTCCAGGTCGACGGCGTCGGTGATGATGCCGGAGCCGATACGGACCGCGAGGCGGGCCGCGATCTCCTTGCCCTCGGCGGAGGACGGGACGAGCACGGCGGCCGGGGAGACGGCCTCGTACGCGGCCTGGAGGGCGTCGACCTTCGGCACGACCAGGTAGTCGGCGAACTCCGGAGCGTCGGCGGTCAGGACGCGGGTGGCGCCGTGCTCGGCGAGGGCGGGCGCGGTGGCCTCGGCGCCGGCACCGACGGCGACCGCGACCGGCTCGCCGATGCGGCGGGCCAGCGTCAGCAGCTCCAGGGTGGGCTTGCGGACGGCGCCGTCGACGTGGTCGACGTAGACGAGAACTTCAGCCATGGGACTCAATCTCCTGCAAGTGCGAAGAATCTGGGGGCAGTTGGGGCTCTGCGAGCCTTAGATGAACTTCTGGCTCGCGAGGAACTCGGCCAGCTGCTTGCCGCCCTCGCCCTCGTCCTTGACGATCGTGCCGGCCGTACGGGCCGGACGCTCGGCGGCCGAGTCGACCGCGGTCCAGGCGCCCGCCAGACCGACCTCGTCGGCGTCCAGCTCCAGGTCGTCCAGGTCCAGCGACTCCACCGGCTTCTTCTTGGCGGCCATGATGCCCTTGAAGGACGGGTAGCGGGCCTCGCCCGACTGGTCCGTCACGGACACGACGGCCGGCAGGGACGCCTCCAGCTGCTCCGACGCGGTGTCGCCGTCGCGGCGGCCCTTGACCACACCGCCGTCGACCGAGACCTCGGCGAGCAGCGTGACCTGCGGAACGTTCAGACGCTCGGCGAGCAGCGCCGGCAGCACGCCCATGGTGCCGTCGGTCGAGGCCATGCCGCAGACGACCAGGTCGTAACCGGTCTTCTCGATGGCCTTGGCGAGCACCAGCGAGGTGCCGACGACATCGGTGCCGTGCAGGTCGTCGTCCTCGACGTGGACGGCCTTGTCGGCGCCCATGGAGAGCGCCTTGCGCAGCGCGTCCTTGGCGTCCTCGGGGCCGACGGTCAGCACGGTGATCTCCGCGTCGTCCGCCTCGTCGGCGATCTGCAGTGCCTGCTCGACCGCGTACTCGTCGAGCTCCGAAAGGAGGCCGTCGACGTCGTCGCGGTCGACGGTCAGGTCATCGGCGAAGTGCCGGTCGCCGGTGGCGTCGGGCACGTACTTCACACAGACAACGATCCTCAAGCTCACGCCGGCTCTCCTACTGCATCGTCATTTCTGGGCTGCCTTGTTGCACGCAGCATAGGCGCCTGATGGGGCGGTTTCCGGTCGGGGCGACCGACGCTCCGAACGAAATATTACTCGTCAGTACACCCACTGTGTTCCCCGTAAGCAAGCGCTTTGAACTGTGACGTTCGCAACGCTGAGTAACCGGCGAGTACGGAGACGATTCAGTCACGCAACGCGTTGAAGCGACCCTGGTGGTAGAGCAGCGGACGGCCCGGCCCGGCGGGGTCGCCGGCGACCGCCTCGCCGATCACGATGCGGTGGTCGCCGGCGGGGATACGCGCCACCACCCGGCACACCAGCCAGGCGAGGACGCCGTCGAGGACGGGCACGCCCTCGGGGCCCGGCTCCCAGCGGGTGGCGTCGCCGAAGCGGTCGGCGCCGCTGCGGGCGAAGGTCGCGGCGAGGTCTTCCTGGTGTTCGCCGAGTATGTGCACGCCTATGTGCTCGGCCTCGGAGATCACCGGCCAGCTGGAGGAGCCGGTGCCGATGCCGAAGGAGAGCAACGGCGGCTCGGCGGCCACGGAGTTGAGCGAGGTGGCGGTGAAGCCGACGGGGCGGCCGTCACGCTGTGCGGTGATCACCGCCACACCGGCGGCGTGCTGCCGGAAGACTGCGCGGAAGAGCCGGGGGGAGGCGGCGCATGCGGTGCCGAGCTCGGGCGAAGCCGTCATGGAGTTGTCCTTCTGCGGTCGGTGCGAGGGGGTCGGGGACTGCTCAGCAGCCCGGACAGCGCGCACTTGCGTTGCGGGCGAGGTCCACCGGGACGCACCCGTAGAGAAGGATTCGGTTCGGCACATCGTCAGATTGACGATTGCCGGTGTCCGCAGTCAAGTGCCTTCTACGATGTGGGAGATCCATCACGGCCCGCTCACACCGCCTCTCCCAGGGCGGCGATCACATCGGCCCGGCGCGGCTGCCCGGCGGCCCGGCGCACGATCCGGCCGGTCCGGTCGAGGACCAGGACCGTGGGCGTCGCCCGGATGTCCAGGGCGCGCACCAGCGCCAGATGCTCCTCGGCGTCGATCTCCACATGCGCGACCCCCGCCACCATGGCCGCAACGTCCGCCAGGGTGCGCCGCGTTGCCCGGCAGGGCTGGCAGAACGCACTGGAGAACTGCACCAGGGTCGCCCGCTCGCCCAGCTCCGCGCCCAACTGGGCTGCTCCCAGCCTCGGCCCGTCCTCGCGCACCGCGCATCCTCTCGTCGCTTGGCCGTTCCGGCCGTTCCGCCGGTTCAGCGCCGAACGCCGCCCGGAAGATTCCCGCCTGCCCCGACCTGGGCGTACGTGATGAGAATCTCCCCCTGCGAAGGCCCCAGGACTGGCCACCACGGCGCGTATCGGGCACGATCTGCCCAACGCCGAAAACCTACGGCCGCGTAACTTTTACCGGGAGAACCCTCCCCGGGAAAACAGAAGGGTCTTCTCCAGATGGCAGAACTCGTCTATCGGCCGGTCGTCGGCGCCGCTCTCACGATGTTCAAGGCGCTCGACCTGAAGATCGACACCCAGGGTTCGGAGAACATCCCCCGCTCCGGGGGCGCGGTGCTCGTGAGCAACCACATCAGCTATCTGGACTTCATCTTCACCGGGCTCGCCGCCCTGCCGCAGAAGCGCCTGGTGCGCTTCATGGCGAAGGAGTCGGTCTTCCGGCACAAGATCTCGGGCCCGCTGATGCGCGGGATGAAGCACATCCCGGTTGACCGCAAGCAGGGCGAGGCGGCGTACGCGCACGCCCTGGACTCGCTGCGGTCGGGCGAGATCGTGGGCGTCTTCCCGGAGGCGACGATCTCGCAGTCGTTCACGCTGAAGAGCTTCAAGTCGGGCGCGGCCCGGCTCGCCCAGGAGGCCGGGGTCCCGCTCATCCCGATGGCGCTGTGGGGCACCCAGCGGGTGTGGACCAAGGGCCGTCCGCGCAACTTCAAGCGCAGCCACATCCCGGTCACCATACGGGTCGGCGAGCCGGTCGAGGCCCCCGCCGACCAGTACGCGGGTGCGATCACCCGGCGGCTGCGCGAGCGGTGCCAGGAGCTCCTGGAGGCCGCCCAGCGCGCCTATCCCGTACGCCCCAAGGACGCCGCCGACACCTGGTGGATCCCGGCGCACCTCGGCGGCACCGCGCCCACTCCCGAAGAGGTCCGTGAGCGCGAGACCAGCCGCTGAGCCGGCGGACCGGCCGTCGGGCCGTCACGCCCCGGCGCTCACCGGGGCGTCGACCGTGACCTCCGCGCCGGGGCTCACCTTGGCCAGCAGCTCGGCGAGCTCCGCCGCCGCCTCCTCCAGGCCGGCGTGCGGGCCCATGCCCTCCAGCAGGAAGAGCGCGTTCACGGAGTCCTCGGTGAGCCGGGTCCGTACGCCCTGACGCCAGTTCCAGCGGCGGCAGGTCACGCCCTCGTCGTCGCACCACACCACTTCTCCCGCGTCCGGGTGCTCGACGGCGTCCGCGCCGCCCGCGACGGTGTGGAACGGCTCGTCGCCGGTGGCCCGCATCAGCCGCATCGGCCCCACGATGTGGTCGGTGTCCTCGCCGCCGACCGGGACGAGGTGGGCGACGCTGATCGCGTTGTAGACGTCCACGAGCCGGTTGACGCGCGGCAGGCCGCCGTCGGCGAGGGCGCGCCGGGCCAGGGCCTCGGCGGAGTTGCGGGTGCGCGAGGGCTTGGCGCCGAACGCGGTGTACGCCTGCCGCCAGGCGGCCATGTGCGGGTCCTCGTGCGGGGCGAGCGCCCCGAGCCGCGCGCGCAGCCGCCGGGCGGCCTCGTCGAGCAGCGCCGAACCGGACTCGTCGCTGGGGCCGTTGACGAGTCCGCGGGCCCGGACGGCGACATGGGTGAAGCCGGGCGCGAGCGCGCGCACCTCGTCGGACACGGTGAGCGTGGGCGTGGGCGTCATGGTCTGTCGTGCCTCCCAGCGAGCGATGTGCAGTACACCCCAGAGTACCGGATGGTCCATCCTGGTGAACTGTCTCGCGGAATTGCGGAAGCCATGCGGGCATACGAAAGCGGCCGGCCGCGAAGTCGGTGACTTCGCGGCCGGCCGCACACACGCTGTAGCCGACGGGGCTGTCGGCAGGACATCGCCCAGCCGGAGATCTCCTAGCGGGACATCTCTTCCTTGAGCGCCGCGAGGAAGCCGTCCACGTCGTCCTCGGTGGTGTCGTACGAGCACATCCAGCGGACGTCGCCGGCCGCCTCGTCCCAGAAGTAGAAGCGGAAGCGCTTCTGGAGCCGCTCGCTCACGTCGTGCGGCAGCCGGGCGAAGACCGCGTTGGCCTGGACCGGGTAGAGGATCTCCACGCCGTCGACCGCGCGGACCCCCTCGGCCAGGCGCTGCGCCATCGCGTTGGCGTGGCGGGCGTTGCGCAGCCACAGGTCCTTGGCGAGCAGCGCTTCCAACTGCACCGAGACGAACCGCATCTTGGAGGCGAGCTGCATCGACATCTTGCGGATGTGCTTCATCCGGCGCACCGCGTCCGGGTTGAGCACCACGACGGCCTCGCCGAAGAGCATGCCGTTCTTGGTGCCGCCGTACGAGATGACGTCGACGCCCGCGGCGTTGGTGAAGGCGCGCATCGGCACGTCCAGGGACGCGGCCGCGTTGGCTATCCGGGCGCCGTCGAGGTGGACCTTCATCCCGTGCTGGTGGGCGTGGTCGCAGATCGCGCGGATCTCGTCCGGTGTGTAGACCGTGCCCAGCTCGGTGTTCTGGGCGAGCGAGACGACCTGCGGCATCGCGCGGTGCTCGTCCTCCCAGCCCCAGGCCTGCCGGTCGATGAGCTCGGGGGTGAGCTTGCCGTCCGGGGTCGGCACGGTGAGCAGCTTCAGGCCCGCCATGCGCTCCGGGGCGCCGCCCTCGTCCACGTTGATGTGGGCGGACTCGGCGCAGATCACCGAACCCCAGCGGTCGGTCAGCGCCTGGAGGGCGACGACGTTGGCACCGGTCCCGTTGAAGACCGGGAAGGCCTCGGCGCTCGCGCCGAAGTGGCTGTGGATGACGCGCTGGAGGTGGTCGGTGTAGTCGTCCTCCCCGTACGCCACCTGGTGGCCGCCGTTGGCGAGGGCGATGGCGGCCAGGACCTCGGGGTGCACGCCCGCGTAGTTGTCGCTGGCGAAGCCGCGCACCTCGGGGTCGTGGTGCCGTCGCGCGTCGGTCTTCACGGCTTGGGGGTCAGCCACAGGCGCTGTCCATTCACTTCCTCGGCGGACCGCTCCCAGACCCCGGTGATGGCCTCGGCCAGCTCCTTGACGTCGGTGAAGCCCGCGAACTTCGCATTCGGGCGCTCGGCGCGCATCGCGTCGTGCACCAGTGCCTTGATCACCAGGATGGCAGCAGCGGCGTTCGGCCCGTCCTCGCCCCCCGCCTTGCGGAAGGCGTCGGCGAGCGAGAGGGTCCACGCCTCGGCCGCCGCCTTGCCGGCGTTGTAGGCGGCGTTGTTGGCGGTGGGCTTGTGCGCGCCGGACTGGCTCACCAGGACGTAGCGGCCGCGGTCACTGCGCAGCAGTCCGTCGTGGAAGGCGAGCGAGGTGTGCTGCACGGTCTTGATCAGCAGCTTCTCCAGCAGCTCCCAGTCGGCGAGGTCCGTCTCCGGGAAGGAGGCGCTGCCGCGCCAGCCGCCCACCAGGTGGACCAGACCGTCGACCCGGCCGAACTCCTTCTCGGTCCTGGCGGCCCACTCGCGGGTGGCGTCCAGGTCGAGCAGGTCGACGGTGTCGCCGACCACGGTCGCGCCGCCGTGGGCGTAGCGCGCCGCGTCGACGGCCTCGGCCAGCCGTGCCGGGTCCGCGTCGGACGCCACCACGGTCGCGCCCGCCTCGGCGAGCCTGAGCAGGGCGGCGCGGCCCGCCGGGCCCGCGGCGCCGGCCACCGCGACGACGGCGCCGCTCAGCGGCCCGTTGCCATTCCCGTTGCCGTTCATGATCGTCTCCTTGGCACGTGTGCTCACGCGGCGACCCGCTCGGCGTTCGCCGCGGTGATCCCCTTGGTGGAGGCAATCACGTCCTTCAGCTTCTTGGCGAGCGCCTCAAAGAACATGCTCAGGGGAAACTCGTCCGCAAGCACGTCGTCCACGAGCTTGCGCGGCGGCAGCGTCAGGTCCAGGGCGTCCGGGCCCTTGGCCCAGCGCGAGCCCGGGTGCGGCGCCAGGTAGGTGGAGACCAGGTCGTACGCGGCGAACCAGTGCACCAGCTTCGGGCGGTCGATGCCGTCCCGGTAGAGCTTCTCGATCTCGGCGCAGAGCTGGTTGGTGACCTGGGGGGCCTGCTCCCAGTCGATGTGCAGCTTGTTGTCGGTCCAGCGCACCACGTCGTGCTTGTGCAGGTAGGCGAAGAGCAGCTGGCCGCCGAGGCCGTCGTAGTTGCGGTTGCGGTCGCCGGAGACCGGGAAGCGGAACATCCGGTCGAAGAGGACCGCGTACTGGACGTCGCGGCCGTGCGCGTTGCCCTCGGCCTCCAGCTTCACGGCCTCCTTGAAGGCGGTGAGGTCGCAGCGCAGCTCCTCCAGGCCGTACATCCAGAACGGCTGGCGCTGCTTGATCATGAAGGGGTCGAACGGCAGGTCGCCGTGGCTGTGGGTGCGGTCGTGGACCATGTCCCAGAGCACGAAGGCCTTCTCGCAGCGCTCCTGGTCGCCGACCATCGCGCGGATGTCCTCGGGCAGGTCGACACCGAGGATGTCGACGGCCGCCTCGGTGACCTTGCGGAAGCGCGCGGCCTCGCGGTCGCAGAAGATGCCGCCCCAGGTGAAGCGCTCGGGCGCCTCGCGCACGGCGATGGTCTCCGGGAAGAGGACGGCCGAGTGGGTGTCGTACCCGGAGGTGAAGTCCTCGAAGGCGATGCCGCAGAAGAGCGGGTTGTCGTAGCGGGTGGCCTCCAGCTCGGCCAGCCACTCGGGCCACACCATGCGCAGCACGACCGCCTCGAGGTTGCGGTCCGGGTTGCCGTTCTGCGTGTACATGGGGAAGACGACCAGGCGCTGCAGCCCGTCGGCGCGGTCCGCGGCCGGGTGGAAGGCGAGCAGCGAGTCCAGGAAGTCCGGCACGTCGAACGCGCTGTCGGCCCACTTGCGCAGGTCGGCGACGAGGGCCCGGTGGTAGGCGGCGTCGTGCGGCAACAGCGGCGAGAGCTCCTCGACCGCGCCCGCGATGCGCTCGACCACGGCCTCGACGGTGGCGCGGGCCGGTGCGCCCTCGGCGTCGAAGTCGATGGACCCGTCCTTGGACTGCCAGGGGCGGAACTCCTCGACGGAACTCTTGAGCACGGTCCAGGCAGGGTGCTCGACCACGGGCCGGTCGGCGATCGCGCCACCGGCAGCCACGTCCCGCACAAGAATTTCCGTCATGTCACTTCCTCCACAGGAGAACCTCGCGTCAAGACACCGTATCGGTGTTCGGTTACCCCGCTCAAGGGGGATCTCGGGAAATTATCCTGTGCGCCGTCACACAGGCCGCTGTTCTTCCTGCGAAGCTCCACCGGGGCGCACGGTTCTGCCACGGCGCAGACAGAGCGCTCCCTCGTGTCAAGGCGGCGGGGACGCGCCCACCTGCGAGTGATCCCTCAGATGCGCGCATGCCCCGTGGGGACCGGGCGGACACCTCCACCGCCTCCCGCGAGCCGGGGTCCATCGCGCGCCCCGGCGGTTAGGCTGCGGCACTGCCGCGTGCGCCCGGGACGGCCCGCGCGCACACCGCCGTCGACGGAAGCGAGGCCTGTCTTGACGTTCCTCACCATCGGTCATCGCGGGGTCATGGGTGTCGAGCCGGAGAACACCCTGCGTTCCTTCGTCCGCGCCGAACGCTCGGGCATGGACGTCATCGAGCTGGACCTGCACCTCAGCAAGGACGGCGCGCTCGTCGTGCTGCACGACGCCGACGTGGACCGCACCACGGACGGCAAGGGCCCGGTGGCCGACAAGACGATCGCCGAGCTGCGGGAGCTGGACGCCGGTCAGGGCGAGCGCATCCCGCTGTTCGAGGAGGTGCTGGACGCGGTCGGCTCGCCGCTCCAGGCCGAGATCAAGGACGTCAGGGCCGCCGACGAGCTCTCGCGCGTCATCGACGCGCGCGACGTGGTGGGCCGGGTCACCGTCTCCTCGTTCCACGACGAGGCGCTCGCGCGGATGGCGACCCTGGTGCCGGGGGTCCGCACGATCCTGGTCGCCAGTCACTGGGACGCCGACATCGTGGACCGCGCCACCCAGGTGGGCGCGCACGCCCTCTCGCTGGACATCCGCCGCCTCACCCTGGAGGACGTCGAACGGGCGCACGCCGCGTCCGTGCAGGTCATCGGCTGGGTGGTGAACACCCAGGACCATCTGCGGCTGGTGCGCGCGCTGGGGCTGGACGGCGCGACGACCGACTACCCGGAGATCCGCCGCACCGGCCGCTTCACGGCCTGAGCCCCGCGGGCACTAGACGAGCTCCTTCACCAGGAGCTCGAAGGCGAGGTCCGCGCGCTGCGGGATGCCGAAGCGCTCGTCGCCGTACGGGAAGGGCGTCAGCTCTCCCGTACGGCGGTAGCCGCGCCGCTCGTACCAGGCGATCAGCTCGTCCCGCACCGAGATCACCGTCATATGCATCTCGGTGACGCCCCAGGCCTCGCGCGCGGTGCGCTCCGCCGCGGCGATGATCTCCTTGCCGAGGCCGGCGCCCTGGAGCTCGGGGCGGACCGCGAACATCCCGAAGTAGGCCGCGTGGCCGCGGTGTTCGAGCTGGCAGCAGGCGACGATCCGGCCGTCGCGCTCGACCGTGAGCAGCCGGCTACCGGGCTTGCCGATCACCTGGCGCACCCCGTCCGGGTCGGTGCGCTGCCCCTGGAGGATGTCCGCCTCGGTGGTCCAGCCGACCCTGCTGGCGTCGCCGCGGTAGGCCGACTCGATGAGCGGCACCAGCTCCTCGACGTCGGCCTCGGTGGCGTCCCGGTAGCTCAGCTCGGTGGCGCGGGTGGTGTCCATGGCGAACGTTCTCCCCAATGCATCATGAAGTGGCGGGCGCACCCCGAGCCTAACCCCGCCCCGCCGGGCAGCCCCTACCCTGCTGAGCATGGTGCATGTGCTGAGCAGCAGGACCCTCCTGCGCCCCACCGACCCGGACCGCTCCCGCGCCTTCTACGGCGGGCAGTTGGGGCTCGCGGTCTACCGCGAGTTCGGTACGGGGCCGGAACGCGGCACGGTCTACTTCCTCGGCGGCGGCTTCCTGGAGGTGTCCGGCCGCGCCGAGGCGCCCCCCTCCCCCGGGCTGCGGCTGTGGCTCCAGGTGGCGGACGCGGCCGAGGCGCACGAGGAGCTGACCGGACGCGGGGTGGAGATCCTGCGGCCCCCGGTGCGCGAGCCCTGGGGGCTGGTGGAGATGTGGCTCCAGGACCCGGACGGGGTGCGGATCGTGGTGGTCGAGGTGCCCGCCGACCATCCGCTGCGCTTCCGTCCCTGAGCGCCGCCTCCGAACCTTTGGCCGCAGGTGGTTCGACGCCACGTGAGCCCCTCGCGCGCCCCCTTGTGTGTCCTTGCGCCCGCGTGCGCGACGGCCGGTACGGGAATCGACTCCTCGGCGGGGCTCGGGTCGAGCGGGGAGGTGGGCCATGCACGGAACCGCGCTGTCCGGCTGGCTGCTCGTGGCGGTCTGCACGGCCACCGGTGCGTACTGCCTGCTGCGGCTGCGCAGCGACTGCGCACGCGCGCGCAGTTCGGCCGGGGGCGAGGCGGTGATGGGCTTCGGCATGGCCGCGATGGCCGTCCCGGCCGCGTTCGCGGAGCCGCCCTCCTGGCTCCTCGCCGGGTACGCGGGCGTCTTCGCGGCGGCGGCGCTCCGGGCCGGCTGGCTCGCCCGCGCGCGCGAGAACGGCGGCGGGCACCACCTCCACCATGTGATCGGCTCGCTGGCCATGGTCTACATGGCGCTGGCGATGAGCGCCCCGGGCGGCCACACGGCGCACGAGGGCCACCCAGGAGCCGCGGGCGGCGTCCCGCTGGTCACCGGAGCACTGCTCGTCTACTACGTGGGCTACGTCCTCACCACGGGCGCGCGGCTGCTGCCCGCCGCCGTGACGCCACGCGGCGGCGGCACGCTCGCCTGGCGCGCGCGGCCCGAACTCACCCTCGCCTGCCGGTTGTCGATGGGGATCGCCATGCTGGCGATGCTGCTCGCGCTCTGACGTGCGGCGGGCCCGCCCCCGCCGTCCGCCCGTGGTTCTCCTGGCGTCCACCCGCCGGAGGCCGCCGCCGACCGTGATCAAAACGTGGCGTGCGTCACTTGACGTACGAGGTCATACCTATGAGGACGGCCCCGCTCATAGGCTGAAGCCATGATGGTCTCCCTCGCGCTGCTGGCGCTCGGCGTCGTGTCCGCCGTGGTGGCCCCGCGCCTGTTCGCGCGCGCCCACTGGGCCGAGCGCGAGCCGGTGGTGGCGCTGTGGGTCTGGCAGTGCGTGGTGGCGGCGGTGCTGCTGTGCTTCGCGCTGGCGATGGTCTTCAGCGCGGCGGCGGCCTGGCAGACGGTACGGGGGCAGGTGTTCGCGGCCGCCCCGCGCGCGGTGATCGACGCCTATGCGCTCGGCCCGTACGGCCCGTGGTCGGCCGCGCTCGCGGTGCTGCTCTTCTGCGGCGGCGCCTGGACGGCCGCGATGCTCACCCGGGAGGTCCGCGAGGCGCGGGCGCGGCGCCGGGCACGGCGTTCGGAGCTGCTGGTGCGCGCGCCGCTGCTGCCCGGCGAGGAGCCCGGCGGGGCGCCGCTGGTGGTCCTGGAGGCGCAGCGCCCGGACGCCTGGTGGCTGCCCGGGCCCAGCCCCCAACTGGTCATCACCACCGCGGCACTCCGGCGCCTCAAGGGCCGTCAGCTCGACGCGGTGCTCGCCCATGAGCAGGGCCACGCGCGCGCCCGCCACCACTGGCTGCTGCACTGCTCGGCCGCGCTGGCCAACGGCTTTCCCGGGATCCCGGTGTTCGCTGCCTTCCGGGACGAGATGCACCGGCTGGTCGAGCTGGCCGCCGACGACGTCGCCTCGCGGCGCTACGGACGGCTGACGATCGCGCTCGCGCTGGTCGAACTCAACGAGGACCGGGGCCTGTTCGGGCCCTGCCCGGCCCCGCACGGAGAGGTCCCGCAGCGCGTGAAGCGGCTGCTGGCGGCCTCGCCGCGGCTCAAGCCGGTGCACCGGCTGCGACTGACGGCGGCGGCCGCCCTGGTCCCGGTGGTCCCGCTGCTGGTCGCCTTCGTGCCGGGCCTGCGCGCCCTCGGCTGACCCGCGCCGACGACCCGTCGCACCGCAGCCACCGCAGCCGCAGCCGCAGCGAGGATCGAGGATCGAGTCCATGCCCGTCGCACCCCCGCCGGCCCGCGTCCCCGCCCGCGTCACCGGTACGGCGCGGGCGGGCGTGGCCCTGGCGGCCCTCTCCGGCCTCCTGCTGGCCCTCGTGGCGGCCGAGTGGGGCCCGCTGGTGTCCCTGGACCGTACGGTCGCCGACGGGCTCCACAGACGGGCCGTGGCCGAGCGGGGCTTCACCCATGTCAACCGGGTGCTCACCGACTGGGTCTGGGACACCTGGACGATGCGCGCCCTGCTGGCGGCCGTGGTCGTCACCCTCTTCGTACGGGGCGCCCGGCGCCCGGCTCTGTGGGCGGCGGCGACGAGCGCGCTGGGCACCTTCGTCCAGCAGGGCCTGAAGGCGGCGCTCGGGCGGGAGCGGCCCAGTTGGCCGGATCCCGTCGATTCCGCGTCGTACGCGGCCTTCCCGTCGGGCCACGCGCTCACCGTGACGGTGACATTCGGCCTCCTGCTGTGGCTGGCCACCGCTCTTGGCGCACGCCCGGCGGTCCGGCGGGCGGTCGCCGCGGCGGGTGCCGTCTCGGTGCTCGGGGTGGGCTTCACCCGCGTCTATCTCGGCGTCCACTGGCTCTCGGACGTGGTCGGCGGCTGGCTGATCGGCGCGGCCCTCGTGGCGCTCTCGGCGGCGGCGTACGCGGGACAGGGCGCGAACCGGCCGCGCCCCGCCGACAGGGCTTGAACCGGCCAGGGGCCGAAGGGAAGGATCGCGGCCATGGCGATCAAGGGTGTGCTGTTCGACTTCTCCGGGACGCTCTTTCGCGTCCAGTCCACGCGCGACTGGCTCGACGCCGTCCTCGACGAGAGAGGCGTCGCGCTTCCCGAGAGCCAACGAACCCGGCTCGCCGAGGAGTTGACGTCCGCCGGGGCACTGCCGGGCGGCGCGGACCCGTCGCACGTGCCGGCGCGGCTGGCGGAGCTCTGGGCGACCCGCGACCGCAGCGCCGAACGCCACCGCGCCGCCTACACGGGGCTCTCGAAAACGGTGGCGCTGCCCGATCCGCAGTTGCACACCGCGCTCTACGAACGGCATATGACACCGGCCGCCTGGCAGCCCTACCCCGACGCCCGGACCGTCCTGGAAGGGCTACGGGAGAGGGGCGCGCGCGTGGCGGTGGTCAGCAACATCGGCTGGGACCTGCGGCCGGTCTTTCGCGCCCATGACCTGCACGAACTGGTGGACGCGTATGTCCTGTCGTACGAGCACGGCGTGCAGAAGCCGGACGTACGGCTGTTCCGGACGGCCTGTGAGGCGATCGGACGGGAGCCCGGCGAGGTGCTGATGGTGGGCGACGACCGCCGGGCCGACGGCGGCGCCGCGGCCCTGGGCTGCGCCGTCCACTTCGTGGACCATCTGCCGGTCCTGGAGCGGCCGGACGGGCTCGGCGGCGTCCTGGACCTCGTCGACCTGGAGGGAGCGGGGCAGCCGGGAGCCGCCCCTCCTGGGTGATCCCCCGCGTCACCCAGAAAGGACAGCGAATCCGCAGGCCAGAACCCACGACAGGGGTTCCCGCACACGGTGACCTGAGTATATTGGCTCAGAGCCAGTCAACGCAGGAGTTACAGCATGTCCCCGCGCAGCGCATCGGTCAATGAAGAGTTGCGCCGACGTTCCCGTGAGCGGCTGCTCCAGGCGACAGTCGAGTTGGTGGCGGAGCGCGGCTACGAGGCGACCACCCTCGGCGACATCGCCGACCGGGCCGGCTCGGCCCGCGGTCTGGTCTCGTACTACTTCCCCGGCAAGCGCCAGCTGCTCCAGTCGGCCGTCCACCGGGTGATGCACCTGGCCCTCCAGGCGGGCCTGGAGCAGGAACCGCGCACCGAGGACGGCCGGGAGCTGCTGGCCCGCGCCATCGACGCCATACTGGGCCTCACCGAGGTCCACCCCGTGCTGATGCGGGCCCACATGGCCGGGATCCTCCAGGCCGAGGGGTTCGTGCAGTGCCCCGAGCAGCAGCGGCTCTCCTGGCTGCTGCGGGACACCATGGAGCGGTACGGCTCGACGGACGTGGACGCCGACTACCCGATGCTGCGCGCCCTCCTGATGGGCGCGGTCTTCGCGGCGCTGCTGCCCGGCGCGCCCATGGAGGTGCCCCGGCTGCGGGCCGAGCTGTTCCAGCGGTTCGGGCTCGAATGGGAGCTCGGCGATCCGCCGCCGCAGGGGAAACCGCTCGCCGTCCCCTGACGCCGCGCGCGCCCCGGTGCGATGCTGGAGTCCCCTGGTGGGATCCTCCTGCGGGAAGGGAGCACCCTTCGTGCTGCGCATCGCCGTCGTCGGTTCCGGGCCGAGCGGGGTCTACACCGCCCAGTCCCTGGTCACCCAGAGCACGGTCCCGGGGCTGCGGGTCGACGTCCTGGACCGGCTGCCCTGCCCGTACGGACTGGTGCGCTACGGGGTGGCGCCGGACCACGAGAAGATCAAGTCGCTCCAGAACAACCTGCGGAGCGTCCTGGAGGACGAGCGGATCAACTTCCTCGGGCACGTCGAGATCGGCCCGGGCGGCCTCTCCCCGGAGCGGCTGCTGCGGCTGTACCACGCGGTGGTGTACTGCGTGGGCGCGTCCGCCGACCGCCGCCTCGGCATCCCCGGCGAGGACCTGCCGGGCAGCTGCTCGGCCACCGACTTCGTCGCCTGGTACAGCGCCCATCCCGACGCCCCGGCGGGCGGCTTCTCCCTCGAATGGCTCACCGCCCGCTCGGCCGTGGTCATCGGCGCGGGCAACGTGGCGGTCGACGTGGCCCGCATCCTGTCGCGCGGCGCCGACGAGCTGCGCCCCACCGACGTGCCGCACGCGGCGCTGGGCGCGCTGGCCGGGAGCCGGGTGCGCGAGGTGCACATGGTCGCCCGGCGCGGCCCCTCACAGGCGAAGTTCACCACCAAGGAGCTGCGCGAGCTGGGCGCGCTGCCGGGCGCCGAAGCCGTGGTGGACGCCGCCGAACTGGCCCTGGACCCGGCCTGCGCGGACCCCTCGGCGCTGCCCGCGGCCGTGCGCCGCAACGTCGAGGTGCTGCGCGGCTGGGCGGCGCCGGAGCGCGCGCCGCGCGGGCTGGAGCGCACGCTGCGGCTGCGCTTCTTCCTGCGCCCGGTGGAGATCCTGGAGCGGGACGGGCGGGTGGGCGGCGTCCGGTTCGAGCACACCGCCCCGGACGGCGCCGGGGGTGTGCGCGGCACCGGCACGTACGAGGAGATCGAGGCGCAGCTGGTGCTGCGGGCGGTCGGCTATCTGGGCGTGCCGCTGGCGGGCCTGCCGTTCGACCCGTCGACGGGCACGGTCCCGCACACGGCCGGACGCGTCCTGCGCGACGGCGCGCCCTCGCCCGGCGAGTACGTGGCGGGGTGGATCAAGCGCGGCCCGACCGGCGTGATCGGCACCAACCGCCCGTGCGCCAAGGAGACGGTGACCTCGCTCCTGGAGGACGCCGAGGCGCTGTCGCGGCGGCCCGTCGAGGGCGAGCCCGTGGACGCCATGCGGGCGGCGGGGCTGCGGCCCGTGCAGTGGCGCGGCTGGCAGGACATCGAGCTGGCGGAGGCGGCGCTGGGGCAGTCGCTGGGCCGGGGCTCGGTGAAGATCGCCGACTGGGAGGGGCTGCTGGCGGCGGCGCTGGGCGGGCGCGAGGGCTGAGCGGCACCGAGGGCTGAGCGGGGCTCAGCCGCCGAGGCGGGCCCCCTGGAGCCCGGCGGCCTCCAGGATCCGGTCGAACAGGCCGGGGAAGAGCTCCTCCAGGTCGGTGCGGCGCAGCCCGTTCATCTTGGCGGTGCCCCGGTAGACCTGGCGGATGACGCCGCTCTCGCGCAGCACCCGGAAGTGGTGCGTGGTCGTGGACTTGGTCACCGGCAGGTCGAAGTCCGAGCAGGAGAGCTCGCCCTCGGCTGCCGCGAGCTCGCGGACCACCCGCATCCGGACGGGGTCGGAGAGCGCGTGCAGCACCGTCTCCAGACGGATCTCCTCGCGCGCCGGATGGTCGAGTTCGCGCTTGCTCGTGGCTGTGGACACGCGTCCATTGTACGAGAACCATCGTAGTTTGACATCTGCCGTACTACGATGCGTATCGTACGAAGCGAACGCGGCGCCTCCCCGTGGTGCCGCGGCCGTGGTGAATGGAGTCTGCCGTGTCTGGTGCGAGTGCCCTGTTCGAGCCCTACAGCCTGCGGTCGCTGACCATCCCGAACCGGATCTGGATGTCACCGATGTGCCAGTACAGCGCCGAGGTGTCCGGCCCGGACGCCGGCGTCGCCAACGACTGGCACTTCGCCCACTACGCGGCCCGCGCGACCGGCGGCACCGGCCTGATCCTCGTCGAGGCCACCGCGGTGAGCCCCGAGGGCCGGATCTCCCCCGCGGACCTCGGCATCTGGAACGACACCCAGGTCGAGGCGCTGCGCCGGATCGTCCGCTTCCTGGAGGAGCGGGGCACGGTCCCCGGCATCCAGATAGCCCACGCGGGCCGCAAGGCCTCGACCGACCGGCCCTGGCGCGGCGGCGCCCCGATCGCCCCGGACGCCGAGGAGGGCTGGCGGCCGGCGGGCCCGAGCCCGGTGCCGTTCAGCGACCGGCACACCGTACCGGCCGAGCTGACGGCCGATCAGATCAAGGACATCGTGGGGCAGTTCGGCGACGCGGCGCGGCGTGCGCGGGCGGCCGGGTTCAAGGTCGTCGAGATCCATGGCGCCCACGGCTATCTGATCGGCGAGTTCCTCTCCCCGCACTCCAACAAGCGCACCGACGCGTACGGCGGCTCGTTCGAGAACCGCACGCGCCTGGCGCTCGAAGTCGTCGACGCCGTACGGGCCGAGTGGCCCGAGGAGCTGCCGCTGTTCTTCCGGATCTCGGCCACCGACTGGCTGGACGAGGGCGGCTGGACCGTCGACGACACCGTGCGCTTCGCGGGGCTGCTCAAGGAGCACGGCGTGGACCTCCTCGACGTGTCGAGCGGCGGCAACGTCTCGGGCATCCGCATCCCGGTGGGGCCCGGCTACCAGGCGCCGTTCGCGGCCCGGGTCAAGCGGGAGACGGCGCTGCCCGTCGGCGCCGTCGGTCTGATCACCGAGCCCGCCCAGGCCGAGAAGCTCCTGGCGAACGGCGAGGCGGACGCGATCCTGCTCGGCCGGGAGCTGCTGCGCGACCCCTCCTGGGCCCTTCGGGCCGCCCGCGAGCTGGACGGCGGCGTGCAGGTTCCGGACCAGTACGGCTGGGCGATCTGAGCGCCTGGATTCGGCCGTGCCCCGCCCGGCGAGGAAGGCGGCCTCGGCGGGGAGCCGGGGACCCGGAGATGCGCGGACCCGGGGACCCGGTGACGTGCCCGGTCATGTCCGCTCCGCTCTCGTACGGGTGAACGCGGCCGGGGCGCGGTCCCCGGGGGCCGCTCGGCACGGACAGGTTCGGCCCACCCCTCGTGAGACCCTCCCACGCCCGGTGACCTGCGTGGACGCCATCTGCGGGGGCCGCTGTCAGTGGTCGGGTGCAGACTGGCGACTATCCGGGACAACGGCGTTTTGGAGGGGTCGCGATGACCGAGGTACTGCTCACTGTGGGGACGCGCAAGGGACTGTTCATCGGCCGCAGAACGGGCGGCGAATGGCGCTTCGACGGTCCGCACTTCAACGCCCAGGCGGTCTACTCGATCGCGATCGACACCCGGCGAGCGGTCCCCCGGCTGCTCGTCGGCGGGGACAGCGCGCACTGGGGGCCCTCCGTCTTCCGCTCGGACGACCTGGGCGCGACCTGGGTGGAGCCACCCCAACCGGCCGTGAAATTCCCCGAGTTCACCGGGAGGTCGCTGGAGCGGGTATGGCAGCTGCACCCGGCGGGCCCGGAGGCCCCCGACGTGGTCTACGCGGGCACGGAGCCGGCCGCGCTGTTCCGCTCCGAGGACGGCGGCGAGAGCTTCGCGCTGGTCCGGCCGCTGTGGGAGCACCCGACGCGCTCGCAGTGGGTGCCGGGCGGCGGCGGTGAGGGCCTGCACACCATCGTCACCGATCCCCGGGACGCCCGGGCGGTGACGGTGGCGGTGTCCACGGCCGGGGTGTTCCGCACCCGGGACGGCGGCGAGAGCTGGGAGCCCGCCAACAAGGGCGTCTCGGCGGTGTTCCTGCCCGACCAGCACCCCGAGTTCGGCCAGTGCGTGCACAAGATCGCGCAGGACGCGGCCGACCCCGACCGGCTGTTCCTCCAGAACCACTGGGGGGTCTACCGCAGCGACGACGGCGGCGGGCGCTGGCAGGACATCGGCGAGGGCCTGCCGTCCACCTTCGGGTTCGCCGCCGCGACCCACCCCCGCCGCCCCGACACCGCCTACGTCTTCCCGATCACGGCCGACTCGGACCGGGTCCCGGCCGAGAACAAGTGCCGGGTCTTCCGTACGGAGGACGGCGGCCGCACCTGGGAGCCGCTGTCGGCCGGACTGCCCTCCCAGGCGCACTACGGGACGGTGCTGCGCGACGCCCTGTGCACCGACGACGCCGACCCGGCGGGCGTCTACTTCGGCAACCGCAACGGCGAGGTGTACGCGAGCGCGGACGACGGCGACACCTGGAGCCTGCTCGCCTCGCACCTGCCCGATGTGCTCTGCGTACGGGCGGCGGTGATCCGCCAGTAGAGTGACGGCCGTGGCAGCACGACCGTTGAAAGAGATCGTCGAGCCCGGGTGGGCGGACGCTCTGGAGCCCGTGGCCGGAAAGGTCGCCTCGATGGGCGACTTCCTCCGCCAGGAGATCGCCCAGGGGCGCACCTACCTCCCGGCGGGACAGCATGTGCTGCGGGCCTTCCAGCAGCCGTTCCAGGACGTACGGGTCCTGATCGTGGGCCAGGACCCCTATCCGACGCCGGGTCACGCCGTGGGACTCTCCTTCTCGGTCGCCCCCGAGGTGCGTCCGCTGCCGGGCAGCCTGGAGAACATCTTCCGCGAGCTGCACACCGACCTGGGGCTGCCCAGGCCCTCCAACGGCGATCTGACGCCCTGGACCCAGCAGGGCGTCCTCCTCCTGAACAGGGCGCTGACCACCGCGCCCCGCAAGCCCGCCGCGCACCGCGGCAAGGGCTGGGAGGAGGTCACCGAGCAGGCGATCCGCGCACTGGTCGCGCGCGGCACCCCGCTGGTCTCGGTGCTGTGGGGGCGCGACGCCCGCAATCTGCGCCCGCTGCTCGGCGAGCTCCCGGCGATCGAGTCCGCGCACCCCTCGCCGATGTCGGCGGACCGGGGCTTCTTCGGGTCGCGGCCGTTCAGCCGCGCCAACGACCTGCTGGTCCGCCAGGGCGCGCAGCCGGTCGACTGGCGTCTGCCGTGACGGACGGCGGCGGCACCTGGGTGCTCGGGGTCGACTCGGGCGGCTCCGGCGTGCGGTTCGCGCTCGGCCGCGCCGAAGAGGGCTCCCCGGCCGAGGTGTCGGCGTCGGACGAGCCGGTACGGACGGGGCGCACCGGGATCGACGCGGGACACCTGCTAGGCCAACTGGTGCCCGCCGCCATGGAGTTGCTGGGCCGGGTCGGCGCGGACCGGGTGGCCGCGGTGGCCGTGGGCGCCGCCGGGATGGCCTCGCTCGGCGACGACCTGCGGGCCAAGCTGCCCCCGGGGCTGGCCGGCGCGTTCGGGGTGCGGCGCGTGGCGCTGGCCGCCGACGCGGTGACGGCGTACGCGGGAGCGCTCGGCCAGCGGCCCGGCGCGGTGGTCGCCGCGGGCACCGGGATGATCGCGCTCGGCACGGATCTGACGCGGTGGCGGCGGGCCGACGGCTGGGGCCATCTGCTCGGCGACTGCGGCGGCGGCGCCTGGATCGGCCGCGCGGGCCTGGAGGCGGCGATGCGCGCCCACGACGGGCGGCGCGGCGGCTCGGCCGCGCTGCTGGCGCGGGCCGAGGCGCTGTTCGGCCCCGCGCCGGAGCTGCCCGGGCTGCTGTATCCGCGTACCGACCGGCCCGCGATGCTGGCGGCGTTCGCACCCGAGGTGGCGCGCTGCGCCGGGTCCGACCCGGTCGCGGGCGCGATCCTTCGGGAGGCGGCCCGCGGCATCGCCGAGTCGGCGGCGGCGGTGTGCCCCGGCGGGCGCGCGGTAACGCCCGGAGCCGGTGCGGCCGATGGCGAGAACGCGGGCGCGGCACGGGGCGTGACCGCCGACACAGCACGTGGCGAAAGTGTGAGCGAATGCGAAGTGGCGCTCACCGGTGGCCTGTTCCGCATCGGCGACCCGCTGCTCGTTCCCGTACGGGAGGAGCTCGCCGCCCTGTCACCGAGTGCGCGCACCGTGCCCGCGGCGGGAGATCCGCTCGCCGGAGCCCTGCTGATCGCCTCGGCGCTGGCCCGCGACGAGCTGCGACTGCCGCACCATCCACGCATGTTGTGGGTCACGACAGAGCAGGACACTTGAGGGCAATGTCACTCCGGGGATAAATACGGACAGATACCGCTCACCTGACCCCTACCCGAACAGCCGCGCCCGCAAAGCCAGTAGCATGCGGCGCCATGAGCTCCCCCACTGGGCCCGTATCCGGCCTGCCTGTACGAATGCCGCGACCCCGCCAGCCCGGGCGGCACCGCCGCCCGGAGCCGGTGGTCGCTCCCGAGGGCGCGCCCGCGCTCGTTCTCGCCGTTCCCGGTACCCCCTCCCCCGCCGTGCGCGCCCTGGCGGAGGAAGTCATCAGCATCGCGCGCTCCGAGCTCCCCGGCCTCGACGCCCGGATCGGCTACCTGGACGGCGCCGACGACGCCGCCCTGGAGTTCCCCCCGCTCGACGCCGTGCTCGCGCACACCGCCGCCGAGCGCACCGCCCGCTATGAGCAGGCCCGTGCCGCCGGTCAGGACGTCGCCGCGCCCGACGGCCCCGCCGCCGTCGTCGTGCCGCTGCTCGCGGGCCCCGACAGCGCGCTGATCCGCCGGGTGCGCCAGGCCGTCATGGACAGTCGCGCCGCCGCCGAGCTGACCGACGTCCTCGGCCCGCACCCGCTGCTCGCCGAGGCCCTCCACGTGCGCCTCTCCGAGGCCGGTCTGGCCCGCGCCGACCGCGCCCGGCTGTTCACGGTCGCCACCGCCGCCGACGGCATCATCCTGGCGACGGTCGGCGGCGAGGAGGCCGTGCAGGCGGCCGGGATCACCGGCATGCTGCTGGCGGCCCGGCTGGCCGTGCCCGTGATGGCCGCCGCGCTGGACCAGGAGGGCTCGATCGCCGCCATGGCCGAGCAGCTGCGCGGCTCCGGCTCGGCGCAGCTCGCGGTCGCCCCGTACCTGATCGGCCCCGAGGTCGCGGACGGTCTGCTCGACGCCGCCGCCAAGGAGGCCGACTGCCTCGCCGCCGAGCCGCTCGGCGCCTACCCGGCGATCGGCAAGCTCGTGCTGTCGCAGTACGCGGCCGCGCTGGGCATCACGCCGCAGCCGCAGGGCTCCCCGGTGCACTGACGCGGACACGACGCGAAGGGGCCCGCATCCGGTCAGGACGCGGGCCCCTCGCACGTGCGCGGCGGGGCTCAGCCGAAGACGACGCAGGAGGCCGCGGGGGCGGGCAACGAGCCCGCCAGGCGCGGGATGCCGCTCTCCTCGTACAGGTCGAACCAGCTGACGTCGCCGGAGCGCTCGTTGGCGGCGTAGAGGCGGCGGCCGGAGGGGTCGAGGGTCAGATGGCGCGGCCAGCGCCCACCGCAGTCCACGGTGGCCACCAGGACGGCCCGCTCCCCGTCCGGGTCGAGCGCGAGGGTGGCGATCGAGTCGTGGCCGCGGCCCGCGACCCACAGGAAGCGCCCGTCGCGGGCCACGACGACCTCGGAGGGGAACGTTTCCGTGGTCACCCCGTCGTGGATCACCCGGGTCTCCCCCAGCGGCTCCAGGACGCCCTGGGAGGCGTCCCAGCGGCAGACGACGAGCGTGGGCTCCAGCTCGTTGAGGACGTACGCGTGGCGGCCGTCGGGGTGGAAGGCCAGATGGCGGGGGCCGGTGCCGGGGCGCAGCGCCGTCCGGCCGTGCGGGCTCAGGGCGCCGGTCGCCGGGTCGAGCACGCAGACGTCCACGGTGTCGGTGCCGAGGTCGACGCTCAGCAGCCACCGCCCGCTCGGGTCGGGCAGCACCTGATGGGCGTGCGGTCCGCTCTGCCGCTTGGGGTTCGGACCGGAGCCGTGGTGCTTCAGTACGTACGCGGCGGGGCCGAGCCGCCCGTCGGGGCGCACCGGGAGCGTGCTCACGCTGCCCGAGGTGTAGTTGGCCGTCACCAGATGGCCGGCGGCGAGCGCGAGATGGGTCGGCGCGGCGCCCTCCACCGGCACCGGCGGGCCGAGCGGTACCGGGGTGTCGCCGGTGACGTCGAAGGCGGCGGCCGTGCCGTGCTCGCTCTCGCCGACCGCGTACAGCACGGCGGAGTCGGGCGACAGGGCGAGGAACGAGGGGTCGGGGAGGACGTCGGTGGAGCCGACCGGGGTCAGCGCGCCGGTCACCGGGTCCACGGCGGCGACCGTCACACCCTTCCCGCCCGCCGTGGTGAACGACCCGATGAATGCCCGCCCGGCGCTGCTCTCGGCCACCGTGCTACCCCTTTCCGCGCGACTGTGCGCCCGGGGGCTGGCCCCCGGCGCCGACTGCGGCGACCGTAGCAGGCGGTCTAGACCAACTGGGGGGGCGGCGCTCCGGGCGGGTCGGCGGTCGGAACACGTCGCCCGGGGGCCGGGTCAGGCCGTTGCCGTCAGGGCAGGTGCGCGTGGCGAGGTGCGCAGGGGCGTGGCCAGGGCCGCGAGGGCGTGCTCCAGGGCGTGCAGATGGCGCAGGGCCGCCTCGGCCGCGGGGTGGTGGTGCGGCTCGGCGGCCGTGGCCGCGGCGGGCGACGCCGTCGCCGTGCAGGCGCGCTCCGCCGGGGCGACCAGGGCCTCCACCGCCGCCTCGACCCGCTGGCACGCGGCCGTCAGACGGGCGTCGTGGGAGGCGCTGGGGTCGGCGGCCGCGGCGGCCAGACCGCGTACCTCGCGGGCGCAGTCGTCGAGCAGGGCGATGACCTGCCGGGCGCGCGAGCGGCGGCCCTTGAGCGGGCTGAGCGGATGGACCAGCGGCGCGAGCGCCAGCCGGACGCGGCCGAGCAGCAGCTCCAGCTCGGCGGCGTGCGGCGCGGGGTCGGCGCCGTCGTCCCCGGCGAGCCGGCGGGCGGCCGCGCTGGTGCAGCCGCGTACGCAGTGCAGGGCGCGCTGGATCCAGGCGTTCGTCGCCGCGTGCGTGGTGACCGGCAGGACCAGCGCGACGGCGGCCACCGCGCCGAGGGCGCCCACGGCCGTCTCCTCCAGGCGCAGCCACAGCAGCCCGGGGTGGAGCACACCGAGCAGCCCGTAGAGCAGCCCGGCCATCACGGTGACGAAGAACATCATCCAGCTGTACGAAGGCGCGGCCGTGTAGAAGATCCCGAAGACGCAGACCGCGACCAGCGCGGCCGTCGGTGCGGGGGCGCCGTGCAGCGGGAGGGCGACCAGCAGTCCGGCGGCGATGCCCGCGACCGTGCCGAGCACCCGCCGGAAGCCGCGGACCAGGGTCTCGCCCCGCGAGGCGGTGTTCACGAAGATCCACCAGGCCGCGCCGACCGCCCAGTACCAGCGCTCGTGCGAGAGGACCTGGCCCGCCGCCAGCGCGATGGCACAGGCGGCCGTCGCCTGGAAGGCCTGCCGGGTGGTGGGCCGGGCCAGCCCCCGGCCGCTGAGCGGGGCCGGGGCGGCGGGCGGCGGGGTGCGCCGCTCGATGCACCACACGCCGAAGCGGACCAGCGCCGAGGCGGCGACGGCCAGCGCGATCGCCCCGTACAGCTCGGGCAGCTGCGCCGGGACGGCGTGCAGGAACTGGGTGGTGAAGAACATCATGAAGCCGAAGATGCCGAGCGCCTGGCCGCGCGGGCCCCAGCGGCGGGCGTACACCCCCGCGAAGACCACCGCGAGCCAGCACGCGTCGCGCACGAGCGGGACGTCGTGCAGGGCCGTGGCCAGGGCGAGGACGGGGAAGCCGACAGCGGGGAGCAGCGCGGTGGTGAGCGCCTGGCCCCGCACGGTGGCGTCGCCGACGGTGAAGAGCGCGAGGAGCGCGGCGAGGCCCGCGGTGATGGAGGCGGGCAGGGACATCCCACTGAGCTCGGCGGCGGTGACCGCCAGGCCGATGCCCAGGACGGCCCGTGCGGAGACCCTCAGTCGCAACAGCCCCGGGTCCGGAGCCACAAACATCCTCTTCACGGCGGTCGCCGCGCCCCCCTTCGCTGGAGCAGACACCCTCTTCGGCTTGCCGGTGCGCGAGGCGCACGCCGACTTCGGACATGGCAAAGGCGCCGCGGACCGGGACCGGCGTCATCGCCGCCCGGCGCTGCGCAGCGCCATCTACTTGCTACATACAGAGGAAAGCACCCGCAGTGACACTGGCTCAACTGCTCTCGTTCCGACTGGGCCATTGGTACAGTTGAATCGCGTACGACAGGACCAGGAAGGGGCCAACGGACCATGGCGGTGGACGCGCTCGACACCCGGATCCTGCGGCTGCTGATCGAGCGGCCGCGGACCAGCGTGCGGGAGTACGCACGGCTGCTCGGCATCGCGCGCGGCACGCTCCAGGCGCGGCTCGACCGGCTGGAGCGGGACGGGGTGATCACCGGGACCGGGCCGCACCTGTCGCCCGCCGCGCTGGGGCACCCCGTGCTCGCCTTCGTCCACGTCGAGGTCACCCAGGGCCATCTCGACGAGGTGGGCGACGCGCTCGCGGCGGTGCCCGAGATCGTCGAGGCGTTCTCGATCACCGGCGGGGGCGATCTGCTGACCCGGGTCGTGGCCCGTGACGCCGGCCATCTCGAAGACGTCATCCAGCGTCTGATCCAGCTCCCGGGCGTGGTGCGCACCCGGACCGAGGTGGCCCTGCGCGAGCGGGTGCCGCACCGGCTGCTGCCGCTGGTGGAGTCGGTGGGGCGGGCCGCCGGAGCGCCGTGACCGAAGAGCGGCGCCGTGGCCCCGAGTTGCGTACCGCCCAGGAGCCGCAAGGCTGGAGGGCGACGCCCGTGCCGCTTCGGAGCACGGCCATCCGGCTCGAGAAGGGGAGAGAGCCATGCAGGACCTCGCAGCGCTCACCGAGGAGCACCTGGCCAAGGCACGCGTCGCCTCGCACGGTCGCAGCGCCCAGCTCATCGTGCACGACGGCGCGCTGCGGCAGAGCGTGATCGCGCTGACCTCGGACTCCGAGCTGGACGAGCACAACGCCCCGCCCTCCGCCAGCCTCCAGGTGCTGCGCGGCCGGGTGCGGCTGACGTCGAACAGCGGCAACAAGGAGCTGCGCGCGGGCGAGCTCTGCGAGATCCCCAAGGAGCGCCACGGGCTGCTCGCCCTGGAGGACTCGGCGGTGCTCCTGACGGCCGTCACGGCGGTGGAGTAGGTCATCGGGGCGGTGGAGCGGGTCCTCGTGGGGAGACCCGCGCCCGGGGCCCCTCCGGACGCGCTCCCCCGCCCGTCCGCGTCACCAGGAACCCGGCGAGCGTCAGCACCCACGCCGCCACCGCGACCCACAGCAGCACCATGCCCAGCGTGTGCAGCCCCCTGACGTGCGCGGCGGCACCGGTGGACAGCGTGGCCACGGCCGCCATCCCGAGCGGGAAGACGGTCGCCCAGCGCCGTACGTCGTAGTGCGGCCGGGGCCTGGCCGCCTCCGCCCCCAGCAGGATGGCGTACCAGGCGAGAGCGAGGCCGAGCAGGACGAGGGTGGCCGCGCGCAGGGCGTGGTGGGCGCCGCCGGTCCACAGCGGGGACGCGGTCAGCTTCGCGCCGGCCAGCGCCGAGATGGCGAGTGCGCCACCCGCGATCCACTGGTCGCCCGCGCCGGTCCACACCTGGCGGAAGTCGAACCGGACGAGCGCCTCCGCGTAGAGCATCACCCCGAGGAAGAAGAGGACCAGGGCGGCCCAGGCCGGCCAGTCCCCCTCGCCCGCGGCCGCGAGCGTGGCCGCGAGGACCGCGAGCCCCTGGGTCGCCACGCACACCAGGAACGCCCCGCCGGGCATCCGCCGGTGCCAGTGGCTCAGGACCGCGTACAGCAGGCCGGGCCAGAGCGCGGCGGCCAGGGCGAGCAGGGCCCAGGCGAGCGTCTGCCACCCCAGCACCGAGAACCGGGTGCCGAGGACGGCCGTGGCGGCGACGGCGGTGAGCGCGGGCGGGGTGTCGGCCTCCGTATGCCAGCGCGGCCGGTCGCGCAGGAAGCGGACGGAGAAGCTGACGGCGAGCACCAGCCACACCGCCGCGGCCGACGCGAGCGCGGCGAGCGAGAGGTCCTCGTGGCCGACGAGGTGCAGCCCGACGGAGATGATGCCGGTCGCCATGACGGCGGCGCCGGCCGCCGGGGGGAGTTCGGCCCACCAGGGACCGGGAGGACGGGTCACCGTGCCATCGGTACGCGGCGGGCGCCGGGCCCGCCACCCGGATGCGCCAAGGGGACCACCGGGAACACCCGCCCCGGCTTGGTCCAGACCTATTGACGGAAGGTCTGGACCACTTTACGGTGTGGCGCAGCCCGACCCGCGCCGCAGCCGGGGTCCCGAGCCGCAGCCGAACCCCGCACAGCAGCCGGTCCCGTACGTCTCCAAGGTTCCCCACAGCCCAGGAGGTACCCCCATGCTCGGTCGGATGTTACGTCTCGCGGGAGCCGGCCTGACGCTGGCGCTCGCCGCCCAACTGCCCGCCGCCGCCGCACCCGCCGCGCCCCGGGACGACACCTGCGCGGTCAAGCCGAAGCCCGCGGGCAAGGTGCTCCAGGGCTACTGGGAGAACTGGGACGGCTCCTCCAACGGCGTCCACCCGCCGTTCGGCTGGACCCCGATCACCGACTCCCGTATCGCCGCGCACGGTTACAACGTGGTCAACGCCGCCTTCCCGGTCATCCGCTCCGACGGCACCGCGCTGTGGGAGGACGGGATGGACGCGACGGTGAAGGTCGCCACGCCCACGGAGATGTGCGCGGCCAAGGCGGCCGGGCAGACGATCCTGCTGTCCATCGGCGGGGCGGCGGCCGGGATCGACCTGAACTCCAGCGCTGTCGCAGACCGGTTCGTCGCGACGATCGTGCCCATCCTCAAGAAGTACAACTTCGACGGGATCGACATCGACATCGAGACCGGTCTGGTGGGCAGCGGGAACATCGGCCGGCTCTCCACGTCCCAGGCCAATCTGGTCCGCATCATCGACGGGGTCCTCGCCCAGATGCCCTCGGGCTTCGGTCTCACCATGGCGCCGGAGACCGCGTACGTCACGGGAGGCAGCGTCACGTACGGGTCGATCTGGGGCGCGTATCTGCCCATCGTGAAGAAATACGCCGACAACGGCCGGCTGTGGTGGCTGAACATGCAGTACTACAACGGCAGCATGTACGGCTGCTCCGGCGACTCCTACTCGGCCGGCACCGTCCAGGGCTTCGCCGCGCAGACCGACTGCCTCGACAAGGGGCTGGTCGTCCAGGGCACCACCGTCCGGGTCCCCTACGACAAGCAGGTGCCGGGGCTGCCGGCGCAGCCGGGCGCCGGGGGCGGATATATGTCGCCGAGCCTGGTCGCGCAGGCGTGGAACCGCTACGGCGGCGCCCTCAAGGGCCTGATGACCTGGTCGATCAACTGGGACGGGTCCAAGGGCTGGACGTTCGGCAACAACGTGAAGGCGCTGCAAGGGCGCTGATTTTGTTACTCCACCGCGGAACCTCACCTTCCACAAACCTGCACACGGCGTGCCCGAACCGGTCACGCCGGGCCCGCCGGGGCCGGAGCGACCCCCGGCGGGCCGGCGGCTTAAGGGCCGGAGTGTCCCACTTGGGAGAAAGGGCGCCCGGCCGAACGGGATCCATGAGGTGAAGCTCGTGAAGAAGCTGCCACCACTTTCTCAACGGACCTGCACGGGGCGGTAGTCCGGGACCGGAAGAAGGCCTGATCAGGCCTGGTGGGATTGGCTGGGCGCCGCGTCGGCGTGCTTTGATCCTGGCCCATGCGGAGCCCCCCTGACGGGCACTCTCCGCAGGGATTCCCCCCACACCATTCCCCCCAACACGAAGGGCAGTTCCCCATGAACATCACCCCCCAGGTCGAGACCCGCGAGATCTCCGACGCCGACCTCGACAACGTGTCCGGCGGCCTCGTCGGCACCGCGCTCGGCAACGTGACCGGCACCGCCGACTCGCTCCTGCCGGTCTCGGGCATCGTGGGCTCGGTCACGGGTCTGGTCGAGTCGACCACCGGTGTGAACACCGGCGCGGTCACCGGCCTGGCCTCCGGCCTCGTCGCCGGTCTCTGAGACGGCGCGCGAGCCCCGGAACCCGCTCGGTTCCGGGGCTCCCCGCATCCGTCCCCAGGTAGGGACAGCGTTCCGTGCAATTCCGTCAACAGGCCCTTTCCAAGCTCCAGTCACCGGAGGAACTCGACCTGCCGGTGCGTTTCGCGCGCCCGCAGGGGCGGCTCGTCCTCGCCGTGACCGTGGCGGTCATGGCCGCCGCCTGCTTCTGGGCGGTGACCGGATCCGTCTCCTCCACCCTCGGCGCGCCCGGCCTCCTCACCCACGCCCGGGGCAGCTACGTCCTGCAGAGCCCCGTGGCCGGACAGGTCACCGGCGTGCTCGCCGAGGAGGGCCAGGACCTCGCCGCCGGAGCGCCCCTGCTCAAGGTCCGCACCGAGCGCGGCGACCGGGTCGTCCGCGCCATCGAGGCGGGCCGTCTGACCACGCTCAGGACCGCCGTCGGGGCGGTCGTCGCCACCGGCGCCGACGTGGCGAGCGTGGAGCGGACCGGCGGCGCCGCCGACCCGCTGGTGGCCATGCTCTACGTCCAGGGCGCGGGCGCCGCCTCCGTCCGGGTCGGCGCGCCGGTGGACCTCACCGTCCAGTCCGTGCCCAGCGGGCAGTACGGCGTGCTGCGCGGCCGGGTGGCGGCCGTCGGCCGCAGCGCCCAGACCCGCGAGCGGATCGCCGCCTTCCTCGGCGACGCCCAACTCGCCGAGCAGTTCTCGCGGGCGGGCAGGCCGGTGGCGGTCCTGGTGCGGCTCGACCGCTCGGCCGCCACCAGGTCGGGCTACCGCTGGTCCTCGGCCCAGGGCCCGCCGTACGCGGTCGACTCCATGACCCCGGCCACCGGCTCCGTCCACCTGGCCGACCAGCGCCCCCTCGATTGGCTCCTCCCGTGACCGCACCGCCCGCCTCCCCCGCTCCCCCGCAGCTCCCGCCTGCCGGCCGTGGCCGGCACCGCCCCGAGAGCGCCCCGGCGGGCGGGCGGCGGGCCCGGCGGGCGCCGAAGGCGAAGCGGGCGAGGACCGTGCGCAGCCCCACCGTCCTCCAGATGGAGGCCCTGGAGTGCGGCGCCGCCTCGCTGGCGATGGTGCTCGCCCACCACGGCCGCCATGTGCCGCTGGAGGAGCTGCGCATCGCGTGCGGCGTCTCGCGCGACGGCTCCCGGGCCAGCAACGTGCTGAAGGCCGCCCGTAGTTACGGGCTCACGGCCAAGGGCATGCAGATGGAACCCGCCGCGCTCGCTGAGGTGCCCGCGCCCGCCATCCTGTTCTGGGAGTTCAACCACTACGTCGTCTACGACGGCATGGGCCGCCGCTTCGGGCGGCGCGGGGTGTACATCAACGACCCCGACAAGGGCCGCCGGTTCGTGCTCGCCGAGGACTTCGACACCAGCTTCACCGGAGTGGTGCTGGTCCTGGAACCCGGCGACGGATTCCGGCGCGGCGGGCGCAGGCCAGGGGTGCTCGGCGCGCTGCCCGCGCGGCTGCGCGGCACCACCGGCACGATGCTGGTCGCGCTGCTCGCCAGCCTGCTGCTGGTGGCGGTCGGGGCGACACTGCCCGCGCTGAGCCGTACGTACATCGACACCTTCCTGATCGGCGATCAGACCTCGCTGCTGGGCACGCTGTTCGCGGCGATGGGCGCCTCGGTGGCGCTGACCGCCGCGCTCACCTGGCTCCAGCAGGCCAATCTGCTGCGCGGGCGGATGATCTCCTCCACGCTCGGCGGCGCCCGCTTCTTCCGGCATCTGCTGCGGCTGCCGGTCACCTTCTTCGCCCAGCGCAGCCCCGCCGACCTGGTGCAGCGGCTCCAGTCCAACGACGCGGTCGCCGAGACGCTGGCCCGCGACCTGACGGCGGCTGGCGTCGACGGTGTGGTGGTGCTGCTCTACGCCTTCCTGCTGTGGACCTACGACCCCCAGCTCACCGTCATCGGCGTGGGCGTCGCGCTGCTCAACGTGGTCGCGATGCGCGTGGTGGTACGGCTGCGGGCGACCCGTACCCAGAAGCTGCGGGCCGACAGCGCCCGGCTGACCAACACCTCGTACACCGGACTCCAGCTGATCGAGACGATGAAGGCGACCGGTGGCGAGGACGGCTACTTCCGGCGCTGGGCGGGGCAGCACGCCACCACCCTGGAGGAGCAGCAGCGCCTCGGGGTGCCCAGCGCCTGGCTGGGGGTCGTCGCGCCGCTGCTCGCCACCCTCAACAGCGCGCTGATCCTGTGGATCGGCGGGCTGCGGGCGGTCGAGGGGCATCTCTCCATCGGGCTGCTCGTCGCCTTCCAGGCGCTGGTGACCCGCTTCACCGCGCCGGTCACCCGGCTGAACTCGGTGGCGGGCCGCATCCAGGACTTCGCCGCCGACGTGGCGCGCCTCAAGGACGTGGAGAACTTCCCGGTGGACGCGCTGTACACCCGTGACGAGCCGGCGGGCGGCGTCCGCAGGCTGAAGGGCCATGTGACGCTCGACGACATCACGTTCGGCTACAGCCCGCTGGACGCGCCGCTGCTCACCGGGTTCTCGCTGTCCGTGGGGCCGGGGCAGCAGGTGGCGCTGGTCGGCGGCTCCGGCAGCGGCAAGTCGACCGTGTCGCGGCTGGTCTCGGGGCTGTACACACCGTGGGAGGGCGCGATCCGCATCGACGGGCAGCGCCTGGAGGACATCCCCCGCAGCACGCTCGCCGCCTCGGTCTCCTTCGTCGACCAGGACGTCTTCCTCTTCGAGGGGACCGTACGGGACAACGTGGCGCTGTGGGACCCGTCGATCCCGGACGAGGCGGTGGTCGCCGCCCTGCGGGACGCGGCGCTCCACGAGGTCGTCGCCCGCCGCCCCGGCGGCATCCACGGCCGGGTCGAGCAGGACGGGCGCAACTTCTCCGGCGGGCAGCGCCAGCGCCTGGAGATCGCCCGGGCCCTGGTGCGCCGCCCCAGCGTCCTGGTGCTCGACGAGGTCACCAGCGCCCTGGACGCGGAGACCGAGCAGATCATCATCGACAACCTGCGCCGGCGCGGCTGCGCCTGCGTGGTGATCGCCCACCGGCTGAGCACGGTCCGCGACAGCGACGAGATCGTGGTCCTGGACCACGGCGCCGTGGTGGAGCGCGGGCGCCACGAGGAGCTGCTCGCGGCGGGCGGCGCCTACGCCGAGCTGGTCAAGGAGCACTGAGGTGACGTCCGTACCCGACCCGGGCCCCGCCCACGACCCGGTCCTCGCGGCCCTCGGCGGCCTCGGCCAGGAGGTCGACTGCGCCGGGCTGCGCGGCTTCTCCCTGGAGGGGCCGCAGGTGCTGTGGCTGGTGGTGGCCGGCGCCCTCGACCTGTTCGCGGTGGACGCGGCGGCCCAGGGCCACTGGCACTTCCTGGGCCGCCTGGAGCCCGGCACCCTGCTGCTCGGCCCGGTGGAGGGCCCCCGGCACACCCTGGTCGGCAGGCCGCTGCGCGCGTGCGTGCTGCGCCGGATCCCGCTGCGGGAGCTGTACCGGTCGGCCTACATGGAGACGATGGCGTACGAGAGCGGGTACGGCAGCGGTTACGACACCGGGGACGCGGCCCTGAGCCTGCTGGAGCACGCCTTCTCGCTGGGCGTCGGGCGCGGCCAGCGCGTGCTGTTCGAGGCGCCGCTCGACGGCCGTACGGCGGTCGACGAGCCGGTGGCCGACGACGACGTCCTGTGGCTGCCGGTCTCCCCCGGCAGCGTCCAGTACGGCGCCGCGTTCAGCGCCGAGGCGGCCGGGGACCTGCTGGTCGACGCGGCGCTGTGGCAGGGCATGGTCAACCGGCAGCACCGGCTGCTGTCCGCCCTGGACCGCTGGATCGAGCGCACGGAGCGCGCCCACGAGGACCGTACGGCGGCCGGCATCAAGGCGGGCGAGGCCGTCCGCGAGGAGGCCGACCGGGCGCTGCTGACCTCCCTCGGCCGTCCCGGCCGGACGCCATCGCGCACGGCCGGGACGGGCGACGACGCCACCTACGCGGTGTGCTCCCTCGTCGCCCGCGCCTCCGGGATCACCCTCACCGAGCCGTCCCGGGCCGGCGCGGTGAGCGAGCGGATCGACCCCGTGGAGCAGGTGGCCCTCGCCTCCCGGATCCGCACCCGGCCGGTGCGCCTGGACGGGAGCTGGTGGAAGGAGGACGCGGGCCCGCTGGTGGGCCGCAGGGCGGCGAGCGGCGCCCCGGTCGCCCTGCTGTGGCGGCGCGGCGGCTACGAGGCGGTGAACCCGGCGACCGGGCGGCGCACCCGGGTCGGCGCGGGCAACTCCGAGGAGTTCGAGCCACGGGCCGTCATGTTCTACCGGCCGCTGCCCGAGACACCGCTGGGCAAGTGGGGGCTGGTGCGGTTCGGGCTGCGCGGGACCCGCGCCGATCTGCGCAACCTGGTCCTGGCCGGGCTGGTCACGGTCGGGCTCGGCGCGCTGGTGCCGCTCGCCACCGGCCAGGTGCTCGGGGTGTACGTGCCCGGCGCAGAGACGGGGCTGATCGCCCAGGTCGCGCTGGCGATCATCGTCAGCGGTGTGGTCGCGGCGGCCTTCTCCCTGATGCAGAACCTGACCCTGCTGCGGATGGAGGGGCGTATCGAGAGCACCCTGCAACCCGCCGTGTGGGACCGGCTGCTGCGGCTGCCGACGAAGTTCTTCACCGAGCGCTCCACCGGTGAGCTGGCGAGCGCGGCGATGGGTGTGAGCGCGATGCGCCGGGTGCTGTCCGGGCTGACGCCGGTGGTGGTGCAGGCGGGAACGGTCGGGGTGGTGAACCTGGTGCTGCTGCTCTGCTTCAGCGTGCCGCTCGCCCTGACGGCGCTCGGGATGCTCGCCGTGATCGCGGCGGTCTTCCTGGTCCTCGGCCTCTGGGAGCTGCGCTGGCAGCGCCGGCTGGTCGAGCTCGGCAACCAGCTCAACAACCAGGCGTTCCAGACCCTGCGCGGGCTGCCCAAGCTGCGGGTCGCGGCAGCGGAGAGCTTCGCGTACGGAGCGTGGGCGAAGGAGTTCGCCCGCAGCCGGGAGCTCCAGCGGCGGGCCGACCGGATCAAGAACCTGACGACGGTGCTGGGCGCCGTGTATCTGCCGCTGTGTTCGCTCGTGATGTTCGCGCTGCTGGCGGGCCCGGCGCGGGGGTCGCTCTCACCCGGCGCCTTCCTGACCTTCAACACCTCCGTGACCATGGTGCTGACCTCGGTCACCCAGCTCACCGGGGCGTTCCTGTCGGCGGCCGCCGTGCTGCCGATGTTCGAGCAGATCAAGCCGGTGCTCGACGAGGCGCCCGAGGTGAGCGGCTCGGGCACCCGGCCGGGCGCGCTGTCCGGCGCGATCGAGGCCCGGGGCCTCTCCTTCCGCTACACCGACGACGGCCCCCTCGTCCTGGACGAGGTGTCCCTGAAGGTCGCGCCCGGCGAGTTCGTGGCGATCGTCGGCCCCAGCGGCTGCGGCAAGTCGACCCTGCTGCGGCTGCTGATCGGCTTCGACCGGCCGGTCGCGGGGAGCGTCCTGTACGACGGGCAGGACCTGGCGGCGCTCGACCGGGCGGCCGTGCGCCGCCAGTGCGGGGTGGTCCTCCAGCACGCCCAGCCACTCAGCGGGTCGATCCTGGAGTGCGTCTGCGGCGCGGAGGCGTTCACCCAGGAGGAGGTGTGGGAGGCGGTCGCGATGGCGGGGCTCGCCGAGGACATCAAGCGGATGCCGATGGGCCTGCACACGATGATCGCAAACGGCGGCGCCGTCTCGGGCGGGCAGCGCCAGCGGCTGATGATCGCCCAGGCGCTGGTCCGGCGCCCCCGGATCCTCTTCTTCGACGAGGCGACCAGCGCGCTCGACAACGAGACCCAGCGCGTGGTCATCGAGAGCACCCGCGCTCTGGACGCCACCCGTGTGGTGATCGCCCACCGGCTCTCCACGGTCCTGGACGCCGACCGGGTGATCGTGATGTCCGAGGGCCGCGTGGTGCAGCAGGGGCCGCCCGCCGAGCTCCTGGCGGACACCGGCGGACGGCTCCACGAGCTGGTCCGGCGCCAGCTGCGGTGACCGGGAGCTGACTCCCCGTCAGAAGCTGGCCTGCGCCCGGACGTCCGCGCGGCCGACCGACTCCAGCTCGTACATCGAGCAGTACAGCTTGCGGATGTACTCGATGTCGCCGTCGCGGGTCCGGGCCTCCTTGACGGGATAGAGCACCGTCAGCTCGTACGAGCGCTCCCGGTTGATGTCGCCGTCCTTGTCGCGCCACTGGCCGCGGCCCTCCTGGAGGGTGAGGCCGGAGGGGAAGCGCGGGGTGACCACGTCGGCGACGAACTTCATGAACTCCGCGTCGGTGATGGGCGGCTTGCCCTGGTGGCGGCCCGTGCCGAAGTAGAGGTGCGTGGCGATGTAGGGGCTGCCGCGTCCGTCCGTGCTCTGCTCGGTCGCGGCGGCGGGAGCGGCCGTTCCGTAGGCGACCTCGGAGACCGGTCCTCCGGTGGCGAGGAGGAGCACGACCGCCAGCAGGGCGGCGGCCGCGGGCGTGGAGATCCGAATGTGCAGCATGCGGGTCCTGTCTGTCGACGGGTAGTAGTGGGGTCCGTTCGCGAACGGGGGGTTCACGGAACAGGGTGGCGCTCGGAACGGGCCGTGCTCAGACGGGCTGGTTCCGGGGGATCAGGAGGTGCGGGCCGCCGTCGGGCAGCGACTCCAGCAGATGGACGGCCGCGTCCCGCAGGTTCGGCGGGGCCCCCGGACCCGCCAGCAGCCGCCCGGCCGTGGCGCCGAGGCTCTCGGTGGTACGTACGGAACCGATCCCGGCGGCCCGGGGCGCGAGGTCGGCGATCAGCTCCTCCGCCTCGCCCCAGGCCGTTGCCTCGACCAGCGCCGACAGCAGCTGCGCCGTGAACAGATGGCGGTAGGAGGGGCCGGGCGCGGTGGTCGCCTCGTACAGGAGGGGCACCGCTTGGTTCCAGGCGCCCAGCCGGGACAGTACCCAGCCCTCGTGGCCGAGCAGTTCGGTGCGGTCGATCCACCACGCCCAGGGCGGGTCGTTCGGGGAGGCGCCGTCGAGGAACCGCCCGCGGGCGCGGGAGATGAGGGCCACGGCCTCCCGGTCGCCGCCGAGCATGGCGGTCGCGTGCGCGCGGCGGACCAGGACGAGGCTGTCCACCAGGGCGGGAAGCGGCCGGGGCCCGGCCACCCGGTCGGCCGTCTCCAGGGCCTCCACGGGACGGCCGGTGTGAGTCTCCAGCATGCTGTGGTTGAGCAGCGTCAGCCGGGCCGTGCCGCGGTCGCCGCAGAGCTCGGCGAGGGCGAGGGCCCGGGCGTTCATACGGCGCGCCCGGCGGTAGTGGCCCGCGTCGAAGAGGATCCAGCCGATCACCTCGCTCAACTCCGCGAGGGCGGCGAGCAGATCGCTGCCGTGGTCGCGCAGCCGGGCGGGATCGGCCGTCAGCTGCGGGAGGCGGCACAGCACCGCCCGTACGGCGGGCACGGCGGCCGAGGCCCCGCGCGAGGCGTCGATCGCGACGAGGTCCTCGACGGCGGCCAGGGCTTCGGGGATCAGGGTGGCCGGGTCCTGAGGGAGGCCCGGCCGCCCGGCGCACGTCTGCTGACGGGCCGAGGAGGCCCGGACCGTCCGTCCGCTCATGAGGTGACCTGGGCCTCGGAGCCACGGGGGCGGCCCTGGGCGAGGGCGGTGAAGGAGGAGGCGACCTCGGTCAGCCACTCCACCTCGTCGCGGAAGTCCTCGTACGGCGGCCGCGCGGGGATGTCGGCGGCGTCGGCCCGCTCGGCCCGCTCCTCGGGCGGACGGCTCAGCACCGCCCGCACCTGGAGCGCCTCGCCCAGCGGGGAGGTGGGGTCCTCGGGCAGGTCGCGGGAGCGGGCCTCGCGCGCGAAGTCCGCCAGCGAGAGCGAGGTGCGCAGGGTCAGCTGGCCGTCGCGGATCTCGATGACCCGCCGGTAGAGGCTGTAGTGGAGGTCGCGGGGCGGGATGAGGTCGCGCGGCCAGGAGCGGGGCGGGTCGAGCGCGATGTCCGGCGAGGCCTGGTAGAGCGCCCACCACAGCGGCCGCAGCCGCAGATACGAGCGGTAGCTGCGCAGCCAGCCGAGCGCGCGGGTGATGTGGATCCCCCAGGACGGGATGGTCCAGCCGATGATCTGGAGCAGGGCGCCGATGCTGCCGCACGACCACTGCACGGGGTCGAGGGCGGATCCGTCGAAGTGCAGCCTGGTGCCGGCGATCTGGATGCCGCGCGTCACGCAGTAGACCAGGATCAGGCCGGCGCCCAGCGTCACCGTCCGCATGCCGACCTTGAGCCATTGCCGGTTGGCCATCTTGGTGAAGCGCAGGGAAAGCCGTACGGTCTCGAATTGACCGATCGCACAAATCACCAAATAGAACGACATATACAGTGCGTATTCGCCGTGCTGAATACTGAGCAGGATCGTCGAGGTGGCGGTTTTGGACTTGGTCACCGGGCCGACGGCGATGGAGGCGGCCACTAGGACCACGAGCGCGGCGCCGAAGAACAGCACCCGGCGCCTGGCCCTGAGCCGGGCCTCCTCGGGCGGACAGGACCAGTACACGAGGACGACCTGCTGGGCCGCGGTGAGCACGACGACCGCCACCTGCACGATGAGCGAGGTGACGTTGGGGCGCCCGAAGAGGGCCGAGATGTGCACCCTCAGGGCGTCCAGATCGACCAGGAAGCTGATCCCGGAGCAGAGGAAATACGTGCACAAGGCCCACAGCGCCGTGTCGTGCTTTCTGCGCACCAGATCCGGCAGGCGGTACGCGAACGCCGCGAGGCCGCCGAGGGCGCAGACCCATGCCAGAAATCCATAGACAGTGTTCATCTGCCGTCCATCATCCCTGGTCCGGCTTCCCGACGCCGCTCTCGATACGGGCGACCACCTCGGCGGCCTCCTCCGGGACGCCCCAGGCGGGTTCGAGCCACCGCTTGGTGGCCCTGGCCAGGATCAACGAGGCCATCGTCTCGGCCTCCTGCTCCTCGTCGTCGCTGTAGCGCGAGCGCATCAGCATGCTCTGGACGACCCCGGGCTCGACGTCGGCGAACAGCTTCCCGGCGTCCCCGCGGTCGAAATTCACGGAGCCGCGGTGCTGGAAGGCGATATGCGCCAGCTCATGGGCGATGATGTGTTCCTTGTGTGACTGCGATGCGGCCTTCTCGTAAGCGATGACGTCGAAGTCGTCCATTTTCAGCCAGAGCCCGAAGAGATGGCGCTCGGGGAACGGCATCGGAATCAGATGGATGGGCCGCCGGTTCTGCACGCTGAGATAGCGGTGCAGTTCCTCGATGCCGCACCCGTGCTCCATGCCCCACTCCGCGAGCAGCGCCTCACAGGTATGGCGGACCTTTTTGAGACGGCGTCGGCGCCGTCGGTCCTCCGGTGACGGTAACGCTGAGTCAGGCAGCACGGAATTGACCTCACTGATTCAACGAGCCCGTGATTCAGGGCCCCTGATCCCCGCGGACAATGCGGCCATGATGCCATACGCTCAACTGGCGAAAGATTGACGTGAGTTCCATTCGGCCGGGTGGGACGCAGCCGCTCCACCGTCCCTTTCGTCCGGGTCATGGTGAATGGGGGTGGACGAGCCCGTGAGCGGGACTCCCGTTCCGCCCCGACGCGCGGCGACGATCTCGGCGGCGATGGAGAGCGCGGTCTCCTCGGGCGTACGGGCCCCGAGGTCCAGGCCGATCGGTGAGCGCAGCCGGGCCCGCTCCTCCTCCGTGAGGCCGATCTCGCGCAGCCTGCGGTCGCGGTCCTCGTGGGTGCGGCGCGAGCCCATCGCGCCGACGAAGGCGACGGGCAGCCGCAGCGCCGTCTCCAGGAGCGGTACGTCGAACTTGGCGTCGTGGGTGAGCACGCACAGCACCGTGCGCCCGTCGGTCCGCGTCCCCCGCAGATACCGGTGCGGCCAGTCCACCACGACCTCGTCGGCCTCCGGGAAGCGCTCCCGGGTGGCGAAGACCGGGCGCGCGTCGCACACGGTGACGCGGTAGCCGAGGAACTTACCCGTGCGCACCAGGGCCGCGGCGAAGTCCACGGCACCGAACACGATCATGCGGGGCGGTGGCACGCGCGACTCGACGAACACGGTCAGCCCGCCCGGCCCGCAGCGCTCCCCCGTCCGCGCCAGGGTGAACTCCCCGGTGCGCCCCGCGTCCAGGAGCGCCCGCGCCTCGGCCGCCGCGGCGCGGTCGAGGCCGGGAAGGCCGCCCAGGCCGCCCTCGTACGATCCGTCGGGGTGGACGAGCAGGGCCCGGCCCAGCCGTTCGGCCGGGCCCGCGACCACCCGGGCGAGGGCGGCGGACTCCCCCCGGGCGGCGGCCGCGAGCGCCGCCGCGACCACCGCCCGCTCCGGGGCGTCCGCGCGCACCGGCGTGACCAGGACGTCCACGACCCCGCCGCAGGTCAGCCCGACCGCGAAGGCGTCGTCGTCGCTGTAGCCGAACCGCTCGCGCACGGCCTCGCCGTCCTGGAGCGCCCGCACACACAGGTCGTAGACCGCGGCCTCCACACAGCCGCCGGAGACCGAGCCGACGGCGGTGCCGTCGCCGTCCACGGCGAGCGCCGCGCCGGGGCCGCGCGGGGCGCTGCCGCCCACGGCCACCACGGTGGCCACCGCGAAGTCCCGGCCCTGGCGCGCCCACCGGTCGAGCTCCTCGGCGATGTCAAGCACCTCGGCTCCCGTCCGGCCCGGCCCGCAGGACGCGGTCGGGGCGGATCGGCAGATCGCGGTGGCGGACGCCGGTCGCGTGCCACACGGCGTTGGCGATCGCCGCCGCGGCCCCCACGATCCCGATCTCCCCGATGCCCTTGATCCCGACCGGGTCGTCCACGTCCGGGTCGTCCACCCAGTGCGCCTCGATCGGCGGCACATCGGCGTGCGCCGCGAAGTGGTAGCCCGCCAGGTCCGGCCCGACGTGCGCGCCCGAGGCCCGGTCGCGGACCGCCTCCTCGTGCAGTGCCATGGAGATGCCCCAGATCATGCCGCCGACGAACTGGCCACGTGCGGTGAGCGGGTTGACGATCCGGCCCGCCGCGAAGACGCCGAGCATCCGCCGGACCCGGACCTCGCCGCTGGCGGGGTCCACCGCGACCTCCGCGAACTGCGCCCCGTACGAGTGCCGCTCCTTCTCGGGCAGGGCGGCGATCGCGGCGGAGGTGTCCGAGCGGACGGTGAGGCCCTCGGGCGGGATGTCGCCGCCGAGCGCCAGCTGTTCGCGCAGGCCGGCCGCCGCGGCCATGATCGCCCAGGCCCAGGAGCGGGTGCCCGTCGAGCCTCCGGCGATCATCGCGGGCCCGAAGTCGCTGTCGCCGATCCGTACCCGGACGCGGCCGGGCTCGACCTCCAGCGCGTCCGCCGCGATCAGCGTCAGCGCGGTGCGGGCGCCGGTGCCGATGTCGGCGGCGGTGATCCGTACGGTGAAGGTGCCGTCCGCCTCGGCCGTGACGGCCGCGGTGGAGGGGCGGGCGCCCGCCGGGAAGGTGGCCGCCGCCGTGCCGGTGCCGAGCAGCCAGCGGCCCTCGCGGCGCACTCCGGGCCGCGGGTCGCGCTCCGCCCAGCCGAACCGGCGGGCCCCCTCCTCGAAGCAGGAGAGCAGGGCGCGCCCGGCGAACGGCAGCCCGGAGACCGGCCCGGCGGTCGGCTCGTTGCGGACCCGCAGCGCGATGGGGTCGATGCCGCACCGCTCGGCGAGCTCGTCGAGCGCGGACTCCACGGCGAACGAGCCGGGGGCCTCGCCGGGCGCCCGCATCCAGGTCGGCGTGGGCACGTCGAGCCGGACGAGCCGGTTGGCGGTGCGGTGCGCGTCGGCGTCGTACATCACCCGGCCGAACCCGGTGCTCGCCTCCACGAACTCGTGCACGGTCGAGGTGGCGTTCTGCGCCTCGTGCCCGAAGGCGCGCAGCCGCCCGTCGGCGTCCGCGCCGAGCCGGACGCGGTGGGCGGTGGGGCTGCGGTAGCCGATCAGCGAGAACATCTGACGGCGGGTCAGCACGACCCGGACCGGGCGGTGCAGCACGGTCGCCGCCATCGCCGCGGCCACCTGGTGGGGCCGTACGCCCTTGGAGCCGAAGCCGCCGCCGATGTGCTCGGAGCGTACCCGTACGGAGCCGGGGTCGAGCGAGAACAGCTTGGCGAGCTCGTCGGCGACCCACTTGCTGCCCTGGTTGGAGTCGTACACCTCCAGGCGGCCGCCGTCCCAGCGGACGGTCGCCGCGTGCGGCTCCATGGGGTGGTGGTGCTCCTCCGGCGTGGTGTAGCGGGCGTCCACGACGACGGCGGAGGCGGCGAGTTCGCGCTCCAGGTCGCCCTTGTCCGTCTCCATGGTCTCGCGCGGCTCGGGGGTGTACGTACCGGACCGCTCGGCGGCGAAGTCGATGTCGTGCGGCTCCGTCTCGTACCGCACGACCAGCGCCTCGGCGGCCTCCCTGGCCTGCTCGGAGGTCTCGGCGACCACCAGCGCCACCGGCCAACCCGCGCACGGCACCCGGTCGCTCTGGAAGAGCCCGACGATCGGGTCGGGCCGCCCCAGAACGCCCACATAGTCGGCGTCGACGCGGGGGGCGCTGCCGTGGTGCAGCACGGTGAGCACGCCCGGCAGGGCGAGCACCGGCTCACTCTCCACCGCGACGACGCGGCCGCGCGCCACCGTGGACACCACCAGCCAGCCGTGGGCGAGGTCGGCGAACGGGATCTCCCCCGCGTACCGGGCCGCCCCCGTGACCTTGTCGCGGCCCTCGATCCGGGTGTGGGCGGTGCCGACGGCGCCGATGGCCCGGGCGGGTCCGGTGGTCGTGGTCATCGGGCGGCCTCCTCGGCGAGTTCGGTGAGCACGGCCACGACGAGATTGCGCGTCAGTGTCACCTTGTATCCGTTGTGGGGCAGGGCCTGCGCCGCCGCGAGCTCCGCGTCGGCCGCCGCCGCGAAGGCGTCGGCGCTCGCCGGTCCCCCGGTCAGGGCCCGCTCGGCGGCGCGGGCGCGCCACGGCCGGGACGCCACCGCCCCGAAGGCCAGGCGGACTTCGCGGACGGCGCCGTCGCGCACGTCGAGGGCGGCGGCGATCGAGCCGATCGCGAAGGCGTACGAGGCGCGTTCGCGCACCTTGCGGTAGCGCGAGCGGGCGGCGACCGGCGCCGGCGGCAGCGTCACCGCCGTGATCAGCGCGCCCGGCGGCAGCGCGGTCTCCCGCTCCGGGGTGTCGCCGACCGGCAGATAGAAGTCCTCCAGCGGCAACTCCCCCGGCCCGTCCGCCGTTTCGTAGGAGACGACCGCGTCGAGGGCGGCGAGCGCCACCCCCATGTCCGAGGGGTGCACGGCGACGCAGTGCGCGGAGGCGCCGAGGATGGCGTGGTTGTGGTGCTCGCCCTCGACGGCGGCGCAGCCGCTGCCGGGAGCGCGCTTGTTGCAGGGGGCGGCGAGGTCGGTGAAGTAGCCGCAGCGGGTGCGCTGGAGGAGGTTGCCGCCGACCGTGGCCATGTTGCGCAGCTGGCCCGAGGCGCCGGCCAGGACCGCCTGCGCCAGCACCGGGTAGCGGCGGCGCACTTCGGGGTGGGCGGCGAGGTCGCTGTTGGTGACGGTCGCGCCGATGCGCAGCCCGCCGTCCGCCGTGACCTCGATCCGGTCCAGGGGCAGTTCCCGTACGTCGACGAGGAGCGCGGGCCGCTCCACGCCGGACTTCATCAGGTCGACGAGGTTGGTGCCACCGCCCAGGTAGCGCGCCTCGGGGTCGGCGCCGAGCAGCGCCACCGCGCCGGGGACGTCGGCCGCGCGCCGGTAGTCGAACTCCCTCATGCCGCCGCCTCCGTCCCGGCCGACCCGCCCTGGGCGGCTTCGGCGGCGCGCGCCACCGCTTCCACGATCGACACATAGGCGCCGCAGCGGCACAGGTTGCCGCTCATGCGCTCGCGGATCTCCTCGGCGGTCAGCTCCGGCACGCCCGCCTCGGGCCGTACGTCGGTGGTCACCGCGCTCGGCCAGCCCGCCGCGTGCTCCTCGATCACCGCGAGGGCCGAACAGATCTGCCCCGGGGTGCAGTAGCCGCACTGGTAGCCGTCGAGGTCGAGGAAGGCCTGCTGGACGGGGTGGAGCCGGTCGCCGTCCGCCACGCCCTCGATGGTGGTGATCTCGCGCCCCTCGGCGGCCACCGCGAGCTGGAGGCAGGAGACCGCGCGCCGCCCGTCGATCAGTACGGTGCACGCGCCGCACTGGCCCTGGTCGCACCCCTTCTTGGTGCCGGTCAGATCGAGGCGCTCGCGCAGGGCGTCGAGGAGGGTGGTGCGGTGGTCGACGGGCAGCGTGTACTTCTCGCCGTTGATGTTCAGGGTGATGGCGCTGGACGCCGATGGGGTCATGAGCAGCCTTCTCTCGCGTGGGTGGTGCGAAGCGCCGTCCATCGGAAACCCGCGGCACGCGGAGGAAGAGGGGGGCGGGCGGGGCATGCGCCGACCGTCCACTCCGGCCGTGTCTGCCGCTATGGTGGACCTAAGCGGACAGTTGTCCGCTAGTCGTCGAACCTAACGGACAGCTGTCCGTTTAACAAGAGCCAAATCCGCCGGGCCGCCCACCACCCGGTGCCCGCGCACGCGGGAGGGGGACGGCTGCAGCAGAGGGCGGAAGGAGCAGGGGTGCCGCGGAAGAAGGACGCGCCGTCGTACGAGGAGGCGCCGTCGGGCACGCAGGTGCCGTCGGGTACGCAGGCGCCGTCGGGTACGGAGACGCCGCTCGGCAAGGACGCGTCGGGCGCGCCGTCGTGCAAGGGCACCCCGCCGGGCAAGGAGACTCCCCTGCGCTCGGACGCACAGCGCAACCGCGAGCGCATCCTGGAGGTGGCGCTCGCCGAGCTGACCTGCTCCGCCGACGCCCCGCTGAGCGCGATAGCCAAGAAGGCGGGGGTCGGGCAGGGCACGTTCTACCGCCACTTCCCCAACCGCGAGGCCCTCGTCCTGGAGGTCTACCGGTACGAGGTGCAGCAGGTCGCCGAGACCGCCGCCCAGCTCCTGGAGACCCGCGCCCCCGACCGGGCGCTGCGCGAGTGGATGGACCGCCTCGCCCAGTACGCGATGGCCAAGGCGGGACTCGCCGAGGCGATGCGCAAGGCCACCGCCCGGGGCACCCTGGCCGCCCTCGGCCACGAGCCGGTGAGCGCGGCCCTCACCCTGCTCCTGGACGCCAACGAGCGGGCCGGCACCATCCGGCCGGACGTCACCCCCGACGACTTCCTCCTCGCCATCGCGGGGCTCTGGCAGATCGACCCGCACGGCGACTGGCACACCCGCGCCGGACGCCTCCTCGACCTCGTCATGGACGGGTTGCGGGCGGGGGCGCCGGGGCCGGCCACCACCCGCTAGCCCCCCGGCCGCGAGCCCTCGGCCGCCGGTCCTAGCCGAGGAAGCTGAGCCGTACCTGCCGGTCGGGGTTGTCCTTGTTCGTGTCGACCAGGCACACCGACTGCCAGGTCCCCAGTTCCAGCCGCCCGCCGACGACCGGCAGCGTGGCGTGCGGGGGCACCAGGGCGGGCAGCACGTGGTCGCGGCCGTGGCCCGGGCTGCCGTGGCGGTGCTGCCAGCGGTCGTCGGCCGGCAGGAGCGTGTGCAGGGCGGCCAGCAGGTCGTCGTCGCTGCCCGCGCCGGTCTCGATGACCGCGATCCCGGCCGTGGCGTGCGGCACGAAGACGTTCAGGAGGCCGTCGCCGCCACCGGCCGCCTCCCGCAGGAACTGCTCGCACTCACTGGTCAGATCGATGACGCTCTCGGCTGTTCCGGTGCTGAGGCGCAGGACGCGCGTGGTGAAGACGGACATGGCCCCATCCTCGCCCCCATCCGGCCCGGGCGGCCAACCGGGAGGATCCACCCGCGGGAAGATCCACGCCTTTCCTTTGGTTGGTAGAGCCGTGAACGACTTCGGGGCACAGGACGTGGACGGGTTCGAGGCGCGGGACGTGGACGTGGTGGTCATCGGCGCCGGGCAGGCGGGGCTCTCCGGCGCCTACCATCTGCGCCGGGCCGGGCTTGAGCCGGACCGTGACTTCGTGGTGCTCGACCACGCACCCCGGCCGGGCGGCGCCTGGCAGTTCCGCTGGCCCTCGCTGACGTACGGCAAGGTGCACGGGATGCACGCGCTGCCGGGCATGGAGCTGACCGGCGCGGACCCGGCCCGGCCCTCGTCGGAGGTGATCGGGGAGTACTTCGCCGACTACGAGGACACGTTCGGGCTGCGGGTGCACCGGCCCGTGGAGGTCAGCGCCGTACGGGAGGGCGAGGGCGGGCGGCTGCGCGTCGAGACCTCGGAAGGCGTCTACGCCACGCGCGCGCTGATCAACGCCACCGGCACCTGGGACCGGCCGTTCTGGCCGCGCTATCCGGGCCAGGAGACCTTCCGGGGCCGCCAGTTGCACACCGCGAACTACCCCGGGCCCGAGGAGTTCGCCGGGCAGCGCGTGGTCGTGGTCGGCGGTGGCGCCTCCGGCACCCAGCATCTGATGGAGATCGCCCCGTACGCGGCCGCCACGACCTGGGTGACACGGCGCCCGCCCGTCTTCCGGGAGGGCCCGTTCACCGAGGAGTGGGGGCGGGCGGCGGTCGCGATGGTCGAGGAGCGCGTACGGCAGGGATTGCCGCCGAGGAGCGTGGTGTCGGTGACGGGGCTGCCGCTCAACGACGCGATCCGCGCCGCGCGCGCGAGCGGGGTGCTGGATCGCCGGCCCATGTTCGACCGGATCACGCCGGATGGCGTGGCGTGGGACGACGGACGCGTCGTGGCCGCGGACGTCATCCTCTGGGCCACCGGGTTCCGGCCCGTGATCGACCATCTGGCGCCGCTGCGGCTGCGGGCGCCGGGGGGCGGGATACAGCTCGAGGGGACGCGCGCCGTGAAGGACCCGCGGGTCCATCTGGTGGGTTACGGGCCCTCCGCGTCCACGATCGGCGCCAATCGCGCGGGGCGCGCGGCTGTCCGGGAGATCAAGGCGCTGCTGGGGGCGGCGGTGGAGGTGGCGTAAGGCGTCCACGCGAGCCCTCCCCGGCAGGATCTAGCCCGCTGAGCCGCCGCTCCGGATCTTGTTGAACTCCCTCACGTTCCGCTGCTGTTCCGCATAGTCCGCCGTGAAGCGTGTGTCGCCGGGGGCGACCGTGACGAAGTAGAGCCAGTTGCCCGGCGGTGGGGCGATCGCCGCGTCCAGGGCCTGCCGGCCCGGGTTGCCGATGGGGGTCGGGGGGAGGCCGCCGCGCGCGTAGGTGTTGTACGGGCTGTCCGTGCGGGTGTCCGCGTGTGTGGTGGTCAGGGTGGAGCGGTTGAGGGCGTAGTTGAGGGTCGAGTCCATCTGCAGCGGCATGCCCTTGGCCAGCCGGTTGTAGACGACCCGGGAGACCTTGCCCATGTCGGCCGCGGTGTCCGCCTCGGCCTGCACGATGCTGGCGACGACCACGGTCTGATAGACCGTCATGCCCTGGCGCCGGGCGCCCGCCCCGATGTGGTCCTTGCCGATCCGCTGGTTGGCGGTGTCGACCATATAGGCGAGCAGTCCGCCCGGGGTGGTCTTGTTCGTCACCGGATAGGTGGCCGGGAAGAGGTAGCCCTCCGGGTTGCCCCGGGCGTCGGCCGGGAGGGCGAGCCCCGCCTCAGACGCCGCCCGGCGGGTGGTGCCCGGCTGCACTCCGAGGCTCTTGTCGACCGCCGCGTACACCTGCCCGGCCCGCCAGCCCTCCGGGACGACCAGGGACTTCACCTTGCCGCCGGTCTCCCGCAGCAAGAGGACGACCACTGCCGCCCCGACCACCAGCAGCAGGCCGAGCGCGGCCAGGAGCAGTCGGCCGCGCCGGGTGAGCCGGGTCCGGGGCCCGGACCCGCGCGTGGACTCCGTCATAAAGGCACGTTAGCGCCGCGGACCCCGTCAGGAGGCGACCGGCGCCAGCCGTGCGTCGCGCCGTACCAGTGCGGCGTACTTCCCGTCCTGGTCGAGCAGTTGCTCATGGGTGCCGCGTTCGGATATCCGGCCGCCGTCCAGTACGACGATCTGGTCGGCGTCGCGGACGGTGGAGAGCCGGTGGGCGATGGTGAGGGTGGTGCGGCCCGCCGAGAGCGCGTCGATGGCCTGCTGCACGGCGTGTTCCGTACGGGTGTCCAGGGCGCTGGTCGCCTCGTCGAGGATGAGGACGGGCGGGTCGCGCAGGATCGTCCGGGCGATGGCGAGACGCTGCTTCTCGCCGCCGGAGAAGCGATATCCGCGCTCGCCGACCACCGTGTCGTAGCCGTCGGGCAGGGAGGCGATGTGGTCGTGGATCTGGGCCGTGCGCGCGGCCGCCTCCAACTCCTCGTCCGTGGCGTCGGGCTTGGCGAAGCGCAGGTTGTCGGCGACCGAGGCGTGGAAGAGGTAGGTCTCCTGGGAGACCACGCCGACCGCGCGCGCGAGGGTGTCGAAGTCCAGGTCGCGGACGTCGACGCCGTCCAGCGTGACCCGCCCGCCCGTGACGTCGTACAGCCGTGGCACCAGATAGCTGAGCGTGGACTTGCCGGAGCCGGTGGGGCCGACGACGGCGAGGCTGGTCCCGGCCGGGACGGCCACATCGACCCCGCTGAGCGTCGGGCCGCTCTTCTCGTCGTAACTGAAGTCGACCGACTCGAAGCGGAGCTCGCCGCGGATCTTCTCCAGCCGGACCGGCTGCTCGGCCTCGGTGATGTCGACCGGGAGGTCAAGGTATTCGAAGATGCGCTGGAAGAGGGCGAGTGAGGTCTGCATCTGCACTCCGGTGGAGAGCAGGCTCACGGCGGGCCGGAACAGGCCCTGCTGGAGCGAGACGAAGGCGACCAGCGTGCCGATGGAGATGGCGGGGCCGCCGCTCTGGAGGGCGAGGCCCGCCGCCCAGTAGATGACGGCGGGCATGGCGGCCATGACGATGCCGATGGTCGACATCCGCCACCGCCCGGCCATGCTGGAGCGCACTTCGAGGTCGACCAGGCGCTCGGACTCGGCCGCGAAGGACCGGGTGAGCGAGTCGGCGCGGCCCATGGTGCGGCCGAGCAGGATGCCGCTGACCGAGAGCGACTCGGTGACCTCGGCGGCCATCGCGGCCATCTGCTTCTGGCGCTGGGTGGTGATCTTCTTGCGCTCGCGGCCCACCTTGCGGCTGATCCAGACGAAGACCGGCAGCAGGAGCAGCGAGACGGCCGTCAGCCGCCAGTCGAGGGCCAGCATGGCGACCACGGTGGCGATCACGGCCGTGAGGTTGGAGACGAGCGAGGTGGCGGTGGAGGTGACGGTCGCCTGCATGCCGCCGATGTCGTTGGCGATACGGGACTGGACCTCGCCGGTGCGGGTCCGGGTGAAGAAGGCCAGCGGCATCCGCTGGAGCTGGGCGTAGACACCGGTGCGCAGGTCGTGCATGACGCGCTGGCCGACGGTCGTCGAGATCAGCGTCTGGAGGACGCCGAAGACGCCGGTGACGACGGCGGTCGCGAGCATGCCGAGGGCGAGCAGGCTGAGCAGCCCGGTGCGGCCCTGCGGGATGGCGACGTCCAGGATCTCGCGCAGCAGGAACGGCGAGGCGACCGAGACGAGCGAGGACGCGGCGACCAGCAGGCCGACGACGGCCAGCCGGCCCCGGTAGGGGCGGAAGAGCCGCAGGATGCGCCGCGTCTGGGCGGGTGGCTGCTCGCGGTCACGGGACGGGGGCGTCCAGGAGGATTCCTCGGGGTGCATGGGCTCCTTCGAAAGGGTGAGACGGCAGGGCGGCGTCGTTCGCGGGCCCGTGCGGGCCGGAGCGGCGACGCCACTGACAGGACTTGTGGAGCATAGCTCACTGTTACCTATACTCACAATGCACAAGGTCCTGATATTGTTCCCGTATGAGCACCACCGACGCCGACGGCGTGCTGGCCGAGCAGCTGCTCCGGCTCACCCGCAGACTCCACCGCATCCACAAGCAGCATCTGGAGCCGGTCGGCATCACCCCTGCCCAGTCCCGGCTGCTGCGGACGGTCGCGCACTACGACACCCCGCCCCGCATGGCCGATCTGGCCGCCCGTCTGGAGGTGGTCCCGCGCGCCGTGACCACCCTGGTCGACGGGCTGGAGGAGAGTGGGAACGTGCGCCGGGTCCCCGACCCGACCAACCGCCGCGTGGTGCGTATCGAGCTCACCGACACGGGCCGGGCGACGCTGCGTTCGCTGCGCGGCGCGCGCCGGGGCGCGGCGGAGGAGATCCTGGCGCCCCTGACCGCCGACCAGCGCGAGGTGCTCGGCGGTCTGCTGTCCGCTCTGGTCGACGGAGTGCCCGAGCGCCGCTGCTGAGGGGATCCGCCGCATGCCGCTCCTGGAGCCGAAGCCGCAGTCGCTGCGCCCCTCCGGGCGGCGCGCCCCGTCCCCGGACCGGGTCCCGGACCGGCTGGCGGGCGGCACCCCGCAGCCGCTGCGCGACGAGCTGACCGCGCTGCTCGGCGCCGAGAAGGTGCTGTGGAAGGTCTCCGACCTGGTGCGGTACGCCTCGGACGCCAGCCCGTACCGCTTCGTCCCGCGGGTCGTGGTGGTCGCCGAGGACATCGACGACATCTCGGCCGTGCTCTCGTACGCACACGGCAGGGGCCGCGAGGTCGTCCTCCGCGCGGCCGGCACCAGTCTCAACGGTCAGGCGCAGGGCGAGGACATCCTGGTGGACGTGCGCCGCCACTGGGCGGGGGTCGAGGTCCTGGACGGCGGCGCCCGCGTCCGGGTCCGGCCCGGCACGACCGTCGCGCGCGTGAACGCGGCGCTCGCCCGGTACGGCCGCGTCCTCGGCCCCGACCCGGCCAGCGCGCTCGCCTGCACGGTCGGCGGGGTCGTCGCCAACAACGCCTCCGGGATGACGGCCGGCACCACCCGCAACGCGTACCGCACGGCCGCCTCGCTCACCGTCGTCCTGCCGAGCGGCACCGTGGTGGACACCGGCGACCCGGGCGCCGACGAGGAGCTGGCGCACGCCGAACCCCGGCTGTGCGCGGGCCTGCTGGCGCTCAAGGCGGAGATCGAGGCGGACGCGGAGCTCGCCGCCCGGATCCGCGCCAAGCACACGATCAAGAACACCAACGGCTACCGGCTCGACGCGTTCCTGGACGGCTCGACGCCGGTGGAGATCCTGCGCGGCCTCATGGTCGGCTCCCAGGGCACGTTCGGGTTCATCTCCGAGGTCGTCTTCGACACCGTGGTGCTGGAGCGCCTGCTCAGCACGGCGCTGCTGTTCTTCCCCACGCTCCCGGCCGCGGCCGCCGCCGTGCCGCTGTTCAACGAGGCCGGGGCGCTCGCCGTGGAGCTGATGGACGGCAACACCCTGCGCGCCTCGGTGAGCGTACGGGGCGTGCCCGCCGACTGGGCCGCGCTGCCGAAGGAGACGGCCGCGCTGCTGGTGGAGTTCCGCGCGGCCGACGAGAGCGGCCGCGAGGCGTACGAGACGGCCGCCGCCGCCGTACTGGAAGGGCTCCAGGTCGTCGCCCCGGTCGCCTCGGTCAGCAACGCCTTCACCCGGGACCCCGAAGTGATCGCCGGGTACTGGAAGGCCCGCAAGGCGTTCGTGACGGCGGTCGGCGGCTCCCGCCCGCCGGGGACGACACTGATCACCGAGGACTTCGCGGTGCCCCCGGCCCGGCTCGCCGAGGCCTGCGAGGCGCTGCTGGCGCTCCAGGAGGCCCATGGCTTCGACGCGGCCGTCGCGGGCCACGCGGCCCACGGCAACCTGCACTTCCTGCTGGCGTTCGACGCGGCCGAGCCCTGCGACGTGGAGCGGTACGCGGCGTTCATGGACGACTTCTGCCGCCTCACCGTGGAGCGCTTCGACGGTTCGCTCAAGGCCGAGCACGCCACCGGCCGCAACATCGCGCCCTTCCTGGAGCTGGAGTGGGGGCCGAGGGCAACCGAGCTGATGTGGCGCACCAAGCAGGTCATCGACCCGGACGGGGTGCTCGCGCCGAGGGTCGTCCTGGACCGCGACCCGCGCGCCCATCTGCGCGGCCTCAAGACCATCCCGAAGGTGGAGCGGGTGGCGGACCCGTGCATCGAGTGCGGTTTCTGCGAGCCGACCTGCCCCAGCCGCGACCTGACCACCACCCCCCGGCAACGGATCGTGCTGCGCAGGGAGATGCTGCGCCAGAGCGAGGGCTCACCCGTCCAGGACGCGCTGCTCGACGCGTACGGATACGACGCCGTGGACACCTGCGCGGGCGACTCGACGTGCGCCCTCGACTGCCCGGTCGGCATCGACACCGGCGCCCTGATGAAGCACTTCCGCCATCTGCGGCACAGCCCGCGCGAGGAGCGCGCCGCCGCCCGCACCGCCCGCCACTTCAAGGCCGTCGAGGCCTCCGCGCGCCTCGCGCTGGGCGCCGCCCGGGGCATCGGGGACCGCTTGGGCGACGGCGCCCTCGCACGCGTGACGGGTCTCGCCCGCAAGGCCGTACGCCCGGATCTGGTGCCCGAGTGGCTGCCTCAGGTTCCAGGTGCCGCCGCCCGCGCCCTGCCCCGTACGCGGCGGGTCGGCGCGAGCGCCGTGTACTACCCGGCGTGCGTCAACCGGATCTTCGGGGAGCCCGAGGGCCACCGGGGCCCCTCGCTCCCCCAGGCCGTGGTGGCGCTCGCCACGCGCGCGGGGACGCCGGTGTGGATCCCCGACGACGTGGCGGGCACCTGTTGCGCCACCATCTGGCACTCGAAGGGCTACGAGCTGGGCAACGCCGTGATGGCGAACCGGATCGTCGAGGCCGCCTGGGGCTGGACGGCCGGCGGTAGTCTCCCGCTGGTCGTCGACGCCTCCTCGTGCGCCCTGGGCCTCGCCCAGGACGTGGTTGCGTATCTCACCCCGGACAACCGGGAGTTGCTCGCCGCGCTGAGGGTGGTCGACTCGGTGGTGTGGGCCGCCGAGGTGCTGCTGCCACGGCTGACCGTGCTGCGCAGGGCGCGTTCGGCCGTCCTCCACCCCACCTGCTCCATGCGGCATTTGGGCGACGAGGCGCAGCTGCGCGCGGTCGCCGAGGCGTGCGCGGAGGAGGTCGTGGTGCCCGAGGAGACGGGCTGCTGTGCCTTCGCGGGCGACCGGGGGATGCTGCACAAGGAGCTCACCGACGCGGCGACCGCCCGCGAGGCGGCCGAGGTGACGGCCCGTCACTTCGAGACCCACCTCTGCGCCAACCGGACCTGCGAGATCGGCATGGAGCGGGCGACCGGCCGCCCCTATGTCTCGGTGCTGCTGGAGCTGGAGCGGGCGACCCGGCCGGGTCCGGAGTATCTGCGGCGCACCTGACCCGCAGGGCCCGCGACCGCGTCCGCCAACCGCACTGACGGCCCGTCAACGACCCGTTCCCCGCGCCTCCCACGACCCGGGCCTATCCGGACGTACCGTGACGTGGTGCAGCGGTGTAGCTTCCCGGGGCGGCCCCGAGCGTCGACAGGCCCCCTTGCGCGGCATCAGCCCCACCGACCATGGTCCTTACCGAGGTTCATGTAACGCCGCGCAGAAATCAGCTCCCTCTCTTTCCAGGAGACTCGATGAACGACGCAGCTCCGCAGAACCACGACATCAGCCGACGGTCCGTCCTGTGGACGGCGGGGGCCGCCGCGGGCGCCGGGATCGGTGCGGGCGCCCTGGGCACCGGCAGCGCCTCGGCCGCCGAGCGGACCGGGCGGGCCGAGCAGGCCGGGGTCCAAGAGGCGCCCGCGCCGAAGCGGCAGGGACAGAGCATGATCGGGGTGCCGTTCCAGCGGCGCTCCACGGTCCGGGTGGGTCTGATCGGCCTCGGCAACCGCGGCGGCAGCATGATCGACCTCTATCTCGCGGTCCCGGGGGTCCGGGTGGTGGCGCTCTGCGACCCGGTGAAGGCCAAGACGGAGGCCGCGGCCGCCAAGGTGACCGCGGCGGGCCAGCCCGCGCCCGCCGTCTACGTCCACGGCGACCACGACTACGAACAGCTGCTCAAGCGCGGCGACATCGACTTCGTGCACATCGCCACGCCCTGGGACTCCCACTTCGAGATCACCAGGGCGGCCCTGCTCAACGGCGTGCACGCGGGCGTGGAGTGCCCGGCGTCGATGCGCCTGGACCAGCTGTGGGAGCTGGTCGACCTCTCCGAGCGCACCAGACGCCACTGTATGCAGCTGGAGAACTGCTGTTACGGCAGGAACGAGATGCGGGTGCTGCGGATGGCGCACGCGGGCAAGTTCGGCGAGCTGCTGCACGGCGCCGGCGCCTACATCCACGATCTGCGCGGCCTGATGTTCGACCCGAAGTACTACGAGGGGCCCTGGCGGCGGCTGTGGCACACCCGGCTGCGCGGCGACCTCTACCCCACCCACGGCTTCGGCCCGGTCGCCAACTACATGGACGTCAACCGCGGGGACCGCGTGGTGTCCATCGTCAGCGTCGGCTCACCCGCGCTGGGCCTCGCCGAGTACCGCCAGGCGAACATGCCCGCGGGCGACCCCAGCTTCAAGGAGTCGTACATCGAGAGCGACCGCACGATCAGCCTGGTGCAGACCGCCAAGGGCCGGGTGATCCGGCTGGAGCACGACGTGTCGACGCCGCACCCCTACAGCCGCATCAACAGCCTCGGCGGCACCAAGGGCCTCTTCGAGGACTACCCGGAGCGCATCTACCTCGAGCCCGACCAGCACGACGACAACTGGGGCGACTTCTCGAAGTACGCGGACTGGGACCACTGGCTCTGGAAGGAGCACGCCAACCCGCCCGGCGGGCACGGCGGCATGGACTACATGCTGGTGTTCCGGCTGATGCAGTGCATGCGCCTGGGACTGGTCCCGGACTTCGACGTGTACGACGCGGCCACCTGGTCGGCTCCGGTGCCGCTCAGCCATCTGTCGGTCAAGGCGGGCGGCGCGCCCCAGCGCATCCCCGACTTCACCCGCGGCGACTGGCACAGGTCGCGCCCCGGGGTGGACTCGGAGAAGCCCGCGCAGGCCTGAGACCGCGGGGCCCCTGCTTGGCGGCGAGCACGGGCCCCGCACCTGATGTCAGCAGCGCCGCAGGTCCTCGGTGAGAGTCCCTTGGGCCGTCTTCAGGCTGCGGTCGTAGCAGCCGTCGGAGCCGTACAGGCGGTAGCGCTCGGCCGAGGTGCCGGTGGCGTGCCGCTGGTCGCGCGGGACGTTCAGGGTCCAGGCGGCGTCACCCCGGTAGGTGTCGTCCAGGTGCGACCACGAGGCGGCCCGGCCGCCGCGCGCGGTGGCGGTGTCCGCACGGTCCCCGAGGGTGATCACCGTCCGCAGCCGGTTGTCCGCGCCGATGGTGGTGATGCCGTCCATCGTGTACGTACGGTGCACGCGCGCGGTGACGGCCGGCCCGCGCCCGTCGGTGGTGACCGCGCTGTCGTCCGTCCAACTCCCCTTCAGGGCGTCGGTGTTCTCGCCCTCGGTCCAGCGGTGGACGGTGTCGGCAGCCACAGCGCGGGCGACCGTGGTGGTGACGCGGCCGTGCGAGGTGTCGAGATACCCCGCCGTGGTGAGCCGGTGGCCCGCCCTGGCGTCGAGGCGCGGCTCGGTGCCGGGTGTGTAGGTGGTGGAGCCGGTGGGCGCGCTCTCCTCGTGGCGGGTGAGCGCGCCGGTGACGACCTCGCTCCCCCGGTCCTGCCACACCAGTACGTTGACCGGCGTCGACCAGCCGGACTGCCCCTCGGGCACCCCGGCCACGGACACCTCCACCTGGTGCGCGCGGCCGTCGTTGAGCAGCGCCGCGTACGGCGTCAGGTCGTACTCGATCGGCCGTACGTCGAAGGCGTGCGGCGCCGGGACGACGTACCAGAGGAAGGGGTTGGACCAGCCGCCGGTCCATACGTTCGGGAACGGCGAGGCAATTCCCGCGAGTTGGCCGTCGACCTTGATCCGGACCTCCCGGTTGGGGCCCGCGGGCGCCTTGCAGGAGTAGGGCGCGGGGTCGGGCACCGCGAGGTACCAGAACTCCTCGCAGCCCCCGCCCGAGCCGGTGGCGTACACCTCGGCGACGATCCGCTCGGAGTTGCGCGGGGTGGTGAGCGCGGTGCCGTCGAGCGGCAGCACCCGGTCGGGCGCGGCGGCGGGCCTCACGCGGCCCTCGGCGGCGTAGAACGTCAGCGTGACCTTGACGTCGATGACGCCGGTGTACGTGTCGTCGACAACGTTGCCGATGAGCATCTCGACGGGCTGCGCGGAGCGGAAGGTGTCGCTGTAGCGGGTGACGTCCTTCTCCACGTTCCAGGCGATGCCGTCCGGCGAGGGCTCGGGGGTGGACGTCCGCAGCACCTCGACGCCGCCGACGTGGAGGTAGCCGAGGCGGTCGTACTGCCGGCCCTTGACGTTGCCGTCGAGCCGCAGCACCACCTTGCTCCACCGGTCGCCGCACCCCTTGGGCGGCGCGTAACTGCCCTTGTACGGCGTGAAGTCGCGGAACTGCGCCTGTGCCAGGGTGACTTGGCAGCTACGGGTGTGCGGCACGGCGACCGGCGGGGTGGCGGTGACCGGGTCGTGCCAGTCGGTGCCGAACTCGGCGGGCGGCTCGGCGGGCCGCACGGCCGCCCCGGCCGGGCCCGCGCCGAGCAGCGTTCCGGCCGCGAGCACCAGCCCGCCGATCATGGACATGATCCTCAGTGGTCTCATGCGTCAGGAGTGAAGCGCGAGCGTGCCCGGCGCGCCAGGGGCGGGGCGGCGTTCTTGGCGTGTTCCGGTCGCCCCGGCGGAAAAACCGATTGCCGCGGGGGCTCGGGAAAGGCGAACCTTGATCGGATTCCACCTTTCTTTCCGATGCTTGGGACGTCATGCAGATTCGCGATCTTCCTTACACGGATCCAGGCGAACCGGACGTCCGCTCGGGTCCCCGCTTCCTGCTGTGGCTGGGCCGCAGCCAGCTCGCGGGCCAGCTCAAGTCGCTGGCCTGGGGGCTGCTGCACCAGTGCGGCATCGCCGGGCTGCCGCTCGGCGTGGGCGTCGCCGTACAGGCCGTGATCGACCGTTCGGGGGCGCGGCTCGCGCTCGCCGGCGGCCTCATCGCGCTGCTCGGCGCGGCCATCGCCGTCGGCGACACCATGCTGCACCGCACCGCGGTGACCAACTGGATCACCGCCGCCGCGCGCGTGCAGCAGCTGCTCGCCCGCAAGACCGCCGAGCTCGGCTCGCTGCTGACCCGCAGGGTCGCGGCGGGCGAGGTCGTCGCGGTCTCCACCGGCGACGTCGAGAAGATCGGCTGGTTCGTGGAGGCGCTGTCGCGGTTCGCGGCGGCGGCCACCGCGCTGGTCGTCATCTGTGTCGGCCTGGTGCTCTACCAGCCGGCGCTCGGCGTCGTGGTCGCGGTGGGCGTTCCCGTGCTGGCCCTGGCCGTCCTGCCGTTGCTGCCGCCCGCCACCCGGCGGGCCGACGTCCAGCGCGAGAAGGCCGGCCGGGCGACCGAGCTCGCCTCGGACACCGTGGCCGGGCTGCGGGTGCTGCGCGGCATCGGCGGCGAGGAGCTCTTCCTCGGCCGCTACCGCGAGGCCTCCCAGGAGGTCCGCAGGGCCGCCGTCCGCAGCGCCAGGATGTGGTCGCTGATCTCGGCGGTCCAGGTGCTGCTGCCGGGCGTGCTGCTGATCGCGGTGGTCTGGTACGGGGCGGCGCTGGCCCGCGACGGCCGCATCGAGGTCGGCGAACTGGTCACCGTCTACAGCGCGGTGACGCTGATGCTGTTCCCGCTGCGCCACTTCGAGGAGATCGCCATGGCGTACTCCTTCTCCCGGCCCTCGGCCAGGCGCGCGGCCCGGGTGCTCGCGCTGAGCCGGGCCACGGACCCGTCCGGGACGGACACGGGGGTGCCGTCCCGGACGCGGACGCCGTCGGAGCGGGCCGCCGAGCGGCCGTCCGGCGACCTGTACGACCCGGCGAGCGGACTGCTGGCGCCCGAGGGCCGGTTCACGGCCGTGGTGTGCGGCGACCCGGACGCGGCCGGACGGCTGGCCGAACGCCTCGGCGGACACGCGGCCGAGGCCGACGGCCTGGCCTCGGCCGTGCTCGGCGGGGTCGCGCTCGACGGGCTGCCGCTGGACGCGGCACGGGCCGCCGTCCTCGTCCAGGACAAGGACCCGGTGCTGCTGTCCGGCACGCTCCACGAGCTCCTGGACGTGCCCTCGTCCGGGAAGGTCACGGCCGGCGAGGCGCTGGCGGCGGCGCAGTGCGGCGACGTCCTGGACGCGCTGGCACAGGCGTCGGTGGACACCGACGGCGACCCGATGCGCACCCGGATCACCGAGCGCGGCCGGTCGCTCTCCGGCGGCCAGCGCCAACGCCTGGCCCTGGCGCGGTCGTTGGTGACCGACCCGGACGTGCTGGTGCTGGACGAGCCGACCTCGGCGGTCGACTCGCACACCGAGTCACGGGTCGCGGACGGCGTCAAGAAGCTGCGCGCGGGCCGGACGACGGTCGTCTTCTCGTCGTCGCCGCTGCTCCTGGACCTCGCGGACCGGGTGGTGCTCGTGCACGACGGCGAGGCGGCCTCGGTCGGGGTGCACCGGGAGCTGCTGCGCACCGACCCCCGCTACCGGGCGGTGGTCACCCGCGAGACGGACGAAGAGACGAACACACCGCGGAAGTGGGAGGAGACGGCATGATCGGCGTGGCGGCACCCGAGTACGACCCGGCGGCCCCGCAGTCGGCCACCACCCTGCCCGTCGGCACCCCGGCGACCGTGCGGGCGTACGTAGGTCAGCTGATGCGGCGCCACCGCAAGGCGTTCGCGCTGCTCGTCGGCGTCAACGCGGTCGCCGTGATCGCCTCGATGGTCGGCCCGTACCTGCTGGGCGGCGTCGTCGAGGACCTGTCCGACGACGTGCGGGACCTCCATCTGGAGCGCACCGCCGCGCTGTTCGCCCTGGCGCTCGTCGTGCAGACCGTGTTCGTACGGCTGGTCCGGCTGCGCGGCGGGATGCTCGGCGAGGAGATGCTGGCCGATCTGCGCGAGGACTTCCTGGTGCGCTCGGTGGGGCTGCCGCCTGGCGTCCTGGAGCGGGCGGGCACCGGCGATCTGCTCTCCCGGATCACCACGGACGTCGACCGGCTGGCCAACGCGATGCGCGAGGCCGTGCCGCAGCTGGCCATCGGTGTGGTGTGGGCGCTGCTGCTCATCGGCGCTCTCGGCGTCACCGCGCCGCCGCTGGCGCTCGCGGTGCTGGTCGCGGTGCCGCTGCTGGTCGCCGGCTGCCGGTGGTACTTCAAGCGGGCGCCCTCGGCGTACCGCTCGGAGGCCGCCGGGTACGCGGCGGTCGCGGCCGTGCTCGCCGAGACCGTGGACGCGGGCCGGACCGTCGAGGCGCACCGCCTCGGCGAGCGCCGGATCGCGCTGTCCGAGCAGCGGATCAAGGAGTGGACGGCCTGGGAGCGCTACACGCTGTGGCTGCGGTCGGTGTTCTTCCCGGTCATCAACCTCACCCACATCACGATCCTGCTGGCGGTGCTGATGATCGGCGGCACCTTCGTCCTGAACGACTGGATCACGGTCGGCCAGCTGACGACCGGCGCGCTGCTCGCCCAGATGATGGTCGAGCCGGTCGGTCTGATCCTGCGCTGGTACGACGAGCTCCAGGTGGCCCAGGTCTCGCTGGCCCGGCTCGTCGGCGTCCGCGACATCGAGCCGGACGCGGGCGACGCGCAGGTGCGCCCGGCGGGCCGGGACGTCGAGGCGGACGAGGTGCGCTTCGGCTACCGCGAGGGCGTGGACGTCCTGCACGAGGTCTCCCTGTCGGTGGCCCCGGGCACCCGGCTGGCGCTGGTGGGCCCGTCCGGCGCGGGCAAGTCCACCCTGGGGCGGCTGCTCGCCGGGATCTATGCCCCGCGCGAGGGCAGCGTCACGCTCGGCGAGGCCGAGCTGTCGCGGATGCCCGCCGAGCGGGTGCGCGAGCACGTGGCGCTGGTCAACCAGGAGCACCACGTGTTCGTGGGTTCGCTGCGGGACAACCTGCTGCTGGCCCGGCAGGGCGCCGAGGACGCCGAGCTGTGGGCGGCGCTGGGCGCGGTCGACGCGGACGGCTGGGCGCGGGCGCTGGAGGACGGCCTGGCGACGGAGGTCGGCTCCGGCGGGCTCGCCCTCACCCCGGCCCAGGCCCAGCAGATCGCCCTGGCCCGGCTGGTGCTGGCGGACCCGCACACCCTGGTCCTGGACGAGGCGACCTCGCTCCTCGACCCGCGTGCCGCACGCCACCTGGAGCGCTCGCTGGCCCGGGTGCTCGACGGCCGCACGGTCGTGGCGATCGCCCACCGCCTGCACACCGCACACGACGCGGACGTGATCGCGGTGGTCGAGAACGGCCGCATCACCGAGCTGGGCAGCCATGACGCGCTGGTCGCGGCAAAAGGGGCGTACGCGGCGCTGTGGCGGTCCTGGCACGGGTGAGGTCGGGGCCGGGAGCGGTCAGTCCAGGGGCGCGGCCGCCGGGCCGGCCCCCTCCCGGGGCAGCCACTGTTCGATGGCGATCAGCAGCGCTTCGGGGTCGACGGGCTTGGTGAGGTACGCGCAGGCGCCCGCGTCGAGGCTGCGCTCGTGGTCGCCCGCCATGGCCTTGGCGGTGAGCGCGATGACCGGCAGCCTCTCACGGCCCGGCATCCGACGGATCCGTACCGTCGTCTCGTTGCCGTCCATGTCCGGCATCATCACGTCCATCAGGACGAGCGCGATGTCGGAGCGTCGTTCGAGCAGCTCGATGGCCTCCTGGCCGCTCTCCGCGTAGAAGACGGCCAGCCCGTGCTGTTCGAGTACGGAGGTGAGGGCGAAGACGTTGCGTACGTCGTCGTCGACGACCAGGACGGGCTCGCCGCCGAAACTGCCGGTGAACGACGGGAGCAGGGCGGGCTTCTCCTCGGGCGGCTCGGTGTCGTCCTCGGCCTCGGGCTCCGGGTCGTGCGCGTCCGCCGGCCCTCTCGGCAGGACGAAGGTGAACGTCGAGCCGCGGCCGACCTCGCTCTCGCAGCGGATCTCACCCCCCAGCAGCCCGGCGATCTCCCGGCTGATGGACAGACCGAGTCCCGTACCGCCGTACTTGCGGCTGGTCGTGCCGTCGGCCTGCTGGAACGCGTCGAAGATCACCCCGATCCGGTCGGCGGGGATGCCGATGCCCGAGTCCGCGACCGAGAAGACCATCCGGTGGCCCATCTGGCCGACCCGCAGCTCCACCGCCCCGCCCGCATGGGTGAACTTCACCGCGTTGGAGAGCAGGTTGCGCAGCACCTGGAGCAGCCGCTGCTCGTCGGTGTACAGCTCCGGGGGAAGGCCGGGCGCCAGGCTCACCGAGAAGCGGAGCTCCTTCTCCGTCGTCAGCGGGCGGAACATCGCCTCCACGCGGTCCACCAGCGGGGCCAGTCGGACCCAGGAGGGGGCCACGTGCATCCGGCCCGCCTCGATCCTGGTGAGGTCGAGGATGTCGCCGATCAGCTGGAGCAGGTCGGAGCCGGCGCGGTGGATCGTCCGGGCGAACTCGACCTGCTTGGGCGAGAGGGTGCCCTCTCCGTTGTCGGCCAGCAACTTCGCCAGGATCAGCATGGAGTTCAGCGGGGTGCGCAGCTCGTGGGACATGTTGGCGAGGAACTCCGACTTGAACCGCATCGAGACGGCCAGCATCTCCGCACGCTCCTCCAGGACCTGGCGGGCCTCCTCGATCTCGATGTTCTTCACCTCGACGTCCCGGTTCACGCGCGCGAGGAGCTCGGCCTTCTCCTCCAGCTCCGCGTTGGAGGCCTGGAGCGCCTTCATCTGCCGCTCGGTGCGCTCCTGTTCGAGCAGGACCGCCAGGCTCCGCTCCATCAGCGCCGCGACCTCCGGCGGGATGTCGTCCGGCCGCTCACGGAGCCAGCGCTGCCCCTCCGCGACGCGCGGGGCCGACAGCAGGTCGTCGCCCTCCGCCGCGCGCTCCTCGGCCAGCGCCAGCCACTGCTGGAAGTCGGCGTCCTCGTCGACCCACCCGGCGAGCCGCTGCCAGCCCCGGATCAGGGCCTCGTGGGCGATCTCCGCCGTGTCGGGCCCGTCCGGCCCCACCACGACCAGGCGCCGCTCGGGATCCGCCATCAGCTGGGCGACGTACCAGTCGGCGCCGAGGTGGGAGCTGCGGGCCGGGACCCGTACCGCGCTGGCGGCGCCGCCCCTGGCCCGGATCATGGACAGCAGCACGCGCCTGATCCGGGCCTCGTCCAGGGTCTGGGTGAGGAAGCGGTAGACCTGCTCGGCATGGCGGTTCAGGGCGCCCGAGACGCCACCGAGGCCGTGGTAGCTGTCGAAGCTGATCCGGCGCTCGCGCTGCATCGGCCACAGTTCGGTCAGGGCGAACTCCAGGAGCGGCAGTCCGCCCGGCCCCTTGCTCGCCTCGGCTGCCACGGCCTCGGCGAGCCCCTCGGTGAAGGTGACCCCGGCGAGAGCGGCGGGCTCCACGATCACCCGGGTCAGCGCCCTCTCGTCGAGCGGGGACACATTGAGCTGGCGGTCCTGGAGGCGCGGCCCGATGTCCGCCAGCTCCAGCAGGTCGGGCAGGAAGTCGGAGCGCAGGGTGCAGACCAGGCGCACATCGGGGCTCTGCAGGCTCTCGGGCGGCGGGAAGGTCTGCTGGAGGAAGCGCATCGGGTCCACGCCGTCCGCGCCCGCGCTCAGCACCTCCTCGAACTGGTCCCCGACGAGCGCCAGACGGCGGCCGGAGAGCACCGACACCCGGGCCGCCACCGGCCAGAACCCCTCCTCGCGCAGGGCGCGGCTGCGGTTCTCCAGCTGCTCGAGGCAGTGGTCGCCGTCGGGGCACTCCAGGTCGAGCAGCGCCCGGGCCAGTGCGTCGTACGGCGTGGCGCCCGGCCGGAAGAAGGCGACCGACCAGCCGTCCGCGAGCAGCGCGGGCGCGAGCCCGGCCGCCACCAGCGAGGACTTGCCCACCCCGGAGGGGCCGGTGACCACCACCAGCGGCCGGTCCCGGACCATCGCGCGCAGCCCGGCGACCTCCCGCTCGCGGCCCACGAAGAGCCCGGCGCGGGCGTCGTCGGCGGTGAAGGACCGCAGGCCACGGTAGGGGCAGGGCGGCAGCATGCTGTCGCCGAGGACCTCGGGCCAGGCGGCCGACACCTCGGTCATGGGCAGCGCGTACGCGTCGCCGGCGCTGCCCTTGCGCCCGGCGACGGCCAGCAGCCCGACGACCGCGTCGCCCCACGCGTCGCCCACGATCACCGGGGCGCCGCTGAAGCCGGGCTGGACGCGCAGCGCCGACTCGCTGGCGGCGTCGAGCTGGACCAGTCCCCCACCGACGGTGCCCCGCAGCCGGCAGGCGGACCAGGCGCCGTTGGCGATACGGGCCGGGCCGGGCGGATAGCCGAAGACCCCGGCCTCCACGTCCTCGGCCCCGCCGCCCCGCACCGCGACCAGCCGGGCGGGCCCGGCGCCGGCCGGCAGGGTGTCGCCCACCACCACGAGCCCGGCCGTGTCGCGCCCGCCCACCCCGGGCGCGGCGGGCGGGTCCCAGGCGGCGATCCGGCACTCCCGCAGCGGGGCGCCCTCCGCGTCGCCGAGGAGGGGGAAGTCGACGCGGATGCGGATGCCGTCCGGCGGCCGCTCGCGCACGGCCTTGTCCCGGCCGAGCGCCGCGTTGATGACATGGGCGCAGGTCACGATGTGCTTCTCGCCGACGACACAGCCCACGCCGGCCGCCGTCGGCGGTTCGGCCGTGGTGTGCCGGATCCTGACGACGAAACCCTCCCGCCGGCTCATGGTCAGGCGCGGTTCCAGACGAGCTTGACGGCGAAGTTCACCTCGGCCGTCCCCTTGGCGATGATCACGCCGGTGTCACCGCCCGCCTTGAGGCCGAACGCGATCTCCACCTCGTCGGGCCCGAGGCCCCGTACCGTCTCGACGACCCGGGACAGCGCGGGCCGCACCTGGTCCATCGCCTCGGTGAGCGAGACCCGCGCCCGGGCCACCACGCCGGTGCCGACCGCGGCCAGTTCCAGCTCGCCCTCCGGCTCGTCCTCGCCGATCTCGAACACGGCCAGCACATCGCTGCCGCTCTCCAGCGGCATCGTCAGAATCTGCCCCATGCCCTCGCCCCCGCCGCCCTCACTGCCGTACGAGCGCGGCGCGTCCGCCCGGAGTGCGGGAGCCGCCGCGATGACGGGTCCCATCGTCGGCCACCGCGGGCCGCGGGCGCAGGCGGTTCGGTGAAACCCGTCCGCCTCGGCGGGCTCAGATGAAGTTCAGCGCCCCCGCCGCCCCCATTCCCCCCAACACCATGAACGCCGGCATCAGCACCTTCAGCTCCACCCAGCTCCCGGCCCTGAAGCGCATCGCCTTCGGCGGGCCGAGCGGGTACCAGCGCTTGCGGCCCAGCGGGATCGGCCACAGGATCGGGCAGCCCGAGACGGTCAGCGCGTCCCCGATGTCGTGGACCAGGGCGCCCAGCACGATCGGCAGGCCCAGCCACAGGTACTCCTGGCCGGCGCCGGTGAACAGCCAGTGCGAGCCGTTGCCGGGCTTGTCGAGGACCCCGGCCATGATCCAGGCGCCGGCCGCGCCGAGCAGCCACACCAGGATGTCGCTGGACACCCGGGCGGCCCGCCACAGCAGGCCCTCCACGGCGAGCACCACATGGACGAAGAGGATGCCGAGCACCGCCCAGCGGCCGCCGAACATGGCCGCCGCCGAGGCGCCGGCCCCGATCAGCACGGCCCACAGCCAGGTGTGGGTGAGCGTGCGGTGGCCGCCGTTGCGGCGCGGGTCGCCTGGGCCCCGGGTGGCCTTGTAGACGGCGTGCGAGAGGTCGTCGACGACTCCGCACAGCGCCCGGGAGACCGGTCCGAAGGCGCGCGAGATGGTCGCGGACTTGTGGTCCAGGTCGGGCGCGAGCGCCGCCCCGGCGCTGATCAGCGCGCCCACCACGAGCACCGGCCAGGGCATGGCGTGCCCCGCGGCCGCGGTGGCGGCCCCCACCCCCAGCCAGGCCGCCGCTCCTGACAGTGAGTGCGCAGGTCCCATCATGACCGTGCCCCGCCCCCATTTCCTGTTGTCCCGTGGCCCAGTTGAAGGGGCAGCCTATCGTTCATGATCTTCGTGCCCCTCGGCCGGTTCCCTCTCATGGGGTCGAGCCAGGCAAGATGGGGGCGTGACCCTTATCGATCAGCTGCCGCCGAGTGCCGACCCCGACGCCCTCTTCGAGGCCTTCTCCACCTGGGCCGAGGAGCGGGGCATCTCCCTGTACCCGGCGCAGGAGGAGGCCCTGATCGAGGTGGTCTCGGGGAACAACGTGATCCTGTCCACCCCGACCGGCTCCGGAAAGAGCCTGGTGGCGGCGGGTGCGCACTTCGCGGCGCTGGCCCGGGACGAGGTCACGTTCTACACCGCGCCGATCAAGGCGCTGGTCTCGGAGAAGTTCTTCGACCTGTGCAAGCTCTTCGGCACCGAGAACGTCGGCATGCTGACCGGCGACGCCTCGGTGAACGCCGACGCCCCGGTCATCTGCTGCACCGCCGAGGTGCTGGCCTCCATCGCGCTGCGCGACGGCAAGCACGCCGACATCGGCCAGGTCGTGATGGACGAGTTCCACTTCTACGCCGAGGCGGACCGCGGCTGGGCCTGGCAGATCCCGATCCTGGAGCTGCCGCAGGCGCAGTTCGTCCTGATGTCGGCGACCCTCGGCGACGTCTCGATGTTCGAGAAGGACCTGACCCGGCGTACCGGCCGGGAGACCGCGGTGGTCCGCTCGGCGACCCGCCCGGTGCCGCTCTCGTACGAGTACGTCACCACGCCGATCACCGAGACGCTGACCGAGCTCCTGGAGACCCGGCAGTCGCCGGTCTACATCGTGCACTTCACCCAGGCCCAGGCGGTGGAGCGGGCGCAGTCGCTGATGAGCATCAACATGTGCTCGCGCGAGGAGAAGGACGCGATCGCGGAGCTGATCGGCAACTTCCGCTTCACCACCAAGTTCGGCCAGAACCTCTCCCGCTATGTGCGCCACGGCATCGGGGTGCACCACGCGGGCATGCTGCCCAAGTACCGCCGGCTGGTCGAGAAGCTGGCGCAGGCGGGCCTGCTGAAGGTGATCTGCGGTACGGACACGCTGGGCGTCGGCGTCAACGTGCCGATCCGCACGGTGCTGTTCACCGCGCTCACCAAGTACGACGGCAACCGGGTGCGGACCCTGCGCGCCCGGGAGTTCCACCAGATCGCGGGCCGGGCGGGGCGGGCCGGGTTCGACACCGCCGGGTTCGTGGTCGCCCAGGCGCCCGAGCACGTCATCGAGAACGAGAAGGCGCTCGCCAAGGCGGGCGACGACCCCAAGAAGCGCCGCAAGGTGGTCCGCAAGAAGGCCCCCGAGGGCTTCGTCGCCTGGTCGGACACCACCTTCGAGAAGCTGATCGCCGCCGAGCCCGAGCCGCTGACCTCGCGCTTCAGGGTCACCAACATCATGCTGCTCTCGGTGATCGCCCGGCCGGGCAATGCCTTCGAGGCGATGCGCCGCCTGCTGGAGGACAACCACGAGCCGCGCAAGGCGCAGCTGCGGCACATCCGCCGCGCCATCGCCATCTACCGCTCGCTGCTGGACGGCGGTGTGGTGGAGCAGCTGGACACCCCGGACGCCGAGGGCCGCACCATCCGGCTCACCGTCGACCTCCAGCAGGACTTCGCGCTCAACCAGCCGCTGTCCACCTTCGCGCTGGCCGCCTTCGACCTGCTCGACCCGGAGTCGCCCTCGTACGCGCTCGACATGGTCTCCGTCGTCGAGTCGACGCTCGACGACCCGCGCCAGATCCTCGCCGCCATGCAGAACAAGGCGCGCGGCGAGGCCGTCGGGCAGATGAAGGCGGACGGCGTCGAGTACGAGGAGCGCATGGAGCGGCTCCAGGACATCTCGTATCCGAAGCCGCTGGAAGAGCTGCTGTGGCACGCCTACAACGTCTACAAGAAGTCGCACCCGTGGGTGGGCGACCACCCGGTCTCGCCGAAGTCCGTCATCCGTGACATGTACGAACGGGCGCTCACCTTCACCGAGTTCACCTCCTGGTACGAGCTGGCGCGCACCGAGGGCATCGTGCTCCGCTACCTGGCGAGCGCGTACAAGGCGCTCGACCACACCATCCCGGACGATCTGAAGACCGAGGATCTGGAGGACCTGATCGCCTGGCTGGGCGAGATGGTGCGCCAGGTCGACTCCAGCCTGCTCGACGAGTGGGAGCAGCTGGCGAACCCGGAGATCCAGACGGCCGAGGAGGCCCAGGAGAAGGCCGACGAGGTCAAGCCGGTCACCGCGAACGCCCGCGCCTTCCGGGTCCTGGTGCGCAACGCGATGTTCCGCCGGGTGGAGCTGGCCGCGCTCGACAACGTGGACGCGCTGGGCGAGATGGACGCCGAGTCCGGCTGGGACGCGGACGCCTGGGGCGAGGCGATGGACGCCTACTGGGACGAGTACGAGGACCTGGGCACCGGCCCCGACGCGCGCGGTCCCAAGCTGCTGGCGATCGAGGAGGACCCGGCGCACGGTCTGTGGCGCGTCCGGCAGACCTTCGCCGACCCGAACGGCGACCATGACTGGGGAATCAGCGCGGAGATCGACCTCGCGGCGTCCGACGAGGAGGGCCGCGCGGTGGTCCGCGTCACCGCCGTGGGCCAGCTCTGACCCCTTCGCCCTTCGCTCCCGAGAGGACCGCGACGCCATGACCAACCCCGCCGAGAGACTCGTCGATCTGCTCGACCTGGAGCAGATCGAGGTCGACATCTTCCGCGGCCGCAGCCCCGAGGAGTCCCTCCAGCGGGTCTTCGGCGGCCAGGTGGCCGGCCAGGCGCTGGTGGCGGCCGGGCGCACCACGGACGGCGAGCGCCCGGTGCACTCGCTGCACGCCTACTTCCTGCGCCCCGGCCGCCCCGGCGTGCCGATCGTCTACCAGGTCGAGCGGGTGCGGGACGGCCGCTCCTTCACCACCCGCCGGGTCACCGCGGTCCAGCAGGGCCGCACGATCTTCAACCTGACGGCCTCCTTCCACCAGCCGGAGCCGGGCAGCATCGAGCACCAGCTGCCGCCGCGCCTGGACTTCCCGGACCCGGAGTCGCTGCCCTCGGTCGCGGACGAGATCCGCGAGCACCTGGGCGCGCTGCCGGAGGCCCTGGAGCGGATGGCGCGCCGCCAGCCCTTCGACATCCGGTACGTGGACCGGCTGCGCTGGACGCCCCAGGAGATCAAGGACGCGGACCCGCGCAGCGCGGTGTGGATGCGCGCGGTCGGCCCGCTGGGCGACGACCCGCTGGTGCACACCTGCGCGCTCACCTACGCGTCCGACATGACGCTGCTCGACGCGGTCCGCATCCCGGTCGAGCCGCTGTGGGGCCAGCGGGGCTACGACATGGCCTCGCTCGACCACGCGATGTGGTTCCACCGCCCCTTCCGTACCGACGAGTGGTTCCTGTACGACCAGGAGTCCCCCATCGCGACCGGCGGCCGGGGCCTGGCCCGCGGCCGGATCTACGACCGCGAGGGCCGGCTGCTGGTGTCGGTGGTCCAGGAGGGCCTGTTCCGCCCGCTGTCGGCCCGCGACTGACCGGTCCGATTCCCTGTCACGCTGTTACGAGGAGTTAGTTGATGAGCCTGTACGACATCCCGCTGCGCACGCTGACCGGTGAGCCCACCTCGCTCGCCGACTACAAGGGCAAGGCGGTGCTGGTGGTGAACGTGGCGTCCAAGTGCGGTCTGACCCCGCAGTACGCCGGTCTGGAGCGCCTCCAGGCGCAGTACGGCGAGCGCGGCTTCACGGTGCTCGGTGTGCCCTGCAACCAGTTCGGCGCCCAGGAGCCCGGCAGCGCGGAGGAGATCCAGACGTTCTGCTCGGCGACGTACGGAGTGACGTTCCCGCTGCTGGAGAAGACCGACGTCAACGGCGACGGCCGGCACCCGCTGTACACGCGCCTGACCGAGGTCGCGGACGCGGACGGCGAGGCCGGCGACATCCAGTGGAACTTCGAGAAGTTCCTGATCTCCCCGGCCGGCGAGGTCGTCGCCCGGATCCGTCCGCGCACCGAGCCGGAGGCCCCGGAGGTCGTCGCGGCGATCGAGGCGCAGCTGCCGGTCTGAGCGTCGCTGAGGGCCGGCGAGACCGATACGGCTCCGTTCCCGCCACACGGGAACGGAGCCGGCCGGGTAGCGGCCGAAAGCTAGCGGATCGGCATGCCCGACAGGGTGCGGGCGATCACCAGGCGCTGGATCTCGCTGGTGCCCTCGAAGATCGTGTAGATCGCCGCGTCCCGGTGCATGCGCTCCACCGGGTACTCCCGGGTGTAGCCGTTGCCGCCGAGGATCTGGATCGCCTGCGCGGTGACCTTCTTGGCGGTCTCACTGGCGAAGAGCTTGGACATCGAGCCCTCGGCCGACTCGAACTTCTTGCCCGCGGTCGCCATCCAGGAGGCCCGCCACACCAGCAGCCGGGCCGCGTCGATCTGGGTGCGCATGTCGGCGAGCTGGAACGCGACGCCCTGGTTGTCGATGATCGGGCGGCCGAACTGCTCGCGGCTCTTGGCGTATTCCAGCGCGTAGTCGTACGCGGCGCGGGCCGTGCCGACCGCCATGGCGCCGACGGCCGGGCGGGAGGCCTCGAAGGTGGCCATGGCCGCGTTCTTCACCCGCTCGCCGCCGCCCGCCCTCGCCTTCTCGCGGGCCCGGGCGAGGCGCTCGTCCAGCTTCTCCTTGCCGCCGAGCAGACAGTGGCCGGGGACGCGTACGTCCTCCAGGACGACCTCGGCGGTGTGCGAGGCGCGGATGCCGTGCTTCTTGAACTTCTGGCCCTGCGAGAGGCCCGGGGTGTTCGGCGGGACGATGAAGGAGGCGTGCCCCTTGGAGCCGAGGCCGGGGTCGACGACGGCCACGACCACGTGCACATTGGCTATGCCGCCGTTGGTGGCCCAGGTCTTGGTGCCGTTGAGCACCCACTCGTCCTTGGCCTCGTCGTAGACGGCCTTGGTACGCATGGAGGCGACGTCGGAGCCCGCGTCCGGCTCGGACGAGCAGAAGGCGGCGACCTTCACGTCGTCCACGTCGCCGTACATCTGCGGGATCCAGGTGCCGATCTGCTCCTCGGTGCCGTTGGCGAGCACGCCGACGGCCGCGAGGCCGGTGCCGACGATCGACAGGGCGATGCCCGCGTCGCCCCAGAACAGCTCCTCCATGGCGACCGGGATACCGAGACCGGTCGGGTCGAAGAACTGTTGGGCGTAGAAGTCCAGGGAGTAGATTCCGACCTTGGCGGCTTCCTGGATCACCGGCCAGGGGGTCTCCTCGCGCTCGTCCCACTCCGCGGCGGCGGGCCTGACGACGTCCTTCGCGAACCCGTGCAACCAGTCCCTGACCTGCTTCTGGTCGTCGCTCAGCTCCATCGTGAACTCAGCCATGTCCCCTCCACCACTTCCCGTGCCACAGACAAGCGTTACTTGCGGTAACGGCAGTATGTTACTGGCCGGTAGAGCCTGTCAACCAGCGAACGGCCACCCAGCGGAGGGACTGGCCCAAGTGTTACGTTGCGCAGGCATTCCGGATGGCGGAACACGTCGGCGGAACCACGTAAGACGCAGTACGAGTACGGGCGGGGAGACGAGCCATGGAGACCACACACCAGGCCGAACAGCAGCGGGCGTCGGCCGAGAGCCGTCGGCGGGAGCTGCTGGAGGCGGCGGACCGGGTGGTGCTCCGGGACGGCCCCAAGGCGTCGATGAACGCGATCGCCGCGGAGGCGGGGATCACCAAGCCGATCCTGTACCGGCACTTCGGGGACAAGGGCGGCCTCTACCGGGCGCTGGCGCAGCGCCACACCGACGCGCTGCTCGCGGCGCTGCGGGCGGCGCTGGACGCGCCCGCGGGGCGCCGGGAGCGGGTGGAGGCGACGCTGGAGACGTATCTGGTGGCGATCGAGGCGCGGCCCCAGGTGTACCGCTTCCTGATGCACCCCGCGGAGGAGTCCGCCGGGGGCGAGCAGCCCGGCTTCGACGTGGGCCGGCACTCCGCGCCGCTGCTGCGGCGGATGGGCGAGGAGCTGGGCGTGGTGATCGCCGAACGGATCGACCTCGGGCCGGGCAGCGAGGCGCTGGCGCGGGTGTGGGGGCACGGGATCGTCGGCATGATGCACGCGGCGGGTGACTGGTGGCTGGGGGAACGGCCGTGTTCCCGCGCGGAGTTGGTGTCGGGGCTGGCGGATCTGCTGTGGGGGCGGCTGGCCGCGGCGGCGGACCGCGTGGGCGGCCCTGGGTTCTAGGCCCCACCCCGCCCCTTCCCTAAACCCTCCGGGGGTGGGTGGGGGTGAAGGTGGCTCTCCCGGGGGCTACGCCCCCGGACCCCCCACCCCGCTGCGCGTTCGTCTGCGGGCCGGTGGTGGTTGCTCGCGCAGTTCCCCGCGCCCCTAGGTAGTACGGCTCGCCCGGCGCCTAAAGGGGGGCCGCAGGCCCTCTAAGGGGCGCGGGGAACTGCGCGACCAGCCGTCCACGGTCCGCAGACAGAAACAGCCGGCCGCCCGCCAGAGGGCTTAAGGGAACGGGCGGGGTGGGGGATTCCAACCGGCGCGACGGGCCGCGCGCAGGACTCGCCCCCGCCGCCACCCCGTCAAGCGATCCGCGTACACCAACCCCTCCAGGTGGTCCATCTCATGCTGGAGGCACCGCGCGAAGAACCCCGTTCCGGCCACCCGCACCGGATCCCCCGACACCGTCCACCCCTCCACCACGGCCTCGTCGTACCGTTCCGTACCGGCCTCCAGGCCCGGCAGGGACAGACAGCCCTCGGGGCCGCGGAGCACGACGCCGTCGGTCGACACCAGACGGGGGTTGACGAGGTGTCCGAGGTGGCGGACGTCCTCGTCGTCGGGGCAGTCGTAGACGAACACCCGCAGGCCCACGCCGATCTGACTGGCCGCGAGGCCCACCCCCCGCGCCGCGTACATCGTGGCGAAGAGGTCCTCGACGAGGCGGCCGAGGGAGGGGCCGAAGTCGGTGACGGGCTCACAGGGGGCGTGCAGCACCGGGTCGCCGAGGAGAGACATCTCTCGTACGGTGCCGGAACTGCCGGGAATCGGGCGGTGACGCATGGCCGCAAGCGTACGTTCCGGGCCACTCGGAGCCGCGCTGGTGGTGGCGCGGTTCGGGCCGCTGTCCGGATCTCGATAGGCTGAGGTCCGACCCAGGCGCAAGGAGGATCAAGGACGATGGCAGGCAACGCGGAGCCGCTGTCACCGCGGGCCAAGCTCGCCGTGACGGCGGGCAAGGCCGCTGCGGCGGTGTCGCGCGCGGCGGGGCGGGGCAGTGGATCGGTGATCGGCGGCCGGGTGGCGCTCAAGCTGGACCCCGATCTGCTGGGGCGGCTGGCGACTCACCTGGACGTGGTCCTGGTCTCGGCGACGAACGGCAAGACGACGACGACCCGGCTCATCGCCGAGGCGCTGCGGGCCAGCGGCCCGGTGGTGTCCAACGCGCTGGGCGCCAATATGCCCGCGGGCATCACCTCGGCGCTGGCGGGCGGCTCGGACGCCCGCTTCGGCGTCATCGAGGTGGACGAGAAGTACCTCGCGGGGGTCGCTCGCGATGTGACGCCCAAGGCGATCGCGCTGCTCAACCTGAGCCGCGACCAGCTCGACCGGGCCGCCGAGACCCGGATGCTCGCCGAGAAGTGGCGCGAGGGACTCCAGGGCACCAAGGCCGTGGTGATCGCCAACGCCGACGACCCGCTGGTCGTCTGGGCGGCGTCCTCCTCCCCCAACGTGGTGTGGGTGGCGGCCGGCCAGGAGTGGAAGGACGACGCCTGGTCGTGCCCGGCCTGCGGCGGTGTGATGCAGCGCCCCGGCGACGACTGGTTCTGCGGTGAGTGCGGCTTCCGCCGCCCCGCCCCGAGCTGGGTGCTGAGCGGCGACTACGTACTGGACCCGCACGGCTCGGCCTGGCCGATCCACCTCCAGCTGCCGGGCCGCGCCAACAAGGCCAACGCCGCCACCTCCGCCGCGGTCGCCGCGGTCTTCGGGGTGCCGCCGCAGGTCGCCCTGGAGCGGATGTACCAGGTGCAGGCGGTCGCCGGACGCTACGACGTGGTCTCCTTCCAGGGACGCGAGCTGCGGCTGCTGCTCGCGAAGAACCCGGCGGGCTGGCTCGAAACGTTTTCCCTGATCGACCCGCCGCCCACACCGGTGATCCTCTCCGTCAACGCCCGCGGCGCCGACGGCACGGACACCTCGTGGCTGTGGGACGTCGACTACACCCGGCTCGCCGGCCACCCGATCTTCGTGATCGGCGACCGCAAGCTGGACCTGGCGGTCCGCCTGGAGGTCGCGAACCTGGACTTCCGGGTCTGCGAGAGCCTCGCGGAGTGCGTCCAGCTGGCGCCGCCCGGCCAGATCGAGCTGATCGCCAACTACACCGCCTTCCAGGACGTGCGCCGCACGGTCGGCAACTAGACCCCCTAAGGAGCAAGCGAGCATGAGCGACAACAGCCTGCGCCTCGTGTGGGTCTACCCCGACCTGCTGAGCACCTACGGCGACCAGGGCAACGCGCTGGTCGTGGAGCGCCGGGCCCGCCAGCGCGGCCTGGACGTGGCCCGTCTGGACGTCCGCAGCGACCAGCCGGTGCCGTCGTCCGGCGACATCTATCTGATCGGCGGCGGCGAGGACCGGCCGCAGCGGCTCGCGGCCGAGCGGCTGCGCCGCGACGGCGGCCTCCAGCGCGCCGCCGCCAACGGCGCGATCATCTTCTCGGTCTGCGCCGGCTACCAGATCCTGGGCCACGAGTTCATCAACGACCTCGGGGAGCGCGAGCCGGGCCTCGGTCTGCTCGACGTGGTCTCCACCCGGGGCGAGGGCGAGCGCTGCGTCGGCGACGTGCTGGGCGACATCGACGAGCGCCTGGGCCTTCCGCAGTTGACCGGTTTCGAGAACCACCAGGGCATCACGCACCTGGGCCCCACGGCCCGCCCGTTCGCCCGGGTGCGCCTGGGCCGGGGCAACGGCACCGGCGACGGCACCGAGGGCGCGTACAACGAGACGGTGTTCGGCACGTACATGCACGGACCCGTCCTCGCGCGGAACCCGCAGATCGCGGACCTGCTGCTGAAGCTGGCCCTCGACGTCAACGCGCTGCCGCCGACCGACGACCGCTGGTACGAGGCGCTGCGCGCCGAGCGGATCGCCTCGGCGACCCAGCCCGCCTGACCCGGAGCCGACCCGGAAGCGGGCACCCGGAAGGCCGTTCGTAGCTTCGCACGACGTCCAGCAGTCGGACGGCTGATTCGGCCCCGCCACCCTGCGCCGGTAGGGTGGCGGGGATCCAACCGGACGACGGGGTCCGGTCGTCGGCCCACGTTGCAAAGGTTTTCCGGGCAATGCGAATTGGTGTACTCACCTCCGGCGGCGACTGCCCCGGCCTGAACGCCGTCATCCGTTCCGTCGTGCACCGCGCGGTGGTCGACCACGGCGACGAGGTCATCGGCTTCCACGACGGCTGGAAGGGTCTCCTGGAGGCCGACTACCGCAAGCTCGACCTGGACGCGGTCGGCGGCATCCTCGCCCTCGGCGGTACGATCCTCGGCTCCTCCCGGGTCCAGCCCGCGCATCTGCGCGACGGCGTCGAGCGCGCCAGGGGCCATGTCGCCGAGCTCGGCCTCGACGCGATCATCCCGATCGGCGGCGAGGGCACGCTCAAGGCCGCCCATCTGCTCTCCGAGGCGGGCCTGCCCATCGTCGGCGTGCCGAAGACCATCGACAACGACATCGCCTCCACCGACGTCACCTTCGGCTTCGACACGGCCGTGGGCGTGGCCACCGAGGCCCTCGACCGCCTCAAGACCACCGCCGAGTCGCACCAGCGGGTGCTGATCGTCGAGGTCATGGGCCGGCACACCGGCTGGATCGCGCTGCACTCGGGCATGGCCGCCGGCGCCCACGCGATCGTCGTCCCCGAGCGCCCCTTCGACATCGACGAGCTCACCGAGCTGGTCGGCCGCCGCTTCTCGGCGGGCAAGAAGTTCGCGATCGTGGTCGTCGCCGAGGGCGCCAAGCCGCGCGAGGGCTCGATGCGCTTCGACGAGGGCGGCACCGACATCTACGGCCACGAGCGCTTCGCGGGCGTCGCCAGCCAGCTCTCCGTGGAGCTGGAGCGGCGGCTGAACAAGGAGGCCCGCGCGGTCATCCTCGGCCACGTCCAGCGCGGCGGCACCCCCACCGCGTACGACCGCGTCCTGGCCACCCGGTTCGGCTGGCACGCCGTGGAGGCCGTGCACCGCCGCGAGTTCGGGATGCTGACCGCGCTGCGCGGCACCGACATCACCATGGTCCCGCTCGCCGAGGCCACCGCGACGCTCAAGACCGTCCCGGCCGAGCGGTACTCCGAGGCGGAGTGCGTGCTCTGACAGCCGGACGGTTTCCCGCGCAACGAGCCGCCCCCGGTCGCGATCGCGACCGGGGGCGGTTCTACTCTGGGTGCGGACAACCGGTACGAAATCAGGAGTCAGCGGATGGATCACAGCGGGCACGGCATGAACATGGATCTGCCGCCGTTCACGCTGGGGCGCGGCCTCGAGTGGTCCACGGACCCGTTCTTCCTGATCGGCTGTGTGGCGGGACTCGGTCTGTACGGCTGGGCGGTGCTGCGGCTGCGCAGGCGCGGCGACAGCTGGCCGGTGAGCCGGACGGTGTTCTGGACGCTGGGCGTGCTGAGCATCGCCCTGGTGATGTGCACCAGGCTGAACGACTACGGCATGGTCATGTTTAGCGTGCACATGGTCCAGCACATGGTCATCAGCATGCTCTCGCCGATCCTGCTGCTGCTCGGCGCGCCGGTGACGCTGACGCTGCGCGCGCTGCCGGTCGCCGGACGCGGCCGCAAGGGCCCGCGCGAGCTGCTGCTCGCCCTGCTGCACAGCCGCTATCTGAAGGTGATCACGCATCCCGCGTTCACCATCCCGATGTTCATCGCGAGCCTGTACGCGCTCTACTTCACCCCGCTCTTCGACTTCCTGATGGGTTCGAGGACCGGCCATATCGCGATGATGGTCCACTTCCTCGCCGTCGGCCTGATCTTCTTCTGGCCGATCATGGGCGTCGACCCGGGCCCGCACCGCCCCGGCTACATCATGCGGATGCTGGAGCTCTTCGCGGGCATGCCGTTCCACGCCTTCTTCGGCATCGCGCTGATGATGGCGACCCAGCCGATGATCGGCACGTACAAGAACCCGCCCTCCTCGCTCGGCATCGACGCGCTCGCCGACCAGGAGGCGGCCGGCGGCATCGCCTGGGCGTTCAGCGAGATCCCGTCCGTGGTGGTGCTCATCGCCCTGGTCTTCCAGTGGTACGCCACCGAGAAGCGCGAGGCGAGGCGCCAGGACCGGGCCGCCGACCGCGACGGCGACAAGGAGCTCGCCGCCTACAACGCCTATCTGGCCTCGCTCAACGCACGCGGTCAGTAGCACTCGGTGCGCCGCTCTGGCGCGGCGGGCCCCCTCGGGGCGACCATGGACCCCACGGCAGCGGCCGGGAGGAAGGGGACCCCATGCCTGGTACGACGAAGGCGATGGTGGTGCTCACCGTCGTGGCGCTGGTGATGATCACTGCGTACACGGTGGCGCTCGGCAGCAGCGGCTGGCTCTGGTTCGGCTGGGTGGTCCTCGGCCTGGCGACGGTGGGCATGGCGGCCTCGCGCAGCGCCTGAGCGGCGGCCCGGCGGGCGGGTCGAGTGAGGAGCTGGTGCGTTGCTGTACTACGTGCTCAAGTACGCCGTTCTGGGGCCGCTCCTGAGGCTGCTCTTCCGGCCCCGGATCGAGGGCCTGGAGCACATCCCGGACGAGGGTCCGGCGATCGTCGCGGGCAACCACCTGTCGTTCTCCGACCACTTCCTGATGCCGGTGATGCTCAAGCGCCGCATCACCTTCCTCGCCAAGCAGGAGTACTTCACCGGGCCCGGCGTCAAGGGCCGGCTGACCGCCGCCTTCTTCCGTGCGGTCGGGCAGATCCCGGTGGACCGCTCCGGCAAGGAGGCCGGGCAGGCGGCGATCCGCGAGGGGCTCGGGGTGCTGAGCAGGAACGAGCTGCTCGGCATCTACCCGGAGGGCACCCGCTCGCACGACGGCAGGCTCTACAAGGGCAAGGTCGGGGTCGCCGTGATGGCGCTCAGGGCGCGGGTGCCGGTGATCCCCTGCGCGATGGTCGGCACCTTCGAGATCCAGCCGCCCGGCCAGGTGGTGCCGAAGATCCGGCGGGTCACCATCCGCTTCGGCGAGCCGCTGGACTTCTCGCGTTACGCGGGCATGGAGAACGAGAAGGCGGTGCTGCGGGCCGCCACCGACGAGCTGATGTACAAGATCCTGGAGCTCTCGGGGCAGGAGTACGTCGACCGGTACGCGGCCGAGGTGAAGGCCGAGGAGGCGGGAAAGTTCCCGAGGATCCTCGGCTGACAGCGGATCCGCGCTGGGCGCAACGCCCTGGCCCCCGTGATCACCTGGCCCTAGCGTCCCGTACATGGCAAAAGGAACAGCGTTCGTCATAGGGGCCACGGGGCAGATCGGGCGGGTCGCGGTGCGCGTGCTCGCCGAGGACGGCTGGGAGGTGCGTGCCGCCTCACGCGGCGGCGGCAGCGACCCCGGCTGGCCGGAGGGGGTGCGCCCGCTGGCGCTCGACCGGGGCGCGGAAGGGGAGCTGGCCGCCGCTCTGGGGGCCGGCTGCGACGTCCTGGTGGACATGGTGGCGTACGACGGCGGACACGCCCGCCAGATCGCCTCGCTCGCCGACCGCGTCGGCTCGGCGGTGGTGATCTCCAGCGGGGCGGTGTACGAGGACGAGAGGGGCCGCAGCTTCGACACCCAGGGCGAGCCGGACGGCTCCCCCCGCTACCCGCTGCCGATCCCCGAGTCGCTGGCCACGGTCGAGCCGGGCGACCGGACGTACGGCACGCGCAAGATCCAGCTGGAGCGGGAGCTGCTCGCCTCGCCGCTGCCCTCGACGCTGCTGCGGGCCGGCGCGGTCCACGGGCCGCACTGCCGCAGCCCGCGTGAGCTGTTCTTCGTGAAGCGGGCGCTGGACCGGCGCCCGGTGCGGGTGCTCGCGTACGGCGGGGCGAGCCGCTTCCATCCCGCGCATGTCGCCAACATCGCCGAACTCGTCCGGCTGGCGGCGCTGCGGCCCGGCTCGCGGGTGCTCAACGCGGCCGATCCGCAGGCGCCCACGGTCGCCGAGATCGGCGCGGCGGTCGACGAGGTGCTGGGAGTGGACAGCGAGACCGTGGTCTTCGACGGGGCGCCCGCGGAAGGCAGCACCGTCGGCCTCACCCCGTGGAGCGCGCCGCACTCCGTCGTCTACGACATGGCGGCGGCCGAGCGGGAGCTGGGCTACCGGCCGGTGACGGGGTACGTGGAGTCGCTGCCCGCGACGGTCGCCTCGATCGTGGACCGGCTCGGGGGCGGTGACTGGCGGGAGGCGTTCCCCGGGATGGCCAACTACCCGGACCTGTTCGACTACGCGGCCGAGGACGCCTGGCTGGCCGCGCGGTGAGGGCCTGACAACGCGAAGGGGGCGGCCGGGGTTCCCGGCCGCCCCCTCATACGCGCTCGGCCGTCACGGCTTCGGCGTGGCGTGCGGGGTGCACGTCACATCGGCGCTGTCGACCTTGCCGGAGAGGAAGTAGGCGTCCACCCGGGTGTTGATGCACGGGTTGACCAGACCGGTCACGCCGTGCGAACCCGCGTCCTTCTCGGTGATCAGGCGCGAGCCCTTGAAGCGCTGGTGCAGCGAGACGGCGCCCTGGTACGGCGTGGCCGCGTCCCGGGTGCTCTGGACGATCAGGACGGGCGGCAGGCCCTTGCCGGTCCTGACCTCGACCGGGGTCTGCTGCTTGGTCTGCCAGGTGGCGCACGGCAGGTTCATCCAGGCGTTCGCCCAGGTCATGAACGGGTTGTTCTTGTGGAGCCGGGTGTTGTCCCGGTCCCACTTCTTCCAGCTGGTGGGCCACTTGGCGTCCGCGCACTCGACGGCGGTGTAGACCGCGTTGCCGTTCTCGGCGCTGATGTTGCCCTTGATGTCCGACATGTCCGGAGCGGCCGCGTCGACCAGCGCCTTGGTGTCGCCCGCCACGTACGCGCTCCACGTCCGGGCGGTGGACGCCCAGGCCGAGTCGTAGTACGGGGCGTTCTGGAAGTACGCGATGAGCTCGGCCGGACCGACCACGCCGCCGAGGGGGCTCTTCTTCGCCTGGGCGCGCAGCTTGAGCCACTGCGCCTCGACCTTGGCCCGGGTGTCGCCGAGGTGGAAGGTGGCGTCGTTCTTGGCGACCCAGTCCTGCCAGTCGTTCCAGCGGCCCTGGAAGGCGACGTCCTGGTTCAGGTTGGCCTGGTACCAGATGTTGTCGCGGGCCGGGTCGACGACGCTGTCCACCAGCATGCGGCGCACGTGCGAGGGGAAGAGCGTGCCGTAGACCGCACCCAGGTAGGTGCCGTAGGAGACGCCCAGGTAGTTGAGCTTCTTCTCACCGAGCGCGGCGCGGATGACGTCCAGGTCGCGGGCGGTGTTCGGGGTGGTCATGAACGGCAGCATCCAGCCGCTGCGCTCGGCGCACCCGTCCGCGTACTCGGCGGCGAGCTTGCGCTGGGCGCGCTTGTCGGCCTCGCTGTCCGGGACCGGGTCGGCCTTGGGCGCCTTGACGTACTCCTGCGGGTCGACACAGGAGATCGGCGTCGAGTGGCCCACGCCGCGCGGGTCGAAGCCCACGAAGTCGTACGCTTTGGCGGTGTTGGCCCACAGGGGGTTCTTGTTGGTCACCCGGGTCGGGAAGCGCATACCGGACGCGCCGGGGCCGCCCGGGTTGTAGATCAGGGCGCCCTGGCGCTCGGCCGGGGTGCCGGTCGAGCCGATGCGGTCCACGGCGAGCTTGATCTGCTGGCCGTACGGGTGGGCGTAGTCGAGCGGAACGCTGACGTAACCGCACTGGATCGGCTTGGCGAAGCCCCAGTCGGCCGGGCAGTCGGTCCAGTCGATGCCCTTCTTGGCGGCCCGTTCGGCGGCGAGCTCCACGCCACGCGCCTCGGACGTGCCGTGATGACGGCTTTCGGCGGTGGCCACCGGTGCCGCGATCGCGCCGGCTATGAGCGTGCCCGCGATCAGAGTGCCGGCCGAGCCGAGCACTGCGGTGCGTCTCAAGTCGTTCCTCCCCCAGCTGAGGTGCGCCGCGTCGGAGCGGCGCGTTCCATGGTCTCGGGGGATCCTCGCGCCTCGGTGGGTGTCGAGAACAGGTCGTACTGGTGTTTCTTTACCGAACCGATAGCCGGGATACGGAGTCCCGCTGAGCGGTGCCCCCTTCGCCGAGTCCGTCGAGTACGCGCCGCAGCAGCCGGGCGTCCGGCGCCAGCGCGGTGACCAGGAAGGCGGGTCCTGCCAGCGGAGTCAGCACCGCGCTCTCCGAAAGCATCCGTGCCTCGACGGGCTTTTCGGCCAACTCCGGGTCGACGACGAGGAGTTGCCCCACCGCCCGGTGCCCGCCGAGCACCGCCGATCCGTTCCAGCCACCGGGCGCGCCCGGGCCGTACGCGAGCTCCTGGTCCAGGAGCGGGCGGCCCGCGCGGTGCACGGTGAGCCGGGTGGTGAGCGTACCGGGCTCCTCGCCGTGGCGCCCCAGGATCTGCTCCTCCCGCAGGACGAGCCGGGCGTCGGCCGCGAGCTCGACCCGGGTATGCATCCGCAGCTCGCTGCCGCGCGCCGAGATCAGCTGCTCGGGCAGCCAGCGCAGCTCGCCGCCGGGACCGACGGCGAGCCGCACGTCGTACCGCGCGGGCTCCCCCGTGCGGCCCGGCAGCGCGATGGTGGCGGCGGCCGAGTCCACGGTGAGCCGGGCTCCCTCCCGCACCTCGGCCTCGAGGGCGAGGCGGTCGCCGCCGAGCGGGGCGCTCATCGCCCCGACGACGGTGACCCGGTGGTGTGCCCCGGTGGCCCGGGTGCGGCGCAGCGCCAGCGGCCCCTCGCCCGCGAGGACGGGCAGGCCGCCGGGGGTGGCGACGATCCTGGCGGTGGCGCGCACCCCGGCGCCGCTGGTCATCCCTGCCATGCGGCGAGCCGCTCCCGTACCCACCGGGCCACCGCGTCGACGCCGTCCTCGGACCTCAGCGACTGGAAGACCACGGGCAGTTCGGCCCGCTGCTCCTTGGCGTCGCGGGCCATCCGGGCCAGGTCCGAGCCGACGTACGGGGCGAGGTCGGTCTTGTTGACGACGAGCAGGTCCGCCGTGGTGACTCCCGGCCCGCCCTTGCGGGGGATGTCGTCGCCGCCCGCCACGTCGATCACGAAGAGCTGGGCGTCCACCAGCCCCTTGGAGAAGGTGGCGGTGAGGTTGTCGCCGCCGGACTCGACCAGGATGAGATCGAGTGGCCCGACCTCCTCCTCCAGCTCCTCGACGGCTTCGAGGTTGGCGGAGATGTCGTCCCGGATGGCGGTGTGCGGGCAGGCGCCGGTCTCCACCGCCCGGATCCGCTCGGGCGGCAGCACGGCGTTGCGCAGCAGGAACTCGGCGTCCTCGCGGGTGTAGATGTCATTGGTGACGACGGCGAGCGAGAACCGCTCCCGCAGGGCCTGGCAGAGCGCGGCGACGGTAGCGGTCTTCCCGGACCCGACGGGCCCCCCGAGCCCGACACGCAAGGCCCGACGGCTCCCGTCGGGCCGGCGGGCATCGGCGCTGAGGGCGGCGGGGCCGGGGTGGGAGTGGTCTAGGTGCATCGGTGGGACTCCTTGTCGGTCCAGTGGGACGGCTCATGAGGGCCCGTAAGGGCGGTTCGGCTCCACCCGGTTCGGGCGGTCCGGGCGGTCCGGCTCCACCCGGTTCGAGCAGGTTTCTCGGCCCGTACGGGCGGTTCGGGCCCACCCGGTTCGAGCAGGTTCCTCGGCCCGTACGGGCGGTTCGGGTCCACCCGGTTCGAGCAGGTTCCTCAGCCCGTACGGGCGGTTCGGGTCCACCCGGTTCGAGCAGGTTCCTCAGCCCGTACGGGCGGTTCGGCTCCGCCCGGTCGAGCAGGTTTCTCAGCCCGTCCGGCGCTTGAGGACGAGCCCGTTCAGGGCGATACGGGGGCCCGGGGGCGGAGCCCCCGGCAACGGCGCCCCACCCCCACCCGCCCCCGGCAGGGTTTCGGGAAGGGGCGGGGTGGGGGAAAGCTACGACGCGAACAACCGCACCGGCCACGCCGCATGCGCCTCAGCCATGACATCGAGCAGCGGAGCCGACGCGGCGGGCAGCACCTCCACCCCCTCCACGACAGCCTCGGCAGCCGCCCCCGCAGCCCGCGCGGCCACCACGTCCAGCTCCGGCGCCAACCGCGCAAGCACCCCCGTGGCATCGAACGGATCGAGACTCAGCAGCCGCACCACCGCCGTGGCGGGCCCGCTGACGCACTCGTACGCCACGCAGTGCGCCGCGTCCTCCGCCCCCAGCCCCGCCCCCCGCGCGGCGAGCCCGAGCACGATCGGCTGATGGGCCCCGCGCGGCCGGGAAGCGGCGAGCGCGGCCAGCTCCTCGCTCGGCCAGGTGGCCCGGGCCGCCCGCATCATCTGGCGGCCGAGCCGGCGCGCGGTGGCCCGCAGCGCGGGAGAGGGGGTGCGCGCGTCGGCCGCCTCGTCGAGGGCGAGCGGGTCGAGACCGAGCGCGGCCGCCGCGGCGAGCGAGGCGGCCACCAGACCGGCCGTGTGCAGCCGCCCCCGGCAGAACTCCGCCAGATCGTCCGCGTCCCGGACACGGCCGGCCCGCACGGCGGCCTCGGCGCCCCCCGAGTGGGCGTGGCCACCGGCCGGGAACCGTCCGTCGGCGAGGACGAGCAGTGCTGCGCGAGTCATGTACAGCCACTCTCAGAAGAGGAAGTACCGCTGGGCCATGGGCAGTTCGGCGGCGGGCGCGGGCTCGACCACCTCGCCGTCGATGGTCACCGTGAAGGTGTCCGGGTCGACCCTGACGTCCGGCAGCGCGTCGTTCTCCCGCATGTCCGCCTTGCCCACCCGCCGGGTGCTCTTGATGGCGGTGAACCGCTTGGCCAGGCCGAGCCGTTCGGGCAGTCCGTCGTCGAGGGCCGCCTGCGACACGAAGGTGAGCGAGTTGGCCGCCGGAGCCTTCCCGTGCGCGCCGAACATCGGCCGGGGCAGGACGGGCTGGGGCGTGGGGATGGACGCGTTGGCGTCGCCCATCTGCGCGTACGCGATCTGGCCGCCCTTGATCACGAGCTGGGGCTTGACGCCGAAGAAGGCGGGCTCCCACAGCACCAGGTCGGCGAGCTTGCCCGGCTCGACCGAGCCGATCTCGCCGTCCAGGCCCTGGGCGACGGCCGGGTTGATCGTGTACTTGGCGACATAGCGGCGCGCCCGGTGGTTGTCGGCGCGCCCGTCGCCCGCGAGCGCTCCCCGGCGCACCTTCATCACGTGCGCGGTCTGCCACGTCCGCAGGATGACCTCGCCGATCCGGCCCATCGCCTGGGAGTCGGAGGAGAGGATCGAGATGGCGCCCAGGTCGTGCAGGATGTCCTCGGCCGCGATGGTCGAGGGCCGGATGCGGGACTCGGCGAACGCCAGGTCCTCCGGCACCGCCGGGTTGAGGTGGTGGCAGACCATCAGCATGTCGAGGTGCTCCTCGATGGTGTTGACGGTGTGCGGCCGGGTCGGGTTGGTGGAGCTGGGCAGGACGTACGGCTCGGAGACGACGGTGATGATGTCCGGGGCGTGCCCGCCGCCCGCGCCCTCGGTGTGGTACGCGTGGATGGAGCGGCCGGCGATGGCGGCCAGGGTGTCGCCGACGAAGCCCGCCTCGTTCAACGTGTCGGTGTGGATGGCGAGTTGGGCGCCGGTCTCGTCACAGACGCTCAGGCAGGCGTCGATGACGGCCGGGGTCGCGCCCCAGTCCTCGTGGATCTTGAACCCGAGGGCGCCGCCGCGCAGCTGGGAGTGCATGGCCTCGCGCGACATGGTGTTGCCCTTGCCGAGCAGACCGATGTTGACGGGCGCGTTCTCCAGGGCCGCGAACATCCGGGCCAGATGCCAGGGGCCGGGGGTGACGGTAGTGGCCTTGGTGCCCTCGGCGGGTCCGGTGCCGCCGCCGACGAGGGTGGTGATGCCCGAGGAGAGCGCCTGGTCGATCAGGGTCGGCGAGATGAAGTGGACATGGGTGTCCACCGCGCCCGCCGTGAGGATCTTCCCGTTGCCCGCGATGATCTCGGTCTCGGGGCCGATCACGAGGTCGGGGTGGACACCGTCCATGGTGTCGGGGTTGCCCGCCTTGCCGAGCGCGGTGATGCGCCCGTCGCGAATGCCGAGGTCCGCCTTGACGACGCCCCAGTGGTCGAGGACGACGACGCCGGTGATCACGGTGTCGGGCGCGCCCTCGGCGCGGGTGGTGCGGGCCTGGCCCATGGACTCGCGGATCACCTTGCCGCCGCCGAACACCGCCTCGTCGCCGGCGCGTCCGGGCCCGCCGCAGCGGTCCTCCTCGATCTCCACGAGCAGGTCGGTGTCGGCGAGCCGGATGCGGTCGCCGGTGGTGGGGCCGAACAGGTCGGCGTAGACGGCGCGGTGGAGCTCAGCCATCGAGGGGGCCTCCGATCTCGCCGCGCAGCCCGGGCACGATCCGGCGTCCGGTGAGGGGGACGAGCTCGACATCGACGGGGATGCCGGGTTCGAAGCGCACGGCGGTGCCCGCGGCGATGTTCAGCCGCAGCCCGCGGGCGGCGGCGCGGTCGAAGTCCAGGCCGGGGTTGGCCTCGGCGAAGTGGTAGTGCGAGCCGACCTGGACGGGCCGGTCGGCGGCGTTGACGACGGTCGTCGTGGTGATCGCGCGGCCCTCGTTGAGGGCGACGGGCTCGTCCGCGAAGAGGATCTCTCCCGGGATCATGGCGGCGCTCCCCCGTCAGACGATCGGCTCGTGGACGGTGACGAGCTTGGTGCCGTCCGGGAAGGTCGCCTCGACCTGGACGTCGTGGATCATCTCGGGGATGCCCGGCATGACGTCGTCGCGGGTGAGCACCTTCCGTCCGGACTCCATGAGTTCGGCGACCGTCCTCCCGTCGCGGGCGCCCTCCAGGATGTGCGAGGTGATGAGTGCGACGGCCTCGGGGTGATTGAGCATCACCCCCCGGGCACGGCGCTTGTCCGCGACGTCCGCGGCCACATGGATGAGCAGTCTCTCCTGCTCATGCGGCGTCAGTTGCACGCTTCCCACCTCACAGTCGTGCCCGGAACGGGGGAATCCCGCTTCGACGCTGCGGGACCCTGTCCTAGTTCAACACTCTGTTGACCTGGGGTTCCCTGCTCCACAGCGAGGCATTGCACGTTACGGCGGAAGTTTTTCCGGCTCGTTAACTGACGCTTTGCATATCCATGGCCAATGCATCCATCACGGCCCCGGGCGAACCGGAACCCCTCAGTCACCCGCCGGGGGCCGGCGATGCTCGGCGGCGATGCCGAACCGGCGCCGTTCGCCGGGAGCGGACGAGACCTGGCGCACCGAGGAGACCGAGCTGATCACCTGCTCCTCGGCCGGCTCCGCCGCGCCTTCGAGTCGTTCCAGGTCAGCGGCGGACACCAGAGCGACGAGGGGCTTGCCGTGCCGGGTCACGACGACGCGTTCGCCGCCGTACACCACGCGGTTGATCAGCTCGGCGAGCTCAGCTCGGGCTTGCGTCACCGGAATCTCATAGGCCATGCTCCCCATCATAACGGCCTGTACGTCCTGTACATTTTTTACAGAGACACCGTTGCGCTGCTCCCGGCGGCGCCGGCACCAGAGAAGAGGTACGTCATGCACGGCCTGTCCGCCCGCTACGTTCTGCCCGAGTTCTCCGAGCGCACCTCGACCGGGGTCCGCACCCTCGACCCGTACTCCAAGCTCCTCGAAGAGCGGATCGTCTTCCTCGGCACCCCCGTCGACGACACCGCGGCCAACGACGTGATGGCCCAGTTCATGCAGCTGGAGCACGCCGACCCCGACCGGGACATCTCGCTGTACATCAACTCCCCCGGCGGCTCGCTCACCGCGATGAGCGCCATCTACGACACGATGCGGTTCGTCACCTGCGACGTGGAGACGGTGTGCATGGGCCAGGCCGCCTCGGCGGCGGCCGTGCTGCTCGCCGCGGGCACCCCGGGCAAGCGGCTCGCGCTGCCCGGCGCCCGGATCCTGATCCACCAGCCCTCGGTCGCCGAACCGATCCAGGGCCAGCCCTCCGACCTGGAGATCTACGCCGCCGAACTCCAGCGCGGGCGCGCGCTGTTGACCGAGCTGCTGGCCCGGCACACCGGGCGGAGCGTCGAGCGGATCAGCGCCGACATCGAGCGGGACACCATCCTCGACGCCACCGCCGCCGCCGCGTACGGGCTGGTCGACCACGTCGTCGCCAGCCGCAAGAACTCGGCCGCCGCGCAAGGGAGGTAGAGGCCGTGGTGCCCGAACTGCCGCCGCTGCCCGCGCTGACGCGCGCCGAGGGCGAGTTCATCGACGCGTATCTGGACGCACTGGACAAGCTCGGCCGGATCAACCCGGCCCGGCACCGCGACACCTACGGCGCGCTCCGGGCCGCGCAGGCACTCGTCGGGCGGGCCGTGGCGCTGCGGGACGCGCTGGCGACCATGCATCTGCGCGGCGAGCGGGAGCTGCACACCGAGACGCTGGCGCGGGCGCTCCGGCTGCTCGACGGGGAGCGCCGGGCGGGCCGTGTGACGGTGCCGCCGCCGTCATCCGCGAGTTGACCCCGCGGTGTCCGCCGACCCCCGCGCCGGTACGAGTCGGCGTCCCTCGTTCGCACCATCCGATGGTCCGAACGACGTACCGGCGATGTTGCTCCGAATGCGCAGACACCGAACGGAATGAATCGTTCCATCGCCGGTACGACGCAGGTCGGACCCCCCGTCAGGGGGCTTGAAACATCGATGTCCACCCGAACGGGTCAGTCGTGAGGAGCCTCACAAAACGCCGTTTCGGCTCGGAAATCCGACACTTCGTGGGTCAAGATCCCTTCCGACGACAAGCCCCCGCCGCCGCGGCGGGGCGGTCCGGGCGGACGCCGAGTCCTGCCGCCGTACCCGGATGACTGGTCGACTGAGTGGATCGGCAGGAGTGGAGGACCCAAGCAGTGCGGGCCCACCGGGAGACCGGGAGGCCCTTGGGGTGAAGCCGCGAGAGCGGCCGGGCATCTTCGCCAGTCCGAACCCGACAGGTCATCCTTCGCAGGCGGTTTGACGAAGGGTCGCGCATGTCTGCGCTGAACAACTTTCCTGCCCTGCTGACCCGCGCCGGCGCGGTCTCCGCCCTCACGCTCGCCGCCGTCGGCGGCACGATGCTGGCGCCGGGCGCCGCCAGTGAGGCGAGTGCCGCGACGTCGGGGACGAAGGCGCTCAACGTCGCCGCGTCGAAGAAGGGCGCGCCTTACAAGTACGGTGCCAGCGGCCCGTACCGGTTCGACTGCTCGGGGCTCACCCTCTACTCCTTCAAGCAGGCGGGCAAGAAGCTGCCCCGCACCACCCAGCAGCAGTACAACAGCACCAGGCACATCTCGTCGTCCTCGCGCCAGCGCGGCGACCTGGTGTTCTTCCACTCCGGATCGAACGTCTACCACGTGGGAATCTACGCCGGGGACGGCAAGATATGGCACTCCCCCAAGACGGGGTCCGTGGTCCGGCTGGAGAAGATCTGGTCGAAGAGCGTCTGGTACGGGCGCGTGCGCTGACGTAGGCGGGCACAAGGGGCCGGTGAGCGCGTCCGCGTACGCTCACCGGCCCGTGGGCCGTTCAGGGCCGCCGAGGCCCCGGGCTCAGGTCTGGACCGGCGCCGTCCACGGCAGCTCGATCCAGACGGTCTTGCCGCCCTCCGGCGTCGGGGTGACCGACAGCCGCCCCCCGCACTCGGCGGCGAGCCAGCGGATGATCACCATGCCCCGCCCGTTGTCCTGCTGGACGGCCGCGGGAAGACGTTTCGGCCAGCGGGGATGGCTGTCGGTCACCCCGATGTGGAGCTGCTCGTCGCGCTCCAGACGCAGGTCCACGGTGAAGGTGGGCGACTGGCCCAGGGTGTGCTGCACGGCGTTGGTCGCGAGCTCGGAGACGATCAGGCGGATCGTATCGGCTGAGTCGGCGTCCGACGGAAGACCCCACTCGGTGAGTACGCCGGCGACATGTCTGCGGGCGGCGGAGACCGAGGCGGGATCGCTCGGCAGAGTGACGGTGGATTCTTGGTGGTCTGCCATGGCGACGCTGTCCCTTTCCCACCCGGGCCGGCCTGCTGGACTCGCGGCGAGCGGACAAACGCGAGGACGGCCCGGACTTGTGCTTCGCGCCAGAGTGCCACTCATCGTGCCGCCGGGTGCGCCGATCCACCAAGATGTGCATATATCTGTCGCTCAAAGCGGTGAACTCTGCGACGAAGGACCGTATTTGGGCGCCACACTTGCCCATCGCCCGAATCCCGGCCGGGTGGAAGGAGACGACATGTGGCACGGGCCCGCGGTACGCCGCCGCAAACTCGGTGAGGAACTGCGCCGGCTGCGCTGCGCGGCCGCCCTGACGAGCGGTGAGGTCGCCCGGCACCTGGGCTGGCACCAGTCGAAGGTGAGCCGGATCGAGACGGGCCGCAGCGGTGTGAAGCCCGCCGACGTGGCCGGCCTCCTGGAGGTGTACGGGGTGGACGACCCCGAGCTGCGGGCGCTGCTCGCGGCGCTGGCGGGGGCGGCGGACGGGCGCGGCGGCCAGTGGTGGCAGGCCTACCGCGGGCTGCTGCCGCCGCAGTACCGCGACTTCATCAGCCTGGAGTCACAGGCGTCGGCGGCGCGCACCCTGGAGACGTCGGTGGTGCCGGGGCTGCTCCAGACGCCCGAGTACGCCCGCGCGGTGACCCGGGCGGCGCTCGGCCAGCTCGACGCGGCACGGGTGGACTCGCTGGTGGAGGTGCGCCTGGCGCGGCAGGAGGTGCTGCGGGCCGATCCGCCGCTGGAGCTGAGCGCGGTGGTCGACGAGGCGGCGCTGCACCGGCAGGTGGGCGGCGCGGCGGCGATGCGGCGGCAGTTGCGCCATCTCCTGGAGGCGGCCCAGCTGCCTCAGGTCCGGTTGCGGGTGCTGCCTTTCAGCAGCGGTGGCCATATCGGCCTCACTGGGCCTTTCATTATCTTCTCCTTTCCGCACATTTCCGATCTGGACGTTGTTGTTATCGACCACTTGACGAGTAGCCTCTATCTCGAACGGAGAGAAGACCTTGAGGCGTACAGCGCCGCGTTCCACAAGGTCGAGGCGCAGGCCCTCTCGTTCGAGGAATCATTGAATCTCATCGCCGGTATGGCTGACGGCGTGTAAGGGAGGCATGATGCCCGCACCCCCCGTGCATGTACCTTCCAGCACTTCTCTGAACGGCGCGCAGTGGCGGCGCAGCAGCCGTAGTACAGGAATGAACAATTGCGTCGAGGCCGCATTCCTCGACGCCGGTCTGCTGCTCGCCGTCCGTGATTCCAAGCGGACCGCCGGGCCCGCGCTGCTCTTCGGAGCGCGAGCCTGGCGCAGCTTCCTTTCCGGTCTGCCCGTCGAGCTCAACGAGGCGCCCGACAGCAGGAGTTGACCGACCAACGGGGGACTAGGCGGTGGGCGCGGTCCGCAGGATCGTGTCCACCGCCCACCGCACCTGCTCCCCGGTCAGATCGGCCCGGGCGGTCAGCCGCAGCCGGGAGATGCCGTCCGGCACCGACGGCGGCCGGAAGCACCCCACCGCCAGCCCCGCGCCCCGGCAGTCGGCCGCCCAGGCCACCGCCAGCTCCGGCGACGGCGCCCGCACCGAGACCACGGCCGCGTCCGGCCGGGCCGCCTGAAGGCCCGCCGCCGTCAGCCGCTCGTACAGCTCGGCCGCCACGGCCCGGGCCCGGGCCGCCCGCTCCGGCTCGGCCTCCAGGAGGCGCAGCGCCGCCAGCGCACCGCCCACCGCCGCCGGGGCGAGCCCGGTGTCGAAGATGAACGTACGGGCGGCGTTGACCAGGTGGCGGATGACCCGGGCCGGCCCGAGCACCGCGCCGCCCTGGCTGCCGAGCGACTTCGACAGGGTGAGGGTGGCCACCACGTCCTCGTCGCCCGCGAGCCCGGCGGCGTACAGCCCGCCCCGGCCGCCCTCGCCCAGCACGCCCAGGCCGTGCGCGTCGTCCACCACCAGCGCTGCCCCGAACTCCCGGCAGGCTGCGGCGAGTCGCGGCAGCGGTGCGGCGTCCCCGTCCACCGAGAAGACCGAGTCGCTCACCGTCAGCGCGGGCCCGCCATGGGCGTCCAGCGCCTTGCGCACGGCCTCGGGGTCGGCGTGCGGGACCACTTCGGTCTCCGCGCGCGACAGCCGGCACCCGTCGACGATCGAGGCGTGGTTGCCCGCGTCCGAGACGATCAGCGTGCCCCGCTCGCCGAGCGCGGTCAGCGCGGCGAGGTTGGCCGCGTACCCGGAGGAGAGGACGAGTGCCGCCTCGAACCCGCAGAACCGGGCGAGCGCCTCCTCCAGCTCGGTGTGGAGCGCGGTGGTGCCGGTGACCAGGCGCGACCCGGTGGCCCCGGCGCCCCAGCGCAGTGCCGCGTCGGCGGCGCCCCGGGTGACGGCCGGGTGCCGGGTGAGACCCAGGTAGTCGTTGCTCGCCAGGTCCAGCAGGTCCTGGTCGGCGGCGCGCGGCCGCAGCACCCGTACGAGACCGGCGCGCTCGCGCCGCTCGGTCGCTCCGTCGATCCAGTCGAATGGCGCTCGGGGCATGGTCGGGATCCCTTTTGTAGGCAGCGCACAGACCCTATTCCGGCTCGGGCGAGGTCAGGGTGTGGCAATACACACACCTTCCAGGTGCGCAGTTGTACGATCCCTCCTTGGCTGGAAGCGGGGTCTTGGGCAAGGATCGGCGCCATGGACCTGCTGAACACGCTGGTGGACAAGGGGCTGCGGCGCGAGCTGCCGAGCCGTGAAGAGGCGCTCGCCGTACTGGCGACCTCCGACGAGGAACTGCTCGACGTGGTGGCCGCGGCCGGCAAGGTGCGCCGCCAGTGGTTCGGGCGCCGGGTGAAGCTGAACTACCTGGTGAACCTGAAGTCCGGGCTGTGCCCCGAGGACTGCTCGTACTGCTCGCAGCGGCTCGGCTCCAAGGCCGAGATCCTCAAGTACACCTGGCTGAAGCCGGACGAGGCGTCCAGGGCGGCCGCCGCGGGTGTCGCGGGCGGCGCCAAGCGCGTCTGCCTGGTGGCCAGCGGGCGCGGCCCGACCGACCGCGACGTGGACCGGGTCTCGCAGACCATCGAGGCGATCAAGGAGCAGAACGAGGGCGTCGAGGTGTGCGCCTGCCTCGGTCTGCTCTCCGACGGCCAGGCCGAGCGGCTGCGCGCGGCGGGCGCCGACGCGTACAACCACAACCTCAACACGTCCGAGGGGACGTACGGGGACATCACGACCACCCACACCTACGCCGACCGCGTCGACACCGTGCAGAAGGCGCACGGGGCCGGGCTCTCCGCCTGCTCCGGGCTGATCGCGGGCATGGGCGAGAGCGACGAGGACCTGGTCGACGTGGTCTTCGCGCTGCGCGAGCTGGACCCGGACTCGGTGCCGGTCAACTTCCTCATCCCGTTCGAGGGCACCCCGCTCGCCAAGGAGTGGAACCTCACCCCGCAGCGCTGTCTGCGCATCCTCGCGATGGTCCGGTTCGTCTGCCCCGACGTCGAGGTACGGCTCGCGGGCGGCCGTGAGGTGCATCTGCGCTCGATGCAGCCCCTCGCCCTGAACCTGGTCAACTCGATCTTCCTCGGCGACTACCTCACCAGTGAGGGCCAGGAGGGCAAGGCGGACCTGGAGATGATCGCGGACGCCGGCTTCGAGGTGGAGGGCGCGGGCACCACCACGCTGCCCGAGCACCGCGCCGACGCGGTGGCCGCCGCGGGCTGCGGCTCGCACGCGGCGAGCGGCAGCGGCTCGCACGAGGGCGCCGGCTGCGGCCCGTGCGGCGCGAGCGCTCCCGTCGCCCCCGAGGTCAACGAGGCGCGTACGGACCTGGTGGCGGTGCGCCGCCGGGGCGCCGGAACGGACCTCGCGCCCAATGCCTGAGCCCGGCTACGACGTCGGCGAGCTGCGGGCCCTGGACCGGCAGCACGTCTGGCACCCCTACGGACCCATGCCCGGCCGCCAGGAGCCGCTGGTCGTGGAGTCCGCCTCCGGGGTCCGGCTGCGCCTGGCCGAGGAGGCCCACGGCCGGCGCGAGCTGGTCGACGGCATGGCGTCCTGGTGGTCGGCGCTGCACGGCTACAACCACCCGGCGCTCAACGCGGCCGCGCACGCCCAGCTCGACCGGATGAGCCATGTGATGTTCGGCGGGCTCACCCACGAGCCCGCCGTGCGCCTCAGCGTCAAGCTCGTCGAGATCACCCCCGAGCCGCTCCAGCATGTCTTCCTCAGCGACTCCGGCTCGGTGTCGGTCGAGGTCGCCATCAAGATGTGCCTCCAGTACTGGAAGTCGGTCGGCCGCCCGCGCAAGCAGCGGCTGCTGACCTGGCGCGGCGGCTACCACGGCGACACCTGGCAGCCCATGTCGGTGTGCGACCCGGACGGCGGGATGCACTCCCTGTGGTCCGGACGGCTGCCGGAGCAGGTCTTCGCCGACGCGCCCCCGACCGGGTACGACGCGGAGCCGGACGAGGCGTACGTACGCCATCTGCGCGAGACGGTCGCCCGCCACGCCGACGAGGTGGCGGCGGTGATCGTCGAGCCGGTGGTGCAGAACGCGGGCGGGATGCGGTTCCACTCCCCCGCCTATCTGCGGGTGCTGCGCGAGGTGTGCGACGAGCACGACGTGCTGCTGGTCTTCGACGAGATCGCCACCGGCTTCGGCCGCACCGGCACGCTCTTCGCCTCCGAGCACGCGGCCGTCTCGCCCGACGTGCTGTGCGTGGGCAAGGCGATGACCGGCGGCTATCTGTCGATGGCCGCGACGCTGTGCACCACCCGGGTCGCCGAGGGCATCTCCTCGGGCGAGGTCCCGGTGCTCGCGCACGGGCCCACCTACATGGGCAACCCGCTGGCCGCCTCCATCGCCTGCGCCTCGATCGACCTGCTGCTCTCCCAGGACTGGCAGGGCGAGGTCAAGCGGCTGGAGACGGGGATGCGCGAGGGCCTCGGCGAGTTCGCCGACGCGCCGGGGGTCAAGGACGTCCGCGTCCTCGGCGCCATCGGCGTCGTCCAGCTCGACCACGAGGTGGACATGGCGGCCGCGACCCGGGCGGCGATCCGCGAGGGCGTGTGGCTGCGCCCGTTCCGCGACCTTGTCTACACGATGCCGCCGTATGTGACCGACGACGACGACCTGGCGCGCATCTGCCGTGCCGTGGGCGCTGCGGCTCGGGAGGGCTGAGATGACCGTTCTGGTAGTGAGCGGTACGGGTACGGAGATCGGCAAGACGGTGGTCACGGCGGCGGTCGCCGCGCTGGCGCGCGCCGCCGGCCGCAGCGTCGCCGTCCTCAAGCCCGCCCAGACCGGGGTCGCCCCCGGCGAGCACGGCGACGTGGCGGAGGTGCGGCGCCTGGCGGGCGAGGAGGTCACCGGCGCCGAACTCGCCCGCTTCCCCGAGCCGCTGGCCCCCAACACCGCGGCCCGGCGAGCCGGGATGCGCGCGGTACGGCCGCAGGAGGTCGCCGAGGCGGCCGAGAAGCTGGCCGCCGAGCACGATCTGGTCCTGGTGGAGGGCGCGGGCGGGCTCCTGGTCCGCCTCGACGACGAGGGCGGCACACTCGCCGACGTGGCCCGGCTGCTCGGCGCGCCCGTCCTGGTCGTCACCCCGGCGGGCCTGGGCACGCTGAACATGGCGGCGCTGACCGGCGAGGCGCTGCGGGCCCGGGGCATCGCGTGCGCGGGCGTGGTCGTGGGCAGCTGGCCCGCCGAGCCGGACCTGGCGTCCCGCTGCAACCTGGCGGACCTGCCCGAGTCCTCGGGCTATCCGCTGGTGGGCCTGGTGCCGCAGGGGGCCGGACAGCTGTCCGGCCCCGACTTCCGCGCCGCGGCGGCGGGTTGGCTCGGTCCCGAGCTCGGCGGCGACTGGAGTCTGTGATGGCGGCCTTACGGGCACGGCTGCACCAGACCGTGGTGGACTGCGCCGCGCCGGACCGCCTGGCGCGGTTCTGGGCGGCGCTGCTCGGCGGCACCCCGGTGGTGCGCGACGCGGGCTGGGCCCACCTCGACGCGCCCGGCACGGCGCGGCTCGCCTTCCAGCGGGTGCCGGAGGCGAAGGCGGGCAAGAACCGGCTCCACTTCGACCTCGCGGTCGAGGACGTGGCCGGGGCCCGGGCCACCGCCGTGCGGCTGGGCGCGCGGCCGGTGGGCACGACGGTGACGGACGCCCAGGGCTCGTTCCAGGTGATGCGCGACCCGGAGGGGAACGAGTTCTGCTTCGTGAGCGGGTGACTTCTCACGACGGAGCGGGCGACGGTTCACGAAGAGGTGACGGCCACCGGGGCCGGTCACGGGTGACACGGCGGCGGGGCGGGGACAATCCCGGTGTCCGCCCCGCCGTTCTCCGCCCGTGATTGGAGGGTTCCCCCATGGAGCAGCGTGCCAAGATCGCCCCGGACGCCGTGCACCATCCCCTGTTCGCCCGCTTCTACGGCCGGTTCAGCGAGACGGCCGACCGCCGGGCGGGCCTCGCCGCACACCGCCGCGACCTGCTGGCCGGGCTCTCCGGCCGGGTGATCGAGATCGGCGCGGGCAACGGCCTCAACTTCCCGCACTACCCCGGCGCCGTCTCCGAGGTCGTCGCCATCGAACCCGAGCGGGGGCTGCGCGCGATGGCCGTCCGGGCGGCGCTGCGCGCGGACGTGCCGGTGGACGTGGTGCCCGGAGCGGCCGAGGCGCTGCCGGTCAAGAGCGAGGCGTTCGACGCGGCCGTGGTCTCGCTCGTGCTGTGTTCCGTACGGGATGTGCCGCGCTCGCTGGCCGAGATCCGCCGGGTGCTGCGGCCCGGCGGGGAGCTGCGCTTCTTCGAGCACGGGCGGGCCGAGGGCCGGCTGCTCGCCGCCGTCCAGCGGGCGGCGGACCGGACGCTGTGGCCGGTGTTCTTCGGTGGCTGCCACACCGCGCGCGACCCGCTGGCGGCCATCGAGGCGGCAGGCTTCGAGATGGTCGACTGCCGTCGGCTGTGGCTGCCCGAGAAGGGACCGCGCCACCCGGCCTCGCCGTGCGTCCTGGGCGCGGCACGGCGCCCGGATCTCGGCTGAGAGCCTGTTTTTCGAACCCCCGATCCCCGCTGATCCCGTGCTTTTGCCGGATGGCCCGCGGCCGGTCGCACCTCTACTCTCTTATGCCGTACGGGAGTCGGTCCAGCCATGACGCAACGACCCGGGAGGCGGCCTTGTCCACAGCTGCGGAGGCCACGGCGGCCACGGAAGGGGTCGCCGCGCGGGCCCGGGCGCTGACCAAGGCGTACGGCACCGGCGAGACGGCGGTGCTGGCCCTCGACTCGGTGGACGTGGCGATAGCGCGCGGCCGTTTCACCGCGGTCATGGGCCCCTCGGGCTCGGGCAAGTCCACCCTGATGCACTGTCTGGCCGGGCTCGACTCGGTCTCGGCGGGGCAGGTGTGGCTCGGCGACACCGAGATCACCGGGCTCAAGGAGCGCGAGCTCACCCGGCTGCGGCGGGACCGGATCGGCTTCATGTTCCAGTCCTTCAACCTGCTGCCGACGCTCACCGCCGCCGAGAACATCACGCTCCCGATGGACATCGCCGGGCGCAAACCCGACCAGGAGTGGCTGGAACGGGTCATCGACACGCTCGGTCTGCGCGACCGGCTGCGGCACCGGCCCGCCCAGCTCTCCGGCGGCCAGCAGCAGCGGGTGGCGTGCGCGCGGGCACTGGCCTCCCGCCCGGAGCTGATCTTCGCGGACGAGCCGACCGGCAACCTCGACTCACGGGCCGGGGCCGAGGTGCTCAGCTTCCTGCGGGAGGCCGTGGACCAGCTGGGGCAGACGGTGGTGATGGTCACCCACGACCCGGTCGCGGCGGGCCGCGCCGACCTGGTGCTGTTCCTGGCCGACGGCCGGATCGTGGACGAGATGCCCCGGCCGACCGCGCAGGCGGTGCTGGACCGGATGCGGCTCTTCTCGGCCGGCGGGGCGGCCGAGGCCCGTGTGGACGAGGCCCCCGACGCCCCCGGCTTCGACCCTCTGAGCAAGGGCTGAGCGGCCATGCTGAAGGCGACCCTGCGCAGCTTCCTCGCCCACAAGGGGCGGCTGCTGCTGTCCGCGCTCGCGGTGATCCTCTCGGTGGCGTTCGTCGCCGGTTCGCTGATCTTCTCGGACACCGTGGCCCGTACCTTCGACCGCCTCTTCGCCTCCACGTCCGCGGACGTGACGGTCGGGCCGCCCAAGGGCCTCGACGAGCGGGTGTCGTCCGGGGTGGTCCGTACGGTCCCGGCCTCGCTGGCCGCCCGTATCGCCCGGGTCGACGGCGTCGCCGCCACCCACGTGGACGCGGCCGTGCGGAACATCACCGTCGTCGACAGCTCCAACAACTCGGTCGGGCCCACCACCGGCGCCCCGACCATCGCCACCAACTGGTACGCCACCAAGCGCAGTCCGGTGAAGCTGACCAGCGGCCATGAGCCGCACGGCGCCGGCGAGGCGCTGCTCGACAAGGACACCGCCGACAAGAAGCACGTCCGCGTCGGCGACTCGCTCACCGTCCTCGCCCAGCCCGGCTCCTTCCGGGTCGAGGTCGTCGGCATCGCCGCCTTCACCACCACCAACCCCGGTGCGGCGCTGGTGTTCCTGGACACCCCGACCGCCCAGACCCGGCTTCTCGGCAGCCCCGACTCGGCCACCGCCATCTCGGTGGACGCCGCTCCCGGAGTGTCGGACGACGAGCTGAAGCAGCGCGTGAGCGCGGCGGTCGGCGGCTCGTACGAGATCAAGACGGCCGCCCAGCACGCCAAGTCGGCCGCCGACGAGCTGGGCGGATTCCTCGACGTCGTGAAGTACGTGATGCTGGGATTCGCCGGAGTCGCCACGCTCGTGGGCATCTTCCTGATCGTCAACACCTTCTCGATGCTGATCGCCCAGCGCACCCGCGAGCTCGGTCTGTTGCGGGCGCTCGGCGCGGACCGGCGCCAGGTGCGCCGGTCGGTGCTGCTGGAAGCGCTGCTGCTCGGCCTGGTCGGCTCCACTCTGGGCCTGGGCGCCGGAATCGGGCTGGCCGCCGGGCTGATGGCGCTGATGGGCACGCTCGGGATGAAGCTCAGCACCGCCGAGATGGTGATCGGCTGGGGCACGCCGGTGGCGGCGTACGTGGTGGGCGTCGGCGTGACGTTCGTGGCCGCGTACCTTCCGGCGCGCCGCGCCGCCCGGGTCTCCCCGATGGCGGCGCTGGCGGACGCCGAAGTCTCCGGTCTCGGGCGGCCGTTGCGGGTGCGTGCCCTCGTGGGCGCGGTGCTCGCGGTCGCGGGCGCGGCGGCGCTCACCGGATGCGCCACCGCCACGAAGACCGCGACCTCCTCCTCGCTGCTCGGGCTCGGCGTGGTCCTCACCCTGATCGCGACCGTGGTGGCCGGGCCGCTGCTGGTCCGCCCGGTGATCCGGGTGCTGGGCGCCGCCTTCCCCCGGCTGTACGGGCCGGTGGGCCGGATAAGCCAGCGCAACGCCCTGCGCAACCCGCGCCGCACCGGCGCGACCGCGTCCGCCCTGATGGTGGGCATCGCGCTGGTGGCCGGGCTCTCGGTGGCCAGTGCCTCCATGACCAAGTCGTTCGACCAGCAGATCGACAGGACGCTGGGGGCCGACTTCGTCGTACAGAACGGCAACTTCCAGCCGTTCCCGCGGGAGATCACCGACAAGGTGCGCGCGGTGAAGGGCACGGAGACCGTCGTACGCCAGCGGTTCGCACCGGTGCGGCTGACGCTGCCCGACGGGAGGACGCCGCAGACGACCGCCTCCGGCTACGACCCCCAGCTCGACGACGTCGCCCACCTCACCTACGCCTCGGGCGGTACGGCCGAGGCACTCGCCCCCGGAAACATGGCGATGGACCGCACCTACGCGCACGACCACCGCGTCCGCCTCGGTGACACCCTGCCGGTCACCTTCGCCACCGGCGGCAGGGCGCGGCTGCGGGTCGCCGCCCTGACCGACATGGACACCTCGGGCGGCTTCGGCGTGGAGGGCGGGGTGTTCATGGGCCTGGCCACCGTGGAGCGCTATCTTCCGGGCGGCCAGGACGCGGCGGTGTTCGTCAACGCCAGCGGCGGCACCGGCGCGGACGAGCTGCGCAAGGCACTGGACAAGGCCCTGGACCCGTATCCGCAGGTGCAGGTGAGGGACCAGGCGGACTACAAGAAGCTGATCCGCGACCAGATCGCGGTGATGCTCTATCTGGTGTACGCGCTGCTGGGGCTCGCCATCGTGATCGCAGTGCTCGGCGTGGTGAACACGCTGGCGCTGTCGGTGGTGGAGCGCACCCGTGAGATCGGGCTGCTGCGCGCCATCGGGCTCTCGCGGGTCCAGCTGCGGCGCATGATCCGGCTGGAGTCGGTGGTGATCGCGGTGTTCGGGGCGCTGCTCGGACTCGTCCTCGGCATGGTGTGGGGCGTGGGCATCCAGCAGGTGCTCGCCCTCCAGGGCCTCAAGGCGTTCGCCGTGCCCTGGTCCACCGTGGTCGCGGTCGCGGTGGGCGCGGCGGCCGTGGGCCTGGTGGCGGCGCTGCTCCCGGCGCTGCGGGCCTCCCGGATGAACGTGCTGGCGGCGATCGCGCACGAGTAGGGGGCGGCGCCGCGGCCGTTCCGAGGTGGGGTTCCGGGGCCGGTTGACCTGGGGTGATCCGGGTAACCGCCGACCTGGGGTGATCCGGGTGGGTCGAGCTGGGGTGATGCGGGTGCCGGGGAGGGCCCGACCCCGCACTTTGCCAGTGCTTTACCATGGGTGCACCTACCCACGACTGAAAGGTGTGAGCGTCCGCCCATGGGCGAGCCTCCCAGTACCCGTCCCCGTACCGGTACACGACATCGCGCGATCCTCCTGGCCCTGCCCGATCATGGGACGGAGGTGAACCGATGACCGAAGTGCTTCTGCTCGTGGTGGCCGTGCTGCTGTCGTTGGCCTGCGGGGCCTTCGTGGCGGCCGAATTCTCCCTCACCACCGTGGAGCGCGGCGAGCTGGAGCGGGCCGTCGAGAACGGCGAGCGCGGCGCGAGCGGCGCCCTCAAGGCCGTCCGCAGCCTCACCTTCCAGCTCTCCGGCGCCCAGCTCGGCATCACGGTCACCAACCTCGTGATCGGTATGCTCGCCGAGCCGTCGATCGCCAAGCTGATCAGCGGCCCCCTCGGCTCCCTCGGTCTGTCCGGCGCCACCGCCGACTCGGTCGCGCTGGTCCTCGGCACCGCCCTGTCGACCGTCTTCCTGATGGTCGTCGGCGAGCTCGTGCCCAAGAACTGGGCCATCTCCTCGCCGCTGGCGGTCGCGAAGGTCGTCGCCACCCCGCAGCGCGTCTTCAGCGCGGCCTTCCGCCCCTTCATCAGCCACCTCAACAACACCGCCAACCACATGGTGCGCCGACTGGGCCTGGAGCCCGCCGAGGAGCTGGCCTCCGCCCGCAGCCCGCAGGAGCTGGTCGCGCTGGCCCGGCACTCCGCCAAGGCGGGCGCCCTGGAGGCGGACACCGCCGAGCTCTTCGTCCGTACGCTCAACCTGGCGGAGCTCGACGCCGAGAACGTGATGACACCCCGCGTCCAGGTCACCGCCCTGGAGGTGCACGCCACCGCAGAGGACGTCGCCAACGCCACCCGTGCGACCGGCCTGTCCCGCTTCCCCGTCTACCGGGGCAGCCTCGACACCGTCGTCGGTATCGCCCACATCAAGGACGTCCTCGCCATCCCCGCCGAGCAGCGGCCCCGCCACCCGGTCACCGAGCTGCTGCGCGAGCCGCTGCTGGTACCGGAGACGCTGACCGTGGACCGGCTCCTGGACCGGCTGTACGGACGGCGGACCATGGCCGTGGTCATCGACGAGTACGGCGGTACGGCCGGGGTCGTCACCCTGGAGGACATCGTCGAGGAGGTCGTCGGCGAGGTGCGCGACGAGCACGACCCGCACGAGACGTCCGATCTGGCCCGGGCCGGTGAGGACGCCGACGGGCGGGCGCTCTACTCGGCCGACGGCGCCGCCCGCACCGACCAGCTGGAGGCCATCGGGCTGCGCGTCCCGGAGGGCCCGTACGAGACGCTGGCGGGTCTGCTCGCCACCGCGCTCGGCCGGATCCCGGCCCTCGGCGACAGCGTGGAGCTCCAGGGCTGGCGGCTCGACGTCGTCGACGCGTCCGGCCGCCGCGCCGCCCGCGTCCTACTGCACGCACCGCTGCCCGGCGACGGGGACGAGGACGAGGAGGAGGGCGTCGGGCACCGCCGGCGCAGGGAGCACCGGCGACCCGAGCACGGCGGCGCGCGGCGCCGACGGGGTGGCCATCACGGGGCTTCGGCCGGACGCGACGGGGCGGGCGACCGCGACGGCGACCAGGGCCGCGACGACGAGGGGGCCGGCCGATGACCGTCATCCAGTTGCTGATCGGTCTGGCGACGCTGGTCGTCAACGCCTTCTTCGTCGGCGCCGAGTTCGCGCTGATCTCGGTCCGCCGCAGCCAGGTCGAACCGCTCGCCGAGCAGGGCAACCGCCGTGCGCGCAGCGTGATCTGGGGTCTGGAGCACGTCTCCGCCCTGATGGCGGCGGCGCAGCTGGGCATCACGCTGTGCACCCTGGTGCTCGGCGTGGTCGCCGAGCCCGCCATCGAGCATCTGCTGGAGCCCGTGTTCCACCTGGTCGGGGTGCCCGACGGGGCGGCGCGCCCGGTCTCCTTCTTCATCGCGCTGGCGCTCGCCACCTATCTGCACATGCTGCTCGGCGAGATGGTGCCGAAGAACATCGCGCTGGCCGAACCGGCCAGGACCGCGCTGCTGCTCGGCCCGCCGCTGGTGACGCTCGCCCGGGCGCTGCGCCCGGTGATCTTCGCGATCAACGCCTTCGCCAACACGCTGCTCAAGCTGTTGCGGGTGGAGACCAAGGACGAGGTCGCGGCGACGTTCTCCGACGACGAGCTCGCCCGGATGGTCCGGGACGCGGGTGACGCCGGGCTGCTCGACGACCGGGCCGCCGAGCGGCTGCACGACGCCCTCGAGCTGGGGCGGCGCCCTGTCCGGGACGTGGTGGTCCCGCTGGAGAAGGTCGTGCACACGCCGGTCGGCACCACGCCGGAGGAGCTGGAGCGGCTCGCCGCCCTGTCGGGCTTCTCCCGCTTCCCGGTCGTGGACACGGGCAATCGCATCCTGGGCTATCTGCACGTCAAGGACGCGCTCGACGCGATGCCGCGCGATGTGCCGTTCCCGGTGACGGCCGTGTGGCCGATCGCCCGGGTCCGCGCGTCGACGCCGCTCGACGACGTACTGACCGCGATGCGCCGCAGCCGTACGCACCTCGCGGCGGTGCTCGACGAGGACGGACGGCTGGCGGGGCTGGTCACGATGGAGGACGTCCTGCGCGAGCTGGTCGGCAGACCGGACACGGCGTAGGACGGAGGGCGCGGCGGGGCGCCGGGCGGGGCGGGGCGGGGCACTGAGCCTCCGCCTGTACGGCCCGCACGCCGCCGCTACGGCTGTACGGCTCTGTACGGCTATATGGCGGGCTTGGCCGCGCCCTCGGTCCCCGGTGTCGCCGTCGCCGTGGCCGGCTTGGCGGGGGCCTCGGGCTCCGTGGTCTCGGTGAGGCCCGGGCCCGGCCGCCCCAGCCCCGACGAGCCGATGGCCATCAGCACGGACGCCAGCGTCGCCAGGCCGGCGGTGGCCAGCGCCGCCTTCCAGTCCACGTCGAACAGGTTGGTCGCCCCGGCCGTCAGGACCGCCGCGAGCGACTGAGCGAACGTACGGATGGCCCGCTCGGCGGTGGCCTTCCAGAAGGCTTTGGTGAACATGGAACGCTCGCTCTCTCGTGCGCGGTCAAGTGCTCTGACCACAGGGGACGTTGAGGTGTGGGGAGTTGCGTCGGCCAGCGTAGGGGCGCGGGGAGTTGAGGTGTTCCCGGCATACCGCGGAACGCCCCCCACCGACAGGTCCCGTGCGGCTCGGACCGCCTGAATCGCCGCCGGGGTTCCGCCGGGGCGTGCCCCCGGCAACGGCTGGGAACGTCGGCGGGGTACGGAGGGAGCGGGTGCCTCGGGGCGTGCTCCGGGCAGCGGCCGGGGACGTCGACGGGGTGCGCGGGCGCGGGTCAGAACGCCGTCGCGGCCAGCCAGGCGTCGAGGAGCGCGCGCTCGCCGGTGACGGTGAACAACTCCTCGTCGCCGGGCGCCCGTCGGCCGTACACGAGCAGCAGCAGTTCACCCGCCACGCCCTCGACGGTGACAGCGGCCCCGGTCTCGGCCTCGGTGGCGGTGGGGCCGCCCGCCCCGGCCGCCCCGGCCGCCCGGTCGGCTCCGTCGGCGGTGTTCTCCCAGCGGAAGCCGTTCTCGCCGCCGAGGACGACCGTCCAGGCGGCGCCCGTGTCGGTGGCGCGCAGCCGCAGCACCGCGCCGTCGCGGCCGAGCGCGGCGACGGACTGCGCGAGCGGCCCGAAGAACGGCAGGTTCTCCAGGAACTCCTCGATGCCGTCCGCCGCCGTACACGCCTCGACGTGCGGCACCCGCCCCAGCGCGAGCTCGGCGTCGGCCAGATGCACCACGGCCTCGAACAGCAGCCGCCGGGCGAAGAACCGCACGTGCTGATCGGCGCCGTGCGACCACATCGGCGTCTCGGGGTCGGCCGAGCGCAGCACCCGCAGCGACTCCTCGGCGGCGGTCGCCAGCCAGTCGGGGTAGTCCTTCTCCTCGTCCGGCAGCTCCAGCGGCACATCGCGCGACCAGACGCGCTCGGTGACCCGGTGCCGTACGAGATGGGCGATCCAGCGGTGGGTGGTGCCGTGGTGGCGGGTGAGGTCAGCGAAGGTCCAGCCCGGGCAACTGGGCACCCCGGTGGCCGGGTCGACTCCCCGTACGGTCTCGACGAACCGCTTCACCCGCGCCCCGACCGCGTCGCAGTACCGCTCGTGCTGGTCCTCGTCGAGTCCGAAGCCGTCCCCGACCTTGAGGAGGTCATCGCGCCAGGGCCCGGCCGGTTCGCGCAGCGCGGCCGCCCGGAACAGCGCGGCGAGCCGACGCCGGTCCGCCGGGGCGAGCCGGTCCAGGACGTACGCGCTGCCCTCCAGCCACTTGACGGCGGTGTCGGGGTCGAGCACGTCGTCCTCGCAGGTGTCCACCGCGGTGACCAGCCCCGCCAGCGCCTCCGCCAGCGCCTGTTCCAGCGCCTCGCTCATCCGCTTCCCCCTCGCCGTCTCCACCCGGACCGCGTGACACTACCGCGCGGTACGATCGCTCCGCCATGGAGATGAATGCCAGCTACACAAGCTTTGTCGCAGTCGGTGATTCCTTTACCGAGGGCATGTCCGACCTCCTGCCCGACGGCTCGTACCGCGGCTGGGCGGATCTGCTCGCGACCCGGCTCGCCGCCCGGACGCCGGGCTTCCGTTACGCCAATCTCGCCGTACGCGGAAAGCTCATCGGCCAGATCGTCGACGAGCAGGTCGGGCCCGCGGCCGCGATGCGCGCGGACGTGGTCACCCTGGTGGGCGGACTCAACGACACCCTGCGCCCCAAGTGCGACATGGGCCGGGTGCGCGGGCTCCTCACCGAGGCCGTGGAGACGCTGGCGCCGTCCTGCGGCCGACTCGTCCTGATGCGCAGCCCCGGCCGCAACGGCCCGGTGATGGAACGCTTCCGCCCCCGTATGGAAGAGCTCTTCGCCCACATCGAGGACCTCGCCGCCAAGCACGACGCCCTCGTCGTCGACCTGTACGGCGCGGCCGTGCTCGGCGATCCGCGGCTGTGGGACGTCGACCGGCTCCATCTGACCGGCGAGGGGCACCGCCGGGTGGCCGAGGCCGTCTGGCAGAAGCTCGGGCTCCCGCCGGAGGACGACTGGCTCGCCCCGCTGGGGCACGGGCCGAGGCCGCGCTGGGCGACGCGCCGCGTGGCCGACGCGCGGTTCGCCCGCCAGCACCTCGCCCCGTGGATCGCCCGCCGTCTCACCGGCAGGTCCTCGGGCGACGGCCGCCCGGCGAAGCGCCCCGAGCTGCTGCCGTACGAGATCACCCCGCCCGAGAACGGGGACCCTGGGACGGCGTCCGGCGACGTGACCGCGCTCTCGTAGCAAGCCACAAACCGGACCGGGGCGCTGGCCTGCAGAAATCGCCAGTAGAATCTGGACACGTGACTGCTGTGTCTGCGAAGCCTCGCATCCCCAATGTCCTGGCCGGCCGCTACGCCTCCACGGAGCTGGCCGTCCTCTGGTCCCCCGAGCAGAAGGTGAAGCTGGAGCGCCAGCTCTGGCTCGCCGTGCTGCGCGCGCAGAAGGACCTCGGGATCGAGGTGCCGGACGCCGCCCTCGCCGACTACGAGCGCGTGCTCGACCAGGTCGACCTCGCGTCGATCGCCGAGCGCGAGAAGGTCACCCGCCACGACGTGAAGGCGCGGATCGAGGAGTTCAACGCCCTCGCCGGGCACGAGCAGGTCCACAAGGGCATGACCTCCCGCGACCTGACCGAGAACGTCGAGCAGCTCCAGATCCGGCTCTCCCTGGAGCTGATGCGCGACCGGACCGTCGCCGTCCTCGCCCGTCTCGGTAAACTCTCCGGCGAGTACGCGGAGCTGGTCATGGCGGGCCGCTCGCACAACGTCGCCGCCCAGGCCACTACCCTCGGCAAGCGCTTCGCCACCGCCGCCGACGAGCTCCTCGTCGCCTACGGCCGGCTGGAGGAGCTCCTCGCCCGCTATCCGCTGCGCGGTATCAAGGGCCCGGTCGGCACCGCCCAGGACATGCTCGACTTGCTCGGCGGCGACGCCGCCAAGCTCGCCGAGCTCGAACAGCGCATCGCCGGTCACCTCGGTTTCGCCCATGCCTTCACCTCCGTCGGCCAGGTCTACCCTCGCTCGCTCGACTACGACGTCGTCACCGCCCTGGTACAGCTCGCCGCCGCGCCCTCCTCGGTCGCCAAGACGATCCGGCTGATGGCCGGACACGAGCTGGTCACCGAGGGCTTCAAGCCCGGCCAGGTCGGCTCCTCCGCGATGCCGCACAAGATGAACACCCGCTCCTGCGAGCGCGTCAACGGGCTGATGGTCATCCTGCGCGGCTACGCCTCGATGACCGGCGAGCTCGCCGGCGACCAGTGGAACGAGGGCGACGTCTCCTGCTCGGTCGTCCGCCGTGTCGCCCTGCCGGACGCCTTCTTCGCCTTCGACGGCCTGCTCGAGACCTTCCTCACCGTGCTCGACGAGTTCGGCGCCTTCCCCGCCGTCGTGGCCCGCGAGCTGGACCGCTACCTTCCGTTCCTCGCCACCACCAAGGTGCTGATGGCGGCGGTGCGCGCCGGGGTCGGCCGCGAGGCCGCCCACGAGGTCATCAAGGAGCACGCCGTCGCCTCCGCCCTGGCCATGCGCGAGCAGGGCGCCGAGCGCAACGAGCTCCTGGACAAGCTGGCCGCCGACGACCGTATGCCGCTCGACCGCGCCCAGCTCGACGCCCTGATGGCCGACAAGCTGTCCTTCACCGGCGCCGCCGGCGACCAGGTCGCCGTGCTGGTCTCCCGTATCGAGGAGATCGTCAAGCAGCACCCGGCCGCCGCCGCGTACGCCCCCGGGTCGATCCTCTGACCCCGCCCCGCACCACGGACGCCAACCCTGGAACCATCGATACCCCCGGAAAAACCGTGACGAACGGAAGCACCGTGACCTGAAGCAGCACGACGACCGGAAACACCGTGACAACCGGAAACCCCGTGACGACCGGAACCGCTCGATGACTCCCGAGGAGCTCCAGGCCGCCCGCGCCAACGTCATCCCCGACGTGGTCGCGGGCGGTCTCTCCGTACTGTTCTGCGGCATCAACCCGGGCCTGATGTCCGGCGCCACCGGCCACCACTTCGCCCGCCCGGGCAACCGCTTCTGGCCGGTCCTGCACCTGTCGGGCTTCACCCCGCGCCAGTTGAAGCCCTGGGAACAGAACGAGCTGCTGTCCTACGGCCTCGGCATCACCAACGTCGTCGCCCGCACCACCGCCCGAGCCGACGAGCTGACCCCCGAGGAGTTCCGCGAGGGCGGCCGTCTGCTCACCGCCAAGGTCGAACGCCTGCGCCCGCGCTACCTCGCCGTGGTCGGCGTCACCGCCTACCGCATCGCCTTCGACGACCGCAAGGCGCAGATAGGCCCCCAGACCCGCACCATCGGCGAGACCCGCATCTGGGCCCTCCCCAACCCCAGTGGCCTGAACGCCCATTGGACGGCCCAGACGATGGCCGAGGAGTACGCCCGGCTCCGCGCCGCAGCGCAAGCCTAGAGCGCCCGCTTCCAGATCCCGGCCCAGCGCTCCTGCCTCTCCCGCAGCACCACGGGGTCCGGCTCGGCTTCACAGGAGTCCAGCGCGACCCCGCACACCCGGCAGAGCTCGTACACCTCCCGTCCGTCGAACCACCGCACCACCCCGTTCTCCCCCACACAAGCCCGGCATCGCTCGACTGCCCCGGGGACGATCCTGGAGCCGAGGACCCTCTCCACCACGACCGGCAAGGGGTCGGTGGGATGGAACCCGGGGTCGGGGCAGTACACGAGACTCCCGCCGCTCCCCCGCCCGGCGTCCCGCCAACTCCCGTCCGCCCGAGTGCTCCGCCGCCCGGCCGCCTTCTCCCTGCGCCGCCGCGCGATATACGCCGCCTCGTCCCCCAGCCACAGCGCCCGGGCCGTCTGCAACTCCTCGACCGCCCGCACCAGCGCCTCCGGATCTGCCTCAAGCCGCGCGGGCACCTCCGCACTGCGGCACAGATGGTGATAGGTCGCCCGAAACCCGTACGGTGCGAACATCACCACACACGTCCGCAGGCTCGCGTGCCGCGCACGCACCGACAGCCCTGTGTCGTGCACCCGTTGACGATGTGTCGCAAAACCGCTCATCGGCCGAGATTACGTCCCCGCCTGATCGGACCGCACCCGACTTGAACGGCGCGGCCGCCGAGCGAGCGCCCCACCGTCCTGCACCCTGCGCACTCCGAGAATCCCCGTGCCCACGAAGCCTGCTCCCTCTCCCGTGAGTCGCCCTTCCCCGAGTCCCCTTCCGTAAGTCCCCCTTTCGTCACCCCGCCGCTTCCGGCCCCCGCCTCCGCAGACGGATGTCCGTGTCCATCGCATAGCTCTGCGTCCAGGTGCGGCCCGCATCCGACTTCCACGTCACGTGGGCCGTCGAGATGGCCTGGTCGACCTTGACCCGGTCGACGGTCATCGACCGGTCGCCGTCCCGTACGTCACCGCGCCGCAGATCCTGCGCCCTGACCGACACCGGCTCGCTCGGCGCCACGTTCTCCGCCTCGTCCGCCGCCCGCACCAGCGCCGCCGCGAGCTCCCTAGCCCGTGCGGGAGTGAACTCGCCGACCGAGGCCTCAGCAGCGCCCGCGTAGCCGGTCAGCCGGACCACCCCGTCCCCCACGACGGACACCTCTGTCGTACCGCCGCCCAGGTCCGCCACTGCGTATGTCATCACGATCTCCTCACCCGCCGACAGGAGACGGCGACGCGTCAGGACGTTACGCCACGGCCGCCCGAAGTCCCGCAGGTCGGCAGTCCCGCCGTCCCGTAGTCCCCCCGTCCTGGCGCGCCCGGCGGCGCCACTCCCCCTCCTGCGGCAGGTCGAAAGGGCTGGACACGTTCCGGCAGAGCGTCCGCGCACCCTGCGCCGGTCCCTACGGCGGATCCACCTCCGTGACCACCGCCATCAGCTGGAACTCCAGCTCCGTGCCCCACTGCGAGACCCCGACAGCGACCCAGCGCCCGTCCGGCTGCCAGAGGTGGAGGTAGCGGACACTCTGGCTCAACCCGCTCCACGGCTCGGCTATCTCCTCTCCTTCCATGCTCCGGGTCATCACGCTCCAGAGGCTGACCATCTGTGCCTCGCCCCAGCGCTCGCTCAGCAGCTGGGCGAGGGCGTCGCACTCCGCTCCGTACTGCTCCTCCACTTCGACGCGTCTGCTGCCGTCGTCGTCCCAGAGGTCCTCGCTGGTGCTGAGCTCCACCAGGTGGTAGCCGGGGCCGCTGGTGATCGCCCCCGACCTGCCGCGCTCCGCGGGGAAGTCGCGGACGCGCAGCAGGTCGATCACTTCGAGATGCCGTGCGGTGGTCATGCAGTCAGTAAACCCGCCGCCACTGACAATTGGCCTCTCAGGCGTCCCGCCGCCGCAGCGCCCACCAGCCCGCCACCACGGCTGTCCCACTCCAGGCCGCGAGCACCGCCATACCGCTCCAGGCGCCCAACGGCCCTTCCGGGTGGAGCAGGAGGATCTGCCGCCCCGCCCGGTCCGGCATGAAGTCGGCCGCGCCACCGCCCTGCGACACGTCCCCGACCACGAACGGCACGATCAGGAACAGCGGGACGAGCACGCTCATGGCGCCGGTGACACTGCGCAGCAGGGCCGCAAGGCCCGCGGCAAGCAGGCTCAGCAGGGCGAGGTAGCAGGCGCAGCCCACCACCGCCTGAAGCGCCCCGGGGTCGCCGATGCCTATGCCGAAGCCCTTGTCCATCAGCGCCTGCCCGGACAGGAACGAGGTCAGACTGGTGACAAGGCCGACCGAGAAGACCAGGCCGCAGATCACGGCCAGCTTCGCCCCGTAGAACAGCCCGCGGTCGGGCACGGCGCCCAGGGAGACGCGTATCCCCCCGTTCTTGTACTCCGCGGCCATCGCTATCGCTCCGAAGGTGAGCGCCGCCAGCTGGCCGAAGTTCAGGCCGTAGTACGAGAAGAGGACGGGGTCGAAGTCGGTGCTGTCGGGCTCCGGGCGACCGAGCGTGGCGCAGACGAGCACGGTCAGCCCGGCTGTGGCCAGGAAGACGGTTGTCAACGAGCCGACGAGGGACCGCAGCGAGCGGACCTTGATCCACTCGGCGTGGAGAACTGCGGGGAACGACACGGCTCATGCCTCCTGGTCGGATGTGGTGCGGAGGGAACGGGTGAGGGTGTCAGGACTGCCGGGTGAACCGGACGCGAACTCCGCCTCGCCTGCCGTCAGGTCGAGATAGGCCTGCTCCAGCGTCGCCTCCTCTGTCGCCAGTTCGAGAATCGGGATGCCGTCCGCCGCGGCGATCGGCCCCACGTCCTCGACCCGCGCGCCCTCGACGATCCAGCGACCGTCCTCACCCTGGACCGGCGCGAAGCCCCGGGAGGTGAGGAGGGTGCGCAGGCGGCTGCCTTCGGTGGTCCGCAGACGCACCCGCGGCTGGATGCGCGAGTCGATGAAGTCCTGCATGGGGGTGTCGGCGAGCAGCCGTCCCCGGCCGAGGACGACCAGGTGATCGGCGAACGAGGCGGTCTCGTTCATCAGATGGCTGGAGACCAGCACGGCTCGGCCCTGCCGCGCCAGGCCGCGCATCAACTCCCGGATCCAGATGATCCCTTCCGGGTCCAGACCGTTGGAGGGCTCGTCGAGGATCAGCACCGAGGGGTCGCCGAGCAGCGCCGCGGCGATCCCGAGCCGCTGGCGCATACCGAGGGAGAAGGTCTTGACGCGCCGGTTGGCCACGGCGGCGATGCCCGCCTCCTCCAGCACCTCGTCGACCCGGCGGGCCGGTATTCGATTGCTGGCGGCGAGCGCCCGCAGATGGTTCCGCGCGGTGCGCGAACCGTGCGCGGCCTGGGCGTCGAGGAGCGCGCCGACGTGGCGCAGCGGCTCGTCGTACTCCGCGTACGGGCGCCCGCCGATCGTGGCGGTGCCCGATGTCGGCCGGTCCAGGCTGAGCACGAGGCGCATGGTCGTGGACTTGCCGGCGCCGTTGGGGCCGAGGAAGCCGGTGACCTGGCCAGGCCGCACGCTGAAAGTCAGGCGGTCCACGGCGCGGGTGGTTCCGTACTCCTTGGTGAGTTCTTGGACGTCGATGCTGGTCATGTCTCAACCTTCGCCGTCGCGCCAGGTCCCGGGCCTCCCCCGAGCGTGGGGATGATCTCCCCCGTGCGGGGGAGCCGCGGCGATTCGGGCGCTGGCACGATGGCGACATGTTCCGCTTTCTCCGCCCGCTGGGCCGCTCCGTGACGTACACGCGATGGCTGCATCTGTCGATGCCCGTCGCGGTGTACGGCATTTGGCTCTTCATCGACATGGAGAAGCCTTATGTCCCCTTTCTCGCCCTGCTGTTGATAGGGCTGATACCGGCTGTGCGCCTGGCCGAGGGAATACAGGCCCAGTTGCTCGTCGTGCCGAAGGAGCGGGGCCATCATGACGCGACGGTCTCCGCGGCCTCGTCGGCCAGTTGGGGCGAGCGCTGGCGGACCGTGGCGTGGCTGGAGATACGTCTGGCGCTCGCGCTGGTGACCATGGGGATATCCGTATGGCTTCCCATGATCACCTACGAGCTGGTGGCCATGCCGATGGACAGCGGGACGAGCGAGGTCCCCGTCCTGCGGGATGCGGCGCCGCACTGGTGGTGGTGGGCGCTGGCTCCGCTGCCCCTCTTCATGATGCTCGGCTGTGTCGCGGCCCTCGGCGAGCTGAACGCCACCATCGCGCGGCAGCTGCTGGGCCCGTCGAAGGAGGAACGGCTGACCAAGCTGGAGGAGCGGACCGAGCGGCTGCTCGAACGCAATCGGATCGCGCGCGAGATCCATGACTCGATCGGGCACGCGCTGACCGTCGCCGTGGTGCAGGCAGGTGCTGCCCGGGCGGCGGGAGATCCGGAGTTCACGGCCAGGGCACTGGCCGCGATCGAGGAGACGGGCCGGACGGCGCTGGACGACCTGGAGCGCGTCCTGCTGGTCCTGCGCGAGAGCGGGGGGCCGGTGGGGCAGCGGCCGACGCTCGACGAGGCCGACCGGCTGCTCGAATCGGCGCGGGCATCGGGGGCGAAGGTGGAGTCCGAGCTCAGCGGCCCGCTGGAGCTGGTGCCGGGCCCCGTGTCCCGGGAGGGGTACCGGATCCTCCAGGAGGCGCTGACCAATGTGCTGCGGCACTCCGGGCCGGTGCCCGTGCGGGTGCGGATAGCTGTGCTGGGTGAGCGATTGGAGCTCGATGTGACGAATCCGCTGTCGGGCTCGATACCGAGAGGGCAGGGCGGCAGCGGCCTGCGCGGGATAAGGGAGAGGGCGGCACTGCTGGGTGGCGAGGCCCAGTCGGGTCCCAAGGAAGGGGAATGGAGGGTGCGCGTGCGGCTACCGCTGGACGGGCTGCGATGAAAGACCACCTAGGCTGACGGGATGCCGGTCACCGTTCTGCTCGTCGACGACGAACCCCTGGTCCGCGCGGGTCTGCGTGCTGTTCTCGAGGCGCAGCCCGACATCGAAGTGGTGGGTGAGGCCGCCGATGGCGCCGCCGTCATTCCGCTGGTGCGCCAGCTGCGCCCCGATGTGGTGGCGATGGATGTGCGGATGCCGTTGTTCGACGGCATAGAGGCCACTCGGGCGGTGCTGCGCACGGTGCAGGATCCGCCGAAGATCCTGGTGGTCACGACGTTCGAGAACGACGAGTACGTGTACGAGGCGCTGCGGGCCGGCGCCGACGGGTTTCTGCTCAAGCGGGCCCGGCCGGCCGAGATCGTGCACGCGGTGCGGCTCGTCGCGGAGGGCGAGTCGCTGCTGTTCCCGGCGGCGGTCCGCTCGCTCGCGGCCGAGTACGGCAACCGGGACGCCCGGGCGGCGCTGGACAAGGCGGCGCTCACCGAGCGTGAGGCTGCCGTCCTGCGGCTGATGGCTCGCGGGCTCAGCAACGCCGAGATCGCCGCCCGGCTGATCGTCGGCACCGAGACGGTGAAGACCCATGTCAGCGCCGTTCTGGCGAAGTTGGGTGCCCGGGACCGGACGCAGGCGGTGATCGCGGCGTACGAGTCGGGATTCGTGGCTCCGAGCTGATGCGTCTCCGTGACCATGCGCCACTCGCCGTATACCTGACCAGCGAGTACGATCCGGCAGACACGCGTACGAGCTGGGAGGACACACGTTGGGGCGGCTGACCGGCGGGGATCCCTCTCTGCTGCGGCGGATCAATTCCGCAGTGGTTCTCCATGCACTGCGTGGGGCGGAATCTCCCACTCTGACCGATCTGACCCGGATCACCGGCCTCTCCCGGCCGACGGTCGAGGGCGTGGTCGAGGGGCTCATGGAGGGCGGGCTCGTCGTCGAGTCGGCCCCCGAGGAGGGCGAGGCGCGCCGCCAGGGGCGTCCCGCACGCCGGTTCCGGTTCCGGGCCGAGGCGGGCCATCTGCTGGGCATCGAGATCGGCCCGCATCGGGTGGCGGCGCTGCTGTCCGGGCTGGACGGGCGGATCGTGGGCGCCGGATCCCGCGAGGTGTCGGAGACGGCCTCCGCCGATGAGCGGCTGGAGCGGGTCAGGGCCACGGTCGCCGACCTGCTGCGGCGGGCCGGGGTGGCGCGCAGTTCGCTCCGCGCCGTCGGGGTCGGCAGCCCCGGCATAGTGGAGGCCGACGGCACCGTACGGCTGGGGACGGCGCTGCCCGACTGGACCGGGCTGGCCCTGGGCGAGCGGCTGCGCCGGTCGTTCCGCTGCCCGGTGCTGGTCGAGAACGACGCCAACGCGGCCGCCGTGGCCGAGCACTGGAAGGGCGCGGCGACCGACTCCGACGACATCGTCTTCGTGCTGGCCGGGCTGAGCCCGGGGGCCGGGTCGCTGATAGGCGGGCGGCTGCACCGGGGCTTCGGGGGCGCGGCCGGCGAGATCGGTGCGCTGCACCTGCTGGGCCGCGACGTGACACCGGAGAAGCTGCTGTCGACGACCGGGGAGCCGCTGCACCCGCTGGACGAGCAGGCGGTCGCCGATGTCTTCGCGCTGGCCAAGCGGGGCGACAGCGGCGCGCAGGAGGCGGTCGAGCGGTTCATCCAGCGGCTGGTCCACGACGTGGCGGCCCTGGTGCTCGCGCTCGACCCCGAGCTGGTGGTCGTCGGCGGCTGGGCGGCCGGGATCGACGGCGTGCTCGAACCGCTGCGCCAGGAGCTGGCGCGGTACTGCCTGCGGCCGCCGCGCGTGGCCCTCTCCCTCCTCGGGGAGGCGGCGGTGGCCACGGGTGCGCTGCGGCTCGCGCTCGACCATGTGGAGGAGCAGCTGTTCGCGGTCGAGGGCACGGTGACGGCTCGGCGCTGAGCGGGCGAGCGGGCCACGCGGGCCGATCATCCGCGGCCGGACCTCTCTCCGCGGCCGGCCCCGCTGCCTTCCCGGACGCGCCGCACACACTGTCCTCCCGGACGCGGCGCACCCGCTGCTCTCCCGGACGCACGGCCTGTCACCACCCGCACGTAAGCGACCCGCCGGCCGCCCGATGCGAACGGCCCGCCGCTGACGAGAGCGGCGGGCCGGGGCGGCGGGCGGGACGGGTGTCAGGAAGCCTGGCGGTGGCCGTCGTGGCTGATCTGCACGTCACCCGAGTCGCCGAAGGTGAGGCGGCAGGTGTCGGCGCGGTAGGTCGCCACCGAGACGGCGACGGTCCGGCCGAGGGAGAAGTAGCGCGTGGTGACGACGAGGACGGGCGCGCCCGGCAGCCGGTCGAGCTCCTTGGCGTCGTCGGCGCGGGCCGAGCCGAGCTCCACGGCGCGGTCCTGGCCCTCCAGGTCGAGGCGCTGGAGCTCGCGCAGCACGCTGCGGGCGCGGGCCGGTCCGGAGGGCGCGTCGATCGCGGTGAGGTCCGGCACGGAGGACGCCGGTACGTAGAGGAGCTCGGCGGCGACGGACTGGCCGTGCGTGGTGCGGATCCGGCGGACGGTGTGCACCTCGTCGAGCGCCTCGGCGTCGAAGAGCCGGGCCACCGCGAGCGGCGGGGCGCCCACGGCGCAGTCGACGGCCTGCCAGGCGTCACCGGCCGTGCCGGGCCAGTCGTGCTGCTCGGTGCCGACCGAGACGCCCACGCGCGGCGGCGCGACGGTCGTGCCGACGCCACGGCGGCGCTGCAGCCTGCCTTCGAGTTCGAGCTGTTCCAGAGCCTGGCGGAGCGTGGCGCGCGCGACACCGAAACGGGCGGCGAGCTCACGCTCGTTGGGCAGGATCTCTCCCACCGCGAAGTCCGAGTCGAGCGCCTCGCTCAGCACGGTCTTGAGGTGCCAGTACTTCGGCTCCGGCACCGTTTCCAGCTGCGTGGTCCCCACCCTGTCCTCCGCAATCGCCGTGCCCCGGCGGCTTTTCTGCGCCCTTGTTTATTAAAGGTTCCTGCACTAACTCTGCGACCATAGGGCGGCACACCCCCTTGGTCAAGACCAATCCTCGTTCCGTTACGGAACGAATCCGAGCCCTGGCCCAGAGCGTTCACACGACGTTCGCGGTCCGGTGAACAGGGCGCAGCAAAGTCCCCGTGCCCGGATCCGGGCACGGGGGTCGCGACCCCTGGGGCGCGTGGGACTAACCGGGCGACTGGTCCACGTACTCCCCACAGGAGAGCGCGGTGAGTTTGTCCGGGTTCCGTACTACGTAGACACGGTGGACGCGGCCGTCGAGGATGTCGAGCTGGAGGACGCTGTCCGGCTTGCCGTCGTGGAGGACCAGTACGGCGGGGCCGCCGTTGATCTCGGTGATGCGGAAGTCGCCGTCGGGGCCGCCCTCCTGCGACACCGCGAACAGGAAGCGCCCGACCTTGTCGGCGGACTCGATGATCCGCGTGGGGGCCTTGGACTTGCCGCCGCTGTCGCCGATGAACCGTACGTCGGGGGCCAGCAGGGAGAGCATGGAGTCCAGGTCGCCGCCGCCCGCGGCGGCCATGAACCGCTCGGTGAGGTCGCGGCGGTGGGCTGGGTCGACGTCGTAGCGGGGCTTGCGCTCCTCGACATGGCGCCGGGCGCGCCCGGCGAGCTGGCGCACCGCGGGCTCCGAGCGGTCCAGGGTGGCCGCGATCTCCGCGAAGGGGAAACCGAAGGCCTCACGCAGCACGAACACCGCCCGCTCCAGCGGCGAGAGCGATTCGAGGACGACCAGTACGGCGAGCGAGACGGAATCGGCCAGCATGGCCTGTTCGACGGTGTCGGGCACCACGGGCCCGAAATCCGTCGCGATCAGCTCGGGAAGCCAGGGCCCCACATAGGCCTCGCAGCGCGCCTGGATCTGTCTGAGCCGGTCGATGGCGAGCCGGGTGGTGATCCGTACGAGGAACGCCCGCGGGTCGCGCACACCGTCGCGGTCGCGCGCCGACCAGCGCAGCCACGCCTCCTGCACCACGTCCTCGGCGTCGGTCACCCGGCCCAGCATGCGGTAGGCCACGCCCATGAGAACGGACCTGTGGTCTTCGAAGAGATCGGCGGCGGTGGGGGAAGTCACCGCTCCATCCCAGCCGACCGGCAACCGGCTGTCCAGAAGGAGAACCCGCGCTGTTCGATTCTTCGCCCCCTGCGCGGTGTCCGGGTCCCGCCTCTTGAACTCCAAGCTACTGAAGGGTAATTGTTGCTGACAGCGTGTCTACCCTCGTCCCGCGGCGCCGTCCGTCCACCACCGGGAGCAGCAGCATGGCCGAAGAGGTCTCCTTCACGATCGGCTCCCCCCGGGGCAGCCACACCGTCACCGTCTCCTATCGGCGGGCCGGTTCCGGCGACCCGCTGCTCCTGCTGCACGGCATCGGCCACCACCGCCAGGCCTGGGACCCGGTGTTCGACGTCCTGGCAGCCGAACGCGACGTCATAGCCGTGGACCTGCCCGGCTTCGGCGAGTCCCCGGCGCTGCCGCAGGGCCTCGCGTACGACCTGTCCACGGTCGTGCCGGTGCTGGGCGCGTTCTGCGAGGAACTGGGCGTCGAGCGGCCGCATGTGGCGGGCAACTCCCTGGGCGGGCTGCTGGCCCTGGAGCTGGGGCGCGAGAAGCTCGTACGGTCGGTGACCGCCCTCTCCCCCGCCGGGTTCTGGACCCAGGCCGAGCGCCGCTACGCCTTCGCGACGCTGACCGCGATGCGGCAGGGGGCGAAACTGCTGCCGCTGCCCGCCATCGAGCGGTTGTCCAGGAGCGCTCCAGGGCGTGCGGCGCTCACGAGCACCATCTACGCGCGCCCCGGGCGCCGTTCACCCGAGGCCGTCGTCGCCGAGACGCTCGCGCTGCGCAACGCCACCGGCTTCGACGAGACCCTGGCCGCCGGCATCGACGTCCGGTTCGCCGACGACGTGGCCGGAGTCCCGGTCACCGTCGCCTGGGGCGCCAAGGACCGGCTGCTGCTGCGCCGCCAGGGCGTCCGCGCCAAGCACACCCTGCCCGGCGCCCGGCTGGTGCGGCTGCCCGGCTGCGGCCACGTCCCCATGAACGACGACCCCGCCCTGGTCGCGCGCGTCATCCTCGACACCAGCCGCTGACCCGCCGCGCCCGGGGCGCCGGCACAGCACCCCGGCGCCCAGCGCGACCCCCGCGCCGACCAGCGCACTGCCCGCCGCCTGCGCGATGCCGTACGCCCCGGCGCCGACCAGCGGGGCGGTGAGCGCGGCCGAGACCGGGATGAGGCCGGAGAAGAGCGTCGCCCGTTCGGCGCCGATCCGCTGCACGCCCATGTACCAGCAGACGAAGCCGACCACGGTGACGACGGCGGCCTGCCACACCAGGGCCGCCGTCTCACCGGCGTCCGGCAGCCGCAGCGCGGCACGGCCGTCCAGGGCCAGGGCGAACACGGCCGACTCGACGGCCGCGACACCGCACACGGCCGCCGAGAGCAGCCGGGGGCCCAGCGGCCGCAGCACCGGCACCGCCAGCACCGCGAACCCCACCTCTCCCAGCAGCGCGCCCATCGACCAGGCGATGCCCACCGCGTCGGTACGGCCCCAGCCCTGCACGGTGAAGGCCCCGGCCGCCACGAGCAGCGCCCCGCAGAGCACCGGCCGGGTCGGCCGCCGCCCGTCGAGCAGCGGCACCAGGACGGCCACCACGATGGGCGCGCACCCGACGAACACCCCGGGCACGGCGGGCTCGGCCGTGCGCTCGGCGGCCAGCACCGCCAGGTTGAAGCCGACCATCCCGACGGCCGCGACCAGCGCCAGCCGGCCCCACTGCCCCGCGCGCAGGCCCCGCAGCGGGGCGGCGCCGCCCCGGCCGAGCAGCGGGAGCAGCAGCAGGCAGGCCAGGCCGTACCGCAGGGCCTGACCGCCCGCGTGCGGATAGTCGCCGAGGACGCTGTTGGCGGTGAAGGAGCCGCCGACGAGGAAGCAGGCGACGGCGGCGAACGCCGCGCCCCGCAGCTGTGACACGTTCATGGGCCCGACGCTAGGCAGCCCGGTGGTCTTGTTTAAGGTCCACTTCCATGACGTCATCGGGGACCACTTCGCCCTCCGCGCCGGAGGGCGACGACGCGCGGCCGTCCTGGAACGCGGCCTGGGAACTGCTGATTCCGGCCGCCGCGGCGCCGGCCCGGCAGCGCGGACGGATGCTCCAGTCGGCGTTCCGGGAGGCCGTGCGGTCGGGGCGGCTCGCGGCCGGGACGCGGCTGCCGTCGAGCCGTGAGCTCGCCGCCGACCTCGGCGTCTCTCGCGGCCTTGTCACCGAGGCGTACGAGCAGCTCACCGCCGAGGGCTATCTGCGCAGCGACCGGGGCGCGGGCACCTGGGTGGGCGGTGCGGCGCGCGCCGCCGACGCGCCACGCGCGCGTGACCTGGCTCCGCGCGACCCGGGCGCCCTGGTCGACTTCCTGCCCGGCACCCCTGACCTGTCGCTCTTCCCCCGTGCCGCCTGGGCCGCCGCGCACAAGGGCGTCCTGGAGCGGCTGCCGCACCGCTCGCTCGGCTACCCCGATCCGCGCGGGCTGCCGGAACTGCGGACCGCGCTGGCCGCGCTGCTGGCCCGGCGGCGCGGTGTGGTCGCCGACCCCGAGCGGATCGTGGTGTGCTCAGGCGTGGCCCAGGCGACGACGCTGCTCGGCTTCGCGCTCGGGGAGCGCGGCGAGCGGACCGTGGGCGTCGAGGACCCGGGCAGCCCCGAACACACCGCGCTGTTCGCGGCCACCGGCGTACGGACACGGCCGCTGCCGCTGGACGAGGAGGGCCTGGCGATGGCCCCGCTGTACGCGAGCGGGGTGCGGGTCGCGATGACGACCCCGGCCCACCAGTTCCCTTCCGGAATCGCCTACTCCGCGCGGCGCCGCACCGAACTCCTCGACTGGGCGCGGGCGGTGGGCGGGCTCGTCGTCGAGGACGACTACGACGGCGACTTCCGCTACGACCGGGCTCCGGTCGGGGCCCTCCAGGGGCTCGACCCGGAGCATGTGGCGTACACCGGGTCGGTCAGCAAGTCGCTCGCTCCGGGGCTGCGGCTCGGCTGGCTGCTCGCTCCGGAGCGGCTCACGGCCTCGGTCGTCACCCGCAAACGCACCATGGATCTCGGCAACCCGGCCCTCGACCAGGCACTGCTCGCGGACTTCGTCACCGGCGGCGCGTACGACCGACAGCTGCGCCGGTGCCAACGCGCCTACCGGGAGCGGCGGGACGCACTGGTCGACGCGTTGCACGAACACTTCCCCGGCACCGAGGTGAGCGGCATCGCGGCCGGGCTGCACATCATCGCCCGGCTGCCCCAGCACTACGGCTCCGAGCCCCGCCTCCTCGAACGCGCCGCCCACGCGCGCGTGGCCGTGCGCCCGCTCTCGTACTACAGCTCACGGGCGGCCGAAGCGGACGACGGTGTCTCACTGGTGCTCGGGTACGCGCATCTCACCCCGTCCGACATCGCGCGCGGGGTGCGACTCCTGGCGGAGGCGGTACGGGCGGACGGCGCCTAGGGTGCGGCGGATGGGGCCACGGGCCCTAGGAGTTGGACCAGCCCCGCATGCAGAGCACCAGCCGGTACCCGTCCGGGTCCTCGATCGTCACACCCCACTCGTTCCAGTATGGGTTGGGCGACTGCACCCGCTTGCCGCCGTGCGCCTCGAGCCGGGCCACCAGATCCTGTGGAACCTCTTCGTCCGCGTAGATGACCAGCAGGTCCTCCTCGGTCGGCCGGGGCTCGACGAGGGCGGCCGGCTCGTGGACCAGCTCCAGGTGCCAGTCGGCGTCGGGCCAGCCCACCATCAGCAGCGCGTGTTCGCCGGGGGCCACGCCCTCCGCGTCGTGCCGCCACACGACGTCGAGCCCCAGGCCCTCCACCCAGAAGCGCTCCGCCGCGGCCAGATCGCGCGACGGACGGGCGATACGGATGTGTGAACGGCCTCCGACGGGCATGGGCGCTCCCTGTGCTCTCACTGTTACTGATGTTGTCGCTGATGCTGCCGCTGACGTGCCGGGTCACCACCACTGCGACCACTCCCGCACCGTACCCACTCAAGATCATCGGGTCGATCGTCCTTTGGTCCCCGGCCGCTCGCCCTAGGCCGACGCGCCCCCGGCCGTCCGGGGCCCAACCTCCGGTTGTTCACCTGGGGTTCGCGCCCGCGCCGCAGCCGGGCAGTAGGCATGGCACGGATCCGGACGCACCGGGTCCTCCCGCTCTGCCCGTCCCACGTCCCAGGAAGGCGCCTCGATGCCGTACCGCCCTCGGATCCCCTCGCCCAACCGCCGTACCGTACTGAAGGGTTCACTCGCCGCCTCGGCCGGGCTCGCTCTGCCCGCCGGGCTCGCCACGGCCGCGCCCGCGCTGGCGCTCGCCGGGCGGCCGAGCGCCGACTGGGGTGTGCAGGCCGGTGACATCACGGCGTCGTCGGGGCTCGTGTGGGCCCGGTCCGACCGGCCCGCCCGGATGGTCGTGGAGACCTCCGCCACCGAATCGTTCCGCCGCCCGCGCAGATGGCACGGCTCGCTGCTCGGCCCGGGCACCGACTTCACCGGTACGACGCAGCTGCGCGGACTGCCGGCCGGTGAGCAGATCCACTACCGGGTCACACTCGCCGACCCCGACGACCCGCGCCGTACCGGCAAGCCGGTGTACGGCACGTTCCGCACGGCGCCCGCCTCACGCCACCAGGACGTGCGCTTCCTCTGGTCCGGTGACATCGCCGGGCAGGGCTGGGGCATCAACCCGGACATCGGCGGCTTCCGCGTCTACGACGAGATGCGGCGGCTCAACCCGGACTTCTTCCTGTCCAGCGGCGACAACATCTACGCGGACGGGGTGATCCTGCCCAGCGTGACGCTGCCCGACGGACGGGTGTGGCGGAACATCACGACCGAGGAGAAGTCCAAGGTCGCCGAGACGCTGAACGAGTACCGGGGCAACTTCCGCTACAACCTGCTCGACGAGAACGTACGGCGGTTCAACGCCCAGGTGCCCTCCATCGTCCAGTGGGACGACCACGAGGTGCGCAATAACTGGTATCCCGGCCAGATCCTGGACGACGCCCGCTACACCGAGAAGAACGTCGACGTGCTGGCCGCGCGTTCGCTGCGGGCCTTCAGCGAGTACTTCCCCGTGTCCACGCTGCGGCCGGGCAGCCGGGAGGGGCGTGTGCACCGGGTCGTGCGCCATGGCCCGCTGCTCGACGTGTTCGTGCTCGACATGCGTACGTACCGCGATGCCAACTCCCCCGGCCGGCAGGCCGACGACACCGTGGGCATCCTCGGCGCGGAGCAGCTGGAGTGGCTGAAGCGGGAGCTGGCGCGCTCCCGGGCGGTGTGGAAGGTGATCGCCGCGGACATGCCGCTCGGCCTGGTCGTCTCCGACGGCCCGGCGAACTACGAGGCCGTGGCGCAGGGCGACCCGGGTGCGCCGCTGGGGCGCGAGCTCCAGATCGCCGAGCTGCTGCGGTTCATCAAGCACCGCCGGATCACCGGCACGCTGTGGCTGACGGCCGATGTGCACTACACGGCCGCCCAGCACTACGAACCGTCGCGGGCCGCGTTCAAGGACTTCGCCCCGTTCTGGGAGTTCGTGTCGGGTCCGCTGGCCGCGGGCGGGTTCCCGGCGAACGCGCTGGACGCGACCTTCGGTCCGGACCAGGTCTTCGTCCACGCCCCGGCCAAGGCCAACGCCTCCCCCATGGAGACCCCGCCGAACTTCGGCGAGATCGAGATCGACGGCGCCAGCGGCGAGCTGACGGTGCGGCTGCGCGCCCAGGGCGGTTCGGTACTCTTCACCAAGGTGCTCAAGCCGGGGCTGGTGGGCCAGTAGTGGCGCGTGTCCCTGGCGATGGCGTACGGACTGTGGCAGTGAGGCGGTCGTTCCGCGCCACAAACCGTAAGAAACGGCCAAAAAAGCGCCAGAATCACACTTAACCCATCAGTCACAAAGCGTTCGTGATCACGCAACACCGCTCGGCCACAGTGAAGGCATGACTGAGATGCCTGAGTTGACCGCCTCCCGCAAGAGCGCCCGCCGCCACCACTGGCGGCGGGACCTGATCGAGCTGGCCGCGCTGTTCACGGCCGTGGCAGTGGCCGACGTCGTGGCGAACACGGTCGCCCATGGCCCCGACGGACCGTTCCTGCTGATCGCCTCGGCGGTCGCGTTGGTGGCCACGGCGGCGTTCCACACCTGGTGGGCCCGCCGCCACAGCCACGCACCCCCGGCGGACGCCCCCGTCGATACGGGCGCGGCGCCCGGCCCCGCCGACGCCGCCCCCGACGAGACCGCCGACGACGGCCCGGTCGCGCGCGAGACCGCGCTGTGGCGGATGCGGGCCACCGTGCGGGACGAGCCGGGCAGCCTGGCCGCCCTGTGCACCGCGCTCGCCCACAGCCGGGTCGACATCCTGACCCTCCAGACCCACCCGCTGGCCGACGGCACGGTCGACGAGTTCCTGCTGCGGGCCCCCGCCGATCTCCCTGCCGCCCGGCTCACCCGGGAGATCGCGGCGGCCGGCGGCGCCGACATCTGGCTGGAGCGCGCGGACGCGCACGACCTGGTGGACGGCCCCACCCGGGTGCTCGGACTGGCCACCCGCACCGCGCTGGACGCCGCGGAACTGCCGCTGGCGCTGCGGCAGCTGCTGGGCCGGTGCACCATCCACTCACTGCCCGCCGTGTCCCTCTCCGGCCGCCCGACCGGGGAGACGGCCCCGGTCGAGGGCGTACTGGAGTCGACCGCCATGCGGCTGCGCGACCCGAGCGGCGGGGTCATCACCGTCGAGCGGCCCCACCTCCCCTTCACCCCGACCGAGTTCGCGCGGGCGCGCGCGCTGGTCGAGCTGGACGCGCGGCTCGGCCCGCGCATCCCGCGCAGCCAGGACGTCCTCACCCTGCCCGAGGGCAACGAGATCACCATCCGCCGGGCGGGTCAGGACGACGTCGAGGCCGCCAAGGCCATGCACGAGCGCTGCTCGGACCGCACCTTGAGCCTGCGCTACCACGGCCCCGTCGGCGACGCCGACCGCTACCTCAACCACCTGCTCAGCCCCCGGTACGGGCGCACCCTCGCCGCCCAGACCGCCTCGGGCCGGCTGGTCGCCCTCGGCCATCTGCTGTGGGACGGCGACGAGACCGAGGTGGCGCTGCTCGTCGAGGACGACTGGCAGCGCCGGGGCGTCGGCTCCGAGCTCCTGGAGCGCCTGGTGACGCTGGCGGTCGAGGCGGGCTGCGAGAGCGTGTACGCGGTGACGCAGTCCTCCAACACCGGGATGGTGGCGGCGATGCGCGGCCTCGGGCTGCCCCTCGACTACCAGATCGAGGAGGGCACCCTGGTGGTCACCGCGCGGCTGCCGAAGGCTCGCGCGGCGGTGCGTCCGTCGGTCGACCGCCGTTCGCTCGACCGTCCGTCGGACGATCCGCAAGGGTGCGAACGGCCGTTGTTCGAGCGTCCGCTGTTCGAGCGGTCGTCGTTCGAGGACCCGTCGCTCGCGCGGTCGTCGTTCGAGCAGGCCGAGCGCTGAGCGCCGCGCTCAGATCGCTCCACAGGTCCTCCACGTCCTCCAGTCCGACCGAGAGCCGCAGCAGGCGGTCGCTCACCCCGGCGGACCGCCGGTCCCCCTCGGCCACGATGCGGTGGCTGATGGAGGCCGGGTGCTGGATGAGGGTGTCGACGCTGCCGAGGCTCACGGCGGGGGTGATGAGCGAGACGCCCGCGATCACGGCGTGCGGGTCGCCGTGCACCTCGAAGGAGACCATCGCCCCGCCCACCGCCGGGTAGTGCACCCGGGCCACCCGGGGGTCGTCGGTCAGGCGCCGGGCCAGCTCCGCCGCGCTTGCGGCTGCCGCCCGCATCCGTACCGGAAGCGTCGCCAGGCCCCGCAGCAGCAGATAGCCGGCGAGCGGGTGCAGGACGCCACCGGTGGCGAACCGCACCTGCCTCAGCTGCCGCGCGAACGCGTCGTCGCAGGCGACCACGCCGCCCATGACGTCACCATGGCCGCCCAGGTACTTGGTGGCGCTGTGCAGCACGATCTTGGCGCCCAGTTCCCGTGGCCGCTGGAGCACGGGCGTGGCGAAGGTGTTGTCGACGAGCAGCGGCACCGAGCCGCACGCGTGGGCGACGGCCCGGATGTCCACCTCGGCGAGGGTCGGGTTGGCCGGGGTCTCCACGATCACCAGACCGGTGTCGGGCCGCAGCGCGTCGGCGATGCCCGCGGGGTCGACCCAGGTCACCTCCGTACCGAGGAGTCCGGCGTCCAGGAGGTGGTCGCTGCAGCCGTACAGCGGCCGGACGGCGACCACGTGCCGCAGGCCCGCCGAGGCCCGGGCGAGCAGCACCGCGGAGAGGGCGGCCATGCCGCTGGCGAAGGCCACGGCGCCTTCGGCGCCTTCCAGCCGCGCGAGCGCTGTCTCGAAACGGCCTACGGTGGGGTTGTCCAGGCGTGCGTACACCGGGGGCCCGTCGGGCAGCGTTCCGGTGGCCGCGAAGGCATCGATCCGGGCGGCCTCGGCCGCGCTGTCGTACGAGGGGTAGGTCGTCGAGAGGTCGATCGGCGCGGCGTGCAGTCCGAGTCCCGCGAGGTCGTCGCGGCCGGCGTGGACGGCTTCGGTGGCCAGGGCACGGGGTGCGGCCTGAGCGCGGTCCTGCGTGTCGGTGTCCATGGCGGCACAGTGGCGCCATGACCGGAAATGAGCGGCAAGGTCCGTGCTACGTTCGGCCAATGGCCGATTCTGTCGTACTGGACCCGGTGGATCTGGACATTCTGCGCCTGCTGCAGAACGACGCCCGGACCACCTACCGCGATCTCGCGGCCCAGGTGGGGGTGGCGCCCTCCACCTGCCTGGACCGGGTCACCCGGCTGCGCCGCTCCGGGGTCATCCTGGGCCACCAGCTCCGTCTCGACCCGGCCAGGATGGGCCGTGGCCTGGAGGCACTCCTGTCCGTACAGGTGCGACCACATCGGCGTGAACTGATCGGTCCGTTCGTCGAACGCGTCCGGGCGCTGCCGGAGTCGCGAGCCCTGTTCCACCTCGCCGGACCGGACGACTACCTGGTCCACGTGGCGGTGACGGGCACGGCCGATCTCCAGCGGCTGGTCATCGACGAGTTCACCTCGCGGCGCGAAGTCGCCCGGGTGGAGACGCGGTTGATCTTCCAGCAGTGGGAGTGCGGACCTCTGCTGCCCCCCTCGTCGACACCGGTGTCAACTTCCGCTTCGTCCCCTCTCTCCCCTTCCGTCTCCGGTGGCTGAACGTCGCCTGTTGGTGACGCGGGGCCCGTGCGCGTACGAGTATGTGGTCCATGCCAGACACTTCCAGCAGCGTGCTGCCCCGCCAGGTCGCCGACGCCCATGTCGACGCGCTCATCGAACTCGACCCCATCACCGGTACCTATCTGGGTGTGCGCAAGAGCGCCCGGCTGCTTCCGGACTTCACGCCCGCCGGGCAGGCGGCCGTGGCCGCGCTCGCCCGTGCGACGCTGGCGCGGCTCGACGAAGCGGAGCGGACACCGGGCGCCGACAGCGACGCGGAGCGGCGCTGCGCCAGACTGCTGCGGGAGCGCCTGACGTCCGAACTCGCCGTGCACGAGGCACAGGAGGGCCTGCGCTCCATCAGCAACCTGCGCTCGCCCGTCCACTCGGTGCGCCAGGTGTTCACCATGATGCCGGTCGCCGACGAGGCGGACTGGGCGGACGTCGCGGCCCGGCTCACCGCCGTCCCGGCGGCCCTGGAGGGCTATCGCGCCTCGCTCCAGCTGGGACTCGACCGCAAGCTGTTCGCGGGCCCGCGCGCCACGGCGACCTTCGTCGGCCAGCTCTCCGAGTGGATCGGCACGGACCGCAACTGGTTCCAGGAGTTCGTGGCGCCCGGCCCCGAGGCCCTGCGCGCCGAACTGGACGAGGGCGCGCGCGTGGCGGGCGAGGCGCTGGTCGCGCTGCGCGACTGGCTGAGCGAGGTGTACGCGCCCGCGATCGCCGGGGCGCCGGACACGGTGGGCCGTGAGCGGTACGCCCGCTGGGTGCGCTATTTCAACGGGACGACGCTGGACCTGGACGAGGCGTACGCGTACGGCTGGTCCGAGTACCACCGCATCCTCGGGGAGATGAAGGCCGAGGCCGACAAGATCCTGCCGGGCGCGGGTCCCTGGGAGGCGCTGGCCCACCTCGACGAGCACGGCACCCACATCGAGGGCGTGGAAGAGGTCCGCGAGTGGCTCCAGGCGCTGATGGACGAGGCGATCGCGGCCCTGGACGGCACCCACTTCGAACTCGCCGAGCGGGTACGGAAGGTGGAGTCGCACATCGCGCCGCCCGGCAGCGCCGCCGCGCCCTACTACACGGGCCCCTCGGAGGACTTCTCGCGCCCCGGCCGCACCTGGCTGCCCACGATGGGTGAGACCCGGTTCCCCGTGTACGACCTGGTCTCGACCTGGTACCACGAGGGCGTTCCGGGCCACCACCTCCAGATCGCGCAGTGGCGGCACGTGGCGGACCGGCTCTCGCGCTACCAGGCGACCATCGGCACGGTGAGCGCGAACGCCGAGGGCTGGGCGCTGTACGCCGAGCGGCTCATGGACGAGCTGGGCTTCCTGCCCGACCCGGAGCGGCGGATCGGGTATCTGGACGCGCAGATGATGCGGGCGTGCCGGGTGATCGTCGACATCGGCATGCACCTGGAGCTGGAGATCCCGCAGCACTCGCCGTTCCACCCCGGCGAGCGGTGGACGCCGGAGCTGGCGCAGGAGTTCTTCGGCAACCACAGCGGACGGCCCGCGGACTTCGTGGAGAGCGAGCTCACCCGGTATCTGTCCGTGCCCGCCCAGGCCATCGGGTACAAGCTGGGCGAGCGCGCCTGGCTGATGGGCCGCGAGAACGCCAAGAAGCACCACGGCGACGCGTTCGACGCCCGCGCCTGGCACATGGCGGCGCTGTCGCAGGGCCCGCTGGGCCTTGACGACCTGGTGGACGAGCTGTCCAAGCTCTGACGGCTGCCCCGTGGGGGCGGCTTCGGCAACACGGGGGCGGGGGCCCGCGGGGGTGGCTTCAGCAACACGGGGCGGGGCCCCTATGGGGGCGGCTTCGGCAACACGGGGGCGGGGGCCCGCGCCCGGCCCACCGCCCCCGTGGCCTCGCAGGGTCGCCGCCGCGGCCGGTGCCTCAGCAGCCGCAGTTGTCCGCGCCGACGGGCGCGGTCAGCGGGTCGGACTCGCGCGTCTCGCGGCCCTCCCAGGTCTCGAACTCGAAGCCCTCGCGCACCCAGTACTCGAAGCCGCCGAGCATCTCCTTGACCTGGTAGCCGAGTTCGGCCAGGGCGAGGGCGGCACGGGTGGCGCCGTTGCAGCCGGGTCCCCAGCAGTAGGTGACGACCGGCACGGACTTGTCGAGCAGCTGCTCGGCCTGCTCGGCGATCAGCGCGGTGGGCAGGTGCACGGCGCCGGGGACGTGGCCCTGGTCCCAGGCCTCCGTGGAGCGCGAGTCCAGGACGACGAAGCCCGGCTCGCCGCCCTGGGCCAGCACGGACGCCACGTCGGAGACATCGGCGTGGAAGACCAGGCTGGCGCGGAAGTAGGCGGCGGCGTCGGCGGGCGCGGCCGGGGCGACGCGCAGGACGGGGTTGGCGGCGGTGGCGAGCTGCGTTGTTGTCATGGCCAGAAATCTACGGCTCATGATCAACCGTCGGAAGGTCCGATCCCCGGAACATCTCTTGATTCGCCGGGGATTTCACTGTTGTCTGGCAGCCATGACCGAGTATTCCCCGGACGCCACCGACTGGCGCATCCTGGACGCCCTCCAGCGGGACGGCCGGGCCACCTTCGCGGAGCTGGCCCGCGCCGTCGCCATGTCCCCGAGCGCCGTGACGGAGCGGGTGCGGCGGCTCGAAGAGGCGGGGGTGATCTCGGGCTATACGGCGGTCGTGGACCAGGAGAGGCTCGGCCGGGGCATCCTCGCCTTCGTACGGCTGCGGTATCCGAACGGCAACTACAAGCCGTTCCACGACCTTGTGGAGGCGACTCCCGAGATCATGGAGGCGCACCACGTCACGGGCGACGACTGCTTTGTGATCAAGGTCGGCGCGCGCTCGATGAGCCACTTGGAGGAGATCTCCGGGAAGATCGGCGCGCTGGGGTCGGTGACGACCAGCGTCGTCTACTCCTCGCCGCTGCCCCGCCGCGCGATAGGCCGCTGAGCGCCCGGGAGCGGGACTTCACGGCGGGCGGGGGCCCGAAGACAGGCCCTCAGTCCCCCGCCCCCGCGTTCCGGTGCCGCACCCGCGACCCGTCGCGCTCCTTGACGACCTCCAGCTGGACGGGGATGCGGCGGCGCAGATCGCCGACATGGCTGACGATGCCGACGCTGCGGTCCCGTTCGCGCAGCGAGTCCAGGACGTCGAGGACCTCGTCCAGGGCCTGGTCGTCGAGGCTGCCGAAGCCCTCATCGATGAAGAGCGTGTCGAGGCGTACGCCCCCGGCCTCGTCGGTGACCACGTCGGCCAGGCCCAGGGCCAGCGCGAGCGAGGCGAAGAACGTCTCGCCGCCGGAGAGCGTGGCGGTGTCCCGCTCCCGGCCCGTCCAGGCGTCGACCACATGCAGACCCAGCCCGGAGCGGCCGCGTCCGCCCCGGGCGTCGGAGTGCACCAGGGTGTAACGGCCGCCGGACATCCGGCTCAGCCGGGCCGTCGCGGCCGCCGCTACCTGCTCCAGACGGGCGGCCAGTACGTACGACTCCAGACGCATCTTGCGCTCGTTGTCGGCGGAGGTGCCCGCGGTGAGCCCGGCGAGGCGGGCCACCCGGTCGTACTCCTCGCGCAACGGCCCGATCCGGCGTGTCTCCGCCGCGGCCTCGCGCCCCAGCCTGCCGAGCTCGGCGCAGCGGGCGCGCGCGGCGGCGAGCACCGAGGCGGCCTCGCGCAGGGCGCGCTCCACGCGCGCGTGGGCGGCCTCGGCCTCCTGGGTGCGCGCGGCAGGGCGGGCGGCTGCCGCGACCGTGTCGGGCTCGGCGAGCCGGTCGGCGACGGCCGCCTCCTCGCGCTGCCAGTCGTCGAGCCGGTGCTGGAGCTCACTCTGCTGCCGGTCGTCGAGGAAGGCGTCCGCCGCTGCCCGAGGGGTGTCGAACCCGGCGCGGAAGGCGGCTTCGGAGAGGCGTCCGTCGGCGTCCTTGAGCCGCTGGGCGCTCACCTCGACCTCCCGGACGGCCTCGGCCGCCGCGGCGAGCAGCCCGGCCCGGTGATCGAGCAGCGCGGCCTGCTCGGCGACCGTGCGCGCCTCGCCCCGGGCCGCTGCCAACTCCCGCTCCAGACCGGCCTGCTCCCGGTCGATCTCCTCGCGCCGTGCCGTACGCGCCGACACGCGCTTGTCGGCCTCGCGCTGCTGCGCCAGACGGCGCTCGTGCTCGCGCTCGGCGCTCTCGAAGGCCTCCCGGGCGGCGTGCAGCCCGGCGGCCAGCGCACGGCTCTCGCCGAACTCCGCCTCCCACTCCCGCACCTGGCCGTCCAGCACGGCGAGCGGCTCCGTGCCCGCCTCCGCGCTCACCGCCGCGAACCGCTCCCGTACGGAGGCGAGGGCGCGCTCGGCCTCGGCGCGGGCCTCCTCGGCCTGCCGGTAGGCCTCGTGGGCGGCCTCCTCCGTCGTACGGTCCACCTGGCCGGTGGTGGCGCGCGCGGGGGCGGGGTGCTCGGGCGAGCCGCACACGGCGCACGCCTCACCGTCGCGCAACCCTGCCGCGAGCTCGGCCGCGATGCCGCGCAGCCGCTCCTCGCGCAGGGCGAGCCAGTACTCATGGGCGGTGTTGGCCTGCTCCCGGGCGGAGTTCTGCCGTTCCTCGGCCGTGGCCACCCGCAGCTGGAGCGCGTCGCGCTCGCGCGCCGCCGCCAGGCGCCGCCGGGCCGGTTCCAGCCGGCCCGCCAGCTGTTCGGTGCGGGTGGCGGCCAAGTGGGAGGCCTCGACGCGCTCCTGGTGCCGTCTGCGCTCGCCCTCCCAGGAGGCCAGCCAGCCGGCGGCGTCGAGGAGCAGCTGCTCGTCGGCCCTGGCCTGGCGCTCCAGCTCGGCGCGCTCGGCGGTGATCTCGGCGCTGCGGGCCTCGGCCCGGCGGGCGGCGTCGAGCGCGCCCAGCTCCTGGCGCATCTGCCGCTCCAGCGCGCCGAGTTGCTCCGCTCCGGCCTCGGCCAGGTCGGCGGGGAGCAGGGCGCGGGAGCGCTCGCGGGCCGCGGCCGCCGTGTGGTGCTCGCGCTCGGTCTCCGCGCGCAGCGCCAGGGCGGGGGCGACGAGGTCGGCCTTGCGGGCCCGCTCCAGCCGCTCCCTCACGGCGGCGCGGCGGGGCTCGGCCGCCGCCAGCTCGTCGGCGCGGCGGCGGGCGTCCGCGTACCGGCGCTGGAGCTCGGCGAGGCGGCGCTCGTCGTCGAGCGCGATACGGGCGGCGGCCTGGCGGCTCTCGGCCGCGGCCAGGGCGCACTCCGCGACGGCGAGCCGCTCGCGGGCCCCGGCGCGCGCGACGGCGGCCCACTCAAGGACGGCCTCGGCGAGGCCCGGATCCCCGGGGCGATGGTCGGGCAGTGGCCAGTCGCGCGCGTCCGGGCCGTCCCCGGCGGCCTGCGCCATGCGCTGGGCGAGGTTGAGAAGCCGCGCGTCCCCGGCCCTGACCTGCTGTTCGGCGGCGCGGCGCAGCTCGGCCAGGCGCTCTTCGACGGCGGCGAAACGGCCGGTGTCGAAGAGGCGGCCCAGCAGCTTGCCGCGCGCCTCGGCGTCGGAGCGCAGAAACCTGGCGAAGTCCCCCTGCGGCAGCAGGACGACCTGGCAGAACTGCTCGCGGCTCATCCCGACGAGCTGCCCGATCTCCTCCCCCACCTCCTGGTGGGAGCGGCTGAGCGCCTCCCAGTCGCCGGTCGCCGCGTCGTACTCGCGCAGCCAGGTCTGCGCCTTCTCGGTGGTGAAACCGCTGCCGCGCTTCTTGGGCCGGTTCTGCTGGGGGCGCCGGGTGATCTCCAGCCGCCGGCCGGCGACGGTCAGGTCGAGCAGGACCTCGGTGACGGTGTCGGGCGCCGCGTGGTCGCTGCGCAGGACGGCGCCGGGGCTCTGGCGGGCGCCGGGGACCGCTCCGTACAGCGCGTAGCAGACGGCGTCCAGGACGGAGGTCTTGCCGGCTCCGGTCACCCCGTGGAGAAGGAAGAGCCCGGCGGCCGAGAGCGCGTCGAAGTCGACTTCCTGGGTGTCACCGAAGGGGCCGAAGCCGGTGGCGCTCAGCCGGTGCAGCCTCATCGGGCCCCCTCCCGCCCGGCGCCGCGCGCGGACGCGCCCTCGCGCGCGTGGTCCCGGGTGAGCGCCGACTCCACCCGTACGTCGTCGAAGGCGCCGCGCAGCACCGCACGCTCCCGCTCGTCCGGGCCGCTGCCGCCGCGCACATGGGCCACGAAGTCCTCCGCGATCTCCTGGTCGGTGCGGCCCTGGAGGCGTCGCGCGTACGAGGCGAGCGGGTCCTCGGGGGCGCGGTCCGGCTCGAAGACCAGGCTCAGCGCGTGCGGAAAGCGGACCGCGAGACGGGCCATCGCGTCGTCCGGGCGGACCGGGTCGGTGAGGGTCGCCTCGACCCACGCGTCCTCGTGGGGTTCGAGGGCGGGGTCTTCGAGCAGATCGTCGAGCCGGCCCCGGATGCGCGCGAGCGGGCGCGGGACCGGGCAGTCGATCCGCTCGGCGGCGACGGCTCCGTCGGCGCCGAGGTCGACCAGCCACATCGACTTGCGGTGGATGGCCTCGGAGAACGAGTACGCCAGCGGGGAGCCCGAGTAGCGCACGCGGTCGGAGAGGGTCTGGCTGCCGTGCAGATGGCCGAGCGCCACATAGTCGACGCCGTCGAAGACGCCCGCGGGCACGGCCGCGACCCCGCCGACCGTGATGTCCCGCTCGCTCTCGCTCGGCTCGCCGCCCGCGACGAAGGCATGGGCGAGGACGACGGACCGGGTGCCTCGCGCGCGTGCCGCGAGATCCGCCCGGACCCGCTCCATGGCCGCGCCCAGCACCTGCTCGTGCCCCGCCTTGGCGGTCTTGAACTCGTCGCGGACCAGGGCCGGTTCGAGGTAGGGCAGCCCGTAGAAGGCCACTTCCCCGTGGGCGTCGGACAGCAGCACCGGGGTGGCGCACGCCGCCGGGTCGGTGCGCAGATGGATGCCCGCCCGCTCGATGAGCCCCGCGCCGACGCCGAGCCGCCGGGCCGAGTCGTGGTTCCCGGAGATCATCACCGTCGGCACGCCCTCGTCGGCGAGCCGGTGGATGGCGCGGTCGAAGAGCTCGACGGCCGCGAGCGGCGGCACGGCCCGGTCGTAGACATCGCCTGCCACGAGGACCGCGTCCACGTCGTGCTCGCGCGCCGTCGCCACCAGGTGGTCGAGGAACGCGGCCTGGGCGTCGAGCAGGGCGACCCGGTGGAACGACCGTCCCAGGTGCCAGTCCGACGTGTGCAGGAATCTCATGATCCCCGAGGGTATCGGTGGGGTCGGACATCCCGGGTGGCAACTGCCTTACCGGTACGGCTCGCAGCGCTCACGCGTCCCCGTACGCCTCTCCGCCGAGCTCCAGCGTCGCGGTGCCCGCGGTGACGTCCGCGAGCCAGCGCCGCAGGGACTCCACGTCCGCCTCGGGGATGGCGACCTCGATGGTGACGGCCTCGGCGTAGCGCACCTCGCGCACGGCGCGGCCGGTGGCCCGCAGGTCGTTCTCCAGCTTGCCCGCGCGCTGGTGGTCGACGGTGACGGTGGCCAGCCGGTAGCGCCGGCGCACCACGGTGCCGAGCGCGTCCAGGGCTTCGCCGACCGCTCCTCCGTAGGCGCGGATGAGCCCGCCGGCGCCGAGCTTCACCCCGCCGTAGTAGCGGGTGACGACGGCGACGGTGTACCGCACCTCGCGGCGCGTCAGCATCTGGAGCATCGGGACTCCGGCGGTGCCGCCCGGCTCGCCGTCGTCACTGGCCTTCTGTACGGAGGCGTCGGCCCCGATGACGTACGCGAAGCAGTTGTGGGTCGCCGTCGGGTGCTCCGCGCGGACGCGCGCGATGAAGTCCTGCGCCTCCTGCTCGGTCGCGGCGGGCGCGAGCGCGCAGAGGAACCGCGATCGGTTGACCTCGGTCTCGTGCACGCCCTCGCGGGCGATCGTCCGGTACTGCTCCTGCATACGGCCACCCTATGCGGTGGCGCGCCCTCGACCTGCGGGTCGCGGCCGGGCCACGGCCCGAGGGCGAGGATCCGGGGGTCGTCCCGTGGGCGCGGGTGACGGATGTCACCAGCCACGGGGGGCGCGGGGCAGCCTCGGGAGGCGAGGGGCGCGGTCCCGGGCCGGGCCGGCGGGCCTCGGACGGCATACCCGGGCACAGCCTGATGGATGTCGGACGGCACACCCGGGCGACGACCGAGTGGACTCCCAGGTGACGACCCAAGCGACGACCCGGTGGACACCAGCTGAACCTTCGTTCGCCCCTCCCCCTTGATCCTCAACTCTCCCTATAGGCACCTCACGCAGGCTGCGGGGAGGAGTCGTGCCACAGCAGAGAGTGCGCCGGTTCGTAAGGAGCAACCCGATATGTCATCAAACCTCCCGTTATTCTCCGTCCTCCTGGGAGGCGATTACGCGGGCAAGTCATCGGCGATGTCCAGGCTCGCGGGAGGCCCGGAGCCCGTGCGGATCGTCTCGGTGGACGATCGCTTCCTCGCCGACCGGCACGCGCTGATCGGCCGGCTGCGGCGCGATGTGGTCAAGGACGTGGCCGCCCCGGACGGCGCCTACTCGCCGGACTTCATGGCCAGCATGCTCCAGACCGCCGTGGTGCACCTGCGCGACCAGCTCCTCACGGCGGCGGACGCCGCCGACGGACAGCCACTCCTCGTCGACTCGTACTACTACAAGATCCTCGCGAAGTGCCGCCTCGCGGGAGTGCGCGAGAACCCCATGTACGACTGGTGGCGCTCCTTCCCGCAGCCGCGCCACGTCGTCTTCCTCAAGGTCGCGCCGCAGGAGGCCTGGCGCCGCAGCCGCCGGGGAACGCGGCTCAACTCCCTCGAACACTACGGCGAGCGCCCGAACCGGACGTCGTTCGAGCGGTACCAGACCGACCTGGAAAAGCTGATGTGGGACGAGATCCGCTCCCTCCCGGTGACGGTCGTGGAGCAGCAGAGCTCCCCCGAGCTGACCGCCGACGCCGTACGGGAGGCGGTCTGCCATGACTACGTCTGAGCCCCTCGGGGACGGTCGGTCCTGGCCGGATCCGGAGCGGGTGGGGCGGTACCGGGCGCGGGTGTTCGCCGAGCGGGACAGGCTGCGCGCCGCGTTCACCGACCCCGGCGCACAGCAGCGGCGCGTCCTCGCGGACCTGCTCGCCTTCAACGCCGACACCGCCTACGGGCGCGCCCACGACTTCGGACGCGTGCGCACCCTGGACGACTGGCGCAAGGCCGTGCCCGTCCAGGACTACAGCGCCCTGGCCCCCTGGATCGAACGCGCCGCCGCCGGCGAGGACAACGTCCTCACCGCCGACAGGCCCGCCCTCTTCTTCACCAGCAGCGGCACCACCGGCAGCCACAAGAAGATCCCCGTCACCCCCCGCTTCATGCACACCACCTTCTTCCCCTTCTACTACGCCGCCTGGGCCCCCCTGATCACCCACTTCCCCGACGTCCTGGCCCGCCCCGACGCCGTCCTCAACCTCAAACACGACCCCCTCACCACCCCGCCCACCACCGCCTCCGGCAAACCCCACATCGGCGCCAGCCAGGCCGACTTCGGCACCCGCTTCGGCGAACCCCTCTCCGCCGAACCCGGCACCCACGCCCCCTGGGCCACCCTCCCCACACCCCTCGCCCCAGACGCCCACCTCGACAAGACGTACCTCCGCCTGCGCATGGCCGTCGAAAGCGACATCCGCTGCATCATCGGCATCAACCCCGCCATGGTCGCCGCCCTCCCCCACCAGCTGAACCTCTGGTGGGAGCGCATCGTCCGGGAGGTGCGCGACGGCACCCTGGGCGGGCATCCGTTCCGCTCGCCCAACCCCGAGCGTGCCCATGAACTCGACCGCCTCGCCGCGCACTTCGGTCGAGTACGGCCTGCCCACATCTGGCCCCACATGCGCGCCCTGTTCTGCTGGACCACGGGCCTGGCCTCGCTCTATCTCCCCCGGCTGCGCGAGGAGTTCGGGCCGGGCGTCACGCTCCTGCCCGCCCCCGTCGCCGCCTCGGAGGGCCCCACCGGTGTCGCCCTCGACCGGCACCCGACCGCGGGAAGCCTCGTCGTCACCGCCTCCCTGTACGAGTTCGCCGACGCCGACCAGGACCTCACCCCGGACACGCCCACCCTGCGACCGGACGAGCTGGAGCCCGGCCGCGACTACCACACGGTCTTCAGCCACGTCGGCGGCCTCTACCGCTACGCCGTGGGCGACGTCGTCCGCGTCGTCGACCACGAGGACGGCGTGCCACGCCTCGAATACACCGGCCGCAGCACCCTCTCCAACGTTGCCGGAGAACGCCTGCGCGACGCCCACGTCCTGCGCGCCCTCACCACCGCCCTCACCGCAGGCGGCCTCGAACTACGCAACGCCGCCTGCCGGGTGGTCACCCCCGACCACCATGGCACCCCCGCCTACCAGTTCGCCCTCGCCCCGGCCATCCCGTGGAGCGACGCCGAGACCGACGTTTTCCTGACGCGCCTCGACCACGCCCTCGCTCGCGAATCCCCCGGCTACCACCAGGCGCGCACCCGGCTCCGCCTGGGCGCCCCCACAGCCCTGCGGCTGCACCCGGACGCCTTCCTCGACGACTGGCACGCCACCGTCGCGACCGGTGTACGCCCCACCCAGGTCAAGGACCGGCTCTTCCGCCAAGACCCGGCGCATTGGCAACGACTCACCGACGGGAAGGGTTCCTGACCCTCCAGGCGCGGCCCCGTCCCCCGCTGCGGGCCCCGCACTCCACCCATCCGACCGAAGGAGACGAGAGCCCGTGACCGAGTTGCTCGACGCCGTCGAACGCACCGCCCTGCTCACCGCCGCCCTGCGCGCCGCGGAGACGCGTCGGCCCGATCGCATCTATCAGGATCCGTACGCGGACGCGCTCTGCGGGGAGATCGGCCCGGAGCTGCTCGCGGAGATCCGGAAGGCGACGTTCCCGGCGGACGCCTCCCGTACGCTCCCCAGCACGCCCGACTACAACGCGATCCGCACCCGGTTCTTCGACGACTACCTCCAAGAGGCGGCCCGGGACCCTCAGATGACGCAGATCGTGCTCGCCCCGGCGGGGATGGACTCGCGCGCCTACCGGCTGAACTGGCCCGAGGGGCTGCGCTACTACGAGGTCGACCGGCCCGCGGTGCTGGCGTACAAGAAGGAGCGGCTGGCGGGTGTCGAGCCGCGCACCGACCACCGCACGGTCGCCGTCGACCTCACCTCGCCCGACTGGGAGCGGGACCTGATCGCCGCCGGCTACGACCCCGCCCTGCCCTCCACCTGGCTGCTCGAAGGGCTGCTCTACTACATCCCCGAACACGACACCCACCGCATCCTGGAGCGCGTCGCCGCGATCTCGGCGCCCGGCAGCCGCATAGCCGCCGACATCGTCAACTCGGCAGCCCTGACGCTCCCTCATATGCGTGGTCTGCTGGACATCTTCGCGGGGTGGGGCTGCCCCTGGCTCTTCGGTACCGATGAGCCCGAGGCGCTCTTCGACAGCTTCGGGTTCTCGGTGCAGGCGCTGCAACCGGGCGAACCGGGCGCGGACTTCGGACGCTGGCCGGATCCGGTCCCGCCGCGCCAGGAGGCGGATGTGCGCCGGGTGTTCTTCATCCACGGTCGGCGGCGCTGAGATGGCGAATGCTCTGGTCGTGGGGGGCAGTGTCGCGGGCCTGGCCTCCGCGCTCGCCCTGGCGGGGTCCGGTCGGCGGGTCGTGGTCCTGGAGCGCTCCGCCCCGCCGCCCCGGGGTGCGATGGCCGATCTGCACACCCGCTGGCAGCGGCCGACCGTGCCGCAGGCCCAGCACTCCCACACGCTGACCTCGCTCGGTGTGCGCACTCTGCGCACTCGCGCGCCCGAGGTGCTGGAGCGCCTCGTCGCCGCCGGCGCCCCGATGTTCGACCTCACGCGCGCGTTGCCGCAGGGTGCGACCGACCGCGCGCGCGAGGTGGGGGACGACATGCTGGTGGCGCTCGGCTGCCGGCGCACCACGCTCGAACTCGTCCTGTACCGCGCGGTCGAGGCCCTGCCGCAGGTCGAGATCCGGCACGGCACGACCGTGCGCGGGCTGCGGCTGAGCGCCGACCGGCGGTCGGTGCGCGGTGTGGTCACCACGGACGGCACCCATCTGGCCGCCGATGTCGTCGTGGACGCCACCGGCCGCCGCGCGGCCGCCCGTGGCTGGCTCACGGACGCCGGGGTTCCGGTGGCCGCGGACCTGACCAGTCCCGGTGGGCTGCGCGGCTTCACGCGCTTCTACCGGCTCAGAAGCAGTTCGCTGCCGGGCCCGCTGGGCCGGGGCCATGCGGCCGGTGACATCTTCGGCCACTACGCGGGCGTGCTGCACCCCGGCGACGCGGGCACCTTCGCGATCGCCCTGGGCACCCTGCCCGGCGACACGGAACTGGACCGGCTGCGCCAGGCCGACGCCTTCACGGCCGTCGCCCGTGCCACTCCGGGCCTGACCGCCTGGCTCGACGACGCCGTCAGCGCGCCCATCTCCGCCGTGAACGTGATCGCGGGCCCGGCCAACGCGCTGCGCGCCACCGCCGTACGCCCGCCCGTGGCGGGCCTGTTCCCGGTCGGGGACGCCGCCTGCGTCACCAACCCGCTCTACGGGCGCGGGATGTCGCTGGCACTCGCGCAGGCCTTCGGCCTCGCCGACACGCTGGCCACGCACCCCGCAGGCCAGCGGTCCGAGGCCGCCGCCGAGTTCGCCGACGTGCTGCTGCGGCCGTGGTACGAGCACGCGGCGAGCGTCGACCGGGAGCGGATCGGCCGCTGGAGCGCCGTCGTGCACGGCCGGCCGCTGCCGCCTGCCGACGCCGGCTGCCCCAACACGTCCATCCGGGCGGCCGCCACCCAGGACGGCACGGTGTGGCGCGGGCTGACGCGCGTCCTGATGGGGCTGAGCACCCCGGACGAGGTGTTCGGGGACGAGAAGTTCCGGCACCGGGTGGCCCAGGCGCCCCGTGCCACGGTTCCGGCGAGCACGGCGCCCCTGCCGCGCCAGGTCCTCCTGGGCGCCCTCGCGGCGGCGGAAGGAGCGCCCTCGTGACGTCCTTCTGTCGCCGTGCCGCCTCCCGGGCGGAAGGCGGGCGCCCGTGACCGCCCCCGCCGCCGTCTCCCCGCCCGGCTCCCGGCCCGTGGAGGGAACACGCCGCCGGGTGCTGCTGGCCCCGGTCACGATCACGCCCTCCAAGCCGCTCACCCCGTCCCACCTGAAGGGGCTGTTCTGGACGGACGTCATGTACCGGGCGACCGCGTGTCTGGCGGACGTCGACTACCGGTTCAGCCACTCCACGTACCACCTCACCGAACAGACCCTGGCCTTCTGGGAGTTCCTGGACCGGACGCAGGGGGACACCGGTTACGCGGAGCTGACCGAGGACGACATCGGTTCGCTGTACGTACGCCACCGGGCAGCGGCGGACCGGGCCCCGGCCGCCGCGCTGCGGCCGTACGCCGACGCCGTCGAGCACCACGGCTGGGTGCACCCGGCGGCCACCCGCGTGCTGGAACTGTGGCGCGGGCAGTACGCCCGCCTGGGGCTGTACGATCCCGGGCTGCTCGCCCACCAGCCGCCGGGCCTCGGCCTGGAGGAGACGCTGGAGCGGCTACGCGCGCGTGGCCTGTGCCTGGACCACCGGGGGCTCGGCGGCCCGGTCTACCTCGACCTGACGCGGCACGGCCTGCCGCTGCGGCAGATCGTCACGGCCGACGGCCGCCCCAACTACCTCGCCTGCGCACTGCGCGAACTCCTGCCGCTCGCGCCGGACTACGACGAGCTGGTGTTCCTGTACGACCGCGATCTCGACCCGGACTACCAGCTCCTCGCGCGCGTGCTCGCGCCGCTGGGCCCGGTGGTCCACCGGGTGCCGGTCGGGCGGGTGCCCGTGGACGGCGAGATCCGCTCGGCCCGGGCGGGCGGCTGGCGGGGCCTGGACGCGGCCTCGCTGATCGAGGCGGCCGCCGCCGACCACGACGAGGCCGCGATCCAGCTGGGCATGCGGCTCTACTTCATCGCGACGCTGGGCCCGGGCCAGTCCCAGTCCCATCGGCCCGATCTGCTGCACCAGTGCCTCGGGCGCGCCGGACGGCTGCTGGCCGGTGCGCCCGACACGGCCGACGCGGACCTGCCCGAACGGCTGGGCGTCCACCGCCGTGACCACACCTATGTGGACCCGTACCGCCTCACCACCAGCCTGCTCGGGCGGCGCCGGACCGCACCCGCGCGCGATCTGCTGAGTGGGGTGTTCCTGTGCCCCTGACCCCTCACCCGGCTCCCCCGGCGAGTCGTCCCGTGGCGGTGACCGGGCACCGGGTTCCGTCCGCGCGCCTCGCCGTGCCCCTGACCCAGCAGCGGCTGCACGCCGAGGCCTTCCGTCGGCTCCAGCGGATCCGTCCCGAACTGGCGCCCGCCGAGGGCGAGTCGGATCTGGCCGCGCTCCTGGCGGCGCGCACACGGGTGGCCGAGCGGCCCGACGCCGACGCCGTCCAGGCGGTGGCGGTCGTGCGGCACTTCGACCCCGCGGCCTGGATCCGCGACGCGTCCGCCTTCGCTCTCGGGCTCACTCCCGACGCGGCGACGGCCTGGCGTCGCTCATTCACCCGAACGGTGTACCTGGCCGGGAACCCCGCGAACCTGCTGGGGCGTTACTCATTCGACCGCCTGGCCGAGGACGGGTCGGTCGGCTGGTGCGGCCCGGCACCGGCCGGGAGCAGTGCGGGGCTGCGCCGCCTGCTCAAGCTGTTCCAGTCCACGGCCGCGTTCCCGGTGGGCCCGCCGAGAACGGTCACGGTCCCGGCCCCGACCGCCAGTCGGGGTGCACCAGGGCCGCACCGGCACGCGCCGCCCCGGTCGGCCGCGCCGCCGTCCGGCCCCCCGCCGAGGGCCGGAAGCCACCGCGACCTCTATCTGGCCGCCTCGGGGGTTCCCGTGCCCGAGGCGCTCGTCCACCTCAACCACCTCGTGGTCGAGGCGGCCCTGGACGGCCTGATCACGCCGGGCGACCGGCTGACCCTGCGTTCCGTCCCCGGCCTCACCGGCGCGACCGCGCCCTTCGCCGCGCTCCGCGTCGATGTCGACCGCACCCGTCCCGACCGGCTCCGCGCCTTCGCCGCACTGACCGAGGAGACACCTGATGACTGATCCCACCGCCACTTCCCCCGCCGACGGCGCCCCGGCCACGCCGCGGATCCGCCTGGGCATCCATGGCTCGCCCGACCTGGCCACCGCGATCGTCCGTGCGGCGGGCCGCGACGAGAGCGAGGTCGAGCTGGTCGGTTACGACGTGGCCGACCCGTTCCGGGGCCTGCGGGCCAAGGAGCTGGACGTCATGATCGTCAAGTACGGACTCCAGGAGCCCGACCTGGTGGTGAGCCGGCCGGTGGCGCTCGACCCGCGCGCGGTGATCGTCGGCGCCCACCACCCGCTCGCCACGCACGCGTCCGTGTCGGTGGAGGAAGTCGCCGCCTACGAAGGCTTCCGCTGCCCCGGCGCCTTCCCGGAGTACGTGTGGGACGAAGTGGTGCCGCCGCGCACCCCCAAGGGCCGCAGGATCCGGCGGGCGTACGAGATGGGCACGGTGAAGGGGCTGATGGGGACGCTCTCCGGGACCGATGCCGTGCATCTGACGTTCCAGTCCCTGGAGGCCGTCGCGCCGCCGCTGATGAAGGTCATCCCGATCTCCGACCTGCCGCCCGCGCCGGTCTCCCTGGCCTGGCTGCGGGAGCCCGAACCGGCCGCGCACACGGCCAGGTTCGTCGCGGACGCCGAGAGCGGAAGCACGGCGCGATGACGGCGGCGAACGGCAAGGCGCCCGTGGTCCTGCTGCACGCGCTCGCGCTCGACTCCTCGATGTGGGACGCGCAGAGACAGGCGCTGGAGCGGCGCGGCCACCTCGTCATCGCTCCCGACCAGCGTGGCTTCGGCGCCGTTCCGCTAGGCGACGGGCCCCCTTCGCTGGACACGGTCGCCGACGACCTGGCCCGGGAGCTGGACCGGCGCGGCGTCGAGCGCGCGGTGCTGGCCGGGGTGTCGATGGGCGGCTATGTGGCGATGGCCTTCCTGCGCCGGCACCCCGGCCGGGCGCTGGCGCTCGCCCTGGTGTCCACGCGGGCGGAGGCGGACGACGAGGCGGCGCGTACGGCACGGGAGGGCTTCGTGGCCCTCATGGCGGATCCGGTGAAGGGCCCGGCGGTGATCGAGGCGACGGCTCCCCAGCTGGTCGGCGTCACCACTCGGGCCGAGCACCCGGAGGTCGTGGACCGGGTTCGCGGCGCCGTGGCCCGGGCGGCTCCCGCGTCGCTGGCCTGGGCCCAGCGGGCCATCTCGGGGCGGCCGGACGCCATGGACGTGCTGCGCGGCACCGACATCCCGGCCGTGGTGATCCTCGGGGAGGAGGACGGCCTGGTGACGGAGGCGGACACGCGGGCCACGGTCGAGGCGCTGCCGCAGGGGCGGCTGGTGGTCGTCCCGCGCTCGGGACATCTGCCGCCGCTGGAGGCACCGGATGCCGTCCAGGCCGAGCTCGAGGCCCTCATCGAGGAGCTGGAAGCGTCCACGGCGGAAACGGAGGTGCGCTGATGCTGACCGAGGACCACCGGGCCTGGGGGTTCACCACCTCCACCGGCCTGGGCTTCACCCACCACACCATTGTCGACGCCCACTTCGAGGCGTGCCGGGAGGTCTATCTCGGTCTGCTCGGGCAGGCGGGCATCGAGCCGGGGGCGCATGTCCTGGACGCGGGCTGCGGCGGCGGGGACTTCCTGCCCCGGCTGGCCGATCTGGTGGGCCCTGCGGGGCGGGTCTCGGCGGTGGACCTGGCCGAGGAGAACGTGGCGCTGGCCGGCGAGCGGCTGGCCCAGTGGTCCCCGGCGTGCCCCGTGGACGTCCGCCGCGCGGATCTGCTGGAACTGCCCTTCGCGGACGACACGTTCGACGCGGTCTGGTGCGCCAACACCGTGCAGTATCTGAGCGACTCCGAACTGGCCCTGGCGCTGCGTGAGTTGAGACGAGTGGTGCGGCCCGGCGGCACCATCGCGGTCAAGGACCTGGACGCCCATCTGATCACGGCCCGGCCGGTGGACCCGTATCTCTTCTCCGACTTCTTCCGTGCGGCCGGACGGACCCCCGGATACGCGGCCCAGCTACTGCGCACCCGTGACCTCTACCGCCATCTGAGGGCCGCAGGCCTGGTCGAGGTGCGGCAGCGGACCGTGCTGATCGAGCACTTCGCCCCGCTGACCCCGCAGGCCAGGGCGTTCTACGCACCGACCTGCGCCCGGCTCGCCGAGCAGGCCCTGGCGCTGGGGCTGAGCGACGAGTGGCACCGCCTCGCGGACCCGGACGCGGCGGACCATCCGCTCGACGGGCCCGACGGATACATCAGCGAAGGAAACGTGCTGGCAGTGGGCACGGTGCCGGAAAACGGTGCCTGACGAGCGGGAATTCCCGGAGGCCGTCGCTCGTTCTGCGGGAGAGGAGCACAACTAACGGACCTGTGGTCCGCAGGAGGCACGGAGTGAGCACCGAGCAGGAGACCATTCGCAGGATCCTGACCGAGACCGGGGACACCTGGGCGGTCGTGGGTCTCTCGTCCAACGAGCGCCGCGCGGCGTACGGGGTGGCGGCGGTGCTTCAGCGGTTCGGCAAGCGGATCGTGCCCGTGCACCCCAAGGCCGAGACGGTCCACGGTGAGCAGGGGTACGCGTCGCTGGACGCGATTCCCTTCAAGGTGGACGTCGTGGATGTGTTCGTGAACAGCGAGCTGGCCGGGGACGTGGCCGACCAGGCCGTGGCGGCCGGCGCCAAGGCGGTCTGGTTCCAGCTCGGGGTGATCGACGACGCGGCGTACGAGCGGACGCGGGCGGCGGGGCTCGACATGGTCATGGACCGGTGCCCGGCGATCGAGATACCGAAGCTGGGCTGAGCCCGCACGAAGCTGAGCTGAACGCGCCCCAGGTTCCGCCCGCCCCCGGCCCCGACCCGGCCTACGGGCGCCTTGCATCCCCGCCTCATACCCCGTCGTCCGCTGTACCGGGCGTTCCGGCGCGCTCATACTGGCGCCATCCCCCGGGCCGAACGGACTTACGGGAGGCGCCCCTTGCCGAAGCTCATCCGCACCCCGGACGGCCGGAACCTGGCGGTCGAGAGCCGGGGGCACCCCCTGGGCAGGCCGGTGTTCCTGCTGCACGGCACTCCGGGCAGCAGGCTCGGCCCGGCCCCCCGCAGCACCGTGCTCTACCGGATGGGGGTGCGCCTGCTCACGTTCGACCGCCCCGGGTACGGGGACTCCGACCGCTGGCCGGGGCGGCGGGTCGTGCACGCGGCGCAGGACGTGGTGGCCATCGCCGACGCCCTGGGCATAGGCGAGTTCGCCGTGGTGGGGCGCTCGGGCGGCGCGCCGCACGCGCTGTCGTGTGCCGCGCTGCCGGCGGGGCGGGTGGTGGGCACGGTGGCGCTCGTACCACTGGCGCCGCGTGACGCTGACGGGCTCGACTGGTTCGAGGGCATGACCGAGGACAACGTCCGGGCGTACACCATCGCGGCGGGCGGGCCGGAGGCGGTGACGGCCGTCTTCGAGGAGCGGGCGGACGAGATACGGGCGGATCCCCGGGCCACGGTCAGCGCGATGCACGCGATGGTGCCGGGGCCGGACCGGAAGGTGCTGAGCGACGCGGCGATCCGGGCGCTGCTGGTGCGTAACTTCGCGGAGGGGCTGCGGTGTTCGGCCGACGGGTGGGTCGACGACATCCTGGCGTTCGCGGCGCCGTGGGCGTTCCGGCCGGAGGACATCCGTACGCCGGTGCTGCTGTGGCATGGCGCGCAGGATGTGTTCGCCCCCGCGCCGCACGCCCGGTGGCTGGCCTCGCGTATTCCGGGCGCGCGGCTCGAAGTGCCGCGGGATGCTGCGCACTTCGGGGCGCTCGCGGTGTTCACTCGGGCCTTGTGCTGGGCTGTGGACCGATTCTGAGGCGGTCGTCTCGGCTGCGGGCCCGCCGTGGCCGGGCGTGCAGTTCCCCGCGTGACGCTTCGCGGGAGTGCGGTCTTTTCGGCTGCGGACCGGCCCTGGCTGGTCGCGCAGTTCCCCGCGCCCCTGGGGGGTGCGGGCCTGCGGGACAGTCCGCGCAGCCCACGAGCGTCATGAGCGCAGCCGACGACCGTCACGCGGATCAGCCACAGTGCTGCCCCTACACCGGATGGAGCTCGATATCCCGGTCCAAGCGGATCCAGGACCGTGCCGCCTCGGGGATGGGGTGGTCCACTCCCAGGCGTTCGGCCGCCGGTTCTATGACCGCCGCGCGCATTCCCGCCGCGTCCTCGCCCCGGCCCGCCGCCCGCAGGGTGATCGCCAGGTTGGAGCGGCAGACAAGGACGTCCGGGTGCCAGGGGCCGAGCTTGTCCAGCAGGCCCTCCAGCGCGGCGTACTCCCACCGTTCGGCCAGGTCCGCGCGGCCCAGGTCGCCGTAGACATTGGCCAGGTTGACGGCCGCGCACAGGGCGAAGGGGTGCTGGGGGCCGAGGGCGTGCTCCAGGGCGTCACGGACCTCCTCGGCGTCCTCGGCCGCCTCCTCGGCGCCGCCGGTCGCCCGCAGATGGACGACGACGTTCGCCCGGCACGCCAGGCTGTAGGGGTGGGACTCGCCCAGCGTGCCCCGGTAGCCGTGCAGCATCTGCCGCGCCAGGTCGAGGGCGTGCCCCGGGTCCCCGGTGGCCGCCAGGTCGGCGGCGAGGCTGACCCCGCAGGCCAGGGTGTCGGGCGAGACGGGTCCGTACCGGTCGCGGAACCGCTCGTACGCCTCGCCCGTCAACCGCATCGCCTCGTGCGGGTGCCCGGCCTTCCGCAGGGAGACGGCGAGGCTCTTGACCGCGCGCAGGACCTCGGGGGCGTGCGGGTCCAGGACCCGACGCAGACCGTCCACCACCTCCCGCAGGACCTCGACCGACACCGCGTACTCGCCGGTCTCCCGCAGGTCCCCGGCCAGGTTGGCCTTGGTGAACAGGGTGTAGGGGTGCTCGTCGCCGAGCAGCATGGCGCGGCGCTCCACGGTCCGCTCGTCGAGCCGCCGCGCGGCCTCGCTGTCCCCGGTCAGCCGGTAGTCGACGGCGAGGTTGTTCGCGGCGGTCAGGGTGCGCCGGTGGGAGTCTCCGAAGAGGCCGCGCATACCCCGGTAGACCCACAGGTCGCGTTCGAGCGCCTCGGTGAACCTGCCGACGGCACGCAGGTCGGCGGCGAGACTGCCGGTGACGACCAGCACGCGGGGGTGGTCGTCGGCGGGGTGGTCGTCGTGGAACAGGCGCAGCTGGCGGGCGAGGGTGTCCTCGTCCATCGCCAGCGCCTCCTGGTACCTGCCCTGCGCCCGTAGGGCGTTGGCCAGCTCGAAGCGGACGTTGAGGGTCTGCAGTGAGTCCTCGCCGAGCCGACGCGTCCACAGCCGGTCCAGTTCGGTGGCGAAGGCCCGGGCGCTCTCCAGTTCGCCGCGCGCCAGCAGATAGCGGATCCGGTCGATCATCAGCTCACGGGCCCTGGAGTCGTCGCTGTCGGCGATGCCGGAGGCGTTCAGATGCGGCCAGATCAGCTCGAAGGCGGGCCAGCTCTTGGGGTCGTTCACCGGGTCGTCCCGGTCGACGCCCTCGGTCGGCCGGGCCTGCGCCAGGATGCGGTGGACCACCCGCTTGGTCTCGGTCTGCTCCTCGGCGGTGAGCGCCTCGCGCACGGCCGCCTGGACGAGGCGGTGCACCTGGATGCTGCTGTCCGCCGGGTCCACCCTGGCCAGGGCGAACCGGTGCAGCGTCTGGATGACCCGGCCCAGCATGTACCGCTCGCGCAGATCGGCGTCGTACGGCAGCAGCGCGTCCAGCAACGCGTCGCTGCCGATGAGCCGCATCGAGACGGGTTCGGCGGAGAAGAACGAGCAGATCTCCAGCAGGCGCACCGCCGCCCGGGACTCCTCGCGCAGCCTGCTGATGGAGAGGGTCCAGGTGGCGTTGAACCGCAGCCCGTACCCCTCGGGTGAGCCCAGCGAGAGGACGGTGGTGCTGCGCTCCGCGAGCTGGGCCAGATACGCGTCCACGGGGGTGGCCGTCTCGGCGAGCCAGGCCGCCGCCACCTCCACCGCCAGTGGCAGGTCGCCGACCGCGGCCGCGACCAGGTCGGCGTCCTCGGGCGGCAGGCCCGCCACCCGCCAGGTCAGATGCTCCACGCTCTCGAACCGGTCGAAGACCTCGACCTGGGTGATCTCCACCCGCTGGGTGGCCGGTTTGTTGCGGCAGGTGGCGAGGAGGTGCCCGTAGACGGAGCCGGGGAGCGGGCCGATGGCCTGGGGCAGCCGGCGCAGCGCCTCGTCCGGGTCCTCCACGTTGTCGAAGATCAGCAGCCAGCGCGGATAGCGCTCACCGCGCCACAGCTCGTGGAGGGCCGCCATGGCGCCCTCGGCCACCACGTCGCCCGCGCGCAGCCCCATCTCGGCGGCGAGCTGCGCCAGCGAGGCCACCACCAGGTCGGGCCGTTCCGCCTCGATCCACCACACCAGGTCGTAGTCGGCCCGGAAGCGGTGCGCGTATTCGAGCGCCACCTGGGTCTTGCCGACGCCGCCGAGTCCGTACAGGACCTGGGGCAGCCGCTGGGCGGAGCGGCTGTCGCCGCGCAGCTGGTCGCGTATCCGGTCGAGCAGGTCGGTGCGGCCGGTGAACCAGCTGTTGCGCGGCCGTACGTTCCACACGCGCGGCGCGTTCCCGGGGAAGCGGGGCCGGTCGGGGGCGCACGGGAGCGCGGCGGCGGCCTCGCCCCGGCCGAGCGCGCCCAGCAGCGCGGACGCCGCCTCGGCCTCGTCCACGCGCACCAGGTCCACCGCCCGCAGCCCGCCCGGCGGCGGGGTCAGCCGTACGTCGCCGACGCGCACGGGCAGCACCTGGCGGCGGCCGCCGGCCCGGTCCTGGAACGGTCCGCTGTCCCACAGCCCGCGCCCGGCACGGGACTTGAGGTAGGGCGGCGAGGCGATGTGCAGGACCCGGTGGGCCTCCTCGCCGGGCTCCTCCTCCAACAGCGCGGAGCCGGGGGCGCGGACGTCCACCGGGAAGGTCCGAAAGCCCGCCGTGCCCAGGACGGCGGTGATCCAGTCCACCCACATCCGGTCCTCGGAGACGTGGTTGAGCACGATGTTCGCCGGTGAGGAGGGCCGGCGCCGGGTGAAGGCGGCGACGTGGGCGAGCCGCAGCGACTCGTCGATCGGGGGCAGCCCGGTGACCTGGCCCTCGGTGAGCACGGAGGTGAGCCGTTCACAGGCGGACAGCAGCGAACTGCCGATCCCCGGCGGGTCGCCGAAGGTCGCCAGCACCTCTTCGTACGCGTAGAAGGGCCGGTAGGGGATCTCCACCGAGCCCCAGTAGAGGTCGGCCGCCTCGCCCGTCAGTCCGCTGGGGAAGCCCTCGAAGCACTCGCGGGCGAGGGCCCGTCCGGCGTCGGCCTTCTCCTTCTCGCCGTCGTCGATACGGGTCGCCACCGGCAGGATGCGGATGCCCCGCTGGTGGTAGCGCTCCTCGATGTAGCGGGCGACGGCCGAGGCGCCGTCGATGCTCTGGTCGCTGAGGGTGAAGCAGACGACGAGGACCTGCGGCATCTGGACCGTGCAGATGTCGGCGATGTCGCTGAGGCCGGTCCGGCTGTCGATCAGGGTGAAGTCGTAGTGGCGGCGCATGTCGTCGCCCATGGCGTCGAAGAACTGGCCGCCGCCGGAGTGCTCGTAGAAGTGGTCCCAGTCCATCCGTCCGACGACGGAGGAGTAGTCGCGGTTGCGGCGGCCCGCCGAGAGGAAGTCCAGGCTGCCGCCGCTGGGGAAGGACCAGTCGAGGGTGACGGCGTGCGGGCGCACGCGCGCGTAGGCGCGGTGCCAGTCCGCGGCCCGCTCGCCGGGGCGCCGGGCCTCCTCCTGGTACTCGGTGATCAGGTTGATCAGCCCCGGGGTGGCCTCCAGGTCGCGCAGGTTCAGAAAGGGGTGGAAGAACCGGTGCAGGCCGGGCGCCTCCAGGTCCCAGTCCACGGCGAGCACCCGGTGGCCGTTGGCCGCGAGGATCCAGGCGCAGTTGGCGAGCGCCATCGTGCGTCCGGTGCCGCCCTTGTACGAGTAGAACGTGATGACGGTTCCGTCACGGTTCTCGGCCATCTGGGGGGCCCTCCACCTGGTCGGCCTGTCTCTTCCCGGGGGCGCGCTGTTCTCGCTGGTCCCCGGTGCGGCCGCGGGCGGCCCGGCCGAGCCCGACCCCGTCCGGCAGGACGTGGGGCAGCGGACTGCCGGGCCCGGCCGGCCGTCCGGTGCGCGCGGCGCTCTCGTAGTGCCTGACCGCCGACCGGACCGCCCTGGGGAGCTCCTGGCTGAAGGCTTCCAGAGTAGGCAGCCCGCCGCCCTGCGTCAGGTGCCCGGGGCTCTGCCGCAGCCTGGTCCCGAGCACTTCGTCGGCGACATGGCGCAACTCGGCCTCGCGCGGCGGCGATTCGGGGTCCGCGCGGTTCCACGGCACCATCACACTGAGCCAGGGCCGGGGCTCGGCGCAGAGCAGCCGGACCAGCTCCCGGTGGCGCGGGGAGTCCAGCGCCCAGCGGTCGAGCAGCAGCAGTCCGGGGGCGTCGGGCGGGCCGGGTCGCAGCAGCCGGTCGGCGCGTTCCTCGAACTCCGCGAGCCGTACGGAGTAGTTGAGGTTGACCACGAGGTCGGCGGTGTGGCGGGCCAGCGGCCGCGCGGAGAGCGGGTGGTAGGGGTTCCAGTCGCTGGGCCGGGGGCCGTAGCAGTCGGGGCCGCGTCCGCGCGGCAGTCCGTCGCGGGAGCAGGCGAGGACGGTCACCTCCAGGTCGCGGCCGGGCCCGGGGACGGGGCCGAAGGCGGAGGTGAGCGTGGCGTAGTCCTGGAGCGGGTCGCCGTCGGCCACCTTGGTGCGCTCGGCGACGCTCACGATCCGCTTGGCCAGCCGGTAGACGGCGTGTTCGTAGTGGTCGCGCAGATAGCTGAGCTTGATCATCCCGTAGAAGCCCTCGTCGGCGTACTCCTCGCCGAAGTCCGCGTGGACGAACTGCAACCTGCGGGCGGCCTCGGGGAGTTGGTGCGGCAGGACCGGGATCCAGAGCGCGGGGATGATCGCCGGGGGTGAGCGGTGCTCGCTGCGCGACTGGTGGAGGGTGTCGCGCCCGGCGAAGGCGAACCACTCCCGGCCGCACTGCTCGCTCAGGAAGTAGCGCGGCGAGTAGAGCGGCACGAAGACCCGGCAGTGCGCCAGCGCCTCGGTGATCTGCTCCTGCCAGTCCTCGCCGGGACGCACATGCTGGTCCATGAACCCGGCGGGCACCCCGTCCGGCAGCGCGGTCAGCTGCATGACGTGGGCGGACAGATCGCGGAAGAAACGCTGCACCCACAGGTCGGGGCCCTTGTCCCGGGGATCGTTCTTCGGCGTGTGCGCGTAACTCAGGAAGAAGTACGGCCTCGGCTCGTGCCCCCCGCCCCGCGCGGCTGAGTGCAGCACCGCTCCCTCCCGGTCCGAGTGGGTGGGTCCCCAGTGTAGAAAGCGAGCGATCCATGGCGGAACCGCCTGTACGCGCCGTTTCGGGGGCGGTCGGTCACCCGCGCGGCGCGTTGCGGGCCCGCCAGGCGTCCCGGTGGCGCCGGGCGGAGTCGCCGGCCGCGGCGAGCGCCTCGGGTGCCACCCGCTCCGCCCGCCAGGCGGCGGCCGTCTCCCCCATGCCGGCGACGAAGCGCTTGCCGGGGCCGGTGAGCGCGCCGCTGCGGGCCAGGGTGTCGATCGCCTCCGAGGTCTGCCGGCGCCAGCGCGCGAACTCCCGCTCGGCCCGTCCGCGCGCCGCCGGGGTCTCCGCCGTGGAGCGCCGCACCCGCCAGAAGTCGGTGACCGCCAGATGCGCGTAGGCCCCTTGGAGCAGGGCGCCGAGCGGTCGCGGGTCGTCGCGCCAGGGGGCGTAGTAGCGGTCGGTGTCCTGCGGGTCGTACAGATCGCAGCTGTCGAGCACCGCGCCCAGCTTCACGTGCTGGAACTCATGGACGATGAGCAGCGCGAGCGGCGCCGGGGCGGCCGGGCGGGCCGCGCCGACGGCCCCGAAGGCGTCCCGGCAGGTGGCGCTGGTGTCGCCGCCCGCCCGGGGGCTCAGCGGGGTGATGGAGCGCAGTCCGGCGGCGATGCCCGGGGCGTACGCCGGCAGCCGGCGCTGGATCAGGGACCAGGCTCCGGCCAGCGCGTCGGCCCAGGCGCGCGCCCCGGACGCCGGCAGCCGCTCCTCGGCCGGCCAGGGGTAGCGGTCGCGCAGCGGGTCGGTGTCCTCCAGGGCGACCGTCCAGCCGCCCGCCTCGAAGAGCCGTACGGGCTGCCAGTGCGGGGTGCGCCCGTCCAGGCCCTCGCCCCAGCCCATCTGTATCCGCCGGCCCCCGGCCCGTACGGTGAAGCCGTAGGCCTGAGCGGTCAGTTCGGCCTCCTCGGCGCCGCCCAGCAGCGCCCGGCCGATGCCGGGCAGCCGCAGGGTGCCCTCACGCAGGGGTACGACCACGGTGTCGGCGCGCCGGGCCCGCAGCGCCGCCGACGCCGCCAGCTCCGCGAGTCCGCCCGCGAGCGCGCCGGGTTCCCGGCCGCCGAGGACGCCCAGCGCCCAGGGCCGGAAGTAGGGGTGGGCGAGGGCGGCCTCCAGGGCGTGCGGCGCCGCCGCGTCCAGGTCCAGCAGCAGCTCCCAGGCGGCGGTCGCCCGGCGGTCCTTCGGGTCGGCGCGGCCGCCGACGGCGGCGAGCAGCCCGCGGTTGAGGTCGAGTTGGGCCAGGGCGAGGCGGGCGACGGTGTCGGCGCCGCCGAGTCCGGCGGCCAGCTCCTCGAAGTCGGCCGGTTCCAGCGCCTGTTCGGGCTCGGGCCGGGCGGACTCCTGTGCCGGGACGGGCTCACCGGCCCGGGCGTGCGCCGGGTGCTCGGGGAGCGACTCCTGCCTGCGGATGTTCATGATCAGCGCCATCAGGTCGGGGCAGAACACGGACGGGTTGTCGAAGCCGGTTCCGGTCCGGTAGCGGTGGGCGTAGAGGCCGCCGCCGCAGGACGCGACCACGGGACAGGAGGTGCACTGCGCGCACAGCGCCTCGATGCCCTTCTGGCGGGCCAGCATCCCGGGGTGGGTGAGCACGTCGTCGAGGCTGTGCTCGAAGACGTTCATCCCGGTCGCGGGGGCGCCGTCGTAGGACGTCTTGAGGCTGTCGGCCTGCTCGAAGGTGCCGTCGGTCTCGACGACCACCAGGTCGGCGGGGGCGAGCCCGAGGGACTCGGTGAGGCTGCTGCCCCCGCGCAGGGTGCGGTGGACGGACTCGAAGAGCCGTACGGGGACCGGGCGCCCCTGCCCGTCCCAGCGCCGGTAGACGGCGTCGAGCCAGTCCGCGTACGGCGTCGGCGAGCCGCCGGGGCGGGGCGGCGGGTGGTCCCAGGTGGCGTGCGGCAGCAGGAAGTCGACGCGCGGCGGGCGCAGTGCGGCCAGCGCGTCGTACACCGCGACCGGGTCGTTGGCCAGGTCGATGGTGCACAGCAGCCCGGCGAACAGCTCCCGGTAGCGGGGGCTGCCGAGCAGGGTGACGGCGTCGATGACCCGGGCGTGGCTGCTGCGGCCGTCGGCGTAGCGGCGGTGGCGGTCGTTGGCGGCCCGGTCGCCGTCGAGCGAGACGCCGACGCGGACGCCGAGTTCCCGGAAGAGCTCGCAGAACTCCTCGTCGAGCAGCACCCCGTTGGTGTGAATGCGCAGGTCGAGGGCGCTGACGCCGCGCAGGGCGCGCCCCAGCTCCTCGGCCGCGTGTCTCAGCAGCGCGGGCCCGGCCAGCAGCGGTTCGCCGCCGTGCAGCACCACATGGACGGCGGGCAGCCGGTGGGTCCGGGCGTGGGCGGCGATCCCGGCCGCCGTGGCGGCCAGGATCTCGTGCGAGACGGCCCTGGGCCGGCCGCGCCAGCTGGTGTCGGCGTGTTCGTACACATAGCAGTGGTCACACGCCAGGTCGCACCGGCTGTGCATCTTCAGTACGACCTGCGACACCGCCGGAGGCGACCGGTCCATGGCGCGGGGCCTCCGGCTAGAGCGCCGACTGGAAGGCGGCGACCGGAACCGTCGAGGCGTTCTCGGCGGCGATCAGGCGCTGGACCGACGCGGGGAGTTCCCCGCCGCGCGCCTTGGCGGCCTGGGTGTGCAGTGATGGCCTTTCACGGCCTTGGCGGTCGGGCGCCGGACAAGGTCGTTCGGCGGCCGTGACGAGATGTCCCATGAATCCCCCCACCGGCGGGCGTGCCTGGTTGCGGAAGGGTGGTTACCCTCTGCGCACTTGTCTTCCCCGCATCGGCCACTCTCGCACAGGAGCGCGCCGATCGGTCCGACTCCGGCGCATGGATGGCCAGTTCGCGCCACTCGGCCCGAACCGGTGGTACGGACCACGAGCCCCCGCGGCACCACCCGCCCCCGACGAGGCTCTCAGCGCTCGAACGGGACCGAGATGGCCATGGTCATCTCCACCGGCTCGGTGCCGTCGTTGCGGTAGGTGTGGCTCGTACTGGCCTCGAAGGAGACCGAGTGGCCCGCCGGGACGGGGTGTTCGGCGCCGTCCACGACGAGCGTCAGGGTGCCCGCGGTGACATGGATGAGCTCGTGTGTGCCCGCCGGGTGCGGGTCGGAGGAGCTGCCGTCGCCGGGCATCAGATGCCAGCGCCACATCTCCAGCGGCCCCGGGGCCTCGGTGCCCGCGAGCAGGGTGCTGGAGCTGCCGCGCTCGGTGGACCAGAGGCGGACGGCCTGGTCCGGCGGCACGATCCGCACGCTGGGGCCGCTCTCGTAGTCGAGCAGGGTGGTGATGCTCACGCCGAGCGCGTCGGCGATCTTCACCACGGTGCCGACGCTGGGGTTGGTCCTGGCCTGCTCGATCTGGATGAGCATGCCGCGGCTGACCGCCGCGCGGGAGGCGAGCGCGTCCAGGGTGAAACCGCGCTCGGTGCGCCAGCGCTTGACGTTGCGGGCCAGGGACTGGGTCAGCAGATCGAGGTCCGACACATTCCGTCCATGATGGGGGCCACCCAGGGCGGCAGGCTAATATTTTGGATGACAAGTTTAATATAGTGAACTACGGTCCGGTGCACCGAACCGTTCACCGCACTGTACTGCGAGGCACTCTGATGACGGCACTCTTCGCCCTGGCCACCAGCCTGCTGTGGGGGCTGGCCGACTTCGGCGGCGGGCTGCTCACCCGGCGCGTCCCCGCGCTGACCGTGGTCGTCGTCTCGCAGACCATCGCCGTGGCCGTCCTCGGCGCGGTCGTGGTGGCCACCGGGGGCTGGCACGAGGCGGGGCCCGGGCTCTGGTTCGCGGTGGCGGCGGGCGCGGTCGGCCCGGTCGCGATGCTGAGCTTCTACAAGGCGCTGGCGCTCGGCCCGATGGGCGTGGTCTCGCCGCTCGGCTCGCTCGGCGTGGCCGTGCCGGTGGGCGTCGGCCTGGTCCTGGGCGAGCGGCCCGGAGTGCTCCAGTTCGCCGGGATCGCCGTGGCCGTGCTCGGCATCCTCATGGCGGGCGGCCCGGAGTTCCGGGGCGCGCCGGTCCGGCGTCAGGCGATCGTGCTCACCCTGCTCGCGGCGTTCGGCTTCGGCGCGGTGATGGCGCTGATCTCGCAGGCGTCGACCACGGTCACCGGTCTGTTCCTGGCGCTGTTCGTCCAGCGCGTCACCAACGTCGCCGTCGGCGGTACGGCGCTGTACGTGTCGGTGAAGCGCGGCGCGGCCGCGCTGCCGCAGGGCGGGGCGGGCGTGGTGCGCGCCGCGCTGCCCGCGCTCGCCTTCGTGGGCCTGGCCGACGTGGCCGCCAACGGCACCTATGCGATCGCCGCCCAGCAGGGCCCGGTGACCGTCGCGGCCGTGCTCGCCTCGCTCTACCCGGTGGTGACGGCGCTGGCGGCCCGGGGCGTACTCAAGGAACGGCTGCGCGGGGTGCAGGCGGCGGGCGCGGGCATCGCCCTGCTGGGCACACTGCTGCTGGCCACGGGCTGACCGCCCGCGCGCATACGACGACAGGCCCTAGGCCTCGTCCGCCGCCAACTCCGCGACGGCGAGCAGCTGTTCCGGAGTGACCCCTTCGGGGATCGGCACCGGGGCCGGCGTGCGCAGCGGCGGCTGCCAGCCGTTCTCGCGGTCCCACGTCCGTACCACCCGGGCGGGCGCCCCGGCCACCACGGCGTGGTCGGGCACCTCGCCCCGGACCACGGCGCCCGCCGCCACGACCACGTTGCGGCCGAGCCGGGCGCCCGGCAGGACGACGGCGCCGGTGCCGAGCCAGCAGCCCGGCCCGATCTCCACCGGCTCCATCCGGGGCCACTGCTTGCCCACGGGCTGGTGGGGGTCGTCGTAGCTGTGGTTGGTGGAGGTGATGTACACGTACGGGCCGCAGTAGGTGTTCGAGCCGATGGCCACCGTGGTGTCCGCGATGACATGGCTGCCCCGGCCGAGCACCACGCCGTCCCCGAGGGTGAGGATCGGCTCGGCGCCGAGGTCGAGGCCCGGCATCATCCCGGCCGTCAGTGTGACCTGCTCGCCGATGATGCAGTGATCGCCGAGCTCGATCCACGGCTCGCCGAAGACCGTGCCCTGCGGGAACGCGAGCCGGGTGCCGGCGCCGATCCGGCGGAACCGCAGCCGCCCGGGGTGCTCGGCGGTGATCGCCCCCGCCTGCTGCACCCACTGCCAGCCGCGCTGGACCGCGCCCGCGGCCAGTCGGCGCCGCCAGGCGGTCAGCGAGGAGAACGTGTTTCTGTTCTTCGGCACCCGCACACGGTACTCACCGCCGACTCCGCTGGTCAGCGCGGAGACCTGTGATCTTTGGCTCAGGCCGGGTCCCGCCCCAACCGCTCAGCCGCCGTGCGCCTCGCGGTGGTCCCTGGCCAGGCCCAGATACATCAGCGCGTTGACCTTGATGCCCTCGCGCTCCTCGGCCGAGAGCTCGCGCCGGACCTTGGCGGGCACGCCCGCGACCAGCGAGCCGGGCGGAACGACCATGCCCTGCGGCACCAGCGCCTGCGCGGCGACCAGCGAACCGGCCCCGATCACGGCCCCGTTGAGGACGGTCGCGCCCATGCCGATGAGCACGTCGTCCTCGACGGTGCAGCCGTGCAGCACCGCGTTGTGCCCGACCGAGACGCGCTCGCCCACGGTCACCGGGAAGCCGGGGTCCACGTGCACCGTGCAGTTGTCCTGGATGTTGCTGTCGGCGCCGAGCACGATCGGGCCGCAGTCGGCCCGCAGCACCGTGTGGTACCAGACGCTCGCCCCCGCGGCCAGGGTCACCTCGCCGAGCACCACGGCCGTGGGCGCGGTGAATGCCGCCGGGTCGACCTGCGGCTTCTTCCCGCCCACACCCACGACCAACGCCTGCTCCGCCATGCGCCACTCCTTCGTACGGTTCTCGTCGCACCCAGGGGCACGGTAGGCGACGGACCGCGAGGACGTACGCCCGGGTGGCCCGTACGATCAGCGGATGGCACTCTTCCGGATCGACCGGCGTACGCAGGCGGGTCCCGCCGAGGTCTGGCTGCGGCTCACCGATTGGCCGCGCCACACGGGAAGCGTGCCCCTGACCCGGATCACCGTCAGCACTCCCCCGCCCACCGGCGTCGGCACGGTCTTCGTGGCCCGTACGGGCGTCGGGCGCCTCGCGTTCGACGACCCGATGGAGGTCGTGGAGTGGCAGCCGCCCGAGGGGGAAGGGACCGGGCGCTGCCGGCTGGAGAAGCGCGGGCGGGTGGTGACCGGCTGGGCCGAGATGGAGGTGCGCCCCGGGCCCGAGGGCACCGGGGCGCTGCTGGTGTGGCGCGAGGACCTGCGGGTGTGGCGGCTGCCGCACCTGCTCGACCCGGTGACGGCCCGGGCCGGACGGCTGGTCTTCGGCCGGGCGCTGACCAGGATCCTCAGGGGCTGATCAGACTCGCGGCCCACGCCGTGAGCCGGCGGTGCACGCGTCGGGCGGCCGGGCTCACTCCGCGGCGGGCACGTTCTCGGCCGCCGCCGGGGCGGCCGCCTCCATCTCCGCCGACGCCTTCTTCGCGCGGTTCTTGACGACCAGCATCGAGACCACGCCCAGCACGGCCGCCAGGCCCAGACCCACGTACGAGAAGTTCTTCAGCCACGACTCGGCGACCACGCCGATGTAGTAGATCGCGGCCGTCGTGCCGCCCGCCCAGCAGATGCCGCCGAGCACGTTGGCGATGAGGAACTTCCAGTACGGCATGTGCAGCACACCGGCGAGCGGGCCCGCGAAGATGCGCAGCAGCGCGATGAAGCGGCCGAAGAAGACCGCCCACATGCCCCACTTCTGGAAGGACTTCTCGGCCATGGCGACATGGCCCGCGCTGAAGTGCTTGGGGAACTTGGCGCCGAGCCAGGCCAGCAGCCCCCTGCCGCCCTTGCGGCCGATCGCGTAGCCGATCGAGTCACCGACGACCGCGCCCACCACGGCGGCGGCGCCGAGGATCACCGGGTTGATGTGGCCCTGCTGGGACGCCAGCAGCGCGGAGCTGACGAGGACGATCTCGCCCGGCAGCGGGATGCCGAGGCTCTCCAAACCGATGACCAGCCCCACCAGGAGGTAGACACTGACGGCGGGGATGTTCTCCAGCCACTCCTGGATGTGCAACGCCCGTTTCCTCCCGATCGCGACGGGCCGACGCCCGGCGTGCGCCCCCCTTGGCGCACGCCGGGAAGCCTACCCGCTCAGCCCGCCGCGACGGCTTGTCCGTCTGTCCCGCCCCGGTTCACCGCCGGACCTCCCCGTGGCCGGTGAGCCGGATGTCGCGCGCGGAGGCGCCCACCTCCACCCGGCGGCGGCCGGTGCCCAGGACCCAGCCGTGCCGGGTCGGGTCCCAGGACGAGAGCGCGTGGGCCAGGAGCGTCACGGTGACCCGGCGCGACGCGCCCGGGCGCAGCTCCAGGCGCCGGTAGCCCGCGAGCGCGCGTTCGGCCTGGTCGAGGCGCAGGTGAGGCGCGGGGCCGATGTAGACCTGCGCGACCGTGGTGCCGGTGCGGTGGCCGGTGTTGCGGACGGTGAAGGACACCGAGAGCCCGCCGTGCTCGGTGCGCACGGCGAGGTCCTCGTAGCCGAAGGACGTGTACGACAGCCCGTGGCCGAAGGGGAAGAGGGGTGCGACGCCCGCCGCGTCGTACCAGCGGTAGCCGAGGTGGATGCCCTCGCTGTACTCCTCGACGCCGTCGGCGCCCGGGTAGCGGCGCGGGTCGCCCGCCACCGGGTGGCGCTCGTCGGAGACCGGGAAGGACTGGGTGAGCCGCCCGCCCGGGTCGCAGTCGCCGAAGAGCACCGCGGCCGTGGCCGCCGCGCCCTCCTGGCCGGGGTAGTACATCTGGAGCACCGCGGCGGTCCGCTCCAGCCAGGGCATGGTGGTGCTGGAGGAGGTGTTGAGGACCACGGTGGTACGGGAGTTGGCGGCGGTGACCGCCTCGATCAGCGCGTTCTGGTGGCCGGGCAGGGCCAGGGTGGTGCGGTCGGCGCCCTCGGTGGCGTCCTCGTAGGCGAAGAGGATCACGCTCTCGGCGGCCCGCGCCACCCGCACGGCCTCGGCGACGTCGGCCGCGCGGGTCGCCCCGGTGATCCGGCGCAGCCGGAACAGCTGCCCGTCGGCGCCGCCCTTCGCGGTGATCCTCAGGGTGTGCGGCCCGGCGGCGAGCCTCAGGGTGGCCCGGCGCACGGCGAGTCCGTCGGGGGCGGCGCTGACCAGGCCGCCCGCGAAGTACTCGCCGTAGCCCGGGGCGAGCGGGAAGAGCTCGGTGCCGTCGAGCAGGACGACCGGCCGCTCGCGCCCGGAGTAGTGGATCACCAGGGTCCACTCGTCGGCCTCGTCGACGGTGAGGGTGCCGTCGTACGTCCAGGTGGCGCCCGCGTCGACGCGCTGCCCCTCGAAGTCGGCGCCGGGCGAGACGGCTCCGGTGGGCAGGGCCCGGCCGAACAGGTCCTCGCCCAGCGCGTGGCGCACCCGCGCCCCGTCGCCCGCGCGCTTCCTGATGGCGTCCAGCGGGCTCTCGGCCCGGTCCGGCACCACATGGGCGCTGCCGCCGCCGCTCACGAAGGGGAGCGAGCCGGTCGGGCCGATCACCGCGAGGGAGCGGGCGGCGGCGCCGGTGAGCGGCAGGGCCCGGCGCTCGTTGCGCAGCAGGGTGGCCCCGGCCTTGGCGACCTTCAGGGCGGTACGGGCCCCGGCCTCCGGGTCGCGTACGGGTCGGGCCGGAGCGCTGCCGTCGAGCAGCCCGAAGCGCTCCATGACGGTCAGCACCCGGCGCACCGACCAGTCCACGAGCGACCGTTCCACACCGCCCCCGCGCACCGCGTCCCGCAGGGCGTCGCCGTAGTAGGTGCCGCCCGGCATCTCCATGTCGAGCCCGGCACGGATCGAGGCGGCCGTGGAGTGGGCGGCGAACCAGTCGGTCATCACCCAGCCGTCGAAGCCCCAGCCCTGTCGCAGCACCCCGGTGAGCAGGTCCGCGCTCTCGCAGGCGAAGGTGCCGTCGACCTTGTTGTACGCACCCATGACAGCGCCGACGCGGGCGGCGACCGCCGCCTCGAAGCCGCGCAGCTCCGTCTCGTGCAGGGTCTGCTCGTCGGCCCGGACGTCGATGGACATCCGGTCCTTCTCCTGGTTGTTCAGGGCGAAGTGCTTGACCGTGGCGATCAGGCCCTGGGCCTGGATGCCGCTCACCTCCTCGGCGACGAGGTCGGCCGAGAGCAGCGGGTCCTCGGAGAAGGTCTCGAAGTTGCGGCCCGCGTAGGGGGTGCGGATGAGGTTGACCATGGGCGAGAGCAGCACGTCCTGGCCGAGCGCGCGTCCCTCGCGGCCGATGACCTCCCCGTACTCCCGGGCGAGCGCGGGGTCGAAGGCGGAGGCGAGCAGCACCGGGGCGGGCAGTGCGGTGGCGCGCGCGGTGACCCGGACCCCGGCGGGGCCGTCCGCGAGGCGCAGCGGCGGGATGCCTAGGCGGGGCACACCGGGGACGTAGCCGGCCTGGCCGAGGCTGTCCGGGTCGTCGGCGCCGTGCAGCAGGGACAGCTTCTCGTCGAGGGTGAGGCGGCGGATCAGCGACTCGACCCGCGGGCTGGCGGGGCCGGTCACGGCGGGCGGGCGGCGGGCGGCTCCGGCGGGCCGGGCACTCCAGCCGGTCGCGGCGGCGGCGACCGTGACGGCGCCGCCGAGCAGCCACAGGGCGGACCTGCGGGGAACGGTGTCGGACATGACCGTCACTCCTTTGGTGCGGGCACGGCGAGGTGACACGTGCAAACGGCAGGACGTGCTTCGGCTTCTGAACACACCATGCGCCAGAGCCCGGTTGACGCCTCGTCAGGAAGGACGTGTTGCCCGAGAAAGCTAGGACCGGCCCGCAGCGGAGTCAATAAGTTGAACAAGAAACAGATCCGGCCCCGAGTGCGGTGCACTCGGGGCCGGAACGCTCGGGAACCGCGTGGATCAGCTGTTGGGGCGCAGGGTCCAGACGACGGTCATCTCGCCGGTGACGGCGCCGTCCTCGCGGGCGATCTCGATGGCCACCGGGAACTCGGGTCGCTCCCCCGCGTCCAGCTCCGCGACGACGTCGGCGATCGGGCGGCCCAGCGTGGCGGTGGCGGTGACCACGCCCATGGCGAGCTTCTTGTAGCCGATCTCCGCCTTCACGGCCAGCGGCACGGCACGGCCCATCTGGTCGCCGAAGGCGGCGATCACGATGGCGCCACTGGCGGACTCGGCGAGCGTGAACATCGCGCCGGCGTGCGGTCCGCCCAGGTGGTTGTGGTAGTCGGCCTGGTCGGGCAACCGCACCACGGCCCGCTCGGGGGTGGTCTCCAGGAACTCCAGCTTGAGGGTCCTGGCCATGGGAACGGTCGCGGCGAGCATCTCGCCGACGGACATCTGATCAGCGCTCATGGCATCGGATGTTACCCGCGAGTAGTAGACCTTGACCATCCCCTCACAGGGGCGGACGTTGGAGGGGCCACCCGTCCCCTCTATGGTTACTCGCCATGTGGCAAGGACAGCAGCCGCCCGGGGGCGAGCAGAATCCGCAGGACCCTAACCAGAACCCGTACCAGCAGCCGGGGTACCAGGCACCCAACCCGTACCAGCAGCCGACACAGCCGGCCCAGCCCGCGGTCGGCGGCTACCAGCAGCCGGGATACGGCTACCCGCAGCAGCCCAACCCGTACCAGCAGCCCACCGTGCCGCAGTACCCGGTGGGAGCCCCGCCCGGACCGCCGATGCCGCCGCAGAACGACGACGGCGGCAAGAAGAAGACGACCCTGATCGCCATCGTCGCGGCGACCGCGGTCGTGGTGGCGGCGGTCGTCACCGGCGTCGTGGTGATGAAGGACGACGGCAAGAAGGACGACAAGGCCGACAGCAAGCCGTCCAAGAGCTCCTCCTCGGCTCCGGCGCAGGACTCCTCGCCCTCCGCCCAGCCCAACCCGCGCGGCGGCTCCACCGAGGAGATGAAGCCGACCATCGAGGGCTGGAAGGTCATCGTGAACCCCAAGTGGGGCACGGCCTTCGACGTCCCCTCGGACTGGGAGTTCAAGGGCCCGAGCTGGGCCGGCGGCTTCGAGGACCACGCCAACCCGACCGGGAAGCCGATCATCATGCAGTCGGCGCCCGCGTACTACAAGCCCAAGTGGTGCACCGAGGACTCCAACCACGACGGCAACACCGAGGACACCGAGCTCGCGGGCGCCGGCACCAAGGGCGCCAACGGCGCCAAGAACACCGACGAGGTGGCCGGGAACCAGGTGCCGTGGTGGGTCTACGGCGCGTACACCCAGCCGGACAAGAACATCATCAAGACCACCAAGCCGGTCCCGTACACCACCAAGGCGGGCATCACGGGCAGCGTCGCCCGGGCCTCGGCGACCGGGGTCAAGAAGACCAGCAAGTGCGACACCGACGGCCAGGCGATCACCTTCGGGTTCAAGAACGCCAAGGGCGACTTCGTGGCCTGGAGCCTCTACTCGGCCACCGGCGTCAGCGGCGCGGTCGACGAGGCGACCATCCAGAAGATCCTCAGCACGGTCCGGCTCGCCGGCGCGCCCACCGGCTGACCCTCCGTCCGTACGCGGTGACACCCCCGGCACCGCGTACGGCACGGCGACCGGTTTGGCACTTCGAGGCGGCGGCGGCGATAGTCCACAGGTGACCTCTGCCGCCGCCGCTTCCCGTCTCCGCCGCCCCGCCTGGGCGGGCCGCAACTACCAGCTGCTCACCGCCGCCGCGATCGTGACCAACCTGGGCAGCCAGGGAGCGCTCATCGCCTCGGCGTTCGCGGTGCTCCAGTCGGGCGGCGACGGCGGCGACGTGGGTCTGGTGGCGGCGGCCCGCACGGTGCCGCTGGTCCTCTTCCTGCTCGTCGGCGGCGCGTTGGCGGACCGCATACCCCGGCACCGGGTCATGGTCGCCGCCAACACCCTCAACTTCCTCTCCCAGGGCGCCTTCGCGCTCCTCGTCCTGACCGGCACCCCCGCGCTCTGGCAGATGCTGGCGCTCAGCGCGCTGGGCGGGGTGGGCCAGGCGTTCTTCGGCCCCGCCTCCGAGGGCATGCTGATGTCGAGCGTGGAGGGCGAGGAGGCCGGACGCGCCTTCGCGCTCTACCGGATGGCCATGCAGGGCGCGGGCATCGGCGGCGCGGCGCTGGGCGGGGCCCTGATCGCCGCCGTCGGTCCCGGCTGGGTGCTCGCGGTCGACGCGGCCGCCTTCGCCGTCGCGGGCGCGCTGCGCGCCTTCATCGACGTCACCCACCTCCCGCCGCGCGAGCCCGGCGGCGGCATGCTCGCCGATCTGCGCGACGGCTGGCGGGAGTTCACCGGCCGCCCCTGGCTGTGGGCGATCGTGGCGCAGTTCTCGGTCGTCAACGCCGTGGTGGTGGCGGCCGACGCGGTGTACGGGCCGCTGGTCGCCCGGGACCACCTGGGCGGGCCGGGGCCGTGGGGCCTGGCCCTCGCCGCGTTCGGCGCCGGCACGGTCGGCGGCGCGCTGGTGATGACGCGCTGGAAGCCGCGCCGGCTGCTGTTCGTGGGCTCGCTCTGCGTCTTCCCGCTCGCCCTGCCCTCCGCCGCGCTCGCCGTGCCGGTACCGATCGGGGTGCTGGTCGCGGTGATGTTCCTGACCGGGGTGTCGATCGAGGTGTTCGGCGTCTCCTGGATGACCGCGATGCACCAGGAGATACCGGAGGAGAAGCTGTCGCGGGTCTCCGCCTACGACTGGCTGGGCTCGCTCGCCGTGGTGCCGCTCGCGACCGCGCTGGCGGGCCCCGCCGAGAGCGCCGTCGGGCGGACCTCGGCGCTGTGGGGCTGCGCGGTGGTGATCGTGGTCCTCACGGCCGCGGTGCTCACGGTCCCGGACGTACGGAACCTGCGGCGCCGCACCGCGCCCGTGGCGGGCGCGACGGCGGCCCCCGTCGCGGCTCCCGTCTCAGCCGATGCCGAACGCCCCCTCGGGGGGCTCGGGTGACGGCCGCGCCTCGCTGTCCGGTACGGGCGCCGCGTCCCCGGTGAACCGCCGCAGCGCGTCGCCGTGCTCGACCCGGGCGGGAAAGGCGTCCCCGGCGGTCAGCCGGGCGAGCGGCGCCAGCGGCAGCGGCCCCTGCGAGGCGAGCAGCACCACGTTGCCGAACCGCCGCCCGCGCAGCACCGAGGGCTCCGCGATCAGGGCGACCTGGTCGAACACCGCCCGGAAGGTGGCCAGCTGGGGCCGCAGGAACGCGAAGGGCGCGCCGTCGGCCAGGTTGGCCGCATAGAGCCCGCCGGGGCGCAGCACCCGCTCGGCGACCCGCGCGTACTCGACCGAGGTCAGATGCGCGGGCACCCGGGAGCCGCCGAAGACGTCGGCGAGGAGCAGGTCGGCCGAGTCCGCCGGGGCCGCCTCGGCCCAGGCGCGGGCGTCGGCCGCGTGCACCCGGATGCCGCCGGCGTCGGGCAGCGGCAGATGCTCGGTGACCAGGGTGAGCAGCCCCCGGTCGGCCTCCACCACGTCCTGGCGCGAGCCCGGGCGGGTCGCCGCCAGATAGCGCGGCAGGGTGAGGGCGCCGCCGCCGAGGTGCAGCGCGTCGAGCGGTTCGCCCGGCTCTCCCGCGCAGTCGACGACATGGGCGAGCCGGCGGGCGTACTCGAACTCGATGTACGTCGGGTCGTCGAGGTCGACGTAGGACTGCGGCGCGCCGTTCACGGTGAGCAGCCAGGCCCGCTCCCGGTCCACGTCGGGCATCAGCTTGGCGGTGCCGTGGTCCACTGCGCGGCTGACGGGTATGGGCTCGTTCACGCTCCCATTGTGGGGGACGCCGGCCGCCCCGCGGGGAGGGCGGTGTCCTCGGGTGCGGGCCATCGCCGGCTGGTCGCGCAGTCCCCCGCGCCCCTCGAAGGGGCGCCCCGCGGGTCCGCTCCACTACCTCCAGAGTTCGGCCACCGCCGCCGCGTGTGCGGCGGCCTGGGTGCGGCCCGCACGGGCCGCCGGGGCCCGGCGCGACGGTTCCAGGGAGTTGCGGCCGAAGGACCGGCGGGCCGCGGCGTCGGGGGTGATGAGTTCGACGCGGGCGCCCGCCGCCACCAGCTTGGCCACCTGGGTGCGCGGTGAGTCCAGTGGGCCGCCGCCGAGTGCCAGCGGCGCGAGGACCAGGACCCGGTCGTACCCGGCCGCGAGCTGCGCGTTGGCCGGGGAGTGCACACCCCCGTCGATCCACCGGCGCCCCTCCACCGTGACGGCCGGCCACACCCCGGGCACCGCACAGCTCGCGGCGACCGCGTCCACCAGCTCCACCCCGCTGTCCCCGTCGAAGATCCGCAGCTCGCCGGTGTCCGCCGCGACCGCCGTGATGTCCAGCCGCCGCGCGGGCCACTCGTGCGTCACGAGGCGTTTGGCGATCACCTCGCGCCGGGCCGCCTCCGACCCCGTGGCCCCGGCGAGCGCCACCCGGCCCAGCTTTCTGCCGTACTCCTCGGGCGTACGGGAGGTCAGCGCCGCGCGGGCGAACCGGAAGACGGCGGCCGGGCCGAACTGGGCCGGGATCTCACCGTCCGGCCGGGCCAGTTGACGCTCGTACAGCTCCAAGAGCCCGATCCGCCCCGAGGTGATCTGCGCGGCGACCACCGAGCCCGCCGAACTGCCGACGACCAGCTCGGCGCCGGTCACGTCGACGCCCGCCTCGGCGAGCCCGTACAGCATGCCGATCTCCCAGCCCACGCCGGTGATCCCGCCCGCGCCGAGCACCAGTGCCGTGTCTCCCATGCCCGCAGTGTGACGGAACGCGCCGGACCCGCCGCCCCCGGGGGTGCCGGGGGCGGCGGGCCGTTCGGGCGCCGGTCAGAGCAGGCCGGTGACCGTCCCGGCGCCGACCGTGCGTCCGCCCTCGCGGATCGCGAAGCCGAGACCGGGCTCCAGCGGGGTGTCCCGGCCCAGCTCGACGGTCATGGTGACCGTGTCGCCGGGCCGCGCCACGCCCCTCTCGCCGAGGTCGATGTCACCGACCACGTCCGCGGTGCGGAGGTAGAACTGCGGCCGGTAGCCGGTGGTGACCGGGGTGCTCCGGCCGCCCTCGCGCGCCGACAGGACGTACACCCGCGCGGTGAAGCGCCGGCTCGGGGTGACGCTGCCGGGCGCCGCGACCACCTGGCCGCGCCGCACCGCGCCGCGCGGCACCCCGCGCAGCAGCAGCGCCACGTTGTCCCCCGCCTCGGCGGACTCCATCGGCTTGCCGAACGTCTCCAGGCCGGTGACCACCGTCTCCACCCCCGCGCCGAGCACCTCGACCCGGTCGCCCACGCGGACGGTGCCGCGCTCGACGGCGCCGGTGACGACCGTGCCGCGGCCGGTGATGGTCAGCACGTTCTCCACCGGCAGCAGGAACGGCGCGTCCGTGTAGCGGACCGGCATCGGCACATAGGTGTCGACGGCGTCGAGCAGCGCCTCGACCGCCGCCGTCCAGCGCGGGTCGCCCTCCAGCGCCCGCAGCCCGGAGACCCGGACGACGGGCACCGAGTCGCCCCCGTACCCGTGCGCCGAGAGCAGGTCGCGGACCTCCAGCTCGACCAGGTCGGTCAGCTCCTCCTCACCCGCGTCGGCCTTGTTGAGCGCCACCACGATGTGGTCGACGCCCACCTGGCGGGCGAGCAGCACGTGCTCGGCGGTCTGCGGCATGATCCCGTCGAGCGCGGAGACGACGAGGATCGCCCCGTCCAGCTGGGCGGCGCCGGTGACCATGTTCTTGACGTAGTCGGCGTGCCCGGGCATGTCGACGTGGGCGTAGTGGCGGGTGTCGGTCTCGTACTCGACGTGCGCGATGTTGATGGTGATGCCCCGCTCGGCCTCCTCCGGCGCCCGGTCGATCCGGTCGAAGGGCACGAAGGTGCCGGTGCCGCGCGCGGCGAGGACCTTGGTGATGGCGGCGGTCAAGGTGGTCTTGCCGTGGTCGACATGGCCCATCGTGCCGATGTTGAGGTGGGGCTTGGTGCGTACGTACGCCGTCTTGGGCATGGCTGTGTCCCTGTGTGTCCCTGCGAGGAGGTGGGACCCCTGAGTCCGGCCGACCCTCCCCCTGCGGGGTCCGCCGGTCTCTCCGGGAAGGGTCAGCTTCGAGCGCCGTCGAGCAGCGCCGCGGCAACGGTGACAGGCGTTGCGACCAGGGCAGCCTTCGGCGCGTCCGCGACTGCGGACGGCGCTGCGGGGAAGGCGTGCCGGAACATGTGGCCGATCATGCCCCGGCGCCGGGCGGGCGTCGAATGGTTTTCGGTGGCGCGGAGTTGGGCGCTACCCAGGGGGTTCTTGGGGCCCGAGGGGCGCTGTTCACCTCGTATACGGCCGTAACGCGACGCCCGTTACGGCGATCACATGCCCGCGTCGGTTAGTCTCCCCGGATGCTCGACGACGTCGCCCGCCCGTCCGCCGGGCTCGCCGTGCGCTGCACCAGGGCCCTGTTCTCGCCCTGGTCGCGCCTCGCCCTGCTGGTGCTGGTGCTCGCGGCGGCCGCCACGACCGTGCTGCTCCTGGAGCCGCAGCGGCTGCTCGCCGACGGCTGGCCGCACCGGCTGAGCGGCGGCGCCGCGGTGGTGCTGTTCGCAGTGGCGTACGGGCTGTGCACCGCCGCCTTCGTACCCCGCCCCCTGCTCAACCTGGCCGCCGGCGCGATCTTCGGATCGCAGGCGGGGCTGCCGTCCGCGCTGGCCGGCACGGTGCTCGGGGCCGGGATCTCGTTCGGGCTCGGCCGGGTGCTCGGCCAGGACGCGCTGCGGCCGCTGCTGCGGGGCCGCTGGCTCAAGGCGGCCGACGGCCAGCTCAGCCGGCACGGGTTCCGGTCGATGATGGCGATCCGACTCTTCCCCGGGGTGCCGTTCGCGGCGGCCAACTACTGCGCCGCCGTCTCCCGGATGGGCTGGCTGCCGTTCCTGCTGGCGACGGGCCTCGGCTCAGTGCCCAACACGGCGGCGTACGTGGTCGCGGGCAGCCGGGCCGCGTCGCCGACCTCACCGGTGTTCCTGGTCGCGATGGCCTTCATCGCGGTGTCGGGGCTGGGGGCGGCGGCCGTGGCGTGGCGCAAGCGGCACCGGCTGGGCGGCGGCGCGACCGCCCCGGGACCGGGGACCGCCGGTGCCGACGGGGAGCCCGCGCCCGACCGGACCGCATAACTTCCCCTTCATCCGGGGCCTGTACGCTGCCCTGCGACCGGCCGTCGATCAGACCATCACACCGGCCGTCGGCTCGTCGTGCCCGCAACCGTCTTCAGCACCCGGGATGGCCCACGCCCCATGTCTTGGTTCGAATCGTTCATCCTCGGGCTCGTCCAGGGACTGACGGAGTTCCTGCCGATCTCCTCCAGCGCGCACCTCCGCCTCACCGCGGCCTTCGCCGACTGGCAGGACCCGGGGGCCGCGTTCACCGCGATCACCCAGATCGGCACCGAGACGGCCGTCCTCATCTACTTCCGCAAGGACATCGTCCGGATCATCTCGGCCTGGTTCCGCTCGCTCACCGACCGGGGGATGCGCGCCGACCCGGACGCCCGGATGGGCTGGCTGGTCATCGTGGGCTCGATCCCGATCGGTGTGCTCGGCATCGTCCTCAAGGACCAGATCGACACCACCTTCCGCGATCTGCGGGTCATCGCCACCACGCTGGTCGTGATGGGCGTGGTCCTCGGCGTCGCCGACCGGCGCGCCGCCCGGGACGAGGCGGGCGGCCGCCACCGCGCGGCCAAGCAGCGCAAGTCGCTCCAGGAGCTGAGCGTCAAGGACGGCCTGGTCTACGGGATGTGCCAGGCCATGGCACTGATCCCGGGCGTCTCCCGCTCCGGCGCCACGATCAGCGGCGGTCTGCTGATGGGCTACACCCGTGAGTCCGCGGCCCGCTATTCCTTCCTGCTCGCCATCCCGGCGGTGCTGGCCTCCGGCGTCTTCGAGCTGAAGGACGCGGGCGGCGAGGGCCAGGCCCCGATGGCACAGACGCTGTTCGCCACGGTGGTCGCCTTCGGTGTGGGATATGTCGTGATCGCCTGGTTCATGAAGTTCATCTCCAGCAAGAGCTTCATGCCGTTCGTCGTCTACCGGATCGTGCTCGGCATCGCCCTGTTCGCCCTGGTCGGCGCGGATGTGCTCAGCCCGCACGCGGGCGAGCTCTCGGGCAGCTGACCCCCGGGGCCGCTCGGAGCAGGGGGTTCAAAGCCGGGCCCTCACTCCCCGAAGGCCCCGTGCCGCCCCGCACCGCCCGCGAACCGCGCCGCCCCCTCGGCCGCCCGCTCCAGCGAGCGCAGGCCGTGCGCGAGTTCGCCGCGCAGCGCCTCGGGCTCCGGCAGCCCCTCCTGTTCGAGCAGGGAGAGCCGGTCCTCGCGCAGACACAGCCGGGGGAACGCGGCGATCTCCGCCGCCAGCTTCTCGGCGGCGGCGCGGGCCGTGCCGTTCGGCACCACCCGGTCGGCCAGACCGATCGCGAGCGCCTCGGCCGCCTCCACCGGGCGGCCGGTCAGCACCAGGTCCATGGCCCGGCCCGCCCCGATCAGCCGGGGCAGCCGTACCGTACCGCCGTCGATCAGCGGCACGCCCCAGCGGCGGCAGAAGACGCCGAAGACCGCGTCCTGTTCGGCCACCCGCAGATCGCACCAGAGCGCCAGCTCCAGGCCGCCCGCGACCGCGTGCCCCGAGACCGCCGCGATCACCGGCTTGGTGAGCCGCATCCGGGTCGGTCCCATGGGGCCGTCGCCGTCCTCGGTCACCGTGTTGCCCGTCGGCGTGCCGATCGCCTTGAGGTCGGCTCCGGCGCAGAACGTGCCGCCCTCGCCCCACAGCACCGCGACCGCCGCCTCCTCGTCCGCCTCGAAGGCGCGGAAGGCGTCGGCGAGCGCGCGGGCGGTGGGCCCGTCCACGGCATTGCGCGCGTGGGGGCGGGAAAGCACCACGGTCGTGACGGGGCCGGTGCGCTCGCTGCGGACGGCGGGGCGGGCGGGTTCGCCGGATACGGTCATGGCGCCCACGGGTAGCACGCGCCGCCGCGCGCCGACAAGAGCGGGCGCCCGGGGGCCATGGGGCCGTCGGGGCCCTTGGCCGCTCGCCGCCGCTGCCCGACACTGAGGCGATGACCCAGCGTGTGGAACTCGCGACCGTGATGGACCGCCTCGCCATCGATGAGATCGTCACCGGCTACGCCGCCGCCGTCGACGACGCCGACTGGTCCGCGTACGGGGAGCTGTTCACCCCCGACGGGCGCGCCGACTACCGCGCGGCGGGCGGGATGGAGGGGCCGGCGGCGGAGGTCGCGGCCTGGCTCGCGCAGACCCTGCGGCTCTTCCCGGTCCGCCAGCACCTGATCGTCAACCGGCTGCTCACCCTCCAGGACCTCGGCGGCTATCCGGGCGACCGGGCACGGGTGCGGGCCGACTACCTCAACCCCATGCGGTTCGGCGCGCGGGACGACGGCGACGGGCCGGTGGCGCCCAACTTCCTCTCCGGCGGCCGGTACACCTTCGCGCTGCTGCGCGGCGACGCGGGCTGGCGGCTGCGCGAGGTGACCGTGCACGAGAAGTGGCGGCATGTGTCGGGGGCGCTCGGCACGACGTGAGCGGGCGTACCGGAGCGCGGCGGGGGCAGACTCGCCCGGTGTGCGGCCCGGTCGGGCGCGGCCGAACGCGTCGTCGCAGGCCGAGGGCGCACACTAGGGGACACGCTCGGGCGGAAACCACCGCTGACGGGCGGGGCGAGGAGGGCGCGGGATGCGGGTTCCGGTCGGGCTGCGGCACCGTCTCACGGGGCTGCGCCAGCTACTGATGGTGTCGCGCTGGTGGCGCGGCACGGCGGCCGTGCTCGCCGGGGCGCTCCCGGCGCTGGCGTTCCCGGCGCCCGGGCTGTGGTGGTTCGCCTATGTCGCCCTGGTGCCGTGGCTGCTGCTGATCCGGTCGGCCCGGGACCGGCGGCGGGCCGCGCTGGACGGCTGGCTGGGCGGCACCGGGTTCATGCTCGCGGTGCACCACTGGCTGATGCCGAGCCTGACCGTCTTCATCGTCGTGCTGGCCGCGCTGCTCGGGCTGCTGTGGGCGCCGTGGGGTGTGCTGGTGCGCTCCACGCTCGGCGGCCTCGGGGAAGGCAGGCCCTCGGCGCGGCGGGCCACGGCCGCGCTCGCCGTGCTGCCCTCGGGCTGGCTGATGGTCGAACTGGTCCGCTCCTGGCAGGGCCTTGGCGGCCCGTGGGGACTGCTCGGCTCCAGCCAGTGGCAGGTGGCTCCGGCGCTGCGCCTCGCCTCGGTCGGCGGGGTCTGGCTGGTGAGCCTGGCGGTGGTCGGCGCCAACGTCGCCGTGACGGTGCTGCTGGTCTCCCGTCCGGCGCGGACGCCCGTGATGGCCGCGCTGCTCGCGGCGGCCGTCGCCGCCGGGGCCGTGTGGGCGTGGGCGCCGCGCCCCGAAAAAGCGGGCCGGGTGCGGGTCGCCGTCGTCCAGCCCGGTGTGTACGAGGGGCCGGACGCGCGCTTCGCCCGCAGCGAGGCCCTGACCCGGTCGCTGGCGGGCCGGCACGTGGACCTGGTGGTGTGGGGCGAGAGCAGTGTCGGCTCGGACCTGACGGCCCGCCCGGACCTGGCGGCCAGGATCGCCTCGCTCTCCCGGGCGGTGGGCGCGGACATCCTGGTGAACGTGGACGCCCGCCGCGCCGACCGGCCCGGCATCTTCAAGAGCTCGGTCCTGGTCGGACCGGACGGGCCGACGGGCGACCGCTACGACAAGATGCGGCTGGTGCCGTTCGGCGAGTACATCCCGGCCCGCTCGCTGCTGGGCTGGGCCACCTCCGTGGGCAAGGCCGCGGGCGAGGACCGGCGCCGTGGCTCGTCGCCGGTGGTGATGACCCTGCCGGACGGGCTGCGGATCGGCCCGCTGGTCTGCTTCGAGTCGGCGTTCCCCGACATGAGCCGCCATCTGGTGCGCGAGGGCGCCCGGCTGGTCGTCGCCCAGTCCTCGACCTCGTCGTTCCAGCACAGCTGGGCGCCCGCGCAGCACGCCTCGCTGGCCGCGCTGCGCGCCGCCGAGACGGGCCGCCCGGCCGTGCACGCCACGCTCACCGGGATCAGCGCGGTGTACGGCCCGGACGGCGAGCGCGTCGGCCACTGGCTGGGCACCGAGGCCAGCGCGGCCCGGGTCTACGACGTGCCGCTCGCCGACGGCAGCACCCTCTACCTCCGGTTCGGCGACTGGGCGGTGTACACGGCGCTGCTCGTGGTCGCCGTGTACTGCGCCCTCACCGGCCGGCGCTCGCTCAGGAGGCCTGCTCCAGAGCCTCCCGTACCACCCGCTCGCACAGCTCGTGCGTCGCAAGAGCGTCCCGTGCACTGAGTGTCTTCCCGGCCCGTACGGCGTCGAGGAAGGAGTGCACGGCCTGCTCGATGCCGCGCTGGCGGGCCACTGGCACCCAGTCGCCGCGCCGGCGCAGCGTCGGCTGGCCCTTGTGGTCGACGACGTCGGCCAGGTTGAGCACCTGCCGCTTGGTGTCCTGCCCGGAGACCTCCAGGACCTCCTCGGTGGAGCCGTTCATCCGGTTCATCGTGCCGATGGCGGTGAAGCCGTCGCCGGAGAGCTGGAGGACGACGTGCTCCATCAGGCCGTCGCGGATCCGGGCCCGCACCACCGTGTGCTCGACCGGCCCCGGTGCCAGGAAGCGCAGGGTGTCCACGACGTGGATGAAGTCGTCCAGCACCAGCGTGCGCGGGTCCTCGGGGAGGCCGACGCGGTTCTTCTGCATCAGGATGAGCTCGCGCGGGTGCTCGGCGCACTGCGCGTAACCGGGCGCCAGTCGCCGGTTGAAGCCGACGGCCAGGCTCACCCCGCGCTCCTCGGCGAGCTCCACCAGCCGCCGGGAGTCGGCGAGTTCGTACGCCAGCGGCTTGTCGACGTACGTCGGTACGCCCGCTTCGAGCAGCCGGGTCACGATCTGCGGGTGCACGGCGGTCGGCGCGTGCACGAAGGCCGCGTCCAGGCCCTGCGCGAGGAGCGCGTCGAGCTCGGTGTGGCGCCGCTCGAGCGGCACGTGGTGGGTGTCGGCGACTCTCGCGAGGGTGGAGGGGGTGCGGGTCTGCAGATGCAGCTCCGTTCCCGGCAGGGTGGTGAGGACCGGCAGATAGGCCTTCTGCGCGATGTCCCCGAGTCCGATGCAGCCGACCTTCACGAAGTCTCCTGTCGCCGTCCGGCTTCCTGCTTCCTTGCCTGGTCAGCATACGTGGGCCGAGGGTGCCGCCGACCGGGGTGACGAGCGGGGCCGGGCCGCGATAACCCGTGGCGCGCACGGGTGCGATCCGTGAGGATGGCCGCCATGACGACTGCCGAGACGCCCGAACGCCAGGAACCCGCCCTCGACGCCGATGAGCTGTCGATGCTCGTGGGGTGGCTGGAGTACCACCGAGAGACCCTCGCCCTCAAGTGCGCGGGGCTCACCGACGAACAGCTCAGGACCCCTTCGATGCCGCCCTCCGGGCTCACCCTGATGGGTCTGGTGCGGCACATGGCGGAGGTCGAACAGCACTGGTTCAGCAATGTCTTCGGCGGTGAGCAGGGCGCGCCGCACTACTTCACCGACGAGGACCCGGACGGCGACTTCCACGTCGGGCCCGAGGACACCATCGAGGAGGCGCTCGCCACCTGGCGCGGCGAGATCGCCAAGGCCCGCGCCCACGCCGAGGGGCACTCCCTGGACGACCTGAGCACCGGGACCTCCCGCGGCGGCAAGCACTTCAACCTGCGCTGGATCTACACCCATATGATCGAGGAGTACGCGCGCCACAACGGCCACGCCGACCTGCTGCGCGAGGGCGTCGACGGCTCCACCGGCGACTGACCGGGCGCCGCCGGGCGTCACCCCGCGCCGTCACTCGTGCGGGCCAATCCCGGCCCGCACACGCGCGCAACCGGCCCCGCACCCAGCAGAGTTGAGCAGGTGCATCGAACCCGAACCACCGCGCGACTCCTCGTCGGGATGGCCGCCCTGGCCGCCTCCGGATGTGTCACCGTCCAGCACGGCCCCGCCCCGGGGCCGCCCGCGGCGCCGCCCCGGCCGATCAGCGGGCAGGCCGACCGCGAGGTCCGGCCGCAGATCGTCCAGGCCCCCGTCCGCGAGGCGCTGGAGGCGGCGCTGCCGCCCACCCCGGCGCCCCGCCCCACGGCCCCGCGCTCCGCCGTCCCCGTACCGCGTCCACGCGCCCATCTGGCGCCGCCGCATCCACATCCGCATCCGCGCCCGCACCCCGTGCCGCACCCGGCCGTGCCCGAGGTGCCCACTCCCCCGCCGTTCATCGGCGACGACGTCTGCGACCTGGGCCGGTCCTTCGGCGGCTGGCGTCCGGACAGCCCGGAGGCACGCATCTGCGAGGGGGCGTACGGGAAGTAGCGACAGGCCGGGGCCGCGCCCGAGCCTCAGCCCGATTGTCGGTGCGGGCGGCTAGCGTCGGGCCGACGGGATGCGTACGACAGGCTCGCGGAGGCCGCAGTGATGGAGCAGCAGGAGGCGTCGTCGGAGGACGTCGTCATGACCCGGATCGGGCAGGCGCTGATGCTCCTGCACGGCGGCGACCGGGAGGAGGCGCGCAACCGCTTCGGCGCCCTCTGGGCGGAGATCGGGGAGCACGGCGACCCGCTGCACCGCTGCACGCTGGCGCACTACATGGCGGACGCGCAGGACGACGCGGGCGACGAACTGGCCTGGGATCTGAGGGCCTTGGCCGCCGCCGACGGCCTGGGCCGCCTGGGCCAGGACCGGCTCGACGCGCACCATCCCTCGTCGGCGGTCCGTGCCTTCTACCCCTCGCTGCATCTGAACCTGGCGGCGGACTATGTGAAGCTGCACCGCCCGGACGCCGCCCGCGTCCATCTGGACCGGGCGCACGCCGCCCTGGACGCGCTCGCGGACGACGCGTACGGGAACGGGATCCGGGGGGCGCTCGACCGGCTGGAGCGGCGGCTGGAGGGCGCCTGAGCACCCGCGCTCAGCCGGGCCAGCCGCGCCTGCGGGCGCCCGCGACCCCCGTGGCGCGGGCGCCCGACCGGGTCAGCCCAGGTCCGGGATGCGCCAGTCGATCGGCTCGTGGCCCTGGGCCGCGACCGCCTCGTTGATCTGGGTGAAGGGCCGCGAGCCGAAGAACCGCTTGGCCGACAGCGGCGAGGGGTGGGCGCCCTTCACCACGATGTGCCGCTCCTCGTCGATCAGGGGGAGCTTCTTCTGCGCGTAGTTCCCCCAGAGCACGAAGACGGCGGGGTCCGGGCGGGTGGCGACCGCGCGGATCACCGCGTCGGTGAACTTCTCCCAGCCCTTGGCCTTGTGCGAGTTGGCCTCGCCCTCGCGGACCGTGAGCACCGCGTTGAGCAGCAGCACGCCCTGCTCGGCCCACGGCATCAGATAGCCGTTGTCCGGCACCGGGTGGCCGAGCTCCTCCTTCATCTCCTTGTAGATGTTCCGCAGCGACGGCGGGGTCTTGACGCCCGGCCGCACCGAGAAGCACAGCCCATGGCCCTGGCCCGCGCCGTGGTACGGGTCCTGGCCGAGGACCAGGACCTTCACCTTGTCGTACGGAGTCGCCTCCAGCGCGGCGAAGACCTCCTCGCGCGGCGGATAGACCGGACCCTTCGCCCGCTCCTCCTCGACGAAGTCGGTGAGCTCCTTGAAGTAGGGCTTCTGGAGCTCCTCGCCGAGGACGCCGCGCCAGGACTCGGGCAGCATGGCGATGTCGGTCACGTCAACAACCTCCGTGGGACGTTCGGTTCCCGCACCCTGCGGTGCGAGATACCGAAAAACCTACCGGCCGCCACTGACAACGCCCGCCACGCCCGGGTCCCGGGCCTCCTACCAGCTGGTCTTGCGGTGCAGCTCCCACATGCACATGACCGTCTGGGGGTCGATGGCCCGCTCGCCGCCGGCGATCTCGTCGCTGGCCGCCACATAGAGCTTGCCCTGCCACAGCGGCAGCAGCCGCACATCGTCGGAGAGCACGTCCTGGGCCCGCTCGAACTTCTTGCTGACCGCGCCCCGGTCGGAGACCTCGCGGGTCTGCGGGATCAGCTGGTCGGTGATCTCCTTGGGCTCGTACGGGGTGCCGACCGCGTTCTCCTTGCCGACGAAGGGCGCGATGAAGTTGTCCGGGTCGGGGAAGTCGGGGAACCAGCCGCGCCCGAAGACGGGGTACTCACCGGCCTGCATCCCCTGGGTGTAGGACTTCCACGGCCGGCTCTCCAGGGTGACCTTGAACAGCCCCGAGGCCTCCAGCTGCCGCTTGATCTCGGCGAACTCCAGGGCCGTGGACGAGCCGTACCGGTCGGTGGTGTACCAGAGGGTCAGCGGCACCGGCTCGGTGATCCCGGCCCGGCGCAGGATCGCCTTCGCCTTGGGGACGCTGGGCGCGCCGAAGGTGTCGAAGAAGCTCACGGTGTGCCCGGCCACGCCCCTGGGCACCATCGAGTACAGCGGCTCGGCCGCGCCCTTGTAGACCTTGGCCACCAGCGCGTCCCGGTCGACGAGCTGGGCAACCGCCCGGCGTACGGCCGGGTTGGCGGCGAGCGGGTCCTTGGGGTTGAAGACCAGGAAGCGGATCTCCGTGCCGACCGTCTCGACCAGCTGGAGCGGCTTGCCCGCGGACTTCTCGTTCTGGACGTCCACCACCTCGTCGGCGGTCAGACCCCGGTAGGTGACGTCGATCTGCTTCTTCTTGAGGGACTCCACCATGTCGCCGGAGTCCTTGAAGTAGCGGATCGAGACGGCGTCGTTCTTGAGCTGTGCGAACCCGGCGTAGTGGGTGTTCTTCTTCAGCTCGGCCCGGTCGCCCGCGTGGAACGACTCCAGGGTGTACGGGCCGGAGCCGGTGAGCCCGCCGTCGTCGCGCAGCGCGTTCGCCGGGTAGTCGCGGGGGTCCACCAGGGACATCGCGGGCGCGCCCAGCACGAAGGGGAAGGTGGCGTCCGACTTGTTCAGATGGAAGGTGACCGTCCGCTCGTCGTCGGCGGTGACCCGGTCCAGGCTGGTGAGCAGGCCCTTGGGGCCCGCCTTCACATTGATCTTCACAATGCGGTCGATCGAGTACTTCACGGCCGCGGCGTCGATCTTGTCGCCGTTGGAGAACACCAGGCCCTTGCGGAGGGTGCACTGGTACGTACGGCTGTCGGAGTCCTTGAACTTGCAGCTCTCCGCCGCGTCCGGCTGGGGCGTGCTGCTGCCCGTCGGGAAGGACAGCAGGGTCTGGAAGACGTTGCGGAACAGCTCCCAGGAGCCGTCCCAGGAGGCGGCCGGATCGAGGGTGCTCGGCTCGCTCACCGTGCCGACCTTGATCGTCTGATCGGCCTCCGAACCGCTCCCGGAAAGCAGTCCGCAGCCGCTCAGCAGGGCCAACGACGACATGGACGCAAGGGCCGCGGTGGTGCGCAGGCATATGGTCCGGTTGAACACGTGCACGCTCCTCGTTCAGCCATGGGTCGGCAGACCATACCGCAGCGCCCCGCCCGGTCAACTGGAGGACGGGACGGGGCACTTGGGGCATCGAGGGGCAAACCGGAACACTACTCACCGGTATGAAGATCAGCGTACCCGCTGGGCGGTGAGCGAACTCCCGACCGGCCGGTGCGCGCGGGCCGTCAGTGCACTCCGGCGCCGAGGAAGAGCCCGCCGTCCACCACCAGCGTCTGCCCGGTCACCCAGGCGGACTGCTCGGAGGTGAGGAACGCGGCCGCTCCGCCGATGTCGGAGGGCACCCCGAGGCGCTTGAGGGGGTAGCCCGCGGCCGCCTCCTCCTCGCGGCCCTCGTAGAGCGCCTGGGCGAACTTGGTCTTGACCACCGCGGGGGCGATCGCGTTGACCCGCACGTCCGGCGCGAACTCGTGCGCCAGCTGGAGGGTCAGATTGACCATGGCCGCCTTGCTCATCCCGTACGCGCCGATGAAGGGCGAGGGGGCGAGGCCGGCGACGGAGGCGATGTTGACGATCGCGCCGCCGTTCTCCTTCTGCCAGGCCTTCCAGGTCTGCTGGGCGAAGCCGAGCGCGGAGACCACATTGGTCTCGTAGACCTTGCGCGCCACGTTCAGGTCGAGCTCGGCCATCGGCGAGTAGACCGGGTTGGTGCCCGCGTTGTTCACCAGGAAGTCGACCCGGCCGAAGGCCTCCATCGTGCGCTCGACCGCGACGGCCTGGTGGGCCTCGTCGTGGGCCTTGCCGGCGACGCCGATGACGCGGTCCGCGCCGAGCCGCTCTACGGCCTCCTTGAGGGCGTCCTCGCCCCGGCCGGTGATGCAGACGCGGTCGCCGCGGGCGAGGAGCGCCTCGGCGACGCCGTAGCCGATGCCCCGGCTGGCGCCGGTGACCAGGGCGACCCTGCCGGAGAGCTCCGGAAGCTGAATGTCCGTCATGATGTGCTCTCCCGGCTTCAGTTGAGGGGTCCGCCGGCCACGTACAGCACCTGGCCGGAGACGAAGCCCGCGTCGTCGCCGGTGAAGAAGGCGATGGCGTTGGCGATGTCGTCCGGGGTGCCGACGCGCTGCACGGGGATCTGGGTGGCGGCCGCGGCCTGGAAGTCCTCGAAGCCCATGCCGACCCGGGCGGCGGTCTGCGCGGTCATCTCGGTGACGATGAAGCCGGGGGCGACGGCGTTGGCGGTGACGCCGAACTTGCCGAGCTCCTTGGCGAGGGTCTTGGTGAAGCCCTGGAGGCCCGCCTTCACGGCGGAGTAGTTGGCCTGGCCGCGGTTGCCGAGCGCGGAGGACGAGGAGAGCGAGACGATACGGCCCCAGCCGGCGTCCACCATGTGCTTCTGGACGGCCTTGGCCATCAGGAACGCGCCCTTGAGGTGCACGTTCATCACGGTGTCCCAGTCCAGCTCGGTCATCTTGAAGAGCAGGTTGTCGCGGAGCACGCCCGCGTTGTTGACGAGGATCGTGGGCGCCCCGAGCTCGGCGGCGACGCGCGCCACGGCGGCCTCCACCTGGGCGCTGTCGGAGACGTCGCAGCCGACGGCGATCGCCTTGCCGCCCGCCGCCGTGATCTTCTCGACGGTGTCCTTGCAGGCCGCCTCGTCGAGGTCGAGTACGGCGACCGCGCGGCCCTCGGCCGCGAGCCGGACGGCGGTCGCGGCGCCGATGCCCCGGGCCGCCCCGGTCACGATGGCTACGCGCTGCTCGGTGGTGGACATGCTGTTCTCCTCGCCCTGGGGATCCGCGGCTCCTCGTCCCTGAGCAACCGCTTAGTAGCTTCAGCAGACGAGACGCTAGAAGCCCTGGCACCCGGTGTCAACGGCCCACGGATCGCCCCGGCGAAGGTCACACCCGCACGGCCCGCCCCGTCAGCGAACGAGCAGGTCCAGCAGCCGCTCGGTCTCGGCCGCCGGATCCGCCGTGAGCCCGGTGTGCACCGGGCCGGGCTGCACCACGGTCGAGCGGGGCGCGATCAGCCAGCGAAAGCGCCGCCCGGCGTCGTCGCCCGCCGCCTGCCCGGCCGCCTCGCCGCCGCCGCAGACCCCCTCGACGGCCCGCAGCGCCGCCCGCACCCCGGCCACGTCGGCACGCGGGTCGAGCGCCATCAGCTTGGCCTCGTCCAGATGCGTACGGGCCGCGACGAACGACTTGGCCCGGCAGTACACCAGCACCCCGGCGTTGAAGCACTCGCCGCGCTCCACGCGCGGCACCACGCGCAGCAGCGCGTACTCGAAGACGTCGCGGTCGCTCACTTGCCGTCCTTCTCGCCGGGCTGGCCGGTCTTGCTGTCCTTGGTGGGGTGCGGCCAGGGCTTGAGGTGGTCGGTGAGCCAGCCCGGGGCCTGCGACGGGGTGGCCTTGGCGGGCGCGTCCAGCGTGATCCGCTCGTGGATGTCGGCGGCACGGGCCAGCAGCGGCGCCACATACGCCCGGCGCAGCGCGTCCGTGGTGTCGAAGCCGGGCTCGTCCACCAGCCACTCGTCCGGCACCAGCGCGGTCACCTCGGTCAGCAGCTCCTCGGTCACCAGGGGTGCCAACTCGGCGGCGGCGGAGGCGACATCGGGCCCGAACGGGGCGAGCGCGTGGTCCGAGGCGTTGTAGGGCTTGGCGGCCGAGGCCTGCGCGCCCGGCCAGTTGTGGTGCCAGATCATCGTGGCGCCGTGGTCGATCAGCCAAAGATCACCGTGCCACACCAGCATGTTAGGATTCCGCCACGAACGGTCGACGTTGTTGATCAACGCGTCGAACCAGACGACCTTGCCCGCCTCAGCGGAACTCACCTGATACGCAAGCGGGTCGAACCCGATCGAACCGGGCAAGTAGTCCATTCCGAGATTCAGCCCACCGCTCGCCTTCAGCAGCTCCTGCACCTCCTGGTCCGGCTCCGAGAGCCCGATGACGGGATCGAGCTGCATGGTGACCAGTCGGGGCACGCGCAGAGCCAGCCGTCGGGCCAGCTCTCCGCAGATCACCTCCGCCACCAGGGTCTTGCGGCCCTGTCCGGCGCCGGTGAACTTCATGACGTACGTACCGAGATCGTCGGCCTCGACGATCCCCGGGAGCGAGCCGCCCTCACGCAAGGGCGTGACATAGCGGGTCGCTGTCACTTCATTGAGCATCCGCCCAGGCTACTGGGACGGACGCGACCGTTCGATCACTCCGACCCCGAGGGGACGCTTCGCCATGCCCGCAGACCGCACGGCCGACCAGCCGCACACCACCGAGGACTTCCCGCTCCAGTTCGCCCGCACCCGGCGCTTCTCGCTCGGCGTGCCCAAGGCCTTCACCGTCTCGCCCGACGGCGAACGGGTGCTGTTCCTGCGCACCGCGGGCGGCCGTTCCGCGCTCGGCTCGCTGTGGCTGTTCGAGAACGGCGAGGAGCGCGTCCTCGTCGACCCGCTCGCGCTCGGCGAGCCCGGCGAGGTGCCGCAGGCGGAGCTGATCCGCCGCGAGCGGGCCCGCGAGACGGGCGGCGGCATCGTCTCCTACGCCACCGACGCGGCCGTCCGCACCGTCGTCTTCGCCCTCCATGGCGCCCTCTGGCTGGCCGGTACGGACGGAAGCGCCCCACGCCCGCTCCGCACGGCGGGCCCGGCGGTCGACCCGCGCCTGTCCCCCGACGGCACGCTCGTCTCGTACGTGACCGGGCGCGCCCTGCACGTGGTGCGCGCCGACGGCACCGGCGACCGGCGACTGCTCGCCCCGGAGGGCCCACAGGTGTCCTACGGGCTGACCGACCACGTCTCGGCGGAGTCCATCGGCCGCGCGCGCAGCTCCTGGTGGGCCCCGGACAGCTCCGCGCTCCTGGTGGTGCGGGTGGACGAGTCGCCCGTGCGGCGCTGGTATCTGGGCGACCCCTCGGATCCGGCGAAGGAGCCGCGCGTGCTGCCGTACCCGGCGGCCGGCACGGCCAACGCCGAGGTGTCGCTGGTCGTCGTCGGCGTCGACGGCGAGCGGGTCCCGGTGCGGCTGCCCGAGGCGGCGGAAGCCGCCTCGCACCCGGCCGGCGCCTGGACCGACCCGGCCTTCGAGTACCTGGTGGAGGGTGGCTGGGACGCCACGGGCCCGTACGCCACCGTCCAGACCCGGGACCAGCGCACCGCGTACCGGCTCGCCGTCGACCCGGCGAGCGGCGGGACCGAGGTGCTGGAGCGCCACCACGACGACCACTGGCTGGAGTTCACCCCGGGCGGCATGCCGCTGTCCCGCTTCAGGGACGCCCTCGGGGACGGGCCCCCGGCCGGGCTCGACGTGCGCGCGATACTCGGCTCGTCCGGCGACACGGTCTACTTCACGGCGAGCGACGAGCCCACCGAGACCCATGTGTGGGCGTACGCGCCCGGCTCCGGCTGCACCCGTGTCACCGAGGAGCCCGGGGTGCACACGGCCACCGTCGGCGGCGACGCCCTCGTCCTCGAGAGCCGCACCCTGGACGCGCACACGGTGACGGTCCTGCGCGGCGGCAAACCGACGGGCCGGATCGGTGTGCTGAGCGAGCGGCCGGTGCTGACGCCGCGACCGCTGTTCCTGTCGCTGGGCGAGCGCGAACTGCGCACCGCGCTCTATCTGCCGTCCTGGCACCGCGAGGGCGCGGCCCGGCTGCCCGTGGTGATCCACTCGTACGGCGGTCCGGGCCTGCAGACCGTCGTACGGGCCGGCGCCTGGTTCCACGCGGTGAACCAGTGGTTCGCCGAGCAGGGGTTCGCGGTCCTGTCCGTCGACGGGCGCGGCACCCCGGGGCGCGGCGAGGCCTGGCGGGTCAGCATCCACGGCGACCAGCTCACCCCGGTCCTGGAGGACCAGGTCGACGCGTTGCGGGCGGCCGCCGAGCGCTTTTCGGACCTGGACACGGACCGGGTGGGCATCCGGGGCTGGTCGTTCGGCGGGTATCTGGCGGCGGCGGCCGTGCTGCACCGGCCCGATGTGTTCCACGCGGCCGTGGCGGGGGCGGCCCCGACGGACCTCACGCTCTACGACACCCACTGGAAGGAGCGCTATCTCGGCCACCCGGACGTCCAGCCGGAGAACTACGAGCGCTGCTCGCTGGTCGCGCACGCCCACAAGCTGACCCGGCCGCTGATGCTCGTCCAGGGAATGGCGGACGACAATGTGGTGCCCGCACACACGCTGCGGTTCTCACAGGCGCTGCTCGCGGCGGGCAAGCCGCACACCGTGCTGCCACTGGTGGGCGAGAGCCACATGGTCACCAGGGAGGGTGTGGCCGACACACTGCTGTGGCTGAATCTGGAGTTTCTGAAGAAATCCCTGAACGCCTGAACAACCGGCCGCGCCGGGCCGTACCCCTTCACGCAGCCCCCGTGTAGCAAGGTGAAGGGAACGCCAGTATGAGCACCCAAGCTCTTCCGTCCGAGCCGGGCCCGGCCCGCCGTACCGTCGTCGCGGCGGTCGGCGGCGTCGGGCTCGCGGCCGCGCTCGCCGCCTGCGGCGACTCGGACACGTCCGACGGCGCCGCCAAGTCCTCCGGTGACGGAGGGACCGGAGGAACGGGCGGCGCCACCGGAGGGGGCGGCGCCGGGGCGGCCGGCGGCGCGGTGCTGGCGAAGACCGCCGACATCCCGCAGGGCGGCGGCAAGGTCTTCCCCGACCAGGGCGTGGTGGTGACGCAGCCGACGGCCGGCACCTTCAAGGCGTTCTCGGCCATCTGCACCCACCAGGGCTGCACGGTGAAGGACGTCGGCGGCGGCACCATCAACTGCCCCTGCCACGGCAGCAAGTACGACCCGGCGACCGGCGCTGTCACCGGGGGCCCGGCGCCGCGGCCGCTCCCGGCCAAGACGATCAAGGTGGAGGGGGATTCGATCAAACTGGCGTGAACCGTGGGGCCGTGCCGCTCAGAACCGCCTGGGCCGGCGCGGCCCCTTGAGGCACGCCACGATGTCGTCGGTGGTGGCGACCGTGGCCACCAGCGCCAGCGTGTGGCGGATCATCGCGGGGGTGTACTCGGCGGGCACCCCCGCAACGGCGTCCACGGGCACCACGGCCGTGTAGCCGAGGTTGACGGCGTCGAAGACGGCGTTGGGGATCGCCACGTTCGCCGAGACACCGCTGACGATCAGGGTGCGGCAGCCGAGGTTGCGCAGCAGCGGGTCGACGCCCGTCCCCGCGATCGGCGAGAGGCCGTGCAGCCTGCGCACCACCAGGTCCTCGTCCGCCACGTCGATGCCCTCGACGATCCGTACCGCCGTCGAACCGGAGTACTGCTGCACGGGCAGGCGCTCGGCGGCCCGGAACAGACGCGCGTTGGTGGAGGCGCCGCGCCCGTCCGGCCTGCGCTCGGCCACCGCGTGCACGACCTGGACGCCCGTCTCGTGCGCCGCGGCGACCAGCCGGGCGATGTTGTGCAGCGCGCCCGACGACCGCGCCTCCTTGGCGAGTTCGGGCAGCGCGCTGTCGTGGCCGACGACCCCCTGCTGGCACTCCACGGTCATCAGCACCGTCGAGGCGGGCTCCAACAGCCCGGCCAGCCGCTCGGTCCGCCGCTCGTCGTGCTGTGCCGCTCGCTCGTTCGTCGCCATGGCGCGGCAGGCTAGTGGCCATTGCGCGAGGGGGGAAGGCCGCGCCATGATTCCTGACACTCAGTCAGCTCGGCTCGGCCGGAACGCGTCGGCCGCGCCGACCCACGGGAGGAGCCGCCCGATGACCGCCACCCAGCGCCGGGGCCGCCGGATCATGATGACGGACGCCGAACGGGACGCGTTCCTCGCGGAACAGCGCACCTGCCGGGTCGCCACCGTCTCCCCCGACGGCCATCCGCACGTGGGCGCGCTCTGGTACGTCTGGGACGGGAGCGCGCTGTGGCTCTACTCGATCACCCGCAGCCTGCGCTGGTCCCAGCTGCTCAAGGACCCCAGGACGGCGGTGGTGGTGGACGCCGGCGAGTCCTACGGCGAGCTGCGCGGCGTCGAGCTGCGGGGCAGTGCGGTCCCGGTCGGCGAGGTGCCGCGCACGGGCGAGCCGTGTGCCGAACTGGACGGGCCCGAGCGGGAGTTCGCGCGCAAGAACTTCGGCCTGGAGGAGATGGTCCACGACGGCCGGCACGCCTGGCTGCGGCTGACGCCGGAGACGATCGTGTCGTGGGACTTCCGCAAGCTGGGCCTGCCGGGGCCGTCCGGCGGCTGAGAGGCAGCGCCCCGTTCAGGACTCAATCGGTCAGGTCGCGCCCCGCCGAGGCCAACGCCTCCACCGCCGCCCGGATCGAGGGGCGCCGGTCGGCGTCCGCGCGCCACACCGCGTACACATGCCGGTGCATCGCGTCGCGCACCGGCACCACCCGGACCCCCTCGGGCACCGGGCCCCGCCCCAGCCGGGGCGCGACGCTCACGCCCAGTCCGGCTTCCACCAGGGCGAGCTGGGTGGCGTGTTCACGCGCCACGTGCCCGATGCGCGGCTCGACGCCCTTGCCCCGCAGCGTGAACATCAGCCACTCGTGGCAGAACTCGCCCTCGGGCCAGGTGACCCACTCGTCCGAGGCGAACTCCTCCAGGTCCACGCTCTCGCGCCCCGCGAGCGGGTGCCCCACCGGCATCGCCACGTCCGCCTGGTCGTCCAGGACCGACCGCTTGGCCAGCCCGTCGGGCAGCGGCAGCGGCTTGTTGTACCAGTCGAGGACGACGGCCAGGTCGAGGTCGCCGAGGAGCACGCCCCGTACCGAGTCCTCGGCCTCCAACTCGTCCGACCGCACGCACAGTTGGGGGTGGGCGGTCCGCAGCGCGGTGAGCGCCGCGGGGAACAGGCCGCGCGCGGCGGTGGCGAAGCCCGCGATCCGCAGCTCGCCCACGACCCGGCCGCGCTGGGCCTCCAGATCGGCCTGCGCCACCTGGACCTGGGAGAGGATCCGTGCGGCGTGCTCGGCGAGCAGCCGGCCCGCGTCGGTGAGGCGCACGCCCCGCCCGTTCTTGGCGAGCAGCGGCTGCCCCGCCTCCCGCTCCAGTTTCGCGAGCTGCTGGGACACGGCCGAGGTCGTGACGTGCAGATTGTCTGCGGCGCCGCCTACCGAGCCATGGCGGGCCAAGGCGTCGAGGGTCCGCAGGCGCTCCAAGTTCAACATATAAGGAATGCTAACCGATCCCCTCCACCTTTTCTCGCTTGTGCTACGTGATCGAACAGGCCAGGCTTGCCGCCATGAGCACCGTCACCCCGCCCCGGTCGTCCCTCACGGCCCCCTCCCCCACCCTCCGCCGCCCGGCCCTGGACTGGCGTGTCCGGTTCGCGGTGCTCTCGCTGGTCTGGGGGTTCAGCTTCCTCCTGATCAAGGTGGGCACGGACGGCTACGCCCCGTTCCAGGTCACCTTCGGACGGCTCTTCTTCGGTACGGCGGTGCTCGCCGTCGCCATGGCCGTCAAGCGGGAGCGGCTGCCGCGCGGCGGCCGCACCTGGCTCCATCTGTCGGTGGCCGCCCTGCTCCTGAACGCCCTGCCGTTCTCGCTGTTCGCCTACTCGGAGCTGACGATCCCCTCGACCCTCGCGGGGATCTGCAACGCGACCTCGCCGCTGTGGGGCATGGCGCTCTCCCTGGTGGCGCTCTCCGAGGACCGGCCGACCCGGCGCCGGGTGGCGGGCCTGGGCCTCGGCTTCCTCGGGGTGCTCACGGTCCTGGGCGCCTGGCAGGGCTTCGACGGCCTGGACCCGAAGGGCACGGCGATGGCCCTGCTCGCCTCGCTCTGCTACCCGGTCGGCTGGATCTACGTCCGCCGCAACCTCGCGGGCAGCGGCCACTCGAACCTGTCGCTGATCGGCTCTCAGCTGGGCGTCGCCACCCTCCAACTCGCCCTGGTCACGCCGCTGTTCGCGGGCTTCCCGACCGCGTTCCACCCGCTCCCGCTGCTCGCGGTCGCCGCGCTCGGCGCCCTCGGCACCGGCTTCGCGGTGCTGGTCCAGTACGGCCTGGTCAACGAGGTCGGCCCGACGACCGCGCAGATGGTCACGTACTTCATCCCGGTCATCGCCACGGCGGCCGGAGTCCTGCTCCTGGGCGAGAGCCTGAGCTGGAACACCCCGGTGGGTGCGGCGATAGTCCTGGCGGGAGCGGCGTTGACACAGGGCCGCACGCCCAAGAAGGCGCTGTAGCGCTTCTCTTGTGGCCGACGGCTGCGGCCCGGGGCAACCCTTCAGGGGCGGCGCGGGGAACTGCGCGGCCAGCCCCCACCGGCCCGCAGACGACCACGCACCCGCCGAAGTCAGTCGTAGCGCCGCCCAGGCGAAGACGGCAACGACCCCGTCGCCGCCACCACCGCGTCGGCCGCAGCGCCGATGTCGGCCGGCCCGAGCCGGGACACGGTGAGCCGGATCCCGGGCGCGGCCGACATCCGGAACCGCGCACCGGGCGCCACCGCCCACCCCGCGTGCAGCAACCGCGCCACCGCCGCCGTCTCGTCCGGCACCGGCACCCACACACTGAACCCGCTGCGGCCGTGCGCCGCGACCCCCCGTGAGCGCAGCGCGCGCACCAGGGCGTCGCGGCGCTCGCCGTAGGAGCGGGCCACGGCGGCCGGGTCGAGCACGCCCGAGGTCCACAGATGGACGACGGTCCGCTGGAGCAGCCGGCTGACCCAGCCGGGCCCGAGCCGCTGGCGCCCCCGCACCCGGTCCATCGTGACGGCGTCCCCGGTGAGCACGGCGAGCCGCAGATCCGGCCCGTACGCCTTGGCCACCGACCGTACGAAAGCCCAGTGTCCGACGACCGGGGACAGCGGGGCGAGCGGCACGTCGACCATGCCGTGCCCGTGGTCGTCCTCGATCAGCAGGACCGAGGGGTGGGCCCGCAGCACCTCCCGCAGCGCACGCGCGCGCTCCGCGCTCACGGCCGCGCCGGTCGGGTTCTGCGCCCGGCAGGTGACGACCAGCGCCCGCGCCCCGCCCGCCAGCGCGCTCTCCACGGCCTCGGGCAGCGGCCCGTCGTCGTCGAGCGCCACCGGCACCGGCCGCAGCCCGAGGGCCGGGACGAGGTCGAGCAGGGCGCCCCAGCCCGGGTCCTCGATGGCGACGGCGTCACCGGGCCGCAGATGCGCGGCGAGCACCCGCTCGATCGCGTCGAGCGAGCCGGACAGGACGCCGACCGGCCCCTGCGGCACCCCGTCGGCGTCCAGGGCCGCCCGCGCGAGCCGTGCCAGCTCCGGGTCCACCGGGTCCTGCCCGTAGAGCGAGGGCCGCTCGGCGTGGTCGCGCGCGGCGGCCGCGAGCGCCTCGCCGAGCGGCGGCAGCAGCGCGGGGTCGGGATTGCCGTCGGAGATGTCGCGCACCCCGGCGGGCACGTCGATGCGCTGGGCGTCGCGGGCCGTGCTGGCGGGGCGCGGACGCACCCGGCTGCCCCGGCGGCCCCCCGTCTCGATGACCCCCCGGTCCCGCAGCAGCCGGTAGGCGGCCGCGACCGTATTGGGATTCACCCCGAGCTCGCTCGCCAACTCCCGCAGCGGCGGCAGCGCTTGCCCCGGCTCCAGCTCCCCCGCGCCCACCGCGCGCTCCACGTCGGCGGCGATCTCCGATGCGCGACGCCCCACGATCCGATACTCTCCTAGCACAAACACAACTATGCACTAGTGCAATGGAGAAGGCAAATGGCCGAGACCGCCAGCTACGAGCCCACCGGGCGCACCGTGCCGACCCGCTCGCGCGAGCGGGCCTCGTACGACCGCGAGCTGGTGCACGGAATACTCGACGAGGGATACGTGTGCCACCTCGGCTTCGTGCGCGACGGCGCCCCGGTGGTGCTGCCGACGCTGTACGGCCGGATCGGCGAGCGGCTCTATGTGCACGGCTCGACGGGGTCGCGGCCGCTGCGGATGGCCGGCCGGGCCGACCCCGGGCTCCCGGTCTGCCTCACCGTCACCCACGTCGACGGCCTGGTGCTGGCCCGCTCGGCCTTCCACCACTCCCTCAACTACCGCTCCGTCGTGGTCCACGGCCTCGCGTACCAGGTCACCGACCCCGAGGAGCGGCGCAGCGCGCTGGACGCGCTGGTCGACCAGGTCGTGCCCGGCCGGTCCTACGACTCGCGGCAGGCCAACGCCAAGGAGCTCGCCGCGACCTCGGTCATCCGGCTCGACCTCGAGGAGGTGTCGGCGAAGGTGCGCACCGGCGGCCCCAACGACGAGCCCGAGGACAGCGCCCTGCCGCACTGGACCGGGGTGATCCCGCTGGCCCGGACGTACGGGACGCCGCTCCCGGCCGACGACCTCGACCCGTCCGTGGCGCTGCCCGACTACCTGGCCGCGCTCTGACAGCCGGACACTGCCGGGGGCCCGCGCAAGCGTCCGCAGGCCCCCGGCGGGTCAGACCGCGACCGGCTCGCGGCGGGCCCGCGCGGCGAGCCGCGCCTCGGCTCCGGCCAGCCCCACCACCGCGACCAGCAGCAACAGCGTGCCCGCCACCGTGGCGGCGCTCAGCCGCTCACCGAGCACCGCGACCGCCAGCAGCGCCGCGCTCACCGGTTCGAGCAGCATGATCACGGAGACGGTGGCGGACCGCACGACGGCCGCGCCCGCGAAGTAGAGCGCGTACGCCAGCGCCGTGGGCACCGCCGCCACGTACAGCAGCAGCACGGCCACCCGCACCGGCTCGGCGGTGTGCGGCACCAGGCCCTCCGCGCCCGCGAGCGGCAGCAGCAGGACCGAGGCCACGGCGAACGCCCAGGCCGTGGTCGAGGAGGGGTCGGCGGCCTCGCCGTCGCGGCCGAGCCACCGGGTGAGCAGGGTGATCCCCGCGTATCCGGCCGCCGAGAGCAGCGCGAGGAGCACTCCGGCGGGGCGGACGGCGCCGCCGCCGTTGCCGAGGACGAGCACCGCGAGGCCGGTGAGCGCCCCGGCCACGGCGGTCAGCCCGGCGCCGCCGATCCGCTCACCCAGGGTGAGCCGGGCGCCGAGCGCGATGAGGACGGGACCGGCGCCGAGGGTGACCACGGTCGCGACGGCGAGCCCGGTCGAGGCGACGGCGGCGAAGTAGGCGCTCTGGAAGACCGCGAGGCCGACACCGTTGCCGAGGATCCGCAGCAGCCGCCGGCCCAGCGGTTCGGCGGGCCTGCCGACCGGGCGCCGGCGCAGCGCCCGGGCGCCGAGCAGCAGCGCCAGACCGCCGACGCAGCGCCAGAAGGAGAGGGCGAGCGGGCCCAGGTCGCTGGCGTCGAAGACCAGCGCGGCCGCGCCGCCCGCGGTGCCCCAGGCGACACCGGCGAAGACGAGATAGAGCAGGCCGCGCCCGACGGGCAGGCCTGTGGAAGTCGGTGCGTTCGACACGTACGTACTCCGGAGAGGAAGACGGGAAAGGTCGCTTGCCTGGAGTACGCGGGCAGCGACGAGCCGCTCGGGGACTGCCCGAGCCCGGTCTTCGTCAGGGGTGGCGGCCGCCCGCGTTACGCGGCGGGAGGCGGCAGGACGGTCGCGTGCATGATCGCCACCCTACGGCGCGGTCCGGCCGGCCGACAACTCACCCTCGGAGCCTTCCCGGACAGGTGCTTCCCGGGCGGGCGTTTCCCGCACGGGCAACGGGTGGCCGTCCCCGCCCGCCACCGGCCCGGAGGCGTCCTTCGGCGCCGAGGACTGCGCGATGAAGGCGCCGACCAGGACCACCGCGCCGCCCGCGATCTGCGGCGCGGAGAGGTGCTCGCCGAGCAGCACCCAGGCCAGGACGGTCGCGATGACCGCCTCCAGGCACGCGACGACACCGGCGACCTGCGGGGAGAGCTTGCGTACCGAGATCACTCCGGTGACGTACGCGATCACGGTCGCGATCAGCACGATCCAGCCGAGCAGCAGGGCCGCCGGCACGTCCGAGCCGTTCATGTCGGCGCTGCCGCCGAGCACCGACCAGTCCATGCCCCAGGGCCGGGCGACCACGGTGAGCAGGAGGGAGCCGATGAGCAGGCCGTACGCGATGACGCCGAGCGGGTCGGGCGCGTCGTCCGCGTCGCCGCCCTGGTCGGACAGGACGAAGTAACCGACCTGGCAGCAGGCGGCGCCGAGGGCGAGCAGCAGTCCCAAGAGGTCGAAGCTGAGCCCGGACCAGATCTCGACGACGGAGGCGAGGCCGCCGACGGCGAGCACCACGCCGACGGCCGCGGCCCGGGTCACGGGCCTGCGCTGGACGAACCGGACCCAGCCGAGGACGAGCGCGGGCGCCAGGTATTCGACGAGCAGGGCGACGCCGACCGGGATACGGGATATCGCGGCGAAGTAGCAGGCCTGGACACCGGCGACGGCGAGCAGACCGAACCCGGCGAGCAGCGCGGGCCGGCGCACGAGCAGCCTCCGGTGGCGCCAGGCGACGGGCAGCATGACGAGCGCGGCGCCCGTCACCCGCAGCCACACCACGTGCAGCGGGTCGAGGCCCGCCTCGATCAGCGGCTTGGCCGCGACACCTGATCCACCGAATGAGAACGCCGAGGCCAGGGCCAGTCCCAGGCCGACGTTTCTCCCCTGAGACGCCTGCATCGGCACATCATGACAGGAGAAGTCAGGAGCGTCACCCCTGTGACACCTGTCGAGACGGCGGGGGCTCGGCAAGCCGCCCGGAGAGCTCCCGGGACTCGACTCCGGCGTGGTCGAGGACCTCCACGGCCCGGCACTCCGGGTCGGCCGCGAGCGCCGCGAGCAGGTCGGTTCCGCAGGCGTGGGCGTCGCCGCGGGCGGCCGCCCTGGCGAGCGCGCCCTCCATCGCGGTGACCGCGGCGGGCGACCAGCCGGGCTGGGCGAGCAGCGGCAGCGCCCCCGAGTCCTCCACCGACCCCTGCCAGCGCAGCCCGTACCCGATGGAGCGCTGGACGAGATAGCCGAGCACCCGCGCCACCTGCGGAGCGCCGTCGAACGCGGCCCGCACCTCGGGGTCGCTCTCCATCAGCGAGTGCAGCAGATGGGCCGTGTCGAGCTGCCGGTCCCCGTCGCGCAGCGCCCGTCTGCGGGCACCCGCGACCACCGAAGCCATCTCGTCGGTGAGCCGGGCTTCGAGGTCGGGGGCGGCGGGGACCGGAGCCGGGACGGCCGGGACCCGCGGGATCGGGGAGTGCACCCTCCTACCCCATCAGGGGCCCGGCCCCCCGGGCATCCCCGCCGGGAAGCATTCCGCGTCCGACGTGGGGTGGGGACGGATGACCGGGTTCTCCTCCTTCCGGATGAGATTCCACGGTTTACACCTCGGGGGCGCGCACCACCTGCCCGTACGCCCGGCGCGCAACCGCACCGCCGCCCGACACGTCCCCTCCCGTACGACACAGCCGCCCCGGCAACCGCGGGAGGGGGTCCGATGTGCTGGATGGTCGCCCTGCTGGCCGAGGACGGGCTGCAGTACGTGTACCGCGTGTACGCGCCCGGGGACGCCCTGCGCGGCGATCTGTTCTGGGCCGCCTTCCACTGCCACGACGAGTCCGCGCGCCCGCGCGCCTGCGACCTCTTCGACTCGGCGCAGATATGGGCGCTGCCGGTCACCGGCTCGTCGGTGAGCTGACAGGGCCCGGCCGTGCGGGAAGCGCCCCACTGTCTGACGGTTCATCAGTATTGAATGTTCACGGCACCCCGGCTACGTTCCGCGACACGTTCCCGACTCGAAGGGGTGGTCGTATGGCCGAGGTCAGCGCCGAGGCGCGTCTGGAGGCTCCGGCGGAGAAGGTCTGGGCCCGGCTGACGGACTTCACCGCGTACGGCGAGTGGAACGCCACCCACACCGGCTTCCCGCGGGGCGGCCCCGAGAAGCTGGAGCTCGGCGCGACCTACACCGAGAACATGAAGCTCATGGGCTTCCCCGCCGAAGTCCTGTGGACCGTGGACGAGTTCGAGGCGGGCCGGCTGCTCGGTGTCAGGGGCAAGGGTCCGATGGGGGTCGTCGTCGGCAACCGCTACACGCTCACGCCCGACGGGAACGCCACGGTGGTCCGGATCGACGGCGAGTTCACCGGCGCCGCCGTCTCGCTGATGGCGGGCAAGCTCAAGGACTCGGCGACGGCCGCGCTGAACGAGTCACTGCGCAAGCTCGGCGGCCTGGTGGCCTGAGCCCGGTGGCCTGAGCCCGGTGGCCTGACCGCCACGGCCGCCCGCAGACACGGGAGAGCCCCGCGACCGGGTGGTCGCGGGGCTCTCGGCGGCCGGCGGGGTCAGTCCTCGTCGGCCAGGATCAGATACAGCCTCTTACGGGCGTCGTTGATGACCCCGAGCGCCTTCTGGCGCTGTTCGGCGGTGCCGGTCTTCCAGACCTGACCGAACGCCTCCATCAGACCGAACCCGGCCTGGCGGATCTCGTTCATGCTCTCCCAGTCGACTCCGCGCCCGGCCTCTTCCCACGGGGCCTCGGACCCCGACTCGGCCTCGGCGCGCCCGGCGTCGGTGAGCGTGAACAGCTTCTTGCCGCCCTCGCTCTCACTGGTGATCAGGCCCTCGTCCTCCATCATCTGGAGGGTCGGATAGACCGAGCCGGGGCTGGGCTTCCAGGCCCCGCCGCTGCGCTCGCCGATCTCCTGGATCATCTCGTAGCCGTGCATCGGCCGGTCCTTCAGCAGGGCCAGGATCGACGCGCGGACATCCCCGCGCCGCGCCCTGCCCCGCGGACCGCCCCGGCCGCCTCGGCCGGGCCCGAACGGTCCGCCGCCGAAGCCTGGACCGAAGGGACCGAAGGCGGCACGCCGCCCCTCGAAGTCGCCCCGACCGCGATGGCCGGGTCCGTGCTGTCCGTACCCATGTCCATGTGAACGCATCGCTACGCTCCTTCCATCGTTGATCCGTCGCGATGGCTCAACGATATATCGGAACCGTTCGGTGAGCAAGCACCGATATGACTCTCCGAGGAAGGCCGTCGGAAAAAGGGCCACCGAGGAGGCCAACAACCCCGGATTGGCCTTGGTCAGTGGACTGCTCCGGCCCGTACCGTCCTGCCATGCAGATCCGAATCGTCGACGCCTTCACCGACCGCCCGTTCGCCGGAAACCCGGCCGGGGTCCTGCTCCTCGACGCGTTCCCGGAGGACGCCTGGCTTCAGGACGTGGCCCGCGAGGTCAACCTCTCCGAGACCGCCTTCGCGCATCCGCTGCCGCCGGGCGGCGAGGCCGACTGGGCGCTGCGGTGGTTCACCCCGGCCACCGAGGTCGGCATGTGCGGGCATGCCACTCTGGCCACCGCCCATGTGCTGCACACGACCGGCGCCGCGACCGGCACGGTCCGGTTCGCGGCCCGGTGCGGCGTCCTCGCGGCCACCGCGCACGCGGACGGATCGATCACGCTCGACTTCCCCACCTCGCCGCTGACCCCGGTGGAGGTCCCGGCCGGGGTGTCCGAGGCGCTCGGGGCGCGCCCCCGGTCCGTGCACGACACCTCGGAGTTCATCGGCGACCTGGTCGTCGAGCTCGCGGACGAGCGGACCGTGCGCGCTCTGACGCCCGACTTCAAGGCACTGGCCGCGTACTCCAAGCGCGGTGTCATCGCCACGGCGGCGGCCGAGGACCCGTCCCTGGGCTATGACTTCGTCTCGCGGGGCTTCTTCCCGGGCGTCGGCATCGACGAGGACCCGGTGACGGGCAGCGCGCACACCGCGCTGGCGCCGTTCTGGTCGGAGCGGCTGGGCCGCACCGAGCTCACCGGCCTCCAGGCCTCCACCCGGACCGGTCTGGTGCACACCTCCCTGCGCGGCGAGCGCACCCTGCTGACCGGTACGGCGGTCACGGTCATCGAGGGCGAACTGCTCACGGCGCCGTAGCGTCGGCCGATCGCGTGAGAGGGAATGCGTAAGGGGCGTACGCAATAGCGGTACGCCCCTTACCCGTTCGTCCACGCGCGCGTGCGCCGCCGCGCCCGCTCACACCGTGGGCAGCCAGCTCACCTTCCCCGCGAGCAGCGCGTACCCCACGAACGCCCCGATGTCGAGCAGCGAATGGGCCACGACCAGGGGTCCCACCCGCTGCCAGCGCCGGTAGAGCAGGACGAACACGACGCCCATCGCCATGTTGCCGAGGAAGCCGCCGATGCCCTGGTAGAGGTGGTAGGAGCCGCGCAGGACCGAGCTCGCCGCCAGCGCCGCGAGCGGCGTCCACCCCAACTGGCCTAGCCGCCGCAGCAGATACCCGACGACAATCACTTCCTCCAGTACGGCGTTCTGCACCGCCGACAGGACGAGCACCGGGTACTTCCACCAGACGTCCGGCAGCGACTCGGGGACGACCGTGAGATTGCCCCCGGCCGCGCGCGCCAGCAGATAGAAACCGAGTCCCGCGCTGCCGATCCCGGCGGCGATCAGCGCGCCCCGCCCGAGGTCCGGCGCGGGCCGCCTGCGGTCGAAGCCGAGCACCCGAAGTCCCCCCGCCCCCTCCCGCAGCAGCAGGTGCGCCACGAGCGCCACGGGCACGAGGGCGGTGGCGATACCGAAGAGCTGCCAGGCGAGATCAAGCCAGGGCCGCCCGGGGGCGTACGAGGTGTTGAGTTTCGCCGCCTGGTCCTTGAGGCCGCCCGGCTTGGTCACCGACCCGACAAAGCTGATCAGCGCCGACACACCGCTCGCACCGAGCGAGAGCGCCAGCACGAGCACCGTCTCGGACCGCAAGATCCGCGGTGACACCCCCTGTTCGGGAAGAGAATCAGCCACACGCCCCGCCTCCACCTGCACACCTGCCTCCAGTTGACCGAACCCGTCCCAAGCCCACCACTGCCCCGCTAGGGTCTCGAATGAAAGTACGAAGATCGTGCGCGACAGGCCGGGGGGCGAGCGCCATTTCGATGGTGCGGTCCCCCTTTTTCCTTGTTCAGGGTTCAAGGAGGGCACCACCGCCATGGGACGTCACAGCTTGCCCGACGAGCACGCGACCGAGGGAACCCGGGGCGGCCCGGCCGCCGCCGGCCGCCGTCGAACGGTCGTCGTCGCCACCCTGCTCGTGCTCGTCGTGGCGGGCGGCGCGGCCGTCGCCGCGAGCAGCGGACTGCTCTCCTTCGGCGACGCGTGCCGGGACTCGGCGGTACGGCTGGATCTCGTCGCCTCCCCCGACCTCGCCCCCGCCGTCCGCTCCGTCGCCGAGCGGGCGCGCGCCGACAAGGTGACCTCCGACGGCTCCTGTATCGACGTCCGGGTCACCGCCCGCGAGCCGTACAAGGTGGCCGCCGCGCTCGGCGCGGGCCGCGAACCCGACTTCGCGGTGTGGATACCGGACTCGGCGCTGTGGGTGGACCGCGCCAAGGAGGGCGGCGAGAGCGTCCCGGTCGCCACGGCGGGCCATGTCGCCGCCTCGCCGGTGGCGCTCGCGCTGGTGGCGCCCGCCGCCAAGTCCCTGGGCTGGCCGTCCAGGACGTACACCTGGGCGGAGCTCGCCGCGGCCGCCACCCGCTCGGACGCGCTGCGCCTGGGCGCGGCCGACCCGGCCCGTTCGGCCGCCGCCCTGCTCGCGCTGAGCAGCGTCGGGCGCTCCGCGGCCCACGAGGGCGCCGACGGCGGCACCGGGGCGGCCACCCTGGCCAAGGCGCTCGCTCAGCGCACCGCCGACACCGACGCCCAGGTCGTCGAGACGCTCGCCCGGGACGGCTCGGGCGCCGGGAGGGGCGATCCGCGCCGCAACCAGGCCGTCGTCCTCTCCGAGCAGGCGGCGTACGCGTACAACACCGGCCGGGGCGCGAAGCGGGGGCTCGACCTCTTCTACCCGAAGGACGGGGCGCCGCTGCTCGACTACCCGTACACGATCGTCCGCGAGAACCGGCTGAGCACCGACCGCAGCCGCGCCGCGATGCGGTTCCTGACGCTGCTGGGCGAGCCGGAGTCCCGGCGGACGCTGGGCCGGAGCGGCTTTCGCACCCCGGGCGAGGCGGCGGACGAGGCGGCCGTGAAGAAGGCCGGCGCGGCCTCGCCGCAGCCCTACGCCGGCTCGACCGCCGAGACCCCGTCCGCCAAGGAGCTCCAGGAAGCCCTCGGGATGTGGACGATCATCGTGCAGAGCGCCCGGCTCACCACCGTCGTGGACGCCTCGGGGTCGATGGCGGCGCCGGTGCCCGGCGCGGGCGGCCGGTCCCGGATGGACGTCACCAAGGCCTCACTGCTGCGGGCGCTGGCGCAGTTCACGCCCGAGGACGAGATCGGCCTGTGGGACTTCGCCACCCGCCTGGACGGCTCGCGCGACTACCGCGAGCTGGTGCCGACCGCCCGCCTCGGCGACCCGGTCGAGGGCGGGCGCACCCAGCGCGACCGGCTGACCGCCGCCTTCGGCGCGCTCCAGCCGGTGCCGGACGGGGCGACCGGCCTCTACGACACGACGCTCGCCGCGTACAAGCAGGCCACCGCGAGCTATCGGCCGGGCAGGTTCAACGCGCTGGTGATCCTCACGGACGGCGCCAACGAGGACCCGGGCAGCATCTCGCGCGGCGAGCTGATCACCAGGCTCCGGCGGCTCGCCGACCCCGCGAAGCCGGTCCCGATGATCGCCATCGCGGTCGGCCCGGACGCGGACGGCGAGTCGGTCAGGGAGATCGCCCGCGCCACCGGCGGCGCGGGGTACCAGGTCACCGACCCGGCCGAGATCCAGGCGGTGATCCTGAAGGCCATCATGACGGTGGGTCAGGGCAGCCGGGCGAACTGAGGCCGCTGTCTCCTTTTTCTCCTGCTCCTTCCTCTCCTGCTTCTTCCTCTCATCCGGGCGCGGGGAACCCCATCGGCCAGGTGTGCACCGGCTCGCCCGTGTGGGTGAGATCGCGGTAGCGGCGGGTGGTGGCCGCCAGGGCCGCCTCGCGGGTCAGCCCGGCGTCGCGGGCGCGGTGGTAGGTGTCGACCTGCCAGGAGGCGCCGTTGACGCGCCGCTGGCAGCGCTCCTCGATCACGCCGAGGTAGTGGTCCCGGTCGGCCGGCTCCACCCCCCACGCGTCGAGCCCGGCGTGGGCCAGCGGCAGGAGCTCGTCGCGTACCAGCTTGACGGCCGGTACGCGCGCGACGCCGCCCGCCCGGCGCGGCACCGGCCACAGCAGTTCGGCGTCGATGCCCTGGCGGCAGGCCGTCTCGAAGTTGGCGGCGGCCACCGCGAACGGCAGCCGGGTCCACACCGGCCTGCTGTCCTCGGCCAGCGAGCGCACCAGGCCGTAGTAGAAGGCCGCGTTCGCGATGACGTCGGTGATGGTGGGCCCGGCCGGCAGCACCCGGTTCTCCACCCGCAAATGCGGCACACCGTCCGCGATCCCGTACACCGGGCGGTTCCAGCGGTAGATCGTCCCGTTGTGCAGGACGAGTTCCTGGAGGCTGGGGACCCCGCCCGCGGACAGCACCCGCAGCGGCTCCTCCTCGTCGCAGATGGGCAGCAGCGGCGGGAAGTAGCGCAGGTTCTCCTCGAACAGCTCGTACGCGGAGCTCACCCAGCGCTCGCCGAACCAGGTGCGCGGGCGCACGCCCTGGGCGCGCAGCTCCGCCGGCCGGGTGTCGGTGGCCTGCTCGAACAGCGGCGGACGCGACTCGCGCCACAGCTCCTTGCCGAACAGGAAGGGCGCGTTGGCCCCCACCGCGATCTGTACGGCGGCGATGGCCTGGGCCGCGTTCCACACCGCCGCGAAGCGGGCAGGAGTGACCTGGAGGTGCAGCTGCACCGAGGTGCAGGCGGCCTCCGGGGTGATGGAACCGGAGGTGCAGACGAGGCGTTCGACGCCTTCGATGTCGAGGGTGAAATCCTCGCCGCGGGCCGCCACGATCTGATCGTTGAGCAGGACATAGCGGTCGGCGTCGGAAAGGTTCGCGGATACCAGGTCCTGCTGGCTGAGCGTCGGAAGAATTCCGATCATCAGGATCCCGGCGCCGACTTCGCCGGCTTTGCGCTCGGCGTACCCGAGGCCGGTCCGCAGCTCCTCGGAGAGCTGATCGAAAACCCGGCCGCCGAGCGGGTGCGGGGCGATATTCACCTCGAGGTTGAACATCCCGAGTTCGGTCTGGAAATCCTTGCTCGCAATCCGCTCCAGAACCTCCGCGTTCATCATGCGCGGCATACCGTCGGACCCCACGAGATTCAGCTCGATCTCCACGCCCATCAGATTCCTCGGGCGATCGAACCTCCGTTCGGTAAGGAGTCGCCCCAGCCCCTCCAGGCACTGCTGGAGCTTCTGGCGGTACGCGTGCCGATCGGACAGGTCGAACTCGCCCGCCACGACCTTCTCACCCATCGAAGCGTCCCTCCTCGAATGGGCAGCCGGCCCGGCCGGCCGCGTGCGTCACGGTCGATAATGCCCAGGCTGGCTGATCCATAACGTCCCATCCGGGCGGGCCGCGTAGTAAGCTGGTACGAACCGGCCTCGGGCACATGCATTCGGCATACAGCAACCGGCGGATACCACCGCTTCGGGAATGGTGAAAAACACAGACGGGTTTCGGCCGACCGGCGTAGCGGGACCTTTCCAGGCAGGCCGCGTACCCCGTTCCGCGAATCGGGATGAATGCCGCATCAGCAGGACCTGATTCGGACTTGCCCGAAATACTGCCGACAGCTAGCGGAAACCCGCCGTGAACACGTGTCGTATAAACTTTGCGAACGAGGCAGAGAGTTGGCGCCCGGCCACTGCCCCCCGGCCCCCCTCTGACCCCGCGTCACCGCAGACAGCGCCGTCCGCACCGCCCACGCACCACCGTGTCTCCGAAGTGAGAGGCGACCCACCATGCCGCTGCATGTTCCCCCGGCTCCCGCGCCCGCCCTGCGCAGCGTCCTCGCGGCACTCGGTTCCCCCACCGCCGTCCGCGCGGCGCGCACCCCCGCCCTGCGAGCCGCGCAGGGCCCGCTGACTCCCGAACTCCCGCTGCCCGTCCATGTGCTGGACCGGATCACCCCGAGCGCCCGCGCCCCGCACAGCCGACTGGCCGGCTGGCGGTTCCTCATCAGCGACGCGGGAAGCGCGGTCGCCGCCGCGGACACCGTGCTCACCCCGGACGGCTGGGCCTTCTCGCACTTCTTCGAGGGCCCCTACCTCGCCTCGACCCAGCACGCCCTGCGCCAGGCGGAGGCGCTCACCGTGGACTTCGAGCCCCGTCTGCTCTCGGTGCCCGAGCTCTACATGCTCACCCTGTGGCTGCGGCGCGACCTCACGGCCGACCCCGCCTCGGGGGAGCTGGACCCGGCCGATCTGCTGGTGCCGCTGGCGCCCGCGCCGCCCGGCATCTGCGCCCACCGCCCGCACCGGGTCTCCGAGCTGCTGCCGGTGATGACCCTGCGGCTCACCCCCGCGCCGCTGCTCAGCCAGCCGGTCTGACACCCGGCCGCCCACCCGCGAGAGCCGCCCGCGGCGCCCCGGAGCCCACCCGGCCCGGGGCGCCGCGCTGTGCGCCCGCGCGCGCCCTCCTCCGTACGGGCTAGCCCGTAACGGCCACCGCGAACCACCCGAAGAGGCAGGGCAGTTGAGTTGAACCGGCCGCACGAGTGATGCGTCAATATGCAGTAGGAAGTGGTGCCGCGAAATCCCTGCGGATTGACGCCCGTAGGGCAACACTGGGAGCGGACCGACCGACTTACCAACGGGGGGCGGCCATGAACACCGCATCGAGCCGCAGGACACTCAACTCTACGACGCAGCGAAAGAACGCATCCATGTGCCAGCACCAGCCAGCCTGCCCGACAGCCGACTCCGCCGACCGGGAGGCCGCGCAGCTCGTGGCGCACCACCCGGAGCAGGGCTGGAGCCTGCTGTGCAACGGCGTCCTGATCTTCGAGGACACCGGTGAGCTGCTGCCGGACGGGCGGATCATCGCCCCGCACCGGGCGCTGACAGCCGGACAGGTGGCGAAGGCCGCCTAGCCGGCCTCGCGGGCACAGACCGCACAGCACCACAACAAAGAAGGGGCCGGCCCGGGGAGGAACCCCCGAACCGGCCCCGACGCATGTCAGCCGTGGACGGACCTACATCAGTTGTCGTACTCGTCCAGCGGAGGGCAGGAGCAGACCAGGTTGCGGTCGCCGAAGGCACCGTCGATCCGGCGCACCGGCGGCCAGTACTTGTCGGCGGCCGAGACACCGGCCGGGAAGACCGCCTCCTCGCGGCTGTACGCGTGGTTCCACTCGCCGCCGAGCGCGGCCGCCGTGTGCGGGGCGTTGGCCAGCGGGTTGTCGTCGGCGGGCCACTCGCCCGAGGCGACCTTCTCGATCTCGGCACGGATCGCGATCATCGTCTCGCAGAACCGGTCGATCTCGATCAGGTCCTCGGACTCGGTCGGCTCGATCATCAGCGTGCCGGCCACCGGGAACGACATCGTGGGCGCGTGGAACCCGTAGTCGATCAGACGCTTGGCGATGTCGTCGACGCTGACGCCGGTCGACTTCGACAGCGGGCGCAGGTCCACGATGCACTCGTGCGCGACCAGCCCGTTGGGGCCGGTGTAGAGCACCGGGTAGTGCGGCTCCAGGCGCTTGGCGATGTAGTTGGCGGCCAGCACCGCCACCTGGGTGGCGCGCTTGAGGCCCTCGCCGCCCATCAGCCGGACGTACGCCCACGAGATCGGCAGGATGCCGGCCGAGCCCCACGGGGCGGCCGAGATCGGGCCGACGCCCGTCTCGGGACCGGCGGTCGGCTGGAGCGGGTGGTTGGGCAGGTACGGCGCGAGGTGCGCGCGCACACCGACCGGGCCGACACCGGGGCCACCGCCGCCGTGCGGGATGCAGAACGTCTTGTGCAGGTTCAGGTGCGAGACGTCGCCGCCGAACTTGCCCGGCTTGGCGAGGCCCACCAGCGCGTTGAGGTTGGCGCCGTCGACGTAGACCTGGCCGCCCGCGTCGTGCACCTCGCCGCAGATGTCGGCGACGTGCTCCTCGAACACCCCGTGGGTGGACGGGTAGGTGATCATCAGCACCGAGAGCTCGTCGCGGTACTGCTCGATCTTGGCGCGCAGGTCCGCGATGTCGACCTCGCCGTCGTCGGCGGTCTTCACCACGACGACCTTCATCCCGGCCATCACGGCGCTGGCGGCGTTGGTGCCGTGCGCCGAGGACGGGATCAGACAGACCGTGCGCTGCTCGTCGCCGTTGGCGCGGTGGTAGGCGCGCACCGCGAGCAGACCCGCGAGCTCGCCCTGCGAACCGGCGTTGGGCTGGATGGACACCGCGTCGTACCCGGTGACCTCGGCGAGGCGCTCCTCCAGCTCGTGGATGAGCGTGAGGTAGCCCCCGGCCTGCTCGACGGGCGCGAAGGGGTGCATCTGCCCGAACTCGGGCCAGGTCACCGGCTCCATCTCGGTGGTCGCGTTCAGCTTCATGGTGCAGGAGCCGAGCGGGATCATGCCGCGGTCCAGCGCGTAGTCGCGGTCGGCGAGCTTGCGCAGATAGCGCAGCATCGCGGTCTCGGAGCGGTGCTGGTGGAAGACCGGGTGGGTGAGGAACTCGTCCGAGCGCAGCAGCGCGCCCGGCAGCGTGTCCGCAGCCGTGGCGTCCAGCGCCTCGATGTCGCCCTCGGCGCCGAAGGCGGCCCAGACGGCGGCGACGCGGTCGCGGTCGGTGGTCTCGTCACAGGCGATCGAGACGGTGTCGGCGTCGACCAGGTGCAGGTTGACCCCGCCGTCCCGGGCGGCGGCGACGGCGTCGGCGGCCTTGCCCGGCACCCGGACGGTCAGCGTGTCGAAGTACGAGCCGTGCACGACCTCCACACCGGCGGCGCGCAGCCCCTCGGCGAGGATCACCGCGTAGCGGTGGGTGCGCCGGGCGATCTGCCGCAGGCCGTCGGGGCCGTGGTAGACCGCGTACATCCCCGCCATGACGGCGAGCAGGACCTGCGCCGTACAGATGTTGCTGGTGGCCTTCTCGCGGCGGATGTGCTGCTCACGGGTCTGCAGGGCCAGGCGGTACGCCTTGTTGCCGTCCGCGTCCACGGAGACGCCGACCAGTCGGCCGGGCAGGCTGCGGGCGAACTTCTCCTGGACCGCCATGTAGCCGGCGTGCGGGCCGCCGAAGCCCATCGGGACGCCGAAGCGCTGGGTGGTGCCCACCGCGATGTCCGCGCCGAGCTCGCCGGGCGAGGTCAGCAGGGTCAGGGCGAGCAGATCGGCGGCGACGGTGACGACCGCGCCCAGCTCGTGGGCCTCGTCGATGACCGGCTTGAGGTCGCGGACCTCACCGGAGGCGCCCGGGTACTGGAGCAGCACACCGAAGACACCGCGCTCGGCCACCTCGGCCGGGATGCCGTGGCTCAGGTCGGCGACGACCACCTCGACACCGGTCGGCTCGGCACGCGTCTCTATGACGGCGACCGTCTGCGGCAGGGTGTCGGCGTCGACGAGGAAGACCCCGCCCTTGACCTTGCCGACCCGGCAGGAGAGCGCGAGGGCCTCGGCCGCCGCGGTGCCCTCGTCGAGCAGCGAGGCGCCGGAGGTGGGCAGCCCGGTGAGGTCGGCGACGACCGTCTGGAAGTTGAGCAGCGCCTCCAGCCGGCCCTGCGAGATCTCCGGCTGGTACGGCGTGTAGGCCGTGTACCACGCGGGGTTCTCCATGACGTTGCGCAGGATCACCGGCGGGGTGAAGGTGCCGTAGTAGCCCAGGCCGATCATCGGGGCCAGGACCTTGTTGCGGTCGGCGAGCGAGCGCAGCTCGGCCAGGACCTCGGCCTCGGTGCGGGCGCCGGGCAGACCCAGCGCCTCGGCGCTCTTGATCACGTCCGGCACCGCCGCGGCGGTCAGATCGTCGAGCGAGCCGTAGCCGACCTGCGCGAGCATCTTCGCCTGGGCCTCGGCGTCGGGCCCGATGTGGCGCTGCTCGAAGGGAATGCCCCGCTCGAGCTCGGTGAGCGGCATGCGGTTGGCGGTCATTACGGAGGCCTCCTGGTCTGCGCGACCTGCGAGGGGCACCACGGCGCGGGTGCCCGGACGGCCTCCCCCTCTGTCATCTCAACCTGAGAGCTTCACCGGGTCGCGTGGGGGCTTCCCGGCTTTCACCGTCGGTGAGGACGGGGTGCGCGCACAGGCGTCCGCCCGCACGTCCCCCGTCCTGCTTTCCAGAGTGACCTCGTCCGCGCGGTACGTGGGCCTGAGAGATTCCGGGGAGGATTTGCTCCTTCGGCGCCTTCGGACATCATTCCGAAGGACTCTCCCGCACGGGGTCAGCAGCCATCGCCAGCGTACCAGCGCGGCCCGGCCCTGATCCTTCGAGTGGCCGACGCCCGCGTTGTGCACTTTCGTAGTCTTACGAGCAGTTGCGACCAGTTGGAGGGACCGTGCAGACCGATATCGATCCGCGCAGCCTGATCGGCCGCAAGGCGTTCGACCGCAACGGCAACAAGATCGGCACGGTGGACGAGGTCTACCTCGACGACGCCACCGGAGTGCCCGAGTGGGCGGCCGTGCGCACCGGCCTGTTCAGCCGGGACGCCTTCGTCCCGCTGGAGCCCAGCAGCCTCGTCGACGAGGCCCTGCACATCCCCTACGACCGCGCGCTGATCAAGGACGCCCCGGACTTCGGCGTCGGCCGCCACCTCTCCCCCGAACAGGAGCTCCAGCTCTACCACCACTACGGTCTGGACATCGCCGCCCCCGATCCCCTGCCCGGCGCCGACCGGGACTTCGGGCGGCTCGCGGGCGAGGAGGACGACGCCTGATCCACCGCGCCGGTCGTCGCCCCGGGCCCGGTCCCCGTCCCCCCTCCTTCGGTCTCCCCGGGCCCGGCCACCAGCGGCGGCAGCGGCTCGGAGGGGCCCTGCGGCTCCTCCGGCCCGGCCACCAGCGGCAGCGGCTCGGACGGCTCGAGGTCGGGGTCGTCCATCCGGAAGGTCCGCACCCGCCCGGGCACGGCGGACAGCGGCGTCTCGAACCGGACGGTGACCCGCCCCACCCCGCTGCCCTGCACCCAGCCGGGGCCGAACTCGCGGTGGTGCACATCGTGCCCGGCCAGCCAGCGCCGCTCGGCCGGGTCGACCGCCGAGGGCTGCTCGGGAGCGGCCGGATCCGCCTCCGCCTCGGCCGCCGCCTCCTCGGCCGCGCCCTGCTCACCGGCCGCCGCCTGGGCGAACAGGTCCTCCTGGGTGAAGTCGGCGAGGCCGCTGACCCCGACGCCCAGCAGGCGCACGCCGCCCGTGGTGTCCACGGAGTCGAGCAGCCGGCCGGCCGCCTCACGCACCACCGCCGGGTCGTCGGTGGGGCCCCGGAGCGTCTCCGACCGGGTCAGCGTCGAGAAGTCGTATCTGCGGACCTTCAGGACGATCGTGCGGCCCGAGTGCCCGGACGCCCGGAGCCGCTGCACACACCGGTCGGCGAGCCGCCCCACCTCGTTCGTCACCCGCACCCTGTCGTGCAGGTCCACGTCGAAGGTGTCCTCCACCGACACCGACTTGGTGTCCCGCTCGGCCACCACCGGCCGGTCGTCGAGCCCGAGCGCCATCCTGTGCAGCGAGGCGCCGTGAGCCTTGCCCAGCAGCCGTACGAGCTCGTCCTCGCCCGCCTCGGCCAGATCCGCGACCGTGGTCATCCCGGCCCGGCGCAGATGCTCCCCGGTCGCCGGCCCCACCCCCGGCAGCGTCCTGACCGGCATCGGGGCCAGCAGCTCGCGCTCGGTGCCGGGGTCGATGAGCACCAGTCCGTCGGGCTTGGCCTCCTCCGAGGCGATCTTCGCCAGCATCTTGGACCCGGCCAGCCCCACGGACCCCGTCAGACCCGTGGTGGCCAAGATGTCCGCACGCAGCTTCTGACCGGCCTCACGGGCCGTCTGCGCGTCCCACGCGACTCCCCCGGCCTCCAGGTCCACGAAGGCCTCGTCGAGGCTCAGAGGCTCCACCAGGGGCGACAGCCGCCCCAGCAACTCCATCACCTGCTCGCTGATCGAGCGGTAGAAGCCAAAGCGCGGGACAAGATAGGCGCCATTGGGACACAGCCGTCTCGCCTGGGCCATCGGCATCGCGGAGCGCGCACCGAAGCGCCGAGCCTCGTACGACGCGGTGGCCACCACACCGCGCGGTCCGAGACCGCCCACGATCACGGGCTTTCCGCGCAGGCTCGGCTTCGACGCCTGCTCTGCGGCGGCGAAGAAGGCATCCATGTCCAGATGCAGAATGGTCGGCGCGGCTCTCACATCACCGATGCTGCCTCACGCCACTGACAATCGGCCCCCGGCGGACCGGCGGCCCCTTGCCGGGGCCGTTCAGACCGCGCGGTTGCGGCGCCGGGCGAGCTCGTCGGCGGGGTTGTGCCCGACCAGCGTCTCGCCGGTGTCGACCCGCTCGCCGTGCAACTGCGACAGGGCCGCCTCGACGTCACGCCACACCACGCCGACCGCGATGCCGAAGACGCCCTGGCCGCCCTGGAGGAGGTCGACCACCTCGTCGGGCGAGGAGCACTCGTAGACGGTGGCCCCGTCGCTCATCAGCGTCATCCGCTCCAGATCGCGAAAGCCCCGCTCCCGCAGGTGCTGGACGGCGGTGCGGATGTTCTGGAGGGCGACCCCGGTGTCCAGGAAACGCTTGACGATCTTGAGGACGACGACGTCCTTGAAGCTGTACAGCCGCTGGGTGCCCGATCCGTACGCCGGACGCACGCTCGGCTCGACCAGACCGGTGCGCGCCCAGTAGTCGAGCTGCCGGTAGGTGATCCCCGCCGCCGCGCACGCGGTCGGCCCCCGGTAGCCGACGGTGTCCGCGCCGGAGTCGGCCGCGCTGTCGTGAAGGGGGAACCCACTGCTCGAAACCGGCCGGGAGTTCACAGGCGGGTACGGCCCGCTCTCCCCCGGACGTCCGGGGGCCTCCCCTGCCGTACTGTCGCCGCTGCTTCTCACGCCGACCCTCCGTCCTAGAACTGCCCTCACGACGGTAGGCAGTCACTCGGGGTGCGTCAACGATCGCCACACTCGGCACGCCGAGTGATAATCACCCTGAGAGTGGTTTCGCGTACCCCTCTTCGGGGAAAGGCTACTCGAATGCGCCGGAGCCGCCCGGTGTGCGGGGGCTCCCGGCGGCGGCTCACTGGCTGTTGGTGCCGAAGTCCTCGGGCGAGATCTGGTCGAGGAACTCGCGGAACTTCTCCACCTCGTCCTCCTGCTCGTCCGGGATCGCGATCCCCGCGTCGTCGAGCACCCCGTCACTGCCGTAGATCGGCGTTCCGGTGCGCAGGGCGAGCGCTATGGCGTCGGACGGACGCGCGCTCACCTCGACACCACTGGCGAAGACCAGCTCCGCGTAGAAGACCCCTTCGCGCAGGTCCGTGATGCGGACCTCGGTCAGCTCCTGACCCACGGCCTCCAGCACGTCCTTGAAAAGGTCGTGCGTCAGCGGCCGCGCCGGAGCCATCCCCTGCTGGGCGAAGGCGATCGCGGTCGCCTCCCCTGGACCGATCCAGATGGGGAGGTACCGATCGCCTCCCACTTCACGCAGGAGCACGATCGGTTGGTTGGAGGGCATTTCCACCCGGACACCCACGACGTCGAGCTCGTTCACACAGCAACCCTAGGACGTGCCCGGCCGGTTTGGGTAGTCGGGGACCCCCGAGGTCAGTGCAGCCGGACCCCGAGAGCGGTCTGGACCAGGGCCGCGTGGAGCCGTACGGACAGCGCCGCGAGCTCCTTGACGGTCGCCTCCGCATGCGCCCTGGTCTGCGGGTTGCGGTGCAGCCGCAGGGGTGCGACCACCTGTTCGACGAGACCGGCCTCGCGGTCGGCGGCCGCCTTCATGGCGCGAAGATGACGCGGTTCCAGACCGAATCGGCCCAGGTCCGCCACAAGACGTGCCACATTCACCGACTCCGCGTCGTACCCGCCCTCGGGACCGGCCGAGATCAGCCCGTACGACTCCCACTCGGTCAGCTCCGCCTCGGTGACCTCGGCGGCCACGAGAAGCTCCGTACGCCCCACACGGGACGCCGTGGGGCGCTCCTGGCCGTCCTCGCCGCCGTCCGCCAGATCGCGCCCGGTGCCCGCGGCGGGCAGCACGGGCTGCTCTCCCCGGCTCAGCGCGTCCAGATGCTCGCGGATGACCTTCAGCGGCAGATAGTGGTCCCGCTGCATCCGCAGGACCTGGGCGAGCCGCTCCACGTCCTCGGGGCTGAACTTGCGGTACCCCGACGGCGTGCGCCGCGGCTCCACCAGGCCTTCGGACTCCAGGAAGCGGATCTTGGAGATGGTGACTTCGGGAAACTCCTCGCGCAGCTGGTTGAGCACGGTGCCGATGCTCATCAGCCGGTCGCCCGCGGTGGCGGTGCCGTTTCCGGCACCGCCCGTCGGTGTGTGCAGCATGGGCCTTCCCTGGATGGGTCTTCCCCCTGAGGGACCCCCCGAACGGATCTGGGAGAGGGTCAGACGCCGTGCTGGCTCGCGTAGAACACCAGCCGGTACTTCCCGATCTGCACCTCGTCGCCGTTGGACAGGTCGATCGAGTCGATCCGCTCCCGGTTCACATACGTGCCGTTGAGGCTGCCGACGTCCGAGACGGTGAAACGGCCGTCCGGGTTGCGGCGGAACTCCACATGACGGCGCGACACGGTCACGTCGTCGAGGAAGATGTCGCTCTGCGGATGCCGGCCCGCCGTGGTCAGCTCGCCGTCCAGCAGGAAGCGGCTGCCCGAGTTGGGCCCGCGGCGCACCACCAGCAGGGCGGAGCCCAGCGGCAGCGCGTCGACCGCGGCCTGCGCCTCCGGAGACAGCGACGGCAGCGCCGTCTGGCCCGTCACCTCGGAGTCGTACGCCTCCAGGCCGGAGATCGAGATCGTCGACGTGGTCTCCGCGGCCCGCTCCGGGACCGCGCCCGGGCGCAGCGGGGCGCCGCAGTTGGAACAGAAGCGGCTCGCCGCCGCGTTGCTGTGCCCGCACCTCGTACACACCGGCATGGACGGATCCTCCTGCCCGGGCTGGACCGCGTGGGCGCTGGTCGCGTACGGATCGGGCGTGTGGCCACCCTCCGTACGCGAAGGGTTCCCGAAACCTATGCGGCCGGGACCGGCAGGGTCAACAGAAGACGCGCCCGGACCGCCCGGAATGTCACCCCCGGGGCGGCTCACCTCATCGCGGAACAGCGGGCGCTCGCCGCCCTGCTCCTCCGCCTGTCCACGGCCTCGGGCACGGTGCCGGGCGGAGCCACTGGCACCGTCCTCACGTGCGCTCTTGCCGAACAACTTCGCAAACAACTTCACGGGCGATTCCCCTTGACCGAAACAGACCCGCCCGTGGGGCAGGACGAACCCAGAATCAACACACCGGCCGACCCGGACATCCTCACAACGTCCGTATCCGCCAAACAGTTTCCACCACGCACCACGAGTTGGGTGCGTCGACCCCCCGCAAGCTCATGCCCTTGTGCGGTCGCTGGCATGCGGCCCCGCGTCACCGCGAGGACGACCGAGCGTAGTCAGGCCGCTTCGCCGGTCGCAAGGCATCCACGACGATCTTCTCGGAACGGACCACAGTGGCCGTGGCCTGCTCCTTCTCCAGAGTCTGCACCACGCCGCCGGGGATGTTGAGCGCGGGTTCGAGATCCTGTGGCTTCCCGATCACCTTGAAGACGTAGGGGGCCGTGGTCTTGTGGCCGTCGATCTCGATTCCCCCGTCCGCGTCCGAGAAGTACGTGTTGGCGACCACCCGGACGTCGTTCACCTGGATCGCCTCCGCGCCCGCCGCACGCAGCTCCTGGATGGTGTCGAGCAGTTTGTCCGCCTCGACCGCCTTCTTGGAGTCGGTGATGGTCAGCGTGATCCCCGGCCCCTGCGCCGCGACCGTACCGGCCAGGATGCCCAGCTGGCGCTCCTTCTCCAGGGTCTGCTTGCGCGCCTCCGCCGCCTGGTTGGAGCTGGTCTCCAGCTCGGTGCGCTGCCCCTCCAGACGCGTCTTCTCGTCCTCCAGCCGCTTGGTACGGGAGTCGAGCTCGTCCAGGATGCGCACCAGGTCCTCCTGGCGCGCCCCGCGCAGCGCGCTGTTGTCGCTGTTCGAACGGACCTGGATGGCCAGCCCCAGACCCAGCACGAACAGCAGCACGGCGACGATCAGTTGGGCCCGGGTCACCCGAGGCGGCCACAGCCCGGCCGCCAGCCGCTGCCGGCCCGTCACCTGGACAGGCGAGGGTTCCGCAGCCGCGGGGGCAGATGTCCCGGACTCCGGGGCAGACGGTTCGGGCGCTGGGGGCAGCCCGGCCGCCCTCGGCGTGTCGGCCCCGGCGGGCCCCGCGGGCTCCGGCGTGGAAGGAGTGCTTCCGGCGCCGGGCCCCGGAGTGCGCCCCGGACCCTGCTCAGGTGTGTCTTCGCTGCTCATCGGCCTCACGCCCGGAAGACATGGCGACGGATGGCCGCGGCGTTGGAGAAGATCCGGATGCCGAGGACGACCACCACACCGGTCGACAGCTGCGCGCCCACGCCCAGCTTGTCACCGAGGAACACGATCAGCGCCGCCACCACGACGTTCGACAGGAAGGACACCACGAAGACCTTGTCGACGAAGATGCCGTCGAGCATGGCCCGCAGACCGCCGAAGACCGCGTCCAGCGCGGCGACGACGGCGATGGGCAGATACGGCTCGACCACCGCGGGCACCTCGGGCCGGACCAAAAGTCCGACCACGACTCCCACGACGAGGCCAAGTACGGCGATCACGATGTACCTTTCCCTCTGGCGGCCGCGCCCCTGCCGGCGCCCGTGGCCTGCGGCTGTGCTGTACGTACGATCAGGCTCGGCGCGGCCGGCAGGCGCACCTGGGACTGGTCCGAAATGCTGGAGCGGATGCCGTAGTTCTCCTGGAGCACATGGAGGTACTGGCCGTCGGCACTGTCCTGGAAGGCGGTGCTGAGCTTCTTCCCGTCCCCGACCGCGAGCACCGTGTACGGCGGCACCAGCGGCCTGTTGTCGACCAGTATGGCGTCGCCCGCCGCCCTGATCGCCGAAAGGGCGGTCAGCCGCTGCCCGTTGATGGCGACGGCCTCCGCGCCCGACTGCCAGAGCCCGTTGACGATGCGCTGCATGTCCCGGTCGCGCACCCGGCCGGTGTCCGCGAAGCTGGTGTTCTCGCGCGGACCGCCGCCCCCGCCCGACTCGGTGTTCTTGGCGTCGTCGACGACCAGCTTCACCCCGGGGCCGCGCACCTCGGTGGCCCCGGACAGCAGCGCGACCAGTTCGCCCTGGTCACCGCCGTGTTTCTCGAGCGCCTTGCGCTGGCGGTCGCCGACCTCACGGCGCAACGAGTCGACCTTCTTCTGAAGGTCGTCGGCCGCCTTCGTCTCGGCCTCCACGCGCCCGATCAGCTCCTGGCGCTCCTTGGCGACCACCGGTGCCGTTATCCGCGCCTGCGCGGCCCCGATCGTCACCACCACGGCCGCCAGCACCAGACCGGCGGCCAGCCCCAGCTTCGCGCTCAGGGTACGGGGCAGGCCCTCCTTGCCCTCGGCCTTGCGCCGGGCCGTCGCCTCCGCGTACCCGTCGTCGAGCGCGTGGTCCATCACATTGGTCAGCAGCGACATGGACGCGTCCGGGCGGGACGGCGGAGAAGGTGTGCTCCGAACGGGGGGCTGCTGCGACATGCCGCACATCGTCGCACGTCGGCGCCCCTGCCGCCGAATGGCCCCACCGGTGTGCCGGGCGGCGTCCCACGACCCCGCCCGGCACCCTGGGACGACCTCAGTGACCTGCGCTGTCCACGATCGCCGACCACTCGTCGAGCAGCGCCTGCGCGGAGGCGTCGTCGGGCCCCTCGGCCCACAGATGGGTGACCGCCTCGGCCGGGTCGGGCAGCACCATCACCCAACGCCCGTCGGCCTCCACGACCCGTACGCCGTCAGTGGTGTCCACCGACCGGTCCCCGGCCGCCTCCACCACCCGCCGCATGACCATGCCCTTGACGGCCCACGGGGTCGCGAGATCACGCCGCAGCACATGGGCACGCGGTATCCGCGCATCGATCTGGCTGAGCGTCAGCTGCGTACGCGCCACCAGGCCGATCAGCCGGACGAACGCGGCGGCGCCGTCGAAGACGCTGCTGACCTCGGGAATGATGAACCCGCCGCGCCCGTCGCCACCGAAGATCGTCGACTCCTCCCGGCCCACCCGGGTGAGGTCGTCGGGCGAGGTGGTCGTCCAGTCCACCTGCGTCCCGTGGTACGCGGCGACCTGCTCGGCGATACGGGTCGTGGTCACCGGCAGCGCCACCCGCCCGCTGCGCCGCTCGGCCGCCACCAGGTCCAGCATCACCAGGAGCGCCCGGTCGTCCTCGACGATCCGCCCGCGCTCGTCGACCAGCGACAGCTTCTCGCCGACCGGGTCGAACCGCACGCCGAACGCGGCCCGCGCCGACGCCACGATCTCCCCGAGCCGCACCAGACCGGCCCGCCGCGCGTCGGCGGTCTCGGTCGGCCGCGACTCGTCGAGGCCCGGGTTGATGGTGAGCGAGTCCACCTGGAGCCGCCCGAGCAGACTGGGCAGAACCAGCCCCGCACTGCCGTTGGACGCGTCCACCACGACCTTCAGCCCGGCCTCCGCGACCCCGGTCGTATCGACCTTGCGCAGCAGCGACCCGGTGTACGAGTCGAAGACGCTGTTCGGGAACTGGAGGTCGCCGATCTCCCCGGGGAACGCCCGCCGGTACTCCTGACGTGCGTAGACCCGGTCCAGCTTGCGCTGCCCGGCCTGCGAGAGGTCCGCGCCGCGCTCGTCGAAGAACATGATGTCCACGGAGTCCGGCACACCCAGCGAGGTCCGGATCATGATCCCGCCGGCGCTGCCCCGCGCCGTCTGCTGTCTGGCCACCGGCAGCGGTACGTTCTCCAGATCCCGTACGTCGATGGCGCTGGCCTGGAGGGCCGAGATCACCGCCCGCTTCAGGGCACGCGCGCCACGTGAGTGGTCGCGGGCCGTGGTGACCGTCGCCCCCTTCTTCAGGGTCGTGGCGTACGCACCGGCCAGCCGTACCGCCAGCTCCGGCGTGATCTCCACGTTCAGGATGCCGGAGACCCCGCGCGCCCCGAAGAGATGCGCCTGGCCCCGCGACTCCCAGATCACCGAGGTGTTGACGAACGCGCCCGCCTCGATGGTCTTGAACGGGTAGACCCGGACGTTGCCCTGAATGATCGATTCCTCACCGACCAGGCACTCGTCCCCGATGACAGCGCCGTCCTCGATCCGGGCCGCCCGCATGATGTCGGTGTTCCTGCCGATCACACAGCCGCGGAGATTGCTGTGCTGGCCGAGGTAGACGTTGTCGTGGACGACGGCCTTGTGGAGGAAGGCTCCCGCCTTGACGACGACGTTCGACCCGATGACCGTGTGCTCACGGATCTCCGCACCGGCTTCGACCTTGGCGTAGTCGCCGATGTAGAGCGGACCGCGCAGCACCGCGTCCGGATGGACCTCGGCGCCCTCCGCCACCCACACACCGGGCGAGATCTCGAAGCCGTCGATGTCGACGTCGACCTTGCCCTCGAGCACGTCGGCCTGCGCCTTCACATAGCTCTCGTGCGTACCGACGTCCTCCCAGTAGCCCTCCGCGACATAGCCGTAGATGGGCTTGCCCTCCTTCATCAGCTGAGGGAAGACATCACCGGACCAGTCGACGGGCACATCGGCCTCGACGTAGTCGAAGACCTCCGGCTCCATCACATAGATTCCGGTGTTCACCGTGTCCGAGAAGACCTGGCCCCAGGTCGGCTTCTCCAGGAAGCGCTCGACCTTTCCCTCTTCGTCCACGATGGTGATGCCGAATTCCAGCGGATTGGGCACCCGGGTCAGACACACCGTGACCAGTGCGCCCTTCTCCTTGTGGAAGTTGATGAGATCCGTCAGATCGAAGTCGGTGAGGGCGTCACCCGAGATGACGAGAAAGGCGTCGTCCTTGAGTGCCTCCTCGGCGTTCTTGACGCTGCCCGCGGTGCCGAGCGGCTTCTCCTCATTGGCATAGGTGAGCTCCATCCCGAGCTCTTCACCGTCGCCGAAATAGTTCTTGACCAGAGAGGCCAGGAACTGCACGGTTACGACGGTCTCATGGAGCCCATGCCGCTTGAGCAGCCGTAGCACATGCTCCATGATCGGCCGGTTGGCAACCGGCAGGAGCGGCTTGGGCATGCTCGAGGTCATGGGGCGAAGGCGTGTTCCTTCGCCACCGGCCATCACGACGGCCTTCATGTCGGAAGCGTCCTCCTTGACGAGACAACGGTCTAGCCGACTGCACCCGTCCGGGTGGGCCCCCGGGCATCAAGCCGCGGATCCCTCTGCTCCGAAGAACCGCCGACGAGCTCAATCGGCCGCTGAGTCCGCCTTGACCAGCCGGCGGACCTGAACCACATACAGGATCCCTGCCCACCAATACAGAGTTGTACCCCATCCGGCGAACGCCCATCCGAAAATCGCCGCCAGGTCGGCGAGCCATCCGCTTCCGTCGCTCAGCAGAAGCAACGGGAAGGCGTACATGAGGTTGAACGTCGCCGCCTTACCGAGGAAGTTCACCTGCGGCGGCGGATAGCCGTGCCTGCGGAGGATTCCCACCATCACCAGAAGCATCAGCTCCCGGGCCAAAAGGGCAGCGGTCAGCCAAACCGGCAGAATCTCCCGCCAGGTGAGGCCGACAAGCGTGGAAAGGATGTACAGCCGGTCAGCCGCCGGGTCGAGGAGCCGGCCGAGACTGCTGATCTGGTTCCAGCGCCGGGCGAGCTTCCCGTCCAGGTAGTCACTGACACCACTCAGCGCCAGTACGAGCAATGCCCAGCCATCGCTCTTGGGCCCGCCGAACTCGGGCCGGAGGATCAGCCACAGGAACACGGGTACGCCGACGAGGCGCGCCATGCTGAGGATGTTGGGGATGGTGAGCACCCGGTCCGTCTGAACGCGGGTCTCCTGGACCTCCACCCGGGGGCCTCCTGTGAACGTGCCAACGATGCCCCCTGACCTTACCGGCAGCGCACGGGGACGAGTGCACAGGGGTGACGAGTGCACGGGGGTAGGAGTCCTGAACGCAAAAATGCCTCAACCCCCGGCCCAAAAGGGCACGGGGGTTGAGGCTAAAAATTGT
>NZ_BAAACA010000005.1:59269-224439 GCF_039521265.1 Streptomyces crystallinus | reverse complement strand
GGCCGGGGTCGCGCCGGCCCGCCGGGGCCTGGGCGAGCTGCCCGCCTCCTGGGGCGAGGCGGCCGGCGCCGCCCGGGCCGCGCTGGCCGAACCCGGGCTCGGCCCGGTCGCCCAGTGGGCGGCGATCGGCCCGTACCGGCTGCTGACCGCGCTCCCCGACAGCGCGCCCCACGACGTGGCGGTCCGCGCCCTGCTCGACCCCTCGCACACGGAACTGGCCCGCACCGCCGAGGTGTTCCTCGACTGCGCGGGCCAGGCGGGCCGTACGGCGGCGGCGCTCGGCATCCACCGCCAGACCCTCTACTACCGGCTCTCCCGGGTCGAGCAGCTCACCGGGCTCGACCTCGACGCGGGCGAGGACCGGCTGCTGCTGCACATGGCCCTGAAGGCGTCACGCCTGTGAGGGCTCGCCCGGGCCGCCCTTGGGCCCGGTGGCCGCGATGAGCCGCCGCAGCCCCTCGGTGAGCTCGGCGCCGCTCGGCGCGGTGCCCGGGTCGAAGGTCCACTGGGCGATGAGCCCCATCATCAGCGTCATATAGAGCTTGCCGAGGGTGTCGACCTCGTCGTCCCCGACCTCGGCCTCGACCCCGCCCATGAACATGGGGATGATGCCGCGCGCGCCCTCGCGCTGGGCCTGCGCCAGATGGTCGCGCACTCCCGGCAGCTGGTCGCCCATGACGATGATCTCCATGCTGAGGTGCCACATCGAGCCGGGCTGCTCCATGGTGGCGATGATGTTCGACCAGACCTCCTGGAAGCGCTCCAGCGAGCCGGGCTCGGTGGCCGCCGCCGTCCCCCCGGGCGCGTCGAAGGCGTCGGAGACCCCTTCGACCATGGCGATGTACGCCTGCGCGAGCAGGGCGTCCTTGGAGCCGTAGTGGTAGCCGATGGACGCGAGATTGGTCCCCGACTCCTTGACGATGTCCCGCGCGGTCGTCCGCGCGAAGCCCTTCTCCAGCAGGCAGCGCTTGGCGCCGTCGAGTAGATCCTCACGGTGTCCCATGCGGGGAGCTTACCGGGTTTTATACGTACGTGTAATACGCGCGTATGGCGGGGTTGGCGCGCTGCACCGGGTGGTTTTTCGGCTGCGGACCGTGGTGGGCCGGTCGCGCAGTTCCCCGCGCCCCTAAGTACCCAGGGGCGCGGGGAACCGCGCGAGAAGCGGCCACCGGCCCGCAGACGAAGGCCGGGGAAAGGGTCAGACCAGGTTCACCGAGCGCGCAGACGTCGCGCCGATCGCGTCCGCGACCTCCGTCAGCACCGGCTGCGGCACGCTGTCGTCCACGGTCAGGACGGCCAGCGCCTCGCCACCCTCCTCCGCGCGAGCGACCTGCATGCCCGCGATGTTCAGACCCGCCTCGCCGAGGATCTGGCCGACCGTGCCGACCACGCCGGGGCGGTCCTCGTAGCGCAGGACGACCATGTGGTCGGCGAGCGCCAGGTCCACGTCGTAGTCGCCGATCGCCACGATCTTCTGGAGGTGCTTGGGGCCGGCCAGCGTGCCGGAGATGGCGACCTCCTCGCCGCCCGAGAGCGTGCCGCGCACGGTGACGACGTTGCGGTGGTCCGGGGACTCCGAGCTGGTGGTCAGCCGCACCTCGACGCCGCGCTCCTGCGCGAACAGGGGGGCGTTGACGTACGACACGGTCTCGTCGACCACGTCCTCGAACACGCCCTTGAGCGCGCTGAGTTCGAGCACCTTCACGTCGTGCTGGGTGATCTCGCCGTACACCTCGACGTCGAGGCGGACCGCCACCTCGCCCGCGAGGGCGGTGAAGATCCGGCCCAGCCGCTCGGCGAGCGGCAGTCCGGGCTTGACGTCCTCGGCGATGACACCGCCCTGGACGTTGACCGCGTCCGGTACCAGCTCGCCGGCGAGCGCCAGGCGCACCGAGCGGGCGACCGCGATGCCCGCCTTCTCCTGGGCCTCGTCGGTGGAGGCGCCCAGGTGCGGGGTGCAGACGACCTGGTCGAGCTCGAAGAGCGGGGAGTCCGTGCAGGGCTCCTTGGCGTACACGTCCAGGCCCGCGCCCGCGACGCGGCCCTCCTTGAGCGCCGAGTACAGCGCGGCCTCGTCGACGATGCCGCCGCGGGCCGCGTTCACGATGCGGACGTGCGGCTGGACCTTGTGGAGCGCCTCGTCGCCGATGAGGCCCAGGGTCTCGGGGGTCTTGGGCAGGTGCACGGTGATGAAGTCCGCGACCTGGAGCAGCTCGTCGAGGGTGAGGAGCTTGACGCCCATCTGCGCGGCGCGCGCGGGCTGCACATAGGGGTCGTACGCGACGATCTTCATCCCGAAGGCCGACATGCGCTGGGCGACCAGCACGCCGATGCGGCCGAGGCCGACGACGCCGAGGGTCTTCTCGCTCAGCTCGACGCCGGTGTACTTGTTCCGCTTCCACTCGCCGTTCTTCAGCGCGGTGTTGGCCTGCGGGATGTTGCGCGCGGTGGCCACCAGCAGGCCGCAGGCGAGCTCGGCGGCGGTGACGATGTTGGAGGTCGGGGCGTTGACGACCATCACGCCGGCCTTGGTGGCGGCGGAGACGTCCACGTTGTCCAGGCCCACGCCCGCGCGGGCGACGACCCTCAGCTTCCTGGCCGCGGCGATGGCCTCGGCGTCGACCTTGGTCGCGGAGCGAATGAGGATCGCGTCCACGTCGGCGATGGCGGGCAGCAGTTCGGCGCGGTCGGCTCCGTTGCAGTGCCGGATCTCGAAGTCCGGACCGAGCGCGTCGACGGTGGCGGGCGACAGCTCTTCAGCGATGAGTACGACAGGTTTCGAGCTCACGTGAGTCCTCACAGTTCCAGTGCTGCGGACTGCCGTCCCGACGGCCGCAGGCGGTGGAAGGGGTGCTTGCCGCGTGGAAGCGCACGACGCTGTGGGCCTGACGCGATGTGTTGAGCAGCAGTGTAGTGGTGCTCAAGTCGGGGTTTTCCGCCGTGGCGGAATGTCACCCGTGTGGGTGTGGACGGGATGGACAAGGGGCCGCGGCGCAGTGCCGCGGCCCCTCGAAGGCTTACGCCTCCTCGTCGTTCACCCAGCTCATGAGCTTGCGCAGCTCCTTGCCGGTGGTCTCCAGGAGGTGGTTCTCGTCCTGGGTCTTGTACTCGTTGTACTTCTTCAGACCGCCGTGGTACTCGTCCATCCAGTTCTTGGCGAAGGTGCCGTCCTGGATCTCGGTGAGGACCTTCTTCATCTCGGCCTTGGTGTCGGCGGTGATCATGCGGGGGCCGGTCACGTAGTCGCCCCACTCGGCGGTCTCGGAGACCGACCAGCGCATCTTCTCCAGGCCGCCCTCGTACATCAGGTCGACGATGAGCTTCAGCTCGTGGAGGCACTCGAAGTAGGCGATCTCCGGCTGGTAGCCCGCCTCGACGAGGGTCTCGAAGCCCGCCTTGACCAGCGCGGAGGTGCCGCCGCAGAGCACGGCCTGCTCACCGAACAGGTCGGTCTCGGTCTCCTCGGTGAAGGTGGTCTTGATGACGCCGGCCCGGGTGCCGCCGATGCCCTTGGCGTACGAGAGCGCCAGCGCGAAGCCGTTGCCGGTGGCGTCCTGCTCGACGGCCGCGATACACGGGACGCCGCGGCCCTCCTCGTACTGGCGGCGGACCAGGTGGCCCGGGCCCTTGGGGGCGACCATGCAGACGTCGACGCCCTCGGGGGCCTTGATGAAGCCGAAGCGCACGTTGAGGCCGTGGCCGAAGAACAGCGCGTCGCCGTCCTTCAGGTTGTCCTTGATGGACTCCTCGTAGACCTGGGCCTGGATCGGGTCCGGGACCAGGATCATGATGACGTCGGCCTCGGCGGCGGCCTCGGCGGGCGTGACCACGCGCAGACCCTGCTCCTCGGCCTTGGCCTTGGACTTGGAGCCCTCGTGCAGGCCGACGCGGACGTCGACACCGGAGTCACGGAGCGACAGCGCGTGGGCGTGGCCCTGGCTGCCGTAACCGATCACCGCGACCTTGCGGCCCTGGATGATGGACAGGTCGGCGTCGTCGTCGTAGAACAGCTCGGCCACTGGGATATCTCCTTGGTGTGCTGGTGTTGCGTCCCACCGTACGGCGGGGATGCCAGGTGAAGTTTTGAGTCTCGCGATACGAACACGCGAGGGGGCGGGTTCAGGCCGTGCGGTCCAGGGCCCGCAGGCTGCGGTCGGTGATGGACCGCGAGCCGCGCCCTATGGCGATCGTCCCGGACTGGACGAGCTCCTTGATACCGAACTGCTCCAGCATCTTGAGCATCGCCTCCAGCTTGTCGGCTCCGCCGGTGGCCTCGATGGTCACGGCCTCGGGCGAGACGTCGACGGTCTTGGCGCGGAACAGCTGGACGATCTCGACGATCTGGGAGCGCGTCTCGTTGTCGGCACGCACCTTCACCAGAACGAGTTCGCGCTGGATCGCAGCGCTGGGCTCGAGTTCGACGATCTTCAGGACGTTGACCAGCTTGTTGAGCTGTTTCGTCACCTGCTCCAGGGGCAGGTCCTCGACATTGACCACAATGGTGATGCGGGAGATGTCGGGGTGTTCGGTGACACCGACGGCGAGCGAGTCGATGTTGAAACCGCGGCGGGAGAACAGCGCGGCGATCCGGGCGAGGATACCGGGGGTGTTCTCGACCAGGACGGAGAGCGTGTGCTTGGTGGACATGGTGGCGGTCTCTCTCTGCTCTCTCAGTCGTCTTCGTTGTCGCCGAAGTCGGGACGGACGCCGCGGGCGGCCATGACCTCGTCGTTGGAGGTGCCGGCGGCGACCATCGGCCACACCTGGGCGTCCTCGTGGACGATGAAGTCGACGACGACCGGGCGGTCGTTGATCGAGTTGGCCTCTTCGATGGCCTTGTCCAGGTCCTCCGGGCGCTCACAGCGGATCGCGTAGCAGCCCATCGCCTCGGACAGCTTCACGAAGTCCGGGACGCGGGTGCCGGCGCTGGGCTCCTTGCCGGTGGCCTCCGGGCCGCTGTGCAGCACGGTGTTGGAGTAGCGCTGGTTGTAGAAGAGGGTCTGCCACTGGCGGACCATCCCGAGGGCGCCGTTGTTGATGATGGCGACCTTGATCGGGATGTTGTTGAGCGCACACGTGGTGAGCTCCTGGTTGGTCATCTGGAAGCAGCCGTCGCCGTCGATCGCCCAGACCGGGCGCTCGGGCATACCGGCCTTGGCGCCCATGGCGGCCGGGACCGCGTACCCCATCGTCCCGGCGCCGCCGGAGTTCAGCCAGGTGGCGGGGCGCTCGTAGTTGATGAAGTGGGCGGCCCACATCTGGTGCTGGCCGACGCCGGCCGCGTAGATGGTGTCGGCCGGGGCGAGCTCGCCGATGCGCTGGATGACCTGCTGGGGCGAGAGGCTGCCGTCGTCCGGCTGGTCGTAGCCGAGCGGGTAGGTCTCGCGCCACCGGTTCAGGTCGTTCCACCAGGCGGTGTAGTCGCCCGTGTGGCCCTCGGTGTGCTCGGCCTGGACGGCCTGCACCAGATCGGCGATGACCTCGCGGGCGTCGCCCACGATCGGCACGTCGACCTCGCGGTTCTTGCCGATCTCGGCGGGGTCGATGTCCGCGTGGATGATCTTCGCGTACGGGGCGAAGCTGTCCAGCTTGCCGGTGACCCGGTCGTCGAAGCGGGTGCCGAGCGCGATCAGCAGGTCGGACTTCTGGAGCGCGGTGACGGCGGTGACCGCACCGTGCATACCGGGCATCCCCACGTGCAGCGGGTGGCTGTCGGGGAAGGCGCCGAGCGCCATCAGGGTGGTGGTGACGGGCGCTCCGGTGAGCTCCGCGAGGACCTTCAGCTCGGCCGTGGCACCGGCCTTCAGGACGCCGCCGCCGACGTACAGGACCGGGCGCTTGGCCTGGACGATCAGCTTGGCGGCCTCGCGGATCTGCTTGGCGTGCGGCTTGGTGACCGGGCGGTAGCCCGGCAGGTCCATGTGCGGCGGCCAGGAGAAGGTGGTGCGCGCCTGGAGGGCGTCCTTGGCGATGTCGACCAGGACCGGGCCCGGGCGGCCGGTGGAGGCGATGTGGAAGGCCTCCGCGATCGTCTTGGGGATGTCCTCGGCCTTGGTGACCAGGAAGTTGTGCTTGGTGATCGGCATCGTGATGCCGACGATGTCCGCCTCCTGGAAGGCGTCGGTGCCGATCGCCTTGGAGGAGACCTGCCCGGTGATGGCGACCAGCGGGACGGAGTCCATATGGGCGTCCGCGATCGGCGTGACCAGGTTGGTGGCGCCGGGGCCCGAGGTCGCCATACAGACGCCGACCTTGCCGGTGGCCTGCGCGTAGCCGGTGGCGGCGTGGCCCGCGCCCTGCTCGTGGCGGACCAGCACGTGGCGCACCCGGGTGGAGTCCATCATCGGGTCGTACGCCGGGAGGATGGCGCCGCCCGGAATGCCGAAGACGGTCTCGGCCCCCACTTCCTCGAGAGAGCGGATGAGGGACTGCGCGCCCGTGACGTGCTCAACGGTGGCGGACTGGGATCCGCCGTTACGGGCCCGCGGCTGCGGGTGGTGGGCCCCGGTGGCCTGCTCGGTCATCGGCATTCTCTTCTCGAAGCTGAGGGTTTATGCGGGGGTTTGGTCGAGATCGCTGTCGTGCTTCAGGTGTGCCAGTGCAACAAAAAACCCCTCGTGCCGTGAGGCAAGCGAGGGGAGCGCGTCGGGTGTGGTCCACTGGGCCCGCGTGGGGGCCCGGCTTCAGCCGACGCGCTTTCCAAGTACGAGAATTCGGGTGCGCATGGCATTGACCCTCCCCCCGGCGCCCCGGACGTGTCAAGTGGGTGGGACGGGTGTCTCACTATTTGAGTGATTGACCCGGACGGAGGGCAGCGCCCGGCCGCTGAGCACGGGCAGCGCGGCCCCGCCCGGAACCGGGAACGTGCCCCGCACCAGGGCCCGGCGCAGCCGGTACTCGTCCAGCGGCCCGGAGAAGGCCATGCCCTGCCCGTGGGTGCACCCCATGGCCCGCAGCGCCAGCACCTGCTCCGGCACGTCCACGCCGTCGGCCACCGACTGCATCCCGAGGTCGCAGGCGATCCTCAGCAGCCCGCTGGTGATCTTGTGCAGCCGGGCGGACTCGACCACGCCCTCGACCAGTCCCCTGTCCAGTTTCAGTACGTCGATGGGGAGCCGGCGCAGGGCGTTGATCGCCGCGTACCCGCTGCCGAAGCCGTCCAGGGCGATCCGTACGCCGAGTCGGCGCAGGCTCACCAGACGGCGCTCCAGCTCGTCGAAGGAGATCCTGGGGTCGCTGTCGGCCAGCTCGATCACCAGCGCTCCGGACGGCAGCCCGTGCCTGGTCAGCAGGGCTTCCACGGATCCCAGCGGCATCGACTTGTCGAGCAGGCGGCGGGCCGGCAGCCGCACCGCGACCGGGGTGTCGTGTCCGGCCCGGCAGCGCTCGGCAGCTTGCTCGACGGCCTCTTCCAGAAGCCAGCGGCCCAGCTCCGCCGTGCGCTCGCTGTCGTCGGCGACCCGCAGGAATTCGGCCGGGGTGAAGAGGATCCCCTGGGCCGATCTCCAGCGCGCCTGCGCGGCCACGGCGGCGACCCGCCCGGTGGTCAGATTGACCACCGGCTGGTGCAGCAGCGCGAACTCGCCCTCGTGCAGCGCGGTGCGCAGCCGGGCGGCCAGCTCGGTCTTGCGCACCACCTCGGCCTGCATCTGCGGCGCGTACATCTCCACCCGGTTCTTGCCGCCGGACTTGGCCCGGTACATCGCGAGGTCGGCGTTGCGCATCAGCTCGCGGGCGCTGACGTCGCGCTCGGCGAAGGCCACCCCGATGGAGGCGGCGACCCGTACCTCGTTGCCGTCGATCTGGTACGGCTGGGAGAGGGTCAGCCGCAGCCGGTCGGCGATCTCGTACACCTGGCGCTGGCGGGCGGCCCGGTCGCGGCCGCCGTCACCGAGGATCAGGGCCGCGAACTCGTCGCCGCCGAGGCGGGCGGCCGTGTCGCCGGCCCGGACCGAGTCCTGGAGGCGGCGGGCCGCCTGGATCAGCAGCTCGTCGCCGGCCTGGTGGCCGATGGTGTCGTTGACCTGCTTGAAGCCGTCGAGGTCGATGAAGAGCACCGCCGTGCCCGGGTCGGAGGCGCGGCGGCCGCTCAGCGCCTGGCGCACCCGCTCGGTGAACAGGGCGCGGTTGGGCAGGTCGGTGAGCGGGTCGTGCTCGGCGTTGTGCTGCAACTGGGCCTGGAGGCGCACCCGTTCGGTCACGTCCCGGCTGTTGAGGATCAGGCCGCCCTGGTGGCGGTTGATGGTCGACTCCACGTTCAGCCACTCGCCGGTGCCGGACCTGAAGCGGCACTCGATCCGGCCGGCCGGCTCCTCGGCCGGGGGCGCGGCCAGGAAGCGCCGCACCTCGTGCACCACCCGGCCCAGGTCCTCCGGGTGGATCAGGGAGGCCAGCTCGGAGCCGACCAGGTCCTCCGCGTCCCGTCCGTAGACGCCCGCGGCGGCGGGGCTGACGTACCGCAGTATCCCGCTCGGCGCGGCGATCATGATGACGTCGCTGGAGCCCTGCACCAGGGAGCGGAAGTGGTTCTCCTTCTGGGCCAGTTCGTGGGTGAGCGCGATGTTGTCCACCAGCATGATTCCCTGGCGCACCACCAGCGCGAGCACCACCGTGCACCCGGTGAAGACGACCACGCGGTCGACCCGGCGGCCCTCGATCACGTTGTAGAGGATCCCCAGGGTGCACACGGCCGCCGCGAGGTACGGCGTGAGCGCTCCCAGCGAGCCCGCGATCGGCCTGCTGGCGGGGAGCGCGCCGGGCCGCCTCGGCGGCGGTGGCGGCGCGCAGGCCCGGCCGGGGGCGAGCCTGCGGGCTCCCCACGGCGCGTAGGCGAGCAGCAGCGAGGCGGCGAACCAGCCCGCGTCCAGGAGCTGGCCGGAGCGGTAGTGCACCCGCAGCAGCGGTGAGGTGTACAGCGCGTCGCACAGCACGGTCAGGGCGAGCGCGGCGATGGCCGTGTTGACCGCCGACCGGTTGGCGGAGGAGCGCCGGAAGTGCAGGGCGAGCACCATGCTCACGAGCACGATGTCGAGCAGGGGATACGCGAGGGCCAGCGCGGCGCCGGCGACGCTCTCGCCCTCGAAGTGCGCGGTGTGCGCGAGGGCCAGGCTCCAGGAGAGGGTCAGCAGCGAGCCGCCGATCAGCCAGGAGTCCAGCGCCAGGCAGACCCAGCCGGCCCGGGTGACCGGGCGCTTGGCCAGCACAAGCAGCCCGACGATCGCGGGCGGCGCGAAGAGCAGGAAGAACAGGTCGGCCAGGGAGGGCGAGGGGATGGCAGCGTGGTCGAGCACCACCTCGTACCACCCCCAGACTCCGTTGCCGCTCGCCGCCATGGCGGAGGAGAACGAGAACAGGAGCCACGCGGGCCGAAAGCGGCTCTCCGCCTCCCCGGCGCCTCCGCGCGCGTAGAGGAAGCAGGAGACCGAGGCCGCCATCGCCGCGGCGCTGAGCCCGAAGTCCCCCATCACATCGGCGACTTCCGGGGATCCCCAGCCGAGCGCCGCGCCCGTCGCGTACCCGGCGCAGACCACCGCCAGGACCAGCTGGGGCACCAGGCCCGTCCCGCCGTCGGGCAGCGGCCGGTGGGGCAGCACCGCGCCGGGGGCGCTCACCGGGCCCCTCCGGGTCCGGCCGCCGTACGGACGCGGGCTCCGGGACCGCTGGTGCGGCCCGGCGGGTGGGCCCTCGCGGACGCCGGGCGGGCGGTCGGCGAGGGCGGGCGGGCCGCCCTGGCCGGCGGCCGGGTCCGGGCCGGCATCCGGGTGCGGGCCCGGGCGCGGACCTGGGGCCGGGTGCGGCCCCTCAGGAGCCCCGGCCGTGCGCCTCGGGGTAGCCGTCGGCGGCTCCGCCGCGTCGGATCGTTGGTCCATTGGCCGTGCATCGCCCGTCGCCCCCCTCGCTGTGACATTCGCTCCCCCGCGCCGTCAGACACGCGGCGCAGCCCCCGGTCGGGACGATACACCAGTCTCGTCACTCAGGGACATAGTTCCTCTACGCTCCGTGACCACCAAGGGAGTTGCCGCCACGGACCGCACCCGGCCCGGTGCGCAGAGTCGCCGAGCGGGGGCGGGGCGGCCCTACGCGATCGTCAGGACCACGTTGTCCAGCTCCTCCCCGGCCGCGTACTTGGTCAGCTGGCGGGCGAGCAGCGCCTTGGCGCGCGGCAGGAACGCCGATGTGGAGCCCCCGACATGAGGGCTGATCAGAACGTTCGGCGCATGCCACAGCGGGTGTCCGGCGGGCAGCGGCTCGGGATCGGTGACGTCCAGGGCGGCCCGCAGACGGCCGCTCTCCAGCTCCGCGAGGAGCGCCTTGGTGTCCACGACCGGGCCCCGCGCCACGTTCACCAGCAGCGCCCCGTCCTTCATGCGGCCCAGGAACTCTGCGCCCGCCAGGCCCTTCGTCTGCTCGGTGAGGGGGGTGGAGAGGACCACCACGTCGGCCTCCGGGAGGAGTGCGGGCAGTTCGGTGAGGGGATGCACTGGGCCGCGCGCAGTCGTGCGCCAGGAGCGCGCCACGCGCGCCACCCGGGCGCACTCGAACGGCGCGAGCCGGTCCTCGATGGCCGCGCCGATCGATCCGTACCCCACGATCAGCACCGACCTGCCGGCGAGGGCCGGATAGAACCCCGACCGCCACTCCTCCTTCTCCTGCCCCGCGACGAAGGAGGGAATCCCCCGCAGCGAGGCGAGGATCAGCGCGAGGGTGAGCTCGGCGGTGGACGCCTCGTGCACACCGCGCGCGTTGCAGAGCCGCACGCCCCGGGGCAGCGAGTCGAGGCCCTGCTGTACGTGGTCGATGCCCGCCGACAGGGTCTGCACGACCCGTACGCCCGTCATCGCGGCGAGCGGGCGTACGGCGGTGGCCGCGCCCTTCATGTACGGGACCACGTAGAAGGCGCAGTCGGCGGGGTCGGCGGGGTAGTCCGGGCCGCCGTCCCACAGGCGGTAGGAGAGGCCGTCGGGAAGGCCCGGGATCTCGTCGGCACGGAAGGGGAGCCACACGTCTGCAGTCATGCCCGGAGGCTATGTCAGGACCCCCGGCGACCAGAGGTTAGTTTGGGGGTCACACCCAGGGCGGTACGGAGGGGTACGGGGAGTTGGAGCGCAGGACTATCGGTGCGGCGACCCTGGAGGTGGGCGCGATCGGCCTCGGCTGTATGCCGATGAGCTGGGGATACACCACGTCGCAGCAGCGCGGGGACCGCTCGCTGCGGGCCGTGCACGCCGCGCTCGACGCCGGGTCCTCCCTGCTCGACACCGCGGACATGTACGGCCCGTTCAAGAACGAGCTGCTGGTGGGCCGCGCCCTGAAGGAGCGCCGGGCCGACGCCTTCGTCGCCACCAAGTGCGGGCTGCTGGTGGGCGGCGACGCGCATGTGGTGGCCAATGGACGCCCCGGCTATGTGAAGCGCGCCTGCGACGCCTCGCTGCGGCGGCTCCAGACGGACGTCATCGACCTCTACCAGCTGCACCGGGCGGACCCCGAGGTGCCGGTCGAGGAGACCTGGGGTGCGATGGCGGAGCTGGTGACGGCGGGCAAGGTGCGGGCGCTGGGGGTGTGCGCGACGGATAACCCGACGGGCCGGAGGTCGGGCGCCCCCTATGAAGTGACGATACGTCAACTGGAGCGGGTGCAGCAGGTGTTCCCGGTCAGCGCGGTCCAGGCCGAGCTGTCGGTGTGGGCGCGCGACGCGCTGGACGCGCTGCTGCCGTGGTGTGCGGCGCGGGGTGTGGGCTTCCTCGCCGCGATGCCGCTCGGCAGCGGCTTCCTCAGCGGCACGCTCACCCCGGGCCAGGGCTTCGAGCCGGACGACGTACGGGCCCGGCACCCCCGTTTCACCGCCGAGATGATGGCGGCCAACCAGCCCGTGGTGGCGGGGCTGCGCCGGGTCGCGGCGCGCCACGGGGACGGGGTGACCCCGGCCCAGGTCGCCCTGGCCTGGCTGCTGGGCCGGGGCCCGCACGTGGTCCCGGTGCCGGGCACCAAACGCGAGGAGTGGGCCCGCGAGAACGCGGCGGCGGCGGGGCTCGTCCTGACGCCCCGGGACGAGGCGGAGATCGAACGGCTGCCGGCGGCCCGGGGGTCGTGGGACTGAGGATCCGAGGGACTGAGGGGGCTGTCGAAGAGGCCGGGAAGGTGGTCGGGAACCTGAGGGGCTCGGGCGGTGTAAGTACCGTAGAGACCGCAGCCGCTCGAAAGGAAGCGAACCGTGCAACGTCCTGCTCTGACGGCCCTGTTGGCCGCCGCCGCGCTGGTGCTCGCGGCCGGGTGCTCGTCCGGGACCGCGCCGCGCCCGGCCGGCGGCGCCCACTCGACGCCCGCGCCGAGCTCCCCGAGCGCCTCCTCCACCGCGTCCGCCGCGAAGCTCCCACCGGCGAAGGGCACGGTGAAGGTCGTCAGAACCGTGGCCCAGGGCCTCAAGTCGCCCTGGGGCGTGGCCCCGCTGCCCGACGGCGGCCTGCTCGTCGCCTCGCGCGACGAGGGCACGGTCAGCCGGGTCGACACGGCGGGCAAGGCGACGGTGATCGGCAGTGTCCCGGGGGTGAAGCCGGGCGGCGAGGGCGGTCTGCTCGGCCTCGCCCTCTCCCCCGCCTTCGCCTCGGACCACCAGGTGTACGCGTACTTCACCACCGAGTCCGACAACCGCATCGCCCGCATGATCTACGACGACAAGCGCCCGGCGGGCGAGCAGCTGGGCGCGCCCGACACCATCCTGCGGGGCATTCCCAAGGGCACCATCCACAACGGCGGCCGGATCGCCTTCGGCCCGGACAAGATGCTGTACGCGGGCACGGGCGAGACGGGCGACCGGGGTCTGGCCCAGGACAAGAAGTCGCTGGGCGGCAAGATCCTGCGGATGACCCCGGACGGCCTGCCGGTGCACGGCAACCCGGAGGCGGACTCGGTGGTGTATTCGTACGGCCACCGCAACGTCCAGGGCCTCGCCTGGGACGACGCGAAGCGGCTGTGGGCCTCCGAGTTCGGCCAGGACACCTGGGACGAGCTCAATCTGATCGGGCCGGGGGAGAACGACGGCTGGCCGCTGGTCGAGGGCAAGGGCGGCAAGCCCGGGTTCGTGGACCCGGTGGAGCAGTGGAAGACCTCGGAGGCCTCACCGAGCGGGGTGGCCTATGCGGCGGGCAGCATCTGGATGGCGTCGCTGCGCGGCCAGCGGCTCTGGCGCATCCCGCTGGACGGCACCAAGCCGCTGGCGCCGCCGCAGGCGTTCCTCTCGTCCTCGTACGGACGGCTGCGCACGGTGATGGCGACGGGGCCGCACACCCTGCTCCTGGTCACCAGCCAGACCGACGGCCGGGGCACCCCGAAGCCGGGCGACGACCGGATCCTGGAGCTGGAGGTGACATGACGAACCGGCTGCCCGGACCCCGGCTGCCCGGACCCCGGCGGTCGGCGCCCGCGCTCAGGCCGCGCTCTCCGTGAAGAGGTTGAGCCGGTGGGCCAGCGCGGCGGCCTCGCCCCGGCCCGAGACGCCCAGCTTGGCCAGGATGTTGGAGACGTGCACGCTGGCCGTCTTCGGGGAGATGTACAGCTCCTCGGCGATCTGGCGGTTGCTGTGTCCGGCGGCGACCAGGCGCAGGACGTCCTGCTCCCGGCTGGTCAGCCCGAGTGCCCCGGCCGGGTCGGCGGCCTCGTCGGGGACGGCGGGTTCCGGCGCGGTCAGCGCCAGCCGGGCCCGGCGGGCCAGCAGCTCCAGCTCCTCCACCAGCGGCCGGGCCCCGATGCGTACGGCGGCGGAGTGCGACTGGCGCAGCAGCGTGGCGACGGTGTCGCGGCGGTTGCCCTCGGCGAGCAGCGCGGCGGCCCAGCGGTGGCAGACCCGGGCGAGCTCGTAGGGGCGCTCCAACTGCTGGAGGGCGGTGGCGGCGGCCTCCCAGCGGGCCGCGTCGTCGCGACCCTCGGCGCGGGCCAGATCCGCCTCGACGCACAGGGCGTACGCCTTGGCGAGCGGGCTGGGGGTGGGCATCGTCCGAGCGGTGGAGCGGATCAGGGCCAGCGTCTCGGCCCGGCCCGGCTCAGCGGCGGGCAGCCCGCGCAGATCGGCCTCCACGCCGGCGGCGGTGATCAGCAGGGGCCAGCCGTACCGCTGGGTGCCGGGCGGGAAGCCGCCCGCGGCCGCGCGGGCGAGCACGGCGCGCGCGTCGGCGAAGCGGCCCTGCCCGGCCGCGACGGCGAGCTCGATCCGGGCGACGGGCAGCGCGTTCTGGGGCAGCGGGTCGCGGGCGCCGAAGTAGCCGACGGCGTCGGCGAGACGGGCGGCGGCGAGGTCCAGCTCGCCGCGGAGCACGGCGAGCTGGGCGAGACGAAGGGCGGAGTAGCCCCGGGGCTTGCCGCTCACACCGGAGCGCTGGATCCACTCGACGCGCTCGGCGGCCTCGTCCCAGCGGCCGAGGCCGACCAGGGCGTCGGACTCGTTGCCCGCAGCCCAGGCCTCGCTGTCGAGCAGGCCGTACTTGCGCGAGAGGCGGACGCCCTCGGCCGCGGTCCGCGCGGCCTCCTGGGAGCGGCCGACCGATTCGAGACTGGAGGAGAGGTTCACATGGCCGCGGCCCGCTTCACCGACCAAGCCGAGCTCCAGGGAGCGCTCGACGACCTCGCGCATCATGGCGAGGCCGCCCTCGACGTCACCCGCGTCGACCATCAGGCCGCCGAGGGTGAGCCGGGCGTTGAGCTCGGTCTCCTCGGCGTCGACGAGCTTGGCGTACTCGACGGCCCGCTCGGCGGCGGCGAGCGACTCGGGGCCGGGGCGGTGCAGCATGCCCCAGCCCGCGGCGGTGGCCAGGATCGCCGCGTGCACGGCGGACGGCGGAAGTCCCCGGACGAGCTCCTGGGCGGTGGCGATCTCGTCCCAGCCGTCGCCGCGGCCGAGGCTCTGCACCAGCTTGGAGAGCTCGGTCCAGAACCAGGCGGCCCGCAGCGGGTCGCCGTGCGGGGTGCCGGGCGGGGCGTCCGCCTCCTCGGCCTCGATGATCCGCAGCGCGCGCTTGGCGATCTTCACGGCCCGTTCGCGCTCCCCGCAGAAGCGGGCCGCGACGGCCGCCTCGGCGAGCAGGTCGAGATAGCCGAGGGGGGTGGTGTGGGGGTCGCAGGTGTAGCAGGAGGGGTAGGCGCCGGCGTAGTCCAGGGGGCGCAGGTCGGCGCGGCCTTCGGCGGGGACGGAGTCCCACAGCTCCATACCGCGCTCCAGCAGCCGCAGTTGCTCGGAGTAGGCGTGCCGCTTGCGGGCCTCGACGGCGGCGCGCAGCACCACGGGCAGCGCCTTGGCGGCGTCGTGCGCGGAGTACCAGTAGCTGGCCAGCCGGGTGGCCTGCTCGTCGGCGCGGACCAGCGAGGGGTCGGCCTCCAGGGCCTCGGCGTACCGGCGGTTGAGGCGGGAGCGCTCGCCGGGCAGCAGGTCGTCGCTGACGGCCTCGCGGACCAGGGAGTGGCGGAAGCGGTAGCCGTCGCCGTCCTCCGTGGGCAGCAGGATGTTGGCGCCGACGGCCGCGCGCAGCGCCGCGTCGAGGTCGTCCTCGGGGAGCCGGCAGACCGCGGCGAGCAGCGGGTGCTCCACGGTGGAGCCGCCCTCGGCGAGGATGCGGACGACGAGCTGGGCGTCCTCGGAGAGCGTCTCGACCCGTACGAGCAGCAGGTCGCGCAGGGACTCACTGAGGCCGCCGGTGGAGCAGCCCGACTCGTGGCAGACGCTGAGCTCCTCCACGAAGAAGGCATTGCCGTCGGAGCGCGCGAAGATCTCGTCCACCAGGGCCTGTTCGGGCTCGGCGGCGAGGATCCCGGTGAGCTGGCGCCGGACCTCGCCCCGGCTGAAGCGGGACAGCTCGATGCGCCGGACCGTGCGCAGCCGGTCGAGTTCGGCGAGCAGCGGGCGCAGCGGGTGGCGGCGGTGGATGTCGTCGGCGCGGTAGGTGGCGACGACGACGAGCCGGCCGCGCCGCAGGGTGCGCAGCAGATAGGCGAGCAGATGGCGGGTGGAGGCGTCCGCCCAGTGCAGGTCCTCCAGGACCAGGACGACCGTGCGCTCAGCGGCGGTCCGCTCCAGGAGCCGTACGGTGAGTTCGAAGAGGCGGGCGGTGCCGTCCTCGCCGCTCTCCCGGCTGGCCTCGCCCAGCTCCGGCAGCAGCCGGGCCAGTTCCTCCTCCTGGCCGTCGGCGGCCGCGGCGAACTCCTCGGGCAGTCGGCGGCGCAGGGTGCGCAGCGCGGTGGAGAACGGGGCGAACGGCAGGCCGTCGGCGCCGATCTCGACACAGCCGCCGACGGCGACGACCGCCTCGGCGTCACAGGCGCCGTCGGTGAACTCCTCGATGAGCCGGGTCTTGCCCACCCCGGCCTCACCGCCCACCAGCAACGCCTGCGGCTCGCCCGCGGTGGCGCGGGCGAGCGCTTCGTTCAGGACGGTCAGTTCACCGGCGCGGCCGACGAACACGGGGCTGAAGGACCTGGTCTCCACGTCGCCGAGCATCGCACAGCTGTCCGGTCCTACGGCACCCATGGGGACGATCAAGGTCATCGGGGTTCCCGCGCCCGCTCAGGCGGCGTGCGCGAAGCGGTCGCGCAGGTCGCGCAGCTGGCTCACCCGCCCCTCGCCTTCCTGGTCGGCGTCGCGCCGGTTGCGGCGGGCGGCGCGGGCCTGGCGGACCAGCCGCTGGGCGGCGGCCTCGCGGAGCAGCTCGGCCTGGTTCACCTTGTGCATCTGGTACTCGAACATCTCGGTCTCCCTGTCGCCCCTGGTGAGGGGCTCTTCCCGGTGGTTCCTCGCTCCTTGCGATGCCTCTACTTTCGTCCCCCAGGGGGCCCTGGGGCATCGGGAGAGTGCCGCATCCTCACGGGCCCGGGGCCTTAGATACGAGGGGGTCGAGCGGGCGGGGAACTCAGGCGTAAGGCAGGGGGCTTAGCCCGCCGGTGGGTGCCTTACGGGAGGGCCGGTGGAAGAGTGGACCACACCCGGCGACCGCGCCGAACCGGCCCGCACCCAGCGACCCGCACCCAGCCACCGCACCCCAGCGACCCCCAACCAGCCCCCCAGGGAGCCGAGATGACCCAGCCGTCCCCGCACCTGCCCTACGGCACCCCCGACGCCCCCCGGATCGCGGTCCGGGGCGAGGCCGTGCTCGATGTCGACCCGGAGATCGCCCGGCTCGGGGTGACCGTCACGGCCCGCGGCACCGACCGGCGTACCGCGCTCGAGGACCTCACCCGCCGCAACGCCGCCGTCCTCGACCTCGTGAAGTCCTACGGGGAGGCGGTCGAGCAGGTGGAGACCGGCTCGTTCTCGGTCAGCCCCGAACTGGGCCGGCACGGCCGGGGCGAGCGGGTGCGGGCGTACCACGGGCAGGTGCGGGTGGGGGTGGAGCTCGGGGACTTCACGGCGCTCGGCGAGCTGGTCTCACGGCTGGCCTCGCTGGAACTGACCCGTGTGGACGGCCCGTGGTGGGCGCTGCGCCCGGCCTCGCCCGCGTACGGGAAGGCCCGCCGCCGGGCCGTCGAGCAGGCGGTGGAGCGCGCCCGCGAGTACGCGACGGCGCTCGGCAGCGAGCTGGTGGCGCTGCTCGAACTGGCCGACGAGGGCGCCGAGGACGCGCGGCCGTACCCGGTGGCGGCGCCCGCGAGGATGCGCGCGGCGGGGTACGGCGGCGCGCCCGAGAGCGTCCCCGAGCTCGATCTGGAGCCGCAGCGCCAGACCGTGAACGCCTCCGTCCTGGCCCGCTTCACGATGGCGCCCCCGGCGCTCTGACAGCGCGGGGGCGGCCTGGGGACCGGACGTTCGGGAGCGGGCGTCAGGAGCCGGTGGAGGGGAGGGTTGCGAACAGGTCGAAGTACATCCCGACCGAGAGCAGCAGCCCGAGCGCGCCGAGGACGACGCCGCCGAGCGCGACCGCCCGCAGCCAGACGGGCTGCGGCGGCTGGGCCTCGGGGGCGCCGAACGCCGGGCGGGCCAGCACGAACGCGCCGACCAGCAGGGCGAGCAGCGCGAAGCCGCCGTTCACGGCGGCGGTGGTGTGCCAGGAGTCGCCGTAGATCTCGTGGATCTGCGCGGAGGCCGTGCCGCCCTGGGCGGTCTTGATCTGGCCGAGCAGGGTCTCGCGCTCGGAGAGGACCTTGCCGGTCCAGGTGCCGGTGAGGGAGGCGAGGCCGAGCGCCGCCGAGACCACGGCGGCGGCGCCGGCCCCGATCCCGGTACGGACGGGCTCGGCGGGCGGAACATCGCCGTCGAGCTCGTCGTCGTCCTCGGCCACAGCGCCGTCGGCCCTGTCGGCCACGTCAGCCCCGTCGGCCTCATCGGCCCTGTCGGTCAGGGCTTCCTCGGTGACGGCTTCCCCGGCGGCGCTCTTCTCGGCGGGAGCGTCGTCGGCAACCGCCGTCACCTCGGCGTCGGCTTCACGGTCGGTCGGGTCGGTCCTGGTCGCGTCGGTCTTGGTCGTGGAGGGGGTGGCAGTCATGCCGGGGACGGTAGGCGGCCTTTCTGAGAGGCGCCTTAACACCCTTCCCCCACCGCTTCCCTAGGAGGCCGCGCGGGCCCGCCATTCCGGGGCCAGCACCGACCAGACCTCGGTGTCCTGGCGTACGCCCCGGTAGGGGTAGTTCTCCCGCAGCACCCCGTCCCGCGTCATCCCGAGCCGCTTGGCCACGTTGATGCTGGCGGTGTTGCCGGAGGCGGCGAGCCACTCCACGCGGTGGATCCCGCGCTCCTCGACGGCCCAGTCGATCAGCACCCGGACCGCGCGGGTGACCAGCCCGCGCCCGACCGCCGCCGGCTCCAGCCAGCAGCCCACCTCGGCGGTGCCGAGCCGGGCGTCGAAGGTGCGGAAGAGGACGCCGCCGACGAGCGTGCCGTCGGACCAGATGCCGTAGAGGCGCCCCGTGTCGGCGGCCGTCTTCTCCGCGTACCCCTGGAGGAAGGCGCGGGCCGACTCCAGGTCCCGGCTCACCTCGGCGAGCAGGATGAACTGCCCGATGAAGTCACGCCCCCGGTCGATGTGCGCGACGTACTCCTCGGCGTGGTGCGGCTCCAGCGGCCGCAGCTCCGCGCCGTCGTCCCCCAGCGATATCGCGAACATCCCGTTCCTCCGGTCCTCTGTCTCCCCGTATGCCTACGGCTGGGCCACGAGCTCGTCGACCGGCTCGGTCGCGGGCCCCGGCAGCGAGATCGTCGCACGGCCGCACTCGGGCGGCTCGATGCTGATCCGCGGAAGCCGCCGGTCCAGCCAGCCGGGCAGCCACCAGTTGGCGCCGCCGAGCAGATGCATCAGGGCCGGTACGAGCAGGGTGCGCAGCACGAACGCGTCCAGGGCGACGGCCGCCGCCAGCGCGATGCCGAACATCGCGATCACCCGCTCGCCGCTGAGCACGAAGGCCAGGAAGACCGAAATCATGATCACGGCGGCCGAGTTGATCACCCGGCTGGTCTCGGCGAGGCCGACCCGGACCGCGCGCCGGTTGTCGCCTGTCTCCAGCCACTCCTCGTACATCCGGCTGACCAGGAACACCTGGTAGTCCATGGAGAGCCCGAAGAGCACCGAGACCATGATCACAGGGAGGAACGGCTCGATCGGGCCGGACCGGCCGAGCCCCAGGAGCTCGCTCCCCCACCCCCACTGGAAGACGGCGACGACGATCCCGAACGCGGAGGCCACCGCCGCCACGTTCATCGCGGCCGCCTTGAGCGGTATGCCGACCGAGCGGAAGGCGAGGAGCAGCAGGACGCAGCCGAGGGCGATCACCACGCCCACGAACAGCGGCAGCTTCCCGACGATCACACGCGCGAAGTCGTCATAGCCGGCGGTCACCCCGCCCACATGGACGTCGAGCGAGGTGCCCTTCCCGGCGGCCGGCAGCACCTGGTCGCGCAGCCGGTCGACCAGGGCGCTGGTGTCCTGGGACTGCGGCGCCGAGTCGGGCACCACGGTGAGGACGGCCGTGTCACCTCCGGCGTTGTACGTCACCGGGCTCACCGAGGCGACGCCCTCGGTGGAGCGCAGCAGGCCGGGCAGCCGGTCCATGGCGAGCCGGTCGTCCGCGCCGTCGAGCTTGGCGGCCAGGGTGAGCGGCCCGTTGACGCCGGGCCCGAAGCCGTCGGCGAGCAGGTCGTAGGCGGTGCGGGTGGTGGACTTCGCCGGGTTGTTGCCCTGGTCGGAGGTGCCCAGATGGAGCGAGAGCGTGGGCAGCGCGAGCAGCAGCATCACCGCGGCGGCGAGCGCGCCGAGCAGCTTGGGGCGGCGCTCGACGAACGCGGACCAGCGGGCCGCGAAGCCGGTCGGCAGCTCCGGCTGGGGCCCGTGCTCGGCGAGCCGGCGCCGCTCGCGGCGGCTGAGCGCCCGGTCCCCGATGAGGGAGAGCAGCGCGGGCAGCAGCGTCACGGACGCGGCGACGGTGAGCACGACGGTCAGCGAGGCGGCGACCGCGACTCCGTTGAGGAAGCCGAGGCGCAGGGTGAGCATGCCGAGCAGCGCGATGCAGACGGTCGCACCCGCGAAGACCACGGCCCGCCCGGTCGTCGCCACGGCCCGGGTCGCGGCCTCGTCGGCGCCGAGCCCCTGGCGCAGGCCCCGGCGGTGCCGGGTGACGATGAACAGCGCGTAGTCGATGCCGACGCCGAGGCCGATGAGCAGGCCGAGCATGGGCGCGAAGTCGGCGACGGCCATGGCGTGGCCGAGCAGCCCGATGCCCGCGTACGCGGTGCCGACCGAGACCACCGCGGTGAGGATGGGCAGGACGCTCGCGGCGAGCGAGCCGAAGGCGAGGAAGAGCACGACGGCCGCGACGGCCACCCCGACGATCTCGCTGAGGTGCGCGGAGCTGGTCTCGGTGAGCGCGGCGGCGCTGCCGCCGACCGCCACCTGGAGGCCGTCGGCGGCGGCCGCCCTGGCGGTGTCGACGACGGCCCGCGCCTGTGCCTCGGGGATCTCGTCGGCGGTCCGGTCGAAGGTGACGGAGGCGTACGCGGTGCGCCCGTCCGCGCTGATCTGCGCGGAGCCGTCGCGGCCGTACGGGCCGGTCACCGAGGCCACGCCGGGGAGCTCGGCGAGCGCGCCGAGGGCCTTGGACATGCGCTGCTGTACGCCGGGGGCGCGCACGGGGCCGGAGTCGGTGTGCCAGACGACCGTGTCGGTGTCACCGCCGCGGCCGCCGTGGAACCCGGCGTCGAGCAGGGCGGTGGCGCGGCCGGACTCGGTGCCGGGGACCTCGTAGTCGTTGGAGTACGCGGAGCCCGCGACAGCCGTGGCCGCGGTGGTGCCGCCGAACGCCAGGAGCCAGAGCAGGACGGCGACTAGGCGGTGCCTGATGCACCACCGTGCGATGGCTGCCAACGCATGTGCTCCCTGGATGGTTCGTGGAGCAGCAACTCTGACAGCGAATAGTGATCGTTTGCCCGTTTCGTGGTGTTACTCACAGGGGGCTGAGGGTGTGGAGGGCCCCGCGGTCACTTGCGGCGGACGCAGGTGACGAGCAGGTCCTCGGAGCCGTCGCCCCGGAACGCCAGCGACAGCACACCCTTGCTGTACCCGGCCTCGACGGCGGTGCCGATGGTCGACCAGCCGCCGGAGAGCGTGAAGAGCTCGGAGAACGACCGGGAGACCCGCTCCGGCATGCTCGTGAGCGTGAAGGCCTCCTGCGCCTCGGACTCCGCGTCCCCGGTGGGCGCGTCCGTACTCACCGACAGGACGGTGCCGTCAAGCATCCACTGACCGGACATTCCACCCCATTGGGTGACAGACCAGTGTCCATCGGGATTGACCGTGAGGACGCCCTGGTGGTTCTGGTTGGAGCGGTAGGCCCACTCCCCCTTCACGAACGCCTTCAGCGCCTGTTTGCGGGGCCCTTCCGCCGCCCCCGCGCCCGTGCAGGCCGACAGCGCGCTGGCCGCCGTACCCAGCGCCAGATACCGCAGCGCCGTACGCCGCCCGAGCACTCTCACCGCTTCTCGCCCGTCCACGCTCGGCACCCTATAGACGTTCCGGGACGGGGTCACCCGGCAGGAGGGTTTGATTCCCCGCCGCCCGTGGCACAGAACGCGGCCCCCGCATCCCAGGGATACGGGGGCCGGTCATACACGTACTACGTACGCGGGAGAGCGCGCTCGGGGACCAGGGGCCTCAGCCCTCGACGCCCAGCTTCTCCAGGATGAGCTCCTTGACGCGGGCCGCGTCCGCCTGGCCGCGCGTGGTCTTCATGACCGCGCCGACCAGCGCGCCGACGGCCTGCACCTTGCCGCCGCGGATCTTGTCCGCGATGGCCGCGTTGCCCGCGATGGCCTCGTCCACGGCCGCGCCCAGCGCGCCCTCGTCCGAGACGACCTTGAGGCCGCGCTTCTCGACGACCGCGTCCGGGTCGCCCTCGCCCGCCAGGACGCCCTCGATGACCTGGCGCGCCAGCTTGTCGTTGAGGTCGCCGGCGGCCACCAGGGCCGCGACCCGGGCGACCTGCGCCGGGGTCACGGGCAGCTCGTCCAGGGCGACGCCCTGCTCGTTGGCGTTACGGGCCAGCTCGCCCATCCACCACTTGCGCGCGGCGGCCGAGTCGGCACCCGCCTCGATCGTGGCGACGATGGAGTCCACCGCGCCCGCGTTGAGGATCGACTGCATGTCGTGCTCGGAGACGCCCCACTCCTCGCGGAGCCGGTTGCGGCGCACCCGCGGCAGCTCCGGCAGCCCCTTGCGCAGCTCCTCGACCCACTCGCGGGCCGGGGCGACGGGCACCAGGTCGGGCTCCGGGAAGTACCGGTAGTCCTCGGCGTTGTCCTTGATGCGGCCCGAGGTGGTGGAGCCGTCCTCCTCGTGGAAGTGACGGGTCTCCTGCACGATCGTGCCGCCGGAGGACAGCACCGCGGCGTGGCGCTGGATCTCGAAGCGGGCCGCGCGCTCGACCGACCGCAGCGAGTTGACGTTCTTCGTCTCGCTGCGGGTGCCGAACTTCTCGGTCCCGTGGGGCCGCAGCGACAGGTTCACGTCGCAGCGCATCTGCCCCTTGTCCATCCGGGCCTCGGAGACACCGAGCGCCTTGATGAGTTCGCGCAGCTCGGCGACGTACGCCTTGGCGACCTCGGGGGCCCGCTCGCCCGCGCCCTCGATCGGCTTGGTGACGATCTCGATGAGCGGGATGCCGGCCCGGTTGTAGTCGAGCAGCGAGTGCGAGGCGCCGTGGATGCGGCCGGTGGCACCGCCGACGTGCGTCGACTTGCCGGTGTCCTCCTCCATGTGGGCGCGCTCGATCTCCACGCGGAAGATCTCGCCGTCCTCCAGCTGGACGTCCAGATAGCCGTTGAAGGCGATCGGCTCGTCGTACTGCGAGGTCTGGAAGTTCTTCGGCATGTCCGGATAGAAGTAGTTCTTCCGGGCGAAGCGGCACCACTCGGCGATCTCGCAGTGCAGCGCGAGGCCGATCTTGACGGCCGACTCGACGCCGATCGCGTTGACGACCGGGAGCGAGCCGGGCAGGCCGAGGCAGGTGGGGCAGGTCTGCGAGTTGGGCTCGGCGCCCAGCTCGGTAGAACAGCCGCAGAACATCTTGGTCTTCGTACCGAGCTCGACATGGACCTCCAGGCCCATGACGGGGTCGTACGACGCGAGGGCGTCCTCGTACGAGACCAGATCAGTGACGGTCACGGTGAAACAATCCCTCTCAGCCCAGCAGGACGTCGTCGTCACCCATGCGCTTGAGCTCGCGCAGCAGGATGGCGACGCCGGTGGCGATGGCGGCGGCGGAGACGACGGCGTCGAGCAGCTGGAGCTTGTCCTGCTCGGTGCGGGCCTTCCTGGCCTGCTTGAGCACGCTGATCGCGCCGAAGGCGGTGGTGCCGATGGACAGGTACGTACCGGCCTTGGACTTCTTGAAACCCTTGGCCTTGGTCAGTGCACTCACAGCGACGGAGCCTCCTCGAGCAGCGGGTGGCCCCACTTTTCCACGAAGGCGGCCTCGACGGCGGCACCCACCTTGTACAGGCGGTCGTCCTTCAGGGCGGGGGCGATGATCTGCAGCCCGACCGGCAGGCCGTCCTCCGGCGCGAGGCCGCAGGGCAGCGACATGGCGGCGTTGCCCGCCATGTTGGTCGGGATGGTGCACAGGTCGGCGAGGTACATCGCCATCGGGTCGTCGGCGCGCTCGCCGATCGGGAAGGCGGTGGTGGGCGTGGTCGGCGAGACGATCACGTCGACCTGCTCGAAGGCCTTCTCGAAGTCGCGCGTGATGAGCGTGCGGACCTTCTGGGCGCTGCCGTAGTACGCGTCGTAGTAGCCGGAGCTCAGCGCGTACGTACCGAGGATGACCCGGCGCTTGACCTCGTCGCCGAAGCCGGCCTCGCGGGTGAGCGCGGTGACCTCCTCGGCCGACTTGGTGCCGTCGTCGCCGACCCGCAGGCCGTAGCGCATGGCGTCGAAGCGGGCCAGGTTGGACGAGCACTCGCTCGGGGCGATCAGGTAGTACGCGGAGAGCGCCAGGTCGAAGGACGGGCAGTCCAGCTCGACGATCTCGGCGCCGAGCGACTTCAGCAGCTCGACCGACTCGTTGAAGCGCTGGACGACACCGGCCTGGTAGCCCTCGCCGGAGAACTGCTTGACGACGCCGACGCGCATCCCGGCCACCGAGCCGTTGCGGGCGGCCTCGACGACCGGCGGGACCGGGGCGTCGATGGAGGTCGAGTCGAGCGGGTCGTGCCCGGCGATGACCTCGTGCAGCAGCGCCGCGTCCAGGACCGTACGGGCACAGGGGCCGCCCTGGTCCAGGGAGGACGAGAAGGCGACCATGCCGAAGCGGGAGACCGCGCCGTAGGTCGGCTTGACGCCGACGGTGCCGGTGACGGCGGCGGGCTGGCGGATCGATCCGCCGGTGTCCGTGCCGATGGCGAGCGGGGCCTCGTAGGAGGCGAGCGCGGCGGAGGAGCCGCCTCCGGAGCCGCCGGGGATCCGGGTGAGGTCCCAGGGGTTGCCGGTCGGGCCGTAGGCGCTGTTCTCGGTGGAGGACCCCATGGCGAACTCGTCCATGTTGGTCTTGCCGAGGATGACGACGTCGGCCGCCTTGAGGCGCTTGGTGAGCGTCGCGTCGTACGGCGGGATCCAGCCCTCGAGGATCTTCGAGCCGACGGTGGTGGGGATCCCCTCCGTCGTGAAGATGTCCTTCAGGGCGAGCGGCACACCGGCCAGCGGGCCGAGCTTCTCGCCCCGCGCGCGCTTCTCGTCGACGGCGCGGGCCTGCGCGAGCGCGCCCTCGCGGTCGACGTGCAGGAAGGCGTGCACCTTCTCGTCGACGGCCTCGATACGGGCCAGATGGGCCTCGGTGACCTCGACGGCGGTGAGCTCGCCGGACGCGATCTTCGACGCGATCGCGGCGGCGGTGAGCTTGATGATGTCCGTCATGTGATTAGTCCTCCCCCAGGATCTGCGGCACCTTGAAACGCTGCTGCTCCTGGGCCGGGGCGCCGGAGAGCGCCTGCTCGGGGGTGAGCGACGGACGGACCTCGTCCGCGCGCATGACGTTGGTCAGCGGCAGCGGGTGGGAGGTCGGGGGCACGTCTTGGTCGGCGACCTCGGAGACGCGGGCGACCGCGCCGATGATGTCGTCGAGCTGACCGGCGAAGTGGTCCAGCTCTTCGCTCTTCAGCTCCAGACGCGCCAGCCGGGCGAGGTGGGCGACCTCCTCGCGCGTAATGCCAGGCATGCAGCGATCCTCAGGGGTGAGTGTGTGTGGTTTGGGGCCAATCCTATGGGGCCCGGTGGCCACTCGACTAAACGGTTTGTGCCGGGGGGCCTGATCACGGCCGGGACGCGGCCTCCGGGGCCGCTCCCCCGACGGGTGAACCGTGGTGCCCCGGGCCCGGCCCGGGGTAAGGCTCCGCCACCCGGTCCCCAGCGATCAAGGAGCACCGCCATGTCCCTCGACGACGGCTTCCCGTCGTACCGGTTCAGCGTCAGCCTCGGCCGGTACGCGGTCGAGTCCGTCAGAAGCGTCTCCGGTCTCGGCGCCGCCCGGTGCGGCGATGTGGTCGTCGTCCGGGGCACGGACCGGTCCCGGGAGTTCACCGACTGGGTCGCGAGCGGCAACGCGGCGGCGGACGGCGGCGCGCTCCGGCAGAACGTGCGCATCACCGAGTACGACGCGCGCAGAAGGCCGGTCCACACCTACCACCTGTCCAACGCCTGGGCCCGCCAGTGGGACGCCCCCGCTCCCGACGCCGACGGCACGGACACGGCCGAGGAGACCGTCACCATCCGCTACGAGGACATGACGGTCGAATAGGTCGCACAGCCGGTCCGTACGCCACGGCGGCCGACGGGCGCCCCTTCCGGCAGCCGGTACGCACGCCACACCCGCCACCGGGCGCCACTTCCGGAACTGCCGTGTCCTGCACGGCCGTTGCGGCGTTACGGTGACGTCGGCGCGGGCACGCCGGGTCGCAACGCAGCGGGAGGTCACCGCCGGGATGTCACTGCACCGGGGTGCCGGACGGCTCCTCGGCCGTGGCGGCGAGCTTCGCCGCCGCCGCCAGGTCGGCGGGGCGCTGCCAGCCGTTGGAGCCGCGGGCGAGCAGCCAGGCGGTGGCCTCGGCGGGCGGCATCGCGGCGGCCACCAGCCAGCCCTGGACGGCGTCGCACCCCAGGTCCCGCAGCCGCTCCCAGGTCTCGTCGTCCTCGACGCCCTCGGCGACGACGAGCAGACCCAGCGAGTGGGCGAGGTCGAGGGTGCAGCGCACGATCTCGGCGTCCTCGTTGTCGACGGCCAGCCGGGCCACGAAGGAACGGTCGATCTTGAGCTCGCTGACCGGCAGCCGGCGCAGATGCACCAGCGAGGAGTACCCGGTGCCGAAGTCGTCCAGGGACATCTTCACGCCGTGGCCGGTCAGCCCCGCCAGGGTGTCGGCGGCCCGCTGCGGGTCCTCCAGCAGGACGTGCTCGGTTATCTCCAGCTGAAGGGCGCCGGCCGGGACGCCGTGCCGGGCCAGCCGGGCCGCGACCGCGCCCGCGAAGCCGGGGGTGTGGACGTCGCGGGGCGACACGTTCACGGCGACCGGGACCGTGAGGCCCTGCGCCCGCCACCGGGCCACCTGGGCGAGCGCCGTCTCCAGCACGTACTCGGTCAGGTGCGGCATCAGCCCCGAGGACTCGGCGATGGCGATGAACTCGTCGGGAGGGACCCGGCCGCGCTCCGGGTGCACCCAGCGCACCAGCGCCTCCAGGCCCGCCACCTGGCCGTCGAAGCGGACCTTCGGCTGGTAGTGGAGCTCCACGTCGCCCGCGTCGAGCGCCCGCCGCAGATCGCCCAACAGGCCCAGGCGGTCAGGGGTGTTGGAGTCCCGCTTCGACTCGTACACCTCCACGCCCGTGCGGTCCCGCTTGGCCTGGTACATCGCCACGTCCGCCCGGCGCAGCAGCCCCTCCGCGTCCAGCGCGTGGTCGGGGTAGACCGCGACGCCGGCGCTGGCCTCCAGGACCAGCGTGAGGCCGTCGAGGTCGAGTGGCGAGGAGAGCTCGGCGACCAGGCCGCGGGCTATGCGCATGGTGCTGGTCGCGGAGTCGGCCACTGGCAGCAGCACGGCGAACTCGTCGCCGCCGAGCCGGGCCGCCTCGGCGCCGCGCGGCAGGGCGAGGCGCAGCCGCTCGGCTATCTGGAGGAGCAGCCGGTCGCCCGCGAGATGCCCGAGGGTGTCGTTGACCGAGCGGAACCGGTCCATGTCGATCAGGACGAGGGCGGCCCGGTTGCCGGGGCCCTCGGCCTCCTCCAGGGCCGCCCAGGTGCGCTCCAGGAGCCACTGGCGGTTGGGCAGCCCGGTGAGCGGGTCGCGCAGCTGCTCCTCGGCGCGGGCGCGGGCGATCCACAGGGTGGAGTCGAGGGCGATCAGCGGCACCGCGAACAGGGGCAGCAGGACCGGCAGGGCCATCGCGACCACGCAGATCAGCGGGGCGATGCCGAGCAGGGCGACGGCGACCAGGCCCTGCCGCAGCAGGGCGGTGCGGGCGACCGTGGGCAGCCCGCCGCCGCGCGGGGCCAGCGCGTACCAGAGCAGTATCCGGGTGACCGCCAGGTATGTCGTGGCGGCGAGGACCACCACGGGGGCCGAGGAGACCGTCCAGTCGGTGGGCCACCAGGGTGAGCGGACGCTGGGGTGGTGGCCGAAGACGGCGAGCACCAGCGCGGCCGCGCCGATGCCTAGGACGTCGACCGCGCCGTGCAGCACGCCCTGGCGCCAGCGGTGCCGGCGGGCCGCTCCCACCAGCACCACGACGGCCATGGAGACCAGCCCGGCCGGCACCCAGCCGTACAGGAGCAGCACGGCCAGGGTGAGGGCGGCGCCGGAACCCGTGCCGCCCCACCAGCGGTCGCGGCCGAGCGCCACCAGATGGCCCACGATGATCCCGGTGAGCACGGCCAGCGCCCAGCCCCTGGTGGCGCCGGGGAAGAGGGCGTCGCCCGTGTCGAGGGCCCGGTAGATCCCCAGGGCCAGGGCGAGGGCGGCGGTCCCGAGGACGCCGGCGGTCAGCCTGGAGGAGAATCCCGCGAACCCGCGCAGCCGTACGGCCGGGGCGGCGCTCTCGGTCGGTTTCATTCCCGTCCCTCTCACAGCCGGCGATGCCGATGCCACGCGATGGCCCCTTTGTCATGCCACCACGACCGGAAGCTCCCCCAAGCTCCCGTTTCAGCCGTGCACGACTGGCGCTCATCCCAACAGTAGGCCGCGGAAGGCTCTGACGGGCAGCGGTCTACATCTCTTGCCCGAATGCGAACTGACCACCAAGAGCCGTCTGGTATGCGCCGAACGGGTGATGGCGGGTGGTCCGGGAGGAGCCCTCCACTCCTCTTATTCCCCCTCACCCGCGCTCGGCACAGCCGCTTCGCGAGCAGCCTCGGGACCCTGTTCCAGCAGGACAGCGAACCCGTCCTCGTCGAGAACCGGAACCTTCAGCTGCATCGCCTTGTCGTACTTCGAACCAGGGCTGTCGCCGACGACGACGAACGACGTCTTCTTCGAAACGGAACCGGTGACCTTGGCTCCACGGCTCTGGAGCGCTTCTTTCGCGCCATCTCTGGTGTGGTTGACCAGCGTTCCGGTCACCACCACCGTGAGCCCCTCCAGCGGACGGGGCCCCTCGTCCTCACCGGAGCGCTCGTCCTCCATACGGACGCCCGCGGCCTTCCACTTGCGCAGGATCTCGCGGTGCCAGTCCTCCTCGAACCACTGCTTGAGCGAGGCCGCGATGGTCGGGCCGACGCCCTCGACCGCCGCCAGCTCCGCCTCGGTGGCCTGTTCGATGCGCTCGATGGAGCGGAACTCGCGCGCGAGCGCCTCGGCGGCGACCGGGCCGACATGGCGGATCGACAGACCCGTCAGGATCCGGGCGAGCGGGCGCTCCTTGGCGGCCGCGATGTTCTCCAGCATCGACACCGCGTTCTTGCGCGGCTCGCCGTTCATGTTGGCGAAGACCAGGGCGACCTTCTCCTCGCCGGTCTTGGGGTCGCGCTTGGGCAGCCCGCTGTCCTGGTCCAGGACGTACGCCTTGATGGGCAGCAGCCGCTCCATCGTCAGGTCGAAGAGGTCGCCCTCGTCGAGCAGCGGCGGCTCGGCCGGCTCCAGCGGCTTGGTGAGGGCGGCGGCGGCCACATAGCCGAAGTTCTCGATGTCCAGGCTCTTGCGGCCGGCCAGATAGAACAGCCGCTCGCGCAACTGGGCGGGGCACGACCGCGCGTTGGGGCAGCGCAGGTCGATGTCGCCCTCCTTCATGGGCCGCAGCGCGGTGCCGCACTCGGGGCACTCGGCGGGCATCACGAACTCCCGCTCGGTGCCGTCCCGCAGGTCGGTGACGGGGCCCAGGATCTCCGGGATGACGTCACCGGCCTTGCGCAGCACCACCGTGTCCCCGATGAGGACGCCCTTGGCCCTGACCACGTCCTGGTTGTGCAGGGTGGCGAACTCGACCTCGGAGCCCGCCACGGTCACCGGCTCCACCTGCGCGTACGGAGTGACGCGGCCGGTGCGGCCGACGCCCACGCGGATGTTGAGCAGCTTGGTGTTGACCTCCTCCGGCGCGTACTTCCAGGCGATCGCCCAGCGCGGGGCGCGCGCGGTGGAGCCGAGGCGGCCCTGGAGGGGGATCTCGTCGAGCTTGACGACGACGCCGTCGATCTCGTGCTCCACCGAGTGGCGGTGCTCTCCGAAGTACGCGATGAAGTCCCGTACTTCGTCCAGGGAGTCGACCACCTTGTTGTGCTGGGCGGTCGGCAGGCCCCACTCGCGCAGCAGCTCGTACGCGTGCGAGAGGCAGTCGATGGTGAAGCCGTCGCGCGCGCCGATGCCGTGCACCACCATGTGGAGCGGGCGGGTCGCGGTGACCTTGGGGTCCTTCTGGCGCAGCGAACCGGCCGCCGCGTTGCGCGGGTTGGCGAACGGCTTGTCGCCCGCCTCCACCAGGCGCGCGTTGAGCCCCTCGAACGCCTCCATCGGGAAGTAGACCTCGCCCCGGATCTCGACGAGGTCCGGGACGCGGTCGCCTTTGAGCCGGTCGGGGATGTCCGCGATGGTGCGGACGTTGGGCGTGATGTCCTCGCCGGTGCGTCCGTCGCCCCGGGTGGCGGCGCGGGTCAGCCGCCCGTGCTCGTACGTCAGGTTGACCGCGAGGCCGTCGACCTTCAGCTCGCACAGGTAGTGGTAGGCGCTGGTGCCGACGTCCTTGGCGACTCGCTCGGCCCAGGCGGCCAGCTCCTCCTCGTCGAAGGCGTTGTCCAGCGAGAGCATCCGCTCGCGGTGCTCCACCGAGGCGAAGTCCGTCTCGTACGCCCCGGCGACCTTCTGGGTCGGGGAGTCGGGGGTGCGCAGCTCCGCGTACTCCTCCTCCAGGGCCTCCAGGCCGCGCAGCAGCTTGTCGAACTCGCCGTCGCTGATGACCGGCTGGTCCTTCACGTAGTACCGGAAGCGGTGCTCCTCGACCTGCTCGGCGAGGAGCGCGTGCTTCTCCCGTGCTTCCGCGGGCACCACGTCGTTCTGTTCGCCAGCCACTGTCATGTCCTCCCGTTTCCCGTCTTCCCCGTCACTCAGGGTTGTCCGCGAGCGATCTCGCCGCCCGGACGCAGTGGGCGAGGGCCGCGCGGGCATACGCCGGCGAGGCGCCCGCGAGCCCGCACGCCGGGGTGAGCACCACGGACTCCGCGAGGGTCCCCGGATGCAGCCCCAACCTGCGCCACAACGTCCTGACACCCATGACGCTACCGGCAGGGTCTGACAATGGGCCGTCGGTGGCGCCGACCACTCCGGCGAACAGCCGGGTGCCGCTCTCCACCGCCTCGCCGATCACCTCGTCGTCACGCTCGGTGAGCAGCGAGAAGTCGAACGAGACGGCGGCCGCACCGGCCCGGCGCAGCAGGGCGAACGGCACGTCGGGCGCGCAGGAGTGGACGACGACCGGGCCGTCGTGCACGGCGACGACGTCCCGCAGCGCCGACTCGACGACCTGCCGGTCGACGGCCCGGTGGGTGCGGTAGCCGCTGGCCGTCCTGATCTGCCCGCGCAGCACGGCGGTGAGGGACGGCTCGTCGAGCTGGAGCAGGATCCTGGCCCCCGGCACCCGGCGGCGCACGTCCGCGAGGTGGCCGCGCAGCCCCTCCGCGAGCGAGCCCGCCAGGTCGCGGCAGGCGCCGGGGTCGCCGAGGGCGGCCTCGCCGCCGCGCAGCTCCAGGGCGGCGGCGAGCGTCCACGGCCCGACCGCCTGGACCTTGAGCGGGCCCTCGTACCCCTGGGTGAACTCCTCCAGGGCGTCCAGGTCCTCGCCCAGCCAGGAGTGGGCCCGTCGGGTGTCGCGGCCGGGCCGGTCGCCGATCCGCCAGCCGCTGGGCTCCACGCGCGCGTACATCTCGACGAGCAGCCCGGCGGTGCGGCCGATCATGTCGGCGCCGGGGCCCCGCCCGGGCAGCTCGGGCAGGAACGGGAAGTCGCCGGCCGAGCCGTCGGCACCGATGAGGGAGCCGGTGACGGTCTTGGCGGCCTCGCGCGCGTCACCGCCGGGCATGGAGCCGACGCCGGTGGCGGCGCCCCAGGAGAAGTCGCTGACGGCGTCGTTCATCGGCCCGGCCGCACCGTCAGGTCGTTGACCTCGGCGTCGCGCGGCAGGTCGATCGCCATGAGGATCGTGGTCGCCACCGACTCGGCGTCGATGAACTTCGACGGGTCGTACTCCTTGCCCTCCTGCGAGTGCACCTTGGCCTGCATGGGGCTGGCGGTGCGGCCCGGGTAGACGGAGGTGACGCGCACGCCGTTCGGGTGCTCCTCGTGGCGCAGCGAGTCCGCCAGCGCCTTCAGGCCGTGCTTGGAGGCGGCGTACGCGCCCCACTCGGCGTGGGCGGTGAGCCCGGCGCCGGAGTTGACGAACAGGACGTGGCCGCGGGAGGCGCGCAGCTGGGGCAGGAAGAGCCGGGTGAGCTCGGCGGGCGAGATCAGGTTGGCGTTGAGCTGCTGGTGCCAGGTCCTGGGGCGCAGCTCGGCCACGGGGCCGAGGTCGACGACGCCCGCGATGTGCAGGAGGGAGTCGAGGTGGTCCGGCATCGGCTGCATGCCGAGCGACTTGGAGACGCGGTCCGGGTCGGCGAGGTCGGCGACGAGGGTGCGGGCGCCGGGGAAGCGCCCCGCGAGCTCCTTGGCGCGGCCCGCGTCGCGTGCCAGCAGGACGAGCTCGTCGCCCCGTTCGTGCAGCCGCCGCGCCACCGCCGCGCCGATGCCGGAGCCTGCCCCAGTGATCAGGTGTGTAGCCATACCCGACATGCTCGCACTACTGGACCCCTGCGGACTCCTCCAGGTAGGCGAGGGCGGCGACACCGTCCTCCGCGAAGAAGACCAGGTCAGTGAGGGGCAGCGGCAGGAAGCCCTCGGCGTCCATGCGGCGGAACTGCTCCTTGAGGCCGTCGTAGAACCCTGCGGTGTTCAGCAGCACCACCGGCTTGGTGTGCTTGCCGTGCTTCTTCAGCTCCAGGATCTCGGTGGCCTCGTCGAGGGTGCCGGTGCCACCGACCATGATCACAACGGCGTCGGCCTTCTCCAGCAGCAGCGCCTTGCGCTCGGCGAGGTCCCTGGCGAAGACCATCTCGTCGGCGTCCTGTCGGGCGGAGACGGCGAGGAAGTCGACGGAGACGCCGACGAGCCGCCCGCCCGCCTCCTGCACGCCGTCGGCCACGACCTTCATCAGCCCCCGGTCCGAGCCGCCCCACACCAGCGTGTGGCCGCCCTTGCCGAGCAGCTCGGCGAACTCGCGGGCGGGGCGGGTGTAGCGGTCGTCGAGGTCGGCGGCGGAGAGGAAGACGCAGATGTTCATGGCTCAACCGTACGCCGGGAGACCTCCGCCACTCGAACGGGTGAACAATTCTCAGAACGGCGGTTCGGGGGAACAAGCGCCGGGCGACGGGCCGTTGAGCGGGCATGACGACGACCCAGATGACGTACACGATCCTCGCCGAGCCCACCGGCGCCGCGACGCCCCCGCCCGGCCCGCCGCCGCCCTACGATCCGGAGCACCGCGTCTCGGCCGAGGCCGCCGGGGAGGACGCGCTCCGCGTGCGCGTGCTGTGGGAGGGGCAGGTGCTCGCCGACAGCACCCGCCCGCTGCTGGTGCACGAGGACGGCCTGCCGGTCCGCTATTACCTGCCGCCGGAGGACGTCCGGCTGGACCTGCTGAGCCCGTCGGACACCCGGACGACGTGCCCCTACAAGGGAGTTGCCGCGTACTGGTCGCTGCCGGAGGCGCCGGACATAGCCTGGGCGTACCACGAGCCGCTGGCGGCCGTGGCGTTGATAAAGGACCACCTGTGCTTCATCGGCCCGGCGGCCGACCCGGCGTGACGCTGCCCGGGCCGGCGCCGTCCGCTCTGTACGGCCTGCTCTAGGCCAGCGCCTCGGTGCGGCGCGTGGTGGTGGCGATCGTCGCCGAGCCCACCACCCGCGTGCCGTCGTAGAGCACGATCGCCTGGCCCGGCGCGACGCCGCGCACCGCCTCGGCGAAGTTCACCACGAGCTCGCCGTCGACCAACTCCGCCGTCACCGTCGTCTCACCGCCGTGGGCGCGCAGCTGGGCGGTGTAGATGCCGGAGCCGACCGGGGCGTCGCCGCACCAGCGGGGCTTGATGGCGGTCAGGCCGGTGACGTCCAGGGCCTCGACGGGGCCGACGGTGACCGTGTTGTTCACCGGGGAGATGTCCAGGACGTAGCGGGGCTTGCCGTCGGCGGCCGGGTGGCCGATGCGCAGACCCTTGCGCTGCCCGATGGTGAAGCCGTACGCGCCCTCGTGGCTGCCGACCTTGGTGCCGGACTCGTCGACGATGTCGCCCTCGGCCTTGCCCAGCCGCTTGGCCAGGAACCCCTGGGTGTCGCCGTCGGCGATGAAGCAGATGTCGTGGCTGTCCGGCTTCTTGGCGACGGCCAGGCCCCGGCGCTCAGCCTCGGCGCGGATCTCGTCCTTGGTGGTGAGGGTGTCACCGAGCGGGAACATCGCGTGGGCGAGCTGCTTCTCGTCCAGGACGCCGAGGACGTAGGACTGGTCCTTGGCCATGTCGCTGGCGCGGTGCAGCTCACGGCTGCCGTCCTCGTTGAGGACGACCGTGGCGTAGTGGCCGGTGCAGACGGCGTCGAAGCCGAGGGCGAGGGCCTTGTCGAGCAGCGCGGCGAACTTGATCTTCTCGTTGCAGCGCAGACACGGATTGGGGGTGCGGCCCGCCTCGTACTCGGCGACGAAGTCCTCGACGACGTCCTCGCGGAAGCGCTCCGCCAGGTCCCAGACATAGAAGGGGATGCCGATGACATCGGCGGCGCGGCGGGCGTCGCGGGAGTCCTCGATGGTGCAGCAGCCGCGGGCTCCGGTGCGGAAGGACTGCGGGTTCGCGGACAGGGCGAGGTGGACGCCGGTGACGTCGTGGCCCGCCTCGGCGGCGCGGGCGGCGGCGACGGCCGAGTCGACGCCACCGGACATCGCGGCGAGCACACGGAGGGGGCGCGGGGGTGTCTTCGTCATAGCACCCACCAGGGTACGTGCCGTGCGGGGTGGGTGGCTCGCGAGTATCCCGGGCCGGGGTGCGGGCCGGGGCCGCACCCCGCCGGGGGTGTCAGCTGAGCCCCGCTGTTCGTGCCCGCTCCACCGCCGGGCCGATCGCCGTCGCCACGGCCTGGACGTCGGCCTCGGTGGAGGTGTGGCCCAGGGAGAAGCGGAGGGTGCCTCTGGCCAGGTCGGGAGGGGTGCCGGTGGCGAGCAGGACGTGGCTGGGCTGGGCCACGCCCGCCGTGCAGGCGGAGCCCGTGGAGCACTCGATGCCCTGCGCGTCCAGGAGCAGCAGCAGCGAGTCGCCCTCGCAGCCGGGGAAGGTGAAGTGCGCGTTCGCGGGCAGGCGCCCGCCGGGGGCCGGGTCGCCGCCCAGGATGGCCTCCGGGACCGCCTCGCGGACCGCTTCGACCAGCTGGTCGCGCAGAGCGCCGACCTCGCGGGCGAAGTCGGCCCGGCGCTCGGCGGCCAGCCGGCCCGCCACCGCGAACGCGGCGATCGCGGGCACGTCCAGGGTGCCGGAGCGCACATGGCGCTCCTGGCCACCGCCGTGCAGCACGGGAACGGGGGTGTACTCACGGCCGAGCAGCAGGGCCCCGATGCCGTACGGGCCGCCGATCTTGTGGCCCGAGACGGTCATCGCGGCCAGGCCCGAGGCGGCGAAGTCGACGTCCAGCTGGCCCACGGCCTGGACCGCGTCGGCGTGCAGCGGGATGTCGAACTCCCGCGCCACGGCGGCGAGTTCCGCCACCGGCAGCACAGTGCCGATCTCGTTGTTGGCCCACATGACGGTGGCCAGGGCCACGTCCGAGGGGTCGCGCGCGATCGCCTCGCGCAGGGCTTCGGGGTGCACCCGCCCGTACCGGTCGACGGGGAGGTACTCGACGGTCGCGCCCTCGTGCTCGGCGAGCCAGTGGACCGCGTCGAGCACCGCGTGGTGCTCGACGGGGCTGGCCAGCACCCGGACGCGGCGCGGGTCGGCGTCGTGGCGGGCCCAGTACAGGCCCTTGACGGCGAGGTTGTCGGCCTCGGTGCCGCCGGCCGTGAAGACGACCTCGCTGGGCCGGGCGCCGAGCGCCTCGGCGAGCTCCTCGCGGGCCTCCTCGGCGGTGCGGCGGGCCCGGCGTCCGGCGGCGTGCAGCGAGGACGCGTTGCCGGTGGCGGTGAGCTGGGCGGTCATCGCCTGGACCGCCTCCGGAAGCATCGGGGTGGTCGCGGCGTGGTCGAGGTAAGCCATGGTGGGCCCGATTCTACGAGCCACCGGGACCGGCCTCAGGCGCCGATCCCCCAGGAGACCGTTCCGTCGGCCATGACCAGGGCCGCGAGCACCGCCAGGTCGGCGACGCCGAGGGCGAGTCCGAGCCAGGCGCGGCCGCGCCGGGTGGTGCGGTAGCGCAGGGCGAGGCCGGCGAGCACGATGGCCATCGGGCCGAGGACGACGTTCATGACCAGCAGGCCGAGCAGGCCGAGGATGAAGGCGGCGACGGCCATGCCGTCGGCGTCCTTGTCACGGACACGGCGGCGGTTCAGGACGAGTTCCATGGTCAGGCCCTCCGGTGCGACGAGACGCGTTCACGTATGGCGAAGACGATCAGCCAGAGCCCGATGGCGCCGGCGACGGCGAGGGTGACCGGGAGCGGAAGGTGCGCCGCTGAGCCCAGCACGACCCCCAGCAGGAGGAGGGCTGCGACGAGGAAAAGCATGAGTGCCTCTCAGATCCGTTCGACTCGATTTCGGAGTACGACTGTTCACTGACTACCCAGTCTAGCCTTTCCAAAATCAGCGAACAGCTGTTTACTGAGTGGTATGAGCCACACTCTCGGGATCCGGCAGGCCCAGAAGCAGAAGACGCGCCAGGCGCTCCTGGACGCGGCGCTCGGGCTGCTGGAGCACCAGAGCCTCAGCAGCCTGGGGCTTCGCGAGGTCACCCGGGCCGTGGGGGTGGCCCCCGCCGCGTTCTACCGGCACTTCAAGGACACGGCCGACCTCGGGGTGGCGCTGGTGGAGGAGGCGCTGGGGAGTCTGCACGAGACGATCCGGGCGGCGATCGTGACGACCGGCGGGAGCGAGGAGCGCATCGACCGGGCGGTGTCGCTGATCGCCGCACATGTGCGGGCACATCCGGCGCATGTGCGGTTCATCGCGCGCGAGCGGCACGGAGGCGTGGCCCCGGTCCGGGAGGCCATCGGCGTCCAGCTGCGCCGCTTCGCCGAGGAGGTCGCGGCGGCGCTGGGGGCGGATCCGGAGTCGGTGGGGTGGAGTGCGGAGGATCTGCTGATGCTGGCGGGGGTGTACGTGGATCACATGGTGATGACGGCGTCGGCCATCTTGGAGGCGGGCGCCTCCGGGGCCTCCGGGGCCGAGGAGGCGGTTGTCGCCACCGCGCGGCGGCAGTTGCGGCTGGTCACGCTTGGCCGCCGCCACTGGCTGGATTAGGCCCGGTTTTCGTCTGCGGCTGCGTCGTGGCTGGTCGCGCAGTTCCCCGCGCCCCTAAAAGCCTCTGGCTGAGCTGAGTACGCCGGCTGAGGCCAACCCCCTAGGGGCGCGGGGAACTGCGCGAGCAACCGACCACTCAGCCGCAGTCGAAGGCCGGGCGCGAAGCTATCGCAAGGCGCGGGCCAGTTGGCGGGACTGGGCTACCAGGCGGTCCGCGCTGTCCCAGATCTCCGCGTCCTCCTCCAGGAACCCACCCGCCAGGTTGCGCGTGGTGATGGAGACCCGCAGCGGACCGGGCGCCGGACGGCAGCGGATGTGGGCGGTCAGCTCGACCGTGGGGGTCCAGCCCGTCAGGCCCATCTCGAACGCGGTGGGCGGCAGCGCGTCGACCGCGAGCAGGAGTGAGTACGGATCGGCGTCGCGCCCGTCGGCCAGGCCGAACCAGCCGCGCATCTCCCCCTTGCCGGAGGGCGCGCCCACCGCCCAGCCCAGCGTGGTCGGATCGAGCTTCAGCATCAGCCGGTCGGTGATGGCCGAGCTGCCCGGGATCGGCGCGGGCGCGTCGGCCGGGCCGAGGCAGTGCTCGATCGGCGGGATCGCGGGCGGCTTGGCCGTGGTGCGGACGTCGTCCGGCAGCGCGTCCAGGTCGCCGTAGGAGGCGAGCACCCGGATGCGCTCGACCTCGGCGCCGTTCTCGTCGTACTGGAAGAGCGAGGCCTGGCCGGTGGAGAGCGTACGGCCGGTGCGCACCCGCTGGGTGCGGACCACGGCCGGGCCGGGGACGGAGGGCGTGAGGTAGTGGGCCGTCACGCTGAACGGGTCCGCGTGCGGGAGCGCCTGACCGAGTGTGCGGCCGAGGAGGGCGAGGAGGTATCCGCCGTTCACGGCCTGGATGATCGTCCATCCGGCCGAGAGATGGGCGTCGTAGACGCCGTCTTCGTCTGCGCGCGGGGTGACGGCGGTGTCCCGGTCGAACTCGCTGTCCCCGATCGTTGCCTGTGCCATGCGGCCAAGGTACACCCGTACGTTACTGAGCGGTAGCTTTTTTTCCCGGGACGACTCACTCCGCCCCGGACTACTCCTCCGCCGCCGCGCTCCTGCGGTTCCACGCCCTCGGCGCGCGCCAGTGGTAGTGCATCGCCGCCAGGCGCAGCAGGAACGCGGCCACCACGGCGAATCCGCTGGTCGCGGCGTTCAGGATGTCGAAGCGGATGCACAGCGCCACGATCGTGGCGCCGACGATGGCCGGGACCGCGTACAGGTCGCGGTCCCAGCGCAGCAGCGACGGGACCTCGTTGGCCAGCACGTCGCGCAGGACTCCGCCGCCGACCGCCGTGGCCAGGCCCAGGGCGGCGGAGGAGGTGAGGCCGAGCCCGTAGTCGTACGCCTTCGTCGTGCCGGTGACGCAGAAGAGGCCGAGCCCCGCCGCGTCGAAGACGTTGACCGCCCGCTGGGTGCGCTCGACCTCGGGGTGGAGGAAGAAGACCAGCACGGCGGCGAGCAGCGGGGTGATGAAGTAGCCGAGATCGCTGAACGCGGCGGGCGGCACCGCGCCGATGATCAGATCCCGGAACAGCCCTCCGCCCAGCGCGGTGACCTCGGCCAGGACCGCGATGCCGAACACGTCGAAGTTCTTGCGTACGGCGAGCAGCGCGCCGGAGATCGCGAAGACGAAGATCCCGACGAGGTCCAGCGAATGCTGGACGGAGGGGGTGAACAGTTCGTGGAGCACCCGACATTTTTACCCCGACGCGTGTTCAGGCCTCGAACATGCCGGGCGCTCCCGCTCCCTGCCGGACCCGCTCCTACCAGGCCGGCTTGCCCGTGGTGAAGATCCACTTCTGGAAGAGGTCGTCGAGCCGCTGCCCCGAGATCCGCTCGGCGAGCCTGATGAAGTCGGCGGTGTCGGCGTTGCCGTACCGGTGGAGCCGGGTCCAGGTGGGGAGCAGCTTGAAGAACGCGCCGTCGCCGATGCGCTCGCGCAGCGCCTGGAGGGTCAGCGCCCCGCGCCGGTAGACGGCCCCGTCGAACATCGTGTCGCGCTGGGGGTCGGCGACCTCGCGCTGCCAGAACGCGTCCGTGGCGGGCACCCGGTTGTAGAAGGCGCGGGCCAGGTCGTGTGCGGTCCCCCGCCCCTTGTGCTCCTCCCACAGCCACTGCGCGTAGCTGGCGAAGCCCTCGTTGAGCCAGATGTCCTTCCACTGCGCCACCGAGACCGAGTCCCCGAACCACTGGTGGGCGAGCTCGTGGACGATGGTGGTCTCGTTGCGGACCGCCGAGTACGCGGGCTTGGACTGCACTTCGAGCGAGAAGCCCGCCTGCGGCATGTCGTCGACGATGGCGCCCGTCTCCTCGAACGGGTACGGGCCGAAGACCTGGGACCAGTAGTCGGTCGCCTCGGCGGTGACCGCGTAGACGTCGACCTGGTTCTGCCCCTTGAGCACCGGGTCGACGGCCACGTAGATCGGCGTCCCGGCCGGGGTCTTCCCGGTCCTCACATCGAACTTGCCGATGGTCGCGGTGGCCAGATAGGTCGCCATCGGCCGGTTCTCGCGCCAGTGGAAGTACGAGCGCTCCCCCCGGTCGTAGGAGGACAGGAGGCGGCCGTTGGAGACGCCGGTCAGGCCCTTGGGGGCGTCGATGCGGATGTCGTAGGTGGCCTTGTCCGCGGGGTGGTCGCTGGAGGGGAACCAGGTGGAGGCGGCGTTGGGCTCACAGGCCACGAAGACGCCGTCCTTGGTCTTCATCCAGCCGTAGTCGGAGCCGAAGACGATGGGGCCGTTGAGGGCCACGGGCACGCCGCCGTAGACGACGGACACTTCGAACTCCTGGCCCTTGCGCAACTTATGACGAGGCGTCACCACGATCTCGTCGCCGTCGCGGGTGAAGTCGGCCGGTCTGCCGTTCACCCGTATCGCGTCGACGGTGAGCTTCTGGAGGTCGAGGTCGAAGCGGGTGAGGGTCTGGGTGGCGCGGGCGGTGATGGTCGTACGCCCGTCGAGCCGCCCCGAGTCCGGGTGGTAGGAGACACCGAGGTCGTAGTGGAGGGCGTCGAAGCCGCCGTTGCCGAGGTCGGGGAAGTAGGGGTCGCCGATCCCGGCCGCGCCGGGCGAGCCGCCACCGGGTGCGGCGGCGATGGTGAAGGCCGAGGCCGCCGCGGTGGCGAGGGCGAGCAGCCGGGAGGTACGACGTGCCGAACGGGAGAGTGCCATGGGTCTGCCCTTCGAACGCGTTTCCGTGCGTACGGACAGGCAGACTCTGCACTCTCCCGTTTCGGCGTGAACATGACTTTGCCGAACCGTCATGCGTTACTTGTCGGTTGACTCCTGGACGGGGGAGTCCGGTCCGGCTGCCTCAGGAGTCCGCGCCGCCTCGGCCGCCTCGACCGCGGCCCCGGCGGTCTCGGCGCGGGCCGCGGCCCCGGTCGCCGCTTCGGCCTGAGCCGCGGCTTCGGCCTCCGCGCCGGTCCCCGCCTCCGCCGGCGCCCCGGCTACCGGTGCCTCGATGTCCGACGCGTCGGCGTCCGGAGCCTCGGTCTCCGCCGCCTCCGCGGCCGCCGGCTCGCCGGCCGAGACCAGCTCGACCGACTGGCGTGCCTGCGGCAGCACCGCCTCGCCCGGTGCCTGGTCCGGCGCGTTCTCCGGGTGGTGGCAGGCGACCTGGTGGCCGGTCTTCAGCGCGGCCAGCGGCGGCTCCTGCGTCTTGCAGATCTCCGTCGCCTTCCAGCACCGGGTGTGGAAGCGGCAGCCGCTCGGCGGCGAGATGGGCGACGGCACATCGCCCTTGAGCAGGATCCGCTCGCTCTTGACGCCCTTGCGCTTGGGGTCCGGCACCGGCACCGCGGAGAGCAGCGCCTTGGTGTACGGGTGCATGGGCGAGGAGTAGAGCGACTTGCGGTCGGCGATCTCCACGATCTTGCCGAGGTACATCACCGCGATCCGGTCCGAGACGTGCCGGATGACCGACAGGTCGTGGGCGATGATCACGTAGGTGAGGCCCAGCTCGCTCTGGAGGTCGTCGAGGAGGTTGACCACCTGGGCCTGGATCGACACGTCGAGCGCCGAGACCGGCTCGTCCGCCACGACCAGCTTCGGGTTGAGCGCGAGCGCCCGGGCGATGCCGATGCGCTGGCGCTGGCCGCCGGAGAACTCGTGCGGATAGCGGTTGTAGTGCTCGGGGTTGAGGCCCACCAGCTCCATCAGCCGCTGGACCTCCTTCTTCACCCCGCCCTCGGGCGTGACGCCCTGGAGCCGGAACGGGGTGGAGACGATCCCGCCGATGGTGTGGCGCGGGTTCAGCGAGCCGTACGGGTCCTGGAAGATCATCTGCATGTCGCGGCGCAGCGGACGCATCTTCCCGGCCGACATGTGCGTGATGTCGTGGCCCTCGAACTCGACCTTGCCGCCGGTCGGCTCCAGCAGCCGGGTGACCAGCCGGCCCATCGTCGACTTGCCGCAGCCGGACTCGCCCACCACGCCGAGGGTCTCACCCGCACGGACGTCGAAGGAGATGCCGTCGACGGCCTTGACCGCGCCGGTCTGCCGGCCGAAAAGACCCGACTTGATGGGGAAGTGCTTGGTGAGCCCCTCCACCTTGAGGATCGGCTCGGGCGAGGAGGCCGACTGCTCCGGGATCGCCCTCTCGGTGCCCTCGGTGCCCGGGGCGGGCTTCTTCTCGCTCTCGCTCACAGCTTCGGCGCAATCTCTTCGGTCCAGATACGGGTCCGCTCCTCCTGCGACATATGGCAGGCCGAGAAGTGCCCTTCGGCGTCGTCCCACTGCTTGAGCTCGGGACGCACGGTGCGCGTGACGTTGTCCTTGGGCAGGTCCGCGTACGGGCAGCGCGGGTTGAAGGCGCAGCCGGACGGCACGTTGATCAGCGACGGCGGCGAGCCCTTGACGGGGATCAGCCGGTCGGTCTCCTCGCGGTCGATGCGCGGCATCGACCCCAGCAGGCCCCAGGTGTAGGGGTGCTGCGGCTCGTAGAAGACCTTCTCGGCGGGGCCACGCTCGACGCAGCGGCCGCCGTACATCACCAGCAGGTCGTCCGCCATCTCGGCGACCACGCCCAGATCGTGCGTGATCATGATGACCGCGGAGCCGAACTCCTTCTGGAGGTCCCGGATGAGGTCCAGGATCTGCGCCTGGACGGTGACGTCCAGGGCGGTGGTCGGCTCGTCCGCGATGAGCAGCTCGGGGTTGTTGACCAGCGCCATCGCGATCATCGCGCGCTGGCGCATACCGCCGGAGAACTCATGCGGATAGGAGTCCACGCGCTTGCCGGGCTCGGGGATGCCGACCCGGTCGAGCATCTCGATCGCGCGGGTCCTGGCGGCCTTCTTGGAGACCTCGTTGTGGACCCGGTAGGCCTCCACGATCTGCGCGCCCACCGAGTAGTAGGGGTGCATCGCGGAGAGCGGGTCCTGGAAGATCATCGCCATCTTGCGGCCGCGCAGGCGCCGTACGTGGTCGGGGTCGGCGCCGATCAGCTCCTCGCCGTCCAGCCACACCTCGCCGGAGATCTTGGCGTTGGCGCTGCGGTGCAGCCCCATCAGCCCGAGCGAGGTCACCGACTTGCCGGAGCCGGACTCGCCCACGATGCCCAGCGTCCGGCCCGGCTTGATGTCGAAGCTGACCCCGTCGACGGACTTGACCAGGCCGTCGTCGGTGTTGAAGTGGATGCGCAGGTCCCGTACGGAGAGGAAGGCCTCCCCGGCGTCCGCGGGGCGCTCGGCCACCGGCTCGCCGACGGCCGCGCCGGTCTTGTTCAGGTCGCTCACGAGAGCCTCACCCTGGGGTCGATCGCGGCGTACACCAGGTCCACCAGCAGATTGCAGAGAACGATGAAGAAGGCGGCGACCAGGGTCACGCCCATGACGACCGGGAGGTCGTTGTTGCGGACGCCGTCCACCGCGTAGAAGCCGAGCCCCTGGAAGGAGAAGACCTGCTCGGTGATGACCGCGCCGCCGACGAGCAGACCGAAGTCCATGCCGAAGATGGTGACGATCGGGGTGAGCGCGGCGCGCAGGCCGTGCTTGCCGATGACGGTCCGCTCCCGCAGGCCCTTGGCGCGGGCGGTGCGGATGTAGTCCTCACCCATCGTCTCCAGCATTCCGGCCCGGGTGAGCCGGGCGTAGAGCGCGGAGTAGAGGAAGGCGAGGCTGCACCAGGGGATCAGCAGGTTCCAGGCCCAGTCGGCCGGGTTGTCCGTGAACGCCACGTAGTTGACGCCGGACCACACGGGCCACTGGACCGTGAACAGCCCGAGGAACAGCATGCCGGTGAAGAAGATCGGGAGGGAGACGCCGGCGAGGGCGACGCCCATGAAGAAGCGGTCCAGGAAGGAACCCCGCTTGAGGGCGGAGACCACACCCACCGCGACACCGGAGATCAGCCAGATGACGGCCGCGCCGATGGCGAGCGAGAAGGTGACCGGGATGCGGTCGGTCAGCTGCGGCCAGACCTCGACGTGGTTCTTGAACGAGTAGCCGAAGCAGGGGGCGTGGCAGACCGTGGCGTCGGGACCGAACTTGTAGGTCGCGCCGACGAAGATCTGCTTGAGGAAGTGCCAGTACTGCTCATAGAGCGGTTGATCGAACCCGAGGTTCTTCTTCACCGCGGCGATCGCACTGGCATTGGCGTCCTTGCCCACGTACTGGGCGGCCAGCTGGTCCATCGTCTGGCCGGCGAGCCGGGGCACCAGGAAGTAAATCGCGAAGGTGACCGCGCTGACGATCAGCAGCAGGAGCACCGCGCCGAAAACGCGTCGGATGATGTACGCAGCCACAGCTGTCCGGCAACCGGCGCCCGCCAGGCCGGGGGGCTCCCGACCCGGCGGGCACCGGTGCCTTCACCTGCCTTTCAAAAGAACTCGGGGGTTCAACCGCTACTTACTTGGAGGAACCCATCAGCAGGTAGTCGTACATACCGAGGTACGCCTGGGTGACGGTGACGTTGGTGGCCGACGCCGGGCGGAACAGCAGGTTCTTGCGGTAGATCAGCGGAACGGCGGAGGCGTTCTCGGCGACCATCTTGTCGATGTCGCCCCAGGCCTTCTCACGGGCGGTCTTGTCCGTGTTGGCGATGGCGTCGTTCAGCGCCTTGTTGATCGCCGGGTCGTTCAGCTCCTGGACGTTGTTGCCACCGGACGGCTTGATGGCCGAGCCGTTGATGATCTGGTCCAGGAAGCCGAAGCCGGTCGGCCAGTCGGCGCCCCACGCGGTCATGATCATGCCGAGCTTGTGGTCGTGCACGTACTGCGGGTTGCCCGCGAAGTTCTGGAAGTACTTGCCCGCCGGGAAGGACTTGATCTCGGCGTTGATGTTGAGCTTCTTCAGCGACGCCTGGACCGCGGTGGCCATGGCCATCTCGGACGGGCGGTCGGAGCGGGCCGTCAGGCTGGTGGAGAAGCCGTTCGGCTGGTTGCACTGCTTGAGCTCGTCCTTGGCCTTGGCCTCGTCGCCCTTGTCACCCGGGGTCTCGTACAGGTTGAACTTGGCGTAGCCGTTGACGGTCGGCGGCAGCAGCGTCGAGGCGACGTCACCCTTGGGCGCGCCACCCGCGGCGGCCTGGATCGACGCCTTGTCGATGCCCCACTGGACGGCCTTGCGGCAGTGGATGTTGTCGAACGGCGCGACGTTGACGTTCAGACCGATGTACGAGGTGGCACCGGCGTACGAACCGTCGGTCTGCGACTTGTACTTGGGGCTGGTCAGGACCTTCGGCTGGGTCTGCGGGGAGACACCGGTGCCGGCCGCGTCGGCCGTCAGGTTGTCCGCGAGCAGCTCGTTGTCGACGGTGACCGCGTTGACCTTGAACCGGATGCTGATCTTGTCCGGCAGGGCCGGGCGGTTCGGGTCGGTCTTCGGGTCCCACTGCGGGTTGCGGACGAGGGTCGCGCCCTTGCCCTCCTCGTACGACTGGAACTTGTACGGGCCCGAGGAGACGATGTGCTGGACGTACGTCGCCCCGCCGTCCTTGGCCTGCGGCACCGGGGCCGTCTGCGAGAAGGTCGCCAGGTAGTCGAAGTCCGCGAAGGCGTCCTTCAGCTTGAAGACGATGGTGGTGTCGTCCGGGGTCTCGATGGACGCGATGCCCTTGGGGTCCTTGTCCTTGTACGGACCCTGGTACTTGTCGCCACCCTCCAGGTGGGACTTGAAGTACGTCGGGCCGTTGGACAGCGCCTCGGGGGCGAAGTTCGAGCGCTCGACGGCGTACTTGATGTCCTTCGAGGTGATCGGCGTGCCGTCCTCGAACTTCAGCCCCTTCTTCAGGGTGTACGTCCAGGTCTTGGCGTCGGGGCTGGCCTTGCCCAGCGACTCCGCGAGGTCCGGGACCACCGTCAGGCCGTCCTTGCCGGCGGCCGGCTTGAACGTGGTGAGCGTACGGCCGTACAGGCGGGAGAAGTTCTGCACCCAGCCGTAGTACGTGTTGCCCGGGTCCAGCGAGTCCGGGACGTCCGACATCGCGTAGGTGGCGGTGCCACCCTTCTTGTCGGACTTGTTCACGATCTGGGTCAGGCCGGCGTCGGTGACGGACTTACCGCCGCCGCCCTTCTTGCCGTCGTCGTCCTTGGAGTCGTTGCACGCGGTGGCCCCCAGCGTCAGCGCCACGGCGGTAGCGATCAGAACGGTCGCTTTTCTCGTCTTCACCTGAGGAATGCCCCCTCTATGGATGGTTGCGGCAGATGTGTCGTTGTGTGGCAGGTGCCGCGTGCTTACTTGCCTCGCGGGTCGAGGGCGTCTCGCAGCCCGTCGCCCAGCAGGTTGAACGCCAGGACCGTGATGAAGATCGCCAGGCCCGGCACGATCATGTACTGCGGGTCCGCCTCGTAGAGGTCGGTCGCGGTGGTGAGCATTCCGCCCCACGACGCCTGCGGCGGCGAGATACCGACGCCGAGGAAGCTGAGTCCGGCCTCGAACAGGATGTTCGTGGGGATCAGGAGCGTCGAGTAGACCAGGATCGGCGCCACCAGGTTCGGCAGCAGCTCCCGGATCAGGATGAACGGACCGCGGGCGCCGAGGCTCTTGGCGGCCTCGACGAACTCGCGTTCGCGCAGGCTGAGCGTCTGAGCGCGGACGATACGGCCCATGTACGGCCAGCTGAAGAAGCCGATCACGAAGATCAGCACGCTGATCCTCAGTGGCAGCCCGGACATTCCGAACGCCCCGTCCTGGAGGGACGCGGAGATCGAGATGGCGAAGAGCAGCAGCGGGAACGCCAGGAAGACGTCCATCGCGCGGCTGATCAGGGTGTCCGCCCAGCCGCCGTAGAAGCCTGCGGTGACGCCCATGATCACGCCGATGACGACCGAGAGCAGCGTGGCGCCGCCCGCGACGAGCAGCGACACCCAGGAGCCCTCGATGATCCGGGACAGGATGTCGCGCCCGTACTGCGGGTCGACACCCAGCGGGTGCTCCCAACTCATCCCGCCCCAGGCGCCCTTGGGCGCCAGCAGGGCCGGGTCGATCAGGTCCTGGTGGAACTCGTTCGGGTCGAGCCCGAACGCCCACTGGATGGGCTTGGAGAGAACGGCCAGCAGGATGAGCAGGACGACGACGACGCCACCGGCGACCGCGAGTTTGTCGCGCTTGAAGCGCGTCCAGGCGATCTGTCCGAGTGAACGGCCCTCGATCTGGCTCTGCTTGGCCCCCGTGAGTACTGCCTCCGGCGGCACCTCGGCAGCCGATCCGGTGGTCTCGAGCGGTGCGGTCACAGTGCCTCTGACCCCTCCCGGCCGGCGGATGGCCGGCCCGTACCAGCCGCTGTGGCGGCTTGTTCCATCAGGTGGTGCGGTGATCTGCGACGGGCCAACCGGCCCTTGTTAGCCGGGAGTCTTCAACGCGTTCGCGATCACCCGCCAGACCTGACGGTGAATGGTTGCCTAAACGTGATGCGGTCAGACGGCTTCCGTTATGCGGACGTCGTGATCGTCTGAGCGGACCAGTCGTGCACTAACCGACCAGATCGGTCATGTCACCCAACTGCCTTTATGAGGCGTGGAATTGGGTGGACCAGTCGGGGCAACCAGGACAGCGGCGACGGGCGCGGGCCGGTGCGGCGCCCGTAATGGGTGGGAGGTATGCCTCTGCGTTGCTTGTGCGGATTGCTTGACGTCAGTAGGCGCGCGGGGCGGCCGGCGGATAGCCGTATCCGCCCGCCGGGGACGCCGGGGCGGCGTGCGCCTCGCGGTCGTAGAAGGGGCGCCCGTTGGCGCGCAGCCACATCCCGACCGGGTCGTACTCGTCGGAGAGCGCGACCGTGGAGACCGGCAGCCCGTCCGGGACGGCGGCGACCGACTGCTGCATCATCGCCCGCACCGCGTCGACCGACTGCGGCCCGGTGTCGTAGAGGTCGAGGCCGATGGCCAGATACGGCGTGCCGAGCGCGGGCTGCACCCAGGCGCGGCGCAGCGCCCGGACAGCCGGGGTGCGGTGCGCGTGCTGGGTGAGCAGGGCGTAGAACTGCGGGATCTCCACGGCCGGCTCGGTGATCCGCAGCGGCCCGGCGGGCATTCGGTCCAGGCCGGTGGCGATCCGTCGCAGATCCGGCCAGGGGATGCCGACCCCGCCGCCGGGGGCGTGCGGGTTGAGCCAGATCCCGTACCGGTCGGGGTAGAGGGCGCGGGCGATGTCACGGCCGGTGACCACCTCGTGCGCCCGGTTCCAGCCACTGGCGGCGAGCTCCTGGGCGGAGGTCACACAGGGTGCGTACGCCACCCCGTCGACCTCCATGTTCCCGTACTGCGCGTCGGGGGCGCCGGGGCCGCCGTGCCAGAGCAGCATCCACAGCCGTCCGGAGGAGGGGTCGGCGAGGGCGTGCAGCAGCGCCTCGTACGCGTCGTAGCGTCCGGGGGCCACCTGGCGCAGCATGTGCTCGACCTGCCCGGCCGCCGCGGTGCCTGACGCACTCACCCTGGGTCCCGCCCCTCTTCGGTCCCCCGCGCCGCCGGTGCACAGGCGTGCGGCCGTGGGGGGTCTACGGATTATGGAACCAGCTTATGCGGGAGTGCTGACGGACGGCCCGCGCGTGGGAGGACGGAGCGGCGCTAGAGGGTGGCGCGCGTGTAGAAGGGGCGCACGCGCTCGCGCATCCAGTCGCCCACCGGGTCCTGGGCCACGTCGAGCAGCACCAGGTTCACCGGCCAGCCGACCGGGACCCGGCCCAGCGCCCGGCCCAGCGCCTCCATGGGGGCGTTGCGCCCGGCCCCGTCCCAGGTGGAGAACTCCACCCCGATGAAGAGGGTCGGCTCGTCGCCCTCGATGGAGGCCAGCGCGCGGCGGGCGGTGAGCACCACGCCGATGGCCTCGAACTCGGCGGCCGCGGCGGCCAGGAAGTCCACCGGGTCCTCCTGCCAGTCGGGCTCGAAGAGCCGCACCCGGGCGCCGGAGGCCGGGCCGTCCAGGGCGGTGCGGCCGGTGCGGCACAGCTCGGCGACGGCGGGTGGCGGCAGCGGTACGCCGACCGCGCCCTCCGGGTTCAGCGCGATGCCCAGCTGCGGCGGCAGACCGCGGGCGAACTCCACGGCGGGCGCGATCGCGAAGGACATGTGCGCGCCGACGCACTGGAGGAATTGCTGCTCGGAGCTGTAGACGGGGACGTACGGCGCGCCGTCGATCTCCATGGTGGGCAGATCGAGGTCCCGGCTGTCCTGGCTGCCGCCGTTGGGGAGCGGGACCCAGACCGGGTTGCGTCCCAGGACCTCTATCAGACGGGGGCCCGCGCCCGGGACGCCGAGCGAGGCCGCCAGCGCCTCCTCCAGCTCGTTGCCCGGCCAGCCGCCACCGCCGTGTGGTTGGAGCAGGTCCATCTGCCGTCCTTCGTCTGCGGGCCGATTGTGGCTGGTCGCGCAGTTGCCCGCGCCCCTGGGAGGTACGGCCGGCCGTGCCCGAATGGCACAGCCCCGCGCCCCCGGAAAGCAGGGGTCGCGTCGTCCCCGTGCTCAAACTTTAGCCCCGCCCGGGGCTCTCCTCGAAAGCGATCCGGGCCACCGCCTGGGCCGCCTCCCTGTCCAGCAGGACCGCCGACGCCACCCCCCGGGGCAGGCGGCCCTGCGCCACCGCCGCTATCAGCCGCGGCACCGCCCGGCAGTGGCGGGCGAAGGCGTACGAGGAGACCTTGCGGCCGCGTGCCAGCTGGCCCTCCAGGGCCGTGCGGGGAGAGACGTCGAGCAGCACCAGATGCAGTGAGCGGCCGCCACGCGCCGCCCCCCGCGCCAGTGACCAGCGCACCCAGGCGTGGGTGCCGCAGTCGTGGACGGCCAGGCCGCCGCCCGAGCGCAGCGCCCGGTGCATCCGCAGGAAGTGGGCGACCCGGACGACCGGGCGGTACAGCGCGTACGGCACCGCGCCCATCCGGGCCTCCCAGGCCTTGCGGGTGTCCTGCGAGTCGATCCCGACGCCGGTGACGGCCCGCCGCAGCAGGGTCGTCTTGCCGCTGCCGGGCAGGCCGGAGACCACCACCACGTCCCCCTCGGCGAACCGGAGCGTGCGCGGTGAGCGGCCGCCCCGGCCGCGCAGGTCCCGGACCACCGGAACCGGCGCGTCCGGCTGTGCCTCGGCCGTTGTGTGAACCGTCATCGTGCTCCCCCTGCCGGGTCGTACGACCCTTTCCCCATGCGCGTAAAAGGATGGTAATGAGACTCGGGTGATGTGGTCCCCGTGGGCGGCGTGCAATGATGTGCGCGCCAAACTGCATACCGGCCGCTTGAATCCACGCGGGAGAGTCCCCGGCAGTTCCCCCAAGGCCCCAGCGGGCCGGGTGGATCCCGGGGCGCCGAAGGAGCAAGTCCCTCCCTTGAATCTCTCAGGCCCCGTACCGCGTGGATGAGGCAGATCTGAAAAGCGGGTCGCGCGTTCCCGGACGGCGCGGCCCCACCCAAGGTGCAAGCCGGGTCTCCCGGCGAACCTCTCAGGTTCCGATGACAGATGGGGAGGATCGTCCTCGCCGTCATGCCCTTGGGAGCCACACCCTCATGAGCAACCCCCGTCTCACCGCCCTCGACGCACTCCACCGTTCGCTGGGCGCGACCATGACCGACTTCGCCGGCTGGGACATGCCGCTGCGCTACGGCAGCGAGCGCGACGAGCACAACGCCGTGCGCACCCGGGCCGGCCTCTTCGACCTCTCCCACATGGGCGAGATCACCGTCACCGGCCCGGACGCCGTCAAGGCGCTCGACTACGCGCTGGTCGGCAACATGAGCACCATCGGCGTGGGCCGCGCCCGCTACACGATGATCTGCCAGGAGGACGGCGGCATCGTCGACGACCTGATCGTCTACCGCCTCGGCGAGAGCGAGTACATGGTCGTCGCCAACGCCGGGAACGCCCAAGTCGTCCTGGACGCGATCACCGAGCGTGCGGCCGCCTTCGACGCCGAGGTCCGCGACGACCGCGACGCGTACGCACTGCTCGCCGTCCAGGGCCCGGAGTCCCCCGGCATCCTCCAGTCGCTCACCGACGCCGACCTGGACGGCCTGAAGTACTACGCGGGCCTGCCCGGCACGGTGGCCGGCGTCCCGGCGCTGATCGCCCGTACGGGCTACACCGGCGAGGACGGCTTCGAGCTCTTCGTGGCCCCGGCCGACGCCGAGAAGCTGTGGCAGGCGCTCACCGAGGCGGGCCGGGACGCGGGCCTGGTGCCGTGCGGTCTGTCCTGCCGCGACACCCTGCGCCTGGAGGCGGGCATGCCGCTGTACGGGCACGAGCTGACCACCTCGCTGACCCCGTTCGACGCGGGGCTCGGCCGGGTCGTGAAGTTCGAGAAGGAGGGCGACTTCGTGGGGCGCGCGGCCCTGGAGGCCGCCGCCGAGCGGGCCGCCGCCAAGGCGCCGCGCAAGCTGGTCGGCCTGGTGGCCGAGGGCCGCCGGGTGCCGCGCGCCGGGTTCTCCGTGGTGGCGGACGGCCAGGTCGTCGGCGAGGTCACCTCGGGCGCCCCGTCCCCGACCCTGGGCAAGCCGATCGCGATGGCGTACGTGGACGCCGAGCACGCCGCACCGGGCACCTCCGGCGTCGGCGTGGACATTCGCGGTACGCATGAGCCGTACGAGGTCGTGGCGCTGCCGTTCTACAAGCGCCAGAAGTGACCCCTCGCACACGCACCGCATGACTTTTCCGTTCACCACCACTCCCCCTCGTACAGGAGAATTCAGCTCATGAGCAACCCCCAGCAGCTGCGTTACAGCAAGGAGCACGAGTGGCTGTCGGCCACCGAGGACGGTGTCGCGACGGTCGGCATCACGGAGTTCGCGGCCAACGCGCTCGGTGACGTCGTCTACGCCGACCTGCCCTCGGTCGGTGACACGGTCACCGCGGGTGAGACCTGCGGCGAGCTGGAGTCGACCAAGTCGGTCAGCGACCTGTACTCCCCGGTCTCCGGCGAGGTCGTCGAGGCCAACCAGGACGTCGTCGACGACCCGTCGCTGGTGAACTCCGCCCCGTTCGAGGGCGGCTGGCTGTTCAAGGTGCGCGTCGCCGAGGAGCCGGGCGACCTGCTCTCCGCCGACGAGTACACCGCGTTCGCAGGCAGCTGACCACGGCGTAAGGACTGATCTTCCGATGTCGCTTCTGAACACCTCCCTCCATGAGCTGGATCCGGACGTCGCCGCCGCCGTCGACGCCGAGCTCCACCGCCAGCAGTCCACCCTCGAGATGATCGCCTCGGAGAACTTCGCTCCGGTCGCGGTCATGGAGGCCCAGGGCACGGTCCTCACCAACAAGTACGCCGAGGGCTACCCGGGACGCCGCTACTACGGCGGCTGCGAGCACGTGGACGTGACCGAGCAGATCGCGATCGACCGGGTCAAGGACCTGTTCGGCGCGGAGTACGCCAACGTCCAGCCGCACTCCGGCGCCTCCGCCAACCAGGCCGCGCTGTTCGCGATCGCCCAGCCCGGCGACACGATCCTCGGCCTGGACCTGGCGCACGGCGGCCACCTCACCCACGGCATGCGCCTGAACTTCTCCGGCAAGCAGTTCAACGTGGTCCCGTACCACGTGGACGAGGCCGGTCTGGTCGACATGGCCGAGGTCGAGCGCCTCGCCAAGGAGCACCGCCCCAAGGTGATCATCGCGGGCTGGTCGGCGTACCCGCGCCAGCTGGACTTCGCCGAGTTCCGCCGGATCGCGGACGAGGTCGAGGCCCTGCTGTGGGTCGACATGGCGCACTTCGCCGGGCTCGTCGCGGCCGGGCTGCACCCGAACCCGGTGCCGTTCGCGGACGTGGTCACCTCCACCACGCACAAGACCCTCGGCGGCCCGCGCGGCGGCATCATCCTGGCCCGGAACAAGGACTTCGCGAAGAAGCTGAACTCCGCGGTCTTCCCGGGCTTCCAGGGCGGCCCGCTGGAGCACGTGATCGCGGCCAAGGCGGTCTCCTTCAAGGTCGCCGCCTCCGAGGAGTTCAAGGAGCGCCAGCAGCGCACCCTGGACGGCGCCCGCATCCTGGCCGAGCGCCTGGTCCAGGACGACGTCACCGCGCACGGTGTCTCGGTCCTGTCCGGCGGCACGGACGTGCACCTGGTCCTGGTGGACCTGCGCAACTCCGAGCTGGACGGCCAGCAGGCCGAGGACCGCCTCCACGAGGTCGGCATCACGGTCAACCGCAACGCGATCCCGAACGACCCGCGTCCCCCGATGGTCACCTCGGGCCTGCGGATCGGCACCCCGGCGCTGGCCACCCGCGGTTTCGGCGCGGACGACTTCCGTGAGGTCGCCGACATCATCGCCGAGACGCTGAAGCCGGACTTCGACAAGGAGGCGCTGGCCGCGCGGGTCTCCGCGCTGGCCGCCAAGCACCCCCTGTACCCCGGCCTGAAGTAGTTTCGTACCCTTTTGTTCGTACGAACCTTCGGGGCACCGCGCACACTGGACGCACACTGGACAGTGAGCGCGGTGCCCCGAGCCCTTGCACCGCCCGTTCCACCTGCTCGTTCTGCACCGCCCCGGCAGACAACGGCGTCTACCTCCCAAGGAGTCCTCTCGTGGCCATCTCGGTCTTCGACCTGTTCTCGATCGGCATCGGCCCGTCCAGCTCCCACACGGTCGGCCCGATGCGCGCCGCGCGCATGTTCGCGCGCCGGCTGAAGAACGAGGGCCTGCTGGCCCACACCGCCTCGATACGGGCCGAGCTGTACGGCTCGCTGGGCGCCACCGGCCACGGCCACGGCACCCCCAAGGCCGTGCTGCTGGGCCTGGAGGGGAACTCGCCGCGCACGGTCGACGTGGAGAGCGCCGACGAGCAGGTCGAGCGGATCAAGGCGGACGGGCGGATCAGTCTGCTCGGCGCCCACGAGATCCCCTTCGACTTCGACGCGGACCTGGTTCTGCACCGCCGCAAGGCGCTGCCGTACCACGCCAACGGCATGACGATCTTCGCGTACGACAGCGAGGGCGCCCTGGTCCTGGAGAAGACGTACTACTCGGTCGGCGGCGGGTTCGTGGTGGACGAGGACGCGGTGGCGGGCGAGAACCCGATCGTGCCGGACGACACGGTCCTGAAGCACCCCTTCCGCACCGGCGACGAGCTGCTGCGGCTGGCGTCCGAGACCGGCCTGTCGATCTCCGCGCTGATGCTGGAGAACGAGAAGGCCTGGCGCACCGAGGACGAGATCCGCGCCGGTCTGCTGGAGATCTGGCGGGTGATGCAGGCGTGCGTCTCGCGCGGCATGTCCCGCGAGGGCATCCTGCCGGGCGGCCTCAAGGTCCGCCGCCGCGCCGCCACCACCGCCCGCCAGCTGCGCGCCGAGGGCAACCCGGACGCGCACGCGATGGAGTGGTCGACGCTGTACGCGATGGCGGTGAACGAGGAGAACGCGGCGGGCGGCCGGGTGGTCACCGCGCCCACCAACGGCGCCGCGGGCATCATCCCGGCCGTGCTGCACTACTACATGAACTTCGTGCCCGGCGCCGACGACGAGGGCGTGGTCCGCTTCCTGCTGGCCGCGGGCGCCATCGGCATGCTCTTCAAGGAGAACGCCTCGATCTCCGGCGCCGAGGTCGGCTGCCAGGGCGAGGTCGGCTCGGCCTGCTCGATGGCCGCGGGCGCGCTGGCCGAGGTCCTCGGCGGCACCCCCGAGCAGGTGGAGAACGCCGCGGAGATCGGCATGGAGCACAACCTGGGCCTGACCTGCGATCCGGTCGGCGGTCTGGTCCAGATCCCGTGCATCGAGCGCAACGGCATGGCGGCGGTCAAGGCCGTCACGGCCGCGAAGATGGCGATGCGCGGCGACGGCAGCCACAAGGTCTCCCTGGACAAGGTCATCAAGACCATGAAGGAGACGGGCGCCGACATGTCCGTGAAGTACAAGGAGACCGCGCGGGGCGGCCTGGCGGTCAACATCATCGAGTGCTGACGGCCGCGAGGCTTCGCGAGGCGGCGGCGAGGACCCCAGCGGTCCTCGCCGCCGCCTTTTGCCATGAAGGAACGCATTCCGCTTTCCCGAACGAAAGCGCGAGTTTGGCCAATTACCCTACTCCGCTTGCACGTTACGGACGACTACAGTACGTTATCGCCGTCTTTCCGGCGTTCATCCGAGGACTCACCTGCTCCACAAGTCGAGGAGTGGAACATGCCGCGCGGGAACGAGTGCGCCGGATCCGACCTCTGCCAAGAACTTGCCGGAGCCCGGGACACGACGTTTTCGATGGTGTACGAAGGCGAGCCACCGAGCCGGCTCATCCATAGGACGGAAAACTTCCGTCTACTGGCCGATCTGTCCCCCATGACACTGGGCCATCTTCTCCTGCTCCCCGTTGATCACTATTTCAGCTTCGCGCAGCTGATCGACGATCTGGAGGAGGAACTCCGCGGGTTCCTGGGCAAGGTCGAACCGGCGTACCGGGAGACCTTCGGCAGGTACACCGTGCTCGAACACGGATCCTGCCCCGGCATGGAGTCGAGCGCCTGTATATCCCACGCGCACTGGCACATCCTGCCGGTCGACGGCCGACGCGTGAACGAGCTCATCCTCGCCGACGGGCTCACCCCCACCCCCCTCGCCGGCCTGGACCACCTGACCCGCTTCGACGACGCCCCCTACTTCATGTGCCTGCACGAAGACGGGATGAGCGTCTACCGGCCACGGCGCCCCATGCCCCGCCAGTACCTCCGCTCGATCGTCGCGAAGATCGTCGGCATCGCGGACCCGCTGTGGGACTACGCCCTGGTCACCCGCAAGGACCTCTTCCGTGAGACGGTCGCGCTCACCTCGGCCTGGCGCGTCGGCACGGACCCGCAGCCGACCTGACCGCAGCCCGGAGGAACCGTATGTCCGGTGTCACCCTCTCCATCGACGGCCCGACCGCCAGCGGCAAGACCACGCTCGCCACCGGCCTCGCGGAAGAACTGGGCCTCGCCTTCCTCGACACCGGTGTCACCTTTCGGAGTCTGGCCTATGCCCTGGAGCACGAACCCGTCGAAAAGCTGCGGACAGAGCTGGGATCCCTTCTCGTCCACCAGCCCGAGATCCATCACCGGCGGCGGGGCGGCGGAATCCGCCAGCCCCATTCGGTCCTCTTCAAAGGAGAGGACATCACCCAGAAGATCTGGCATTCCTCACTGGACGGAAATCTGAAGTCGATTTCCCAGGACCAGGCCTGCCGCCGGGAAATCCTGCTGCTGCACCAGAGGATCGTGGAGAAATACGAGAACATCGTCGCGGTCGGACGCGATGTCGCCGTCACCCTGCTCCCCCGAGCCTCGCTGCACATCTATCTGACAGCGGACCAGGCCATTCGCAGAGAGCGCCGTCGGGCCCAGTACCGCGATTTCGGGGACCGCTCCCTCGCCGTCGGCCCGGCGACCGCGCGCGACCTGGAGAACCGGGACGCCATCCGGGCCATGCCGAACGCCCTGGAGATCGACTCGACCTACAGCCCCGCCCCGGTCGTCCTCACGGCCGCGCTGCGCGGGCTGCGGCGGTACGCCGCATGAGCCCCCGGGAAGAACAGGACACCGTGCACCCTCACCAGCCGGCCTACTCCGACGAACCGACCCGGGTGCGGCAGCTCGTCAGCGAGTTCCTCACCGATCAGTCGGGGACGAGCCTGGGCGGCGACGGCCTCGAGGTCCGGCTGACGGCGGGGGCGGACGCGCGGGACGACTGCGCCGTCTACGACCTGAGCTCCCCGATGAGTCTGGTGGTCGGCTCCGACTACGTCCGCGGGCCCAAGTTCGTCCTGTACGAGCTGGGGCTGCTCTCGGGGTTCGACATCGGCTACTACCTGGCCGTCGCCAACATCAGCGACATCGCCGCCATGGGCGCCACCCCGATCGGTCTGCTGAGCGTGGTCCGCTATCCCCACGAGGTGGACGACGCGGAGTTCCGCGAAGTGATGGCGGGCATCCACCAGGGCTGCACGGACTGCGGGACGCTGAACGTCGGCGGGGACATCGGGAACGCCGAACGGATCATCCTCTCGGCCACCGCGTTCGGCGTCTGCAAACCGGGCAGCGCGCTGATGCGCAGCGGCGCCCGCCCGGGCGACCTGCTCTGCGTGACGGGCCCTTGCGGGCTGCTGGGCGCGGCCGTCGCCTACTTCCCCCGGCGGGACACCTTCGCCAAGGCCCTTCCCGAAGAGGTCGAGCGACGGCTCCTGGACGGCTGGAAACGCCCCCGGGCGCGCGTCGCCGAGGGAAGGGTCCTCGGTACGAAGTCGTACGCCACGGCCTGCCAGGACACTTCGGACGGTCTCAAGGCGACCGTCGAGCAGATCATGCAGGCGAGCGGGGTGGGGTTTCGCGTGTACGAGGACGACGTGCCGGTCGACCCGGCCGTCGCCATGGTCGCCGATCTGATGGGCGCCGAGCCGCTGGCGCTGGCGATGAGCGCGTCCTCCGACTTCCAGCTCGCCTTCACCATCGACGCGGGCGACCTCGAGAAATGCCGGGCCGAGTTCGATCTCGCCGGACTGGACTTCTTTGTCGTCGGCGAGGCGACGAATACCGGAAGAGCGGAGTCCGTAAACGGCCTTGGTGCCGTGCGCCCGCTTCCCGGGGTCGCCTGGAAGCATCAGAAGTCCGATATCAGTCTGCTCGTCACCGACCCCGTGGAGGACTAGCGCAGGAGCGGCGAAGAAGTGCGGTACCGATCGGTTCCGGCACCGGGCCGCGCCCCTACACTACAGAAATGAGGTCCTTGACGGCCAAACTCCTGGATCGCCTGATCCTGCTCGCCGCCAGCGTCTCCATGGTGGCCCGTCAGTACGATGTCCCCGACCGGAAGTTCTGGACCGGCATATCGAGCGGCCGCCCCTACCTCATAGTGACCCTGATCTGCGTCATCGGGGTATTCGGAGCCTTCACCCCGTTCCAGGCGCTGTCCGAGCGGAAAAGGGTGGAGCGCCGCTCGGCCATTCGCCAGGAGATCCTCACGCATTACGGGAGAATGGTGGGGCTCGCCATCCGCGCGCGGCCGCCGGTCGAGTTACAGGACCTGGGACTGCACGTCTGGCGCATCCGCAGATCACTCCGCCATCCCCTGCACGGATACCTCCAGCGCGTCGCCACCTACCGGCTCGGCAGCACCCCGACCACCCGGACCTTCGCGCCGCCCCGAGGCGTGGGCGTGGTCGGCCTGTGCTGGGAGCGCAACACGGAGGTGTCGGTCGACGTCGGGAAACTGGCAGCGAGCCTGACCGACCGCGAGGCGTTCGAGGCGTATCGGGCCTCGCACGGAGCGGCGGCCGTGATGGGGCTCAGCTGGACGGAGTTCCAGCGCGTACGGCACCGGGGTGCGGTCTTCGCCAGCCCCGTGCGCGGGGCGACCGGCGGCTTTCGCGGGTGCGTCAGTGTGGACGCGAGCCACGGGCACGACTCCTTGGACGTGCCGGACCTGTGGCACGAGATCAACTCCCTGTGCTCACGGCTCGGGCACGGGGGCCTCGACGACATCTAGACGACATCTAGTGGCGGCGCCCGGTGGCTCCGGCCGGCTCCGGTCCCGCACCCCGAACGCGGCCGCGCCGGGTTCCCCTAGCGCGGCGAGGCCGCCCAGGCGTCCGGTTCGCAGTTGGGCACCGCACGCCGGATTCCGCCCCGTGGGTCGTCCACGTCCCCGTAGTGCCGGGGGATCAGATGGATATGCAGATGGTCGACGGTCCGGCCGGCGGCCCGGCCCTCGTTGATCCCGATGGTGTATCCGTCGGGATGATGCCGGTCGTCGAGGTTCTCCTGGGCGGACCGGATCAGGGAATAGGCGTCCTTGAGCTCCCTGGCCGTCAGCTCGAAAAACGATTCCACATGGCGCTTGGGCACGATTTCGACATGCCCCTCGGCCGCCGGGAAATTGTCGTAACGGACGAAGAACGTCTTGTTCTCCCGCATGATCCGGTTCAGCTCCGGCTGCTCCCGCCGGCAGAAGAGGCATTCCTCCGCTTCCGGATTCCGGCGATCGGCCGACCGCCCGGCCCTGTCGCTGCCGTGTCCGGCCCAGCAGAAAAGAAGAGGCATGATCCGGCGCCACCCGCGCGCCGGCCCGAGTGATAATGAGAAAGGCACGGTCGACCCCTTTTCATCTTTTTCACTTCATCCCACCGAGCCGATTTCCCTGGCCGACTGGCGAGTAACGTGCCAGAACGGTAGCGAACTCCCCAGTCAAAAGCTAGCCAGTGAGGCCCTCGCGAGCTTGTGAAATCGAGAAACGCGACCATCTCGGGGAGAGTTCTGCCACGATCGGCCTGAGTCATTTCGCATAATGACGCCTGAAGGACTCTTGTTGGTCCGACCGTGCGATCGATCTTGATGAAATCGCGGAATCACCTGGTCCGCCCGGCGGTTCACCGCGACGGGGGACGACGCCGTCGGCACTCACGCGGACGGGCGGGATCACCGGGGCGGGACGGGCGGCGCATCGCCTGCGGCACAGCCGCGTGCCCGGTGCGGAACGCCGTCCGCCGGCCCCCTCGGAGCGGGCCGGCGGACGGGATTCGGGGTCACTTGTCCAGGGACGCCCAGAACTCCTCGAAGGAGAGCTTGCCGTCGCCGTTGGCGTCCTTGGCCCTGATGATGGCCTGGGCCACGGTCTCGGTGACGTGGAAGTCGCCCAGCTGGGCCATGACCTGCTTGTACTCGGTCGCCGTCACCTCGCCGTCACCGTTGACGTCGAGTCGCGCGAACGCCTTGCGGGCCTCTTCGATGTCCGCCACTGGGTCCACCCCTATCTTGGTGCGTTTTTGACGGGGGTCAGACTAACCGGCGCCGCGCCGGGCCCGTACGGCGGTCGACCCCGAAGCCGTACGCCCGGCGCCCCGTGGCCAAACATCGGCCACGGCATGTCGAGGGGGCGAAATCCCGCCAAAAGTCCGGGACCCTCTTCCCTACGCTCCGCCACCGGGCGATAACTTCGTGCTGTCGCCGCCACACCGGGAGCACAGGGCTCCCAGGGACTCGCGGCGCTGGGGCGATTCAGGAGTGACTGCCACCACTGAAGCAACCACCACCTTCACCTTCCAGCCGTTCACCCCGAGCTGCCGGCTCATCTGGGACGAGGGCGACCACGTCCTCATCGGGGTGAGTCCGGGCAACAGCTACTTCAGCGCCGACCGGATCGCCGGTCTCGTCCGCTGGGCCTCGGCCCGCTTCGACCGGGTCGACCTCGTCTACGCCGACCGCCATGTGGACCGGATGTTCGCGACGCTCGGATACGACGACGAGCACGCGCGCAGGCGCGCCGCCAAGGAGCTCAAAGCGGTCCGCAGAAGGATCCTGCGCGGCGTCGAGGAGGCCGGGCGGCCCGGGCTCCCGGTCCTGGTGCACGCGCTCTCGGAGTTCGAGGGGAACCCGGTCTACGACCTGCTGCACCGCCGGGTGCGGCACTTCCTCGCGACCGACCGCGAGTTCCGCACCGGCTGCGAGGACATGGCCGCCGCGTTCCTGGCCACCAAGGCCGGCGGCGGACCGGTGAGCCAGGCGCAGACCGCCGCCTGCCTCGACTACATCGCCGCCGAGCTGCCCTTCTTCCTCGACACCCCGGGCATCCTCCAGGTCCCGTCCTCGGTCTCCTGCTACCACGCGCTGATCCCGCTCACCGAGCTGCTCTACGCCAGGGGCGGCGGCCTGCGCGCCTCCCGCAACCAGGCGTACGCGGTCGTGCGCCCGCAGGCCGTCCGCCCGGAGGGAGTCGCCGCATGAGCCACGTCAGGACTACGGACACGGACACCAGGACCCCGCTGCTCGACTTCCCCCTCGGGCGGCGCGGCGACGTGCTGCCCGAGGAGTGCGCCGTCCTGCGCACCAGGGAGCCGGTGGCCCGGGTGCGCACCATGACCGGTGACACCGCCTGGCTGGTGAGCAGCCACGGGCTGGCCAAGCGCGTCCTGGAGGACGAACGCTTCAGCCTCAAGGAGACCGCGTCCCCGGGCGCCCCGCGCCAGTACGCGCTGACGATCCCCCCGGAGGTCGTCAACAACATGGGGAACATCAACAGCGCGGGGCTGCGCGGCGCCGTGATGAAGGCGCTCAACCCGCGCACCGACGGCCTGCGGGAGTGGCTGCGCGAGCGGGCGGACGAGTTCGTCGACGCGCTGCTCGCCGAGGGACCGCCGGCGGACTTCCGGGCGGGGTTCGCCGACCCCTTCTCGGCGGCCCTGCACTGCAAGGTGGTCGGGGTGCCGTTCGCGGACTGGCGGCGGCTGATGAGCGGTCTGGACATCGCGTTCATGACCAGCCCGCACGCCTTCGAGGGCTCCCGGCTGAACTGGTACAAGGACCTCGGCTACATGGTCGACCGGCTCAACGCGCCCGAGGACCGGCGGGCGGGCCTGCTCGGCCGCCTCGCCGAGCTGCGTACGGAGGAGGAGTCCGCGCACCTCACCGACGAGATGCTGGCGACGGTCGCGGTCTCGCTCTTCGGCGCGGGCGCCGTCTCCACCTCCGCGTTCCTGGTGCTCGCGGTGCTCGCGCTGCTCCAGCACCCGGAGCTGATCGAGTATCTGAGGGGCCGTCCGGAGCGGATGGGCCGGGCGGTGGACGAGCTGCTGCGCTGGAACCTGTCCATCGGGGACGGCCTGCCGAGGCTGGCCACCGAGGACGTCCGGGTCGGTGACGTGCTGGTCAGGAAGGGCGAGTTGGTGCTGGTCCTGGTCGAGGCCGCCAACTTCGACCCGGCGGTCTTCAGCGACCCCGAACGGCTCGACCTGGACCGCGAGGTCAACCCGCACCTCTCCTTCGGCGCGGGCCGCCACTTCTGCCCGGCCACGGGCCTGGGTCGGGCGCACGCGGAGATCGCGCTGGGCGTGCTGGTGGAGCGGCTGCCGGGGCTGCGCCTCGCGGTCCCGCCCGAACAGCTGGTGTGGCGCACCGGCTTCATCAAACGGCTGCCGGAGCGGCTGCCGGTGCTCTGGTGAGAGGCGGCCGCCCCCGGGATCTCCTCCCGGGGGCGGCCGTTTCCGTACGGAGTGCGCGGGCTCAGCGGAAGATGCCGGTGTGGCCCAGCGAGTAGCGGCCCGGCTGCGGGTAGACCGCGAGGCCGTGCGGGCCCGAGCCGACCGGGATCCTGGCGAGCTCCTGCCCGGTGGTGGTGTCGATCGCGTACACCTCGGCGTCGTAACGCCCGGACAGCCACAGCACCTTGCCGTCGGCCGAGACGCCTCCCATGTCGGGGCTGCCGCCGCCCGGCAGGTGCCACTTCTTGGTCAGCTTGTTCTGGGCGAAGTCGAAGATGGAGATGGTGCCCTCGCCCCGGTTGGAGATGTACATCTCCTTGGAGTCGCGGCTGACGTAGAGGCCGTGGCAGCCCTTGCCGGTGGGCAGCAGCGTCGGCGTGCTGAACCGGTCGCCGTCCATGACCCACATGCCGTGCGCCATCATGTCGGCGATGTAGAAGGTCCTGCCGTCCGGGGACATCTTCACGTCCTGCGGCATCGCCCCCTCGAACGGCAGCTTCTGGTGCGCGATGACCTGCATCTTCGCCGTGTCGACCTTGAGCAGTTCGCCGGAGAACTCGCAGGAGACGATGAAGTAGCGGCCGTCCATGGAGAAGTCCGCGTGGTTGACGCCCGCGCAGTGCACCGGGACGGTCTTGACCCGGTTCATGTGGACGGGCTCGCGGAACACCAGCTCGCGGTCCATCGACGCCATCACGACCGCGTACTTGCCGTCGGGCGTGAAGTAGAGGTTGTACGGGTCGGAGACCTGGACGGTGCGGCCGGTCCTGCCGGTCGCCGGGTCGATGGCGGTGAGGCTGTCCCCCAGGTCGTTGTTGACCCACAGCGTCTTCATGTCCCAGGAGGGCACCACGTGCTGCGGCTGGTGCCCGACCGGGATGGTCTCGATCACCTTGTACGTCTTGGGGTCGATCACCGAGACCGTGTTGGAGTTGGTGTTGGGGACGTAGACGCGTTCGAGGAAGTTCTTCACGGCCGGCTGGAGGGCGTTCGGGCGGTCCGCGGCGTAGGCGTCCTTGGGGTCCAGGACCGGCGGCATCCCGGGCAGGCCCTGCGGCACGGCCTGCTTCGGCACGGGCTGAGCGGCGCCCTTGGTGCCCAGGGCCTCGTTCCCGCCCTTGTCCGCGGACGAGCCGCAGCCGGCGAGCGCGGCGAGCAGGAGGCCGCAGAGCAGCGCGGCGGTCCTCTTGGTGGGGGTCGGCATCAGGTCAGCAACTCCGTGGTGGTCACCGCGCGCAGTCCGCGGCGGTCGAGGTCGGCGAGGAGGGCCGGCAGCGCGGCGACCGTGTCCGCGTAGCCGAAGTGCAGACTCACCACGGATCCGTTGCGGATCCGCCCGGTGACGTTGCGGGTCACGGCCGGGGCGCCGGGCGAGGTGAAGTCGAGCGAGTCGACGTCGTACGAGAGCACGTGCGGGTACCCGGCCCGCCGGGCCAGTCTCTGGACGAGCGGCGTGGCGTACTGGGTACGGGAGGGCCGGAACCAGGTCCCGATGGAGCCGGTGATCCGGCGCAGCCGGTCCGCGCAGCCGGTGATCTCGGCGTACGCCTCCCGCTCCGCGAGCGCGGAGATGTCGATGTGGCGCTGGGTGTGGTTGCCGAGGTCGTGGCCGCCGTCGAGGATGCGGCGGGCCATCCGGGGGTGCTCGTCGAGCCAGCTGCCGACGGCGAGCACGGTGACCCTGGCACCGGCCCGCTCGGCCTCCTCCAACAGGGCGGTGGCCTCCTTGGGGTCGCCCTGGCCGTGGAAGGTGAGCGCGACCTTCGGCCGGTCGCGCGGGCCGTGCGCGATCTGGTCGGGCTGGGCCGGGAAGGCGCGCGGGGCCGGGGCGGCGCGGGTGGTGCCGGGGCGGGCGGAGGCGGGGGAGCCGGTGGGTGTCGCGGCGGCGGGCGGCGGCCCGGCGCCGCCCTCGTCCTGCGTGCAGCCGGCCGCGAAGGCCCCCAGGACGGCCGCCCCCGCCCCGGCACGCAGTGCGCTGCGGCGGTCGACCCCACGGGGAGATGGATTGAGCACATGGACATTTAAGTGCGGCAACGGGCGGAAGGTAATGATTGACCCATTTCAGGACCTATGCGGGTCGCCGGGACGCGCCATCCCGACATGGCGGGCGACTCGATGAATCACTCATCGATACCCATACTTATTCAGCATTTAGAAGGTGCGTGCTCTAGCTCACCTACGATTCACAGCTAAACTGTCACGCTATGGGGAAGTTTGTCCGAGTAAGGACTTTTGGCGTGAAGGCCCCCCGTCTGCCATAGTCGAAGACACGACCGCTCATTGACCCGAGCTCGGTCGTCCTCAGTCGCCGTGGATCACACCCCCTCCGGTCCACGGCGGCGTTCCGCAGAAGCCCCCGCAGGCAGGCCGCACCCGGCAGGCACGGGGGCTTCGGTGTATCCCGGGGCGGCCACCCGCGAGGACTCAGCGGTCGGCGACCCGCATCTCGAACCAGGTGGTCTTGCCGCGCGGCAGCAGATCCACCCCCCAGCGGTCGGAGAGCTTGTCGACGAGGAAGAGGCCGCGCCCGCTGGTGTCCAGCTCATGGACCGGCATCAGACAGGGCAGCCCGCGCGAGGGGTCGCGCACCTCGATCCTGATCCAGCCGCGCCGCCGCATCATCCGCAGCCCGAAGGCCCGGGCACCGGTGTGCCGTACCGCGTTGCCGACCAGCTCGGAGACGAGCAGGATCGCCTGCTCCGCGAGCGCCGGGGAGAGCGCCCACTGACGCAGTATCACGCACTGGGTGAGCCGGCGCGCGGTCGCCGCCGACTCGGGCCGGGACGGCAGCCGTACCTCTTCGTCCGTCGGGTTGCCGAACAACTCCAGTGCCTTGAGCGCCCGTTCGTCCTCGACGGCAGGCGACCACCGAGCCGCGGTCGCGCTGCCGCGCTGCCGCGGTTGTTCCACACCCTCCAGCCCCGCCATGCCCCCATCATGGCCGCCCCGAGCCGTCTCCGGGGCCGTTCCTGGGGAAAACGGCCCCCGGAACCAGAGGTTCCGGGGAACCCGTTCAGCATATGCCGACGGCAGTGGATCACCCCCGCACCGCCCACGAGCTGCGATGACGGGCCGCGATCAGCTGATCACCAGGCGTTCGCGGCCAGTCGTACTTAAGGCTCCGTTAAGGCCACGCTAATCCACCCGCAGGGTGAACGGCAGGGACGCCAACCCGGCGAAGGTCAGCGGAACTTGGCCTTCCCGGGGCCCTCCTCGACGAAGCTGCGCATCCCGCGCTCGCGGTCCTCGGTCGCGAACAGCCCCGCGAACCAGTTCCGTTCGATGGCCAGCCCGGTCTCGATGTCCGTCTCCAGACCCGAGTCGACCGACTCCTTGGCGGCGCGCAGCGCGAGCGCCGGGCCCTGGGCGAGCTTCGCCGCCCAGGCGTGCGCCTCCTCGTACACCTTGTCCGCCGCCACCACGCGGTCCACGAGCCCGATCGCCAGCGCCTCCTCCGCCTTGACCATCCGGCCGGTGAAGATGAGGTCCTTGGCGCGGGAGGGACCGATGAGGCGGGAGAGGCGCTGGGTGCCGCCCGCGCCCGGGATCAGTCCGAGCAGGATCTCGGGCTGGCCCAGCTTGGCGTTGTCGGCGGCGATACGGATGTCGGCGCAGAGCGCGAGCTCGCAGCCACCGCCCAGCGCGTACCCGGTGACGGCGGCGACGACCGGCTTGGGGATGCGCGCGACGGCGGTGAAGGACTCCTGGAGCGCGCGGGAGCGGACCACCATCGCGGCGTGGTCCATCGCCTGCATCTCCTTGATGTCCGCGCCCGCCGCGAACACCTTCTCGCCGCCGTAGATCACCACGGCGCGTACGTCGTCACGGCGGCCCGCCTCCTCGGCGAGCTCGCGCAGCCGGTCCTGGATCGCGATGTCCAGGGCGTTCATCGGGGGGCGGTCCAGGCGGAGGGTGCCGACGCCTTCGGAGACTTCGAGGGTCACAGTCATGGCAGCAGGTTAGTGGGCGTTAACGACGGCGGACCCGGTGCCGTTGGTCACAGCACCGGGTCCGTCCGCCGCGCGGATCGCAGGGGGGGTGTTACTTGGTCCACTCCGCCCAGGACATGTTCCAGCCGTTGAGGCCGTTGTCCGGCTGGATCTGCTTGTCCTTGGAGTTCTTCACGATGACCACGTCACCGATGAGCGAGCGGTCGTAGAACCAGGCCGCCGGGGTCGAGGGGTCGCCCGCGCCGCGCGCGTCGCGCAGGCCCACGCAGCCGTGGCTGGTGTTGGTGTTGCCGAACACCGACGGGTCGCCCCAGTAGTTGCCGTGCAGGAAGGTGCCCGAGCTGGAGAGGCGCATCGCGTGCGGCACGTCCTTGATGTCGTACTCGCCGCCGAAGCCCACGGTGGCGCCGTTCATCCGGGTCACCTGGTACTTCTCGCTGATCACCATCTGGCCGTTGTACGTGGTGTTCGCCGGGGCGCCCGCGCTGATCGGGATGGTGCGCAGGGTCTTGCCGTCACGCACGACCGTCATGGTGTGGGCGGCCGCGTCGACCGTGGAGACCTGCGAGCGGCCGACGGTGAACTTCACCGTACGGGTCTGCTTGCCGTAGACGCCGGGCCGGCCCTCGACGCCGTCGAGGTTGAACTTGACGGTCACCTTGGTGCCCGGCGCCCAGTACTTCTCGGGGCGGAAGTCCAGGCGGTCGTTGCCGAACCAGTGGCCCTCGACCGGCACCGACGGCTCGGCCGTCACCTTGATGGCCTTCTCGACGGCCTGCGGGTTGGTGATGCCGCGGCTGAAGTTGATCGACACCGGCATGCCGACGCCGACGGTGTCGCCGTCCTCGGGGGCGTAGGTGCCGATGAAGGTGTTCTTGGGGACCAGCGTGGTGAACGTGGTGTCCTTGGCGGACTCGCGGCCGTCGGTGTCCTTGGCGACCGCGTGCACCTTGTACTTGGTGGCGGAGGCGAGGTGCTGGTCCGGGGTCCAGGCGCTGCCGTCGGCGGAGATCTTGCCGGCCACCGCGTTGCCCTTGGTGTCCGCGACCGCGACGGCGGTGAGCTTGCCCTGGGCCGCGGAGACCTTCAGCGCGCCGCTGGTGGCCACGGAGTCGGCGCCGTCCTTGGGCGCCACGGTCACCACCGCGGCCGAGGCCTTGGTGTCCTCGCCCGCCTTGCCGGCGGCGCCCTTGCCCTTGCCGTCCCCGCCCCCGGCGGAGTCGTCGCCCCCGCACGCCGAGACCAGCAGAAGCAGCGCCCCCAGCAGCAGAGCCAGCAGACCGGGCGTGCCGCGCCGCCGTCCCGCCGCTCTCTTCGGAGCCCCCGATATGTGCTGCCCGTTCACGACAGTTCTCTCCCCTCGCACGGCCTGGAACACGCCACGGCCCGTACTGAAAAACACCCCCGCGCGCGTCCTCGCGCGCACACGATTGCCTAGGTAATCACACCGGACACACACTCAACGCCACGCGAATGTCACCGTTCAGTCCCAATGGTCCTGTGCGTTCGCTGTGGCGACATCGCGTCGTCACCGGGGGCGTGTACGGGCCGGGCGGGCCGGCGAGTGGGGGTCAGAGGGCCGAGCCCGCCCTCCACTTCGCCCAGCTCAGGTTCCAGCCACCGAGGCCGTTGTCCGCCGCGACCGTTTTGTCCCGGGAGTTGACCACCTCCACCACGTCCCCGATGAGCGTGCGGTCGAAGAACCAGCCCGCCGGGGTGTCCGGGCTGCCGCCCTTCACATCGCGCAGGCCCACACAGCCGTGGCTGGTGTTGCTGGAGCCGAAGGTGGTGGAGGAGGCCCAGTAGTTGCCGTGCAGGAAGGTGCCGGAGGCGGTCAGCCGGATGGCGTGCGGCACGTCCGGGATGTCGTACTCCCCGCCGAAGCCGACGGTGCGGCTGTTCATCCGGGTCACGTCGAACATCTCGGTGACCACCATCTTGCCGTTGTACGTGGTGTTCTTCGGCGACCCGGCCGAGATCGGGACCGTACTGACCAGGTCGCCGCCGCGGCGCACCTCCATCGTGTGCGCCTCGGCGTCCACCAGGGACTGCTGGTCGCGCCCGATGGTGAAGCCGACCCGCTTCTCCTGGATGCCGTAGACGTCGGGGGCGCCGGGCACATCGCGCAGCCGCATGTCCACGGTGACCTTGGTGCCCGGCCTCCAGTACTGTCTGGGCCGGAAGTCCAGGCGCTCCTTGCCGAACCAGTGGCCCACCACCACGACCGGCGGCTTCGAGGTGACCTTGATGGCGCGCTCCACGGCCGCCCGGTTCTCGATCGGCTGGTTGAAGTTGAACGAGACGATCATGCCGACGCCGACCGTGGAGCGGTTCTCCGGCTTGAAGTAGCCGATGAACCGGTGCTCGGGCACCAGCGTGGTGAAGCTGGTGTGGCGGGCCTGGCGGTGGCCGTGGCCGTCGAGCGCCACCGCGTCCACCGTGTACTTGGCGGCGAGTTCCAGCCGGGCCGCGGCGCCCCGGTCCGGCTGCCAGGAGAGCCCGTCCTCGCTGAGGTGGCCCGGCACCTCCTCGGGCTGGGCGTCCTCGGCCTTCATCACCCTGACCCGCTCCAGGCGCCCGCTGGGCACCCGCACCTCGATCCTCCCGTTTGCCCTGACGCCCTTGGCCCCGTCGTCGGGGGTCACCAGGATCACGTCCCGGGGCGAGGGGCCCTTGCCCGCGACGACGTCCTTGACCCCGTCGACCCCGCCGATGTCCAGATGGTCACCGCTGCACCCGGCCGCCCCGGCCACCAGCGCCGCCGTCAGTCCCACCCATGCCAGGGCGGCCGCGGTGCTCGCCCCTGCCCGCTTCAGTACGAATCTCACGACCGGTCAACGACCGCGCCCCGCCCAGGGAAACGTGAGTACGAGCCGGGTAACGGGAAGAAAACCTGCGAGGACACGCGTGGGGAGCCGCGGCCGGGACGCCGCGCCCCTCCAGGCGCCGAGCCGCGGGAGGCCGAGGGGTGTCGAGCGCAGCCGAGCAGGAGGCGGAGCGGGGGCTGGGGCGCCCGGCTCCGCAGGAGGAGGGGCACCGGGAGCTGAACGGGCACCGGCGCGGCCCCGGCGGGCCGCGGCCGCGGGTCTGGCCGGGGGCGCCGACACCGCTGGGGGCCCGGTTCCGGGTGGGGCCGGACGGGGTGGCGGGCACCAACTTCGCGCTGTGGGCGGGCGGGGCGGAGTCGGTGGAGCTGTGTCTGTTCGACGCGGTGGGCGCCGAGACCCGGCTCGCCCTGGTCGAGCTCACCCATGAGATCTGGCACGGCTTCGTGCCGGGGGTGCGGCCGGGGCAGCGGTTCGGCTACCGGGTGCACGGCCGCTGGGACCCCTGGACGGGGGCCCGCTGGAACCCGTCGAAGCTGCTGCTCGACCCGTACGCGCGCGCGGTCGACGGGGACTTCGCGCTGCCGCCGCAGGTGTACGGGCATGTGCGGGACTGGCCGCAGCAGCAGGTGGCCGACACGGTCCGCGACGACCGGGACTCGGCGCCGTACGTGCCCAAGGGGGTCGTCGTCCACGATGACGACGACTGGGCCGACGACCGCCGGCCCAAGACGCCGTGGGCCGACTCGGTCATCTACGAGCTCCATGTGCGCGGCTTCACCAAGCGGCACCCGGGGATCCCCGAGGAGCTGCGCGGCACGTACGCGGGTCTCGCGCACCCGGCCGCGCTCGACCACCTGGTCAGCCTCGGGGTGACGGCGGTCGAGCTGCTGCCGGTGCACCAGTTCGCCCACGAGGACCATCTGCTGCGCCGGGGCCTGCGCAACTACTGGGGCTACAACTCGATCGGCTACTTCGCCCCCCACGCGGCCTACTCGGCGTCCGGCACGGCGGGCCAGCAGGTCGGCGAGTTCAAGCGGATGGTGCGGGCGCTGCACGCGGCGGGCATCGAGGTCATCCTCGACGTCGTCTACAACCACACGGCCGAGGCGGGCGAGCGCGGCCCGACGCTGTCGCTGCGCGGCATCGACAACAAGGGCTACTACCGGCTCCAGTCGGACGCCCGCCGGTACGCGGACTACACGGGCTGCGGCAACACCCTGCACGTGGTGCGGCCCCAGGTGCTGCGGCTGATCACGGACTCGCTGCGGTACTGGGTGACGGAGATGGGGGTGGACGGGTTCCGCTTCGACCTGGCGGCGGCGCTGGCCCGCTCGATGCACGACGTCGACATGCTCTCCCCGTTCCTGGCGGTGATCGCCCAGGACCCGGTGCTGCGCCGGGTGAAGCTGATCGCGGAGCCCTGGGACGTGGGGCGCGGCGGCTACCAGGTCGGGGCCTTCCCCCCGCTGTGGACGGAGTGGAACGACCGCTACCGGGACGCGGTGCGGGACTTCTGGCGGGGCGCGCTGCCCGATGTACGCGATCTGGGCTACCGCCTGTCGGGCTCCAGCGACCTGTACGCCTGGGGCGGCCGCCGCCCGTACGCCTCGATCAACTTCGTCACGGCGCACGACGGCTTCACCCTGCGCGACCTGGTCTCGTACGAGCGCAAGCACAACGACGCGAACGGGGAGGGCAACCGGGACGGCACCGACGACAACCGGTCGTGGAACTGCGGCGTGGAGGGCGAGACGGACGACCCGCGCGTCAACGCCCTGCGCCGCCGCCAGCTGCGCAACCTGCTGACCACCCTGCTGGTCTCCACCGGGGTGCCGATGCTGGTGGCCGGGGACGAGATGGGGCGCACCCAGGGGGGCAACAACAACGCGTACTGCCAGGACGGCGAGGTGGGGTGGGTCGACTGGTCGCTGCTGGACGAGCCGGGGCCGCGCGGGCTGCTCCAGCTGGCGCGCCGCCTGGTCGCCCTGCGCCACCGCCACCCGGTGCTGCGCCGCCGCGCGTTCTTCTCCGGCCGGGCGCAGCGGGCGGACGGGCTGCGCGACCTCGCCTGGTTCACCGCGCGCGGCGCGGAGATGACGGAGCGGGACTGGTACGCGCCGACGGCCACGCTCGGGCTGTATCTGTCGGGCCGCGACATCCCCGGGCGCGACGCGCGGGGCGCGCCCGTGGTGGACGACAGCTTCCTGATCGTGCTGCACGCGGGCAGCCGCCCGACGCGGTTCGTGCTGCCCGGGCCGCCGTGGGGCGAGGGGTACGAGGTCGTGGTGGACACCTCGACGGAGGACCAGTCGCAGGTGCCGGGGCGCGAGCACCGGGGCGGCGTGGAGATGGGGGTGGGGGCGCGTTCGGTGCAGGTGCTGCGTGTGACGAGCTGATGGCGCGTCAGTCTTCGCCGGGCCGCGCCCCGGACCCCGCGCCGGGCCAAAAAGGGCTGTGGCGTTGTCCGTGGTGCCGCTTAGGCTCGATGGTTGATGTCAGACACACATGCGCCCACGGATGCGCCTCCCGCCGCTCCCCCAGCCGCTCCGACCCCGGACCCGTCGACCGTCCGTACGCTGCTGAGGCTATGGCCGTACGTACGCCCCGTGCGGGCCCGGCTGTTCTGCGCCGCGTTCGTCGCGGTCGTCGCGTCCTGTCTCGGGCTGGTGATCCCCCTCGTCTTGAAGTGGATCGTCGACGGCCCGGTGGGCGACGGTGACCCCGGCGGGGTCTGGTTCGGGGCGCTCGTCCTGCTGCTCCTCGGCGTCGCGGAGGCGCTCCTGTTCGGCCTGCGGCGGTGGCTGGTGGCGCGGCCGCTGGCGGGGGTGGAGGCGGCGATGCGGGCGGATCTGTACCGGCATGTGCAGCGGCTGCCGGTGTCCTTCCACGACCGCTGGCCCTCGGGGCAGTTGCTGTCGCGCGGGACGACGGATCTGAGCCTGGTACGGATGTTCCTGGCCTTCCCGTTGACGTTCTTGCTGGTCAACGGGGTGACCATCCTGGTGGGGTTCATCATTTTGCTGTCGCAGGAGTGGACGCTGGGGCTGGTGCTGATCCTTCCCGTGGTGCCGCTGGTGGCGCTGTGCTCGCTCTTCGAGACGCGGTACTCGCTGGCGGCGCGGCGGGCGCAGGACCAGGTGGGCGATCTGACCACGCTGGTCGAGGAGAGCGTGCTCGGTATCCGGATCATCAAGGGCTTCGGCCGGCACCGGGCCCAGGCGCGGGCGTTCGGGGAGCTGGCGCGCGGGCTGCGGGGCACCGAGCTGCACAAGGCGCGGCTGCTGGCGGCGCTGTGGGGCGTCATCACGGCGGTCCCCGAGCTCGCGATCGGGGCGGCGCTGGTGCTGGGTACGGTGCGGGTGGCGGACGGTCAGCTGTCGGCCGGGACGCTGGTGGCGTTCCTGTCCACGGCGTTGGCGCTGCGGTGGCCGGTGGACTCGATCGGGTTCCTGCTGGCGATGAGCCAGGAGGCGGGGACGGCGACGCAGCGGTACTTCGAGGTCCTGGATGAGCCAGTCCCTCCGGTGAGCAAGGCCGCCCTCCCGGGGGCTACGCCCCCGGACCCCGAGCGGGGGCTCCGCCCCCTGCACCCCGCTGCGCGTCCGGCTGCGGCCCGGTGGGTGGCTGGTCGCGCAGTTCCCCGCGTCCCTGAGGGAACGGGGCCTGCGGCCCCAGTTCCCAGCACTGTGCACCCGGGGGGAGCCGGGCTGCCCCAGGGGCGCGAGGAACTGCGCGACCAGCCCCCACCGGCCCGCAGTGAAGACACCGGGCCGCCCGCCCAGGGCTTTCGGGAAGGGGCGGGGCGGGGAGGTGAAGAGCGGCCACCAGGCCGCAGACGACGGCCGGGCCCGGACCTCGGCATCAGGTTCCACCACGTCGCCTTCCGCTACCCCGACGCGCCCCCGGACTCCCCGCCCCTCCTCTCCGGGATCGACCTGCACATCCGCAGTGGCGAGACCATGGCCGTCGTCGGCGGGACGGGGTCGGGGAAGACCACCCTCACCGCCCTCGTGCCGAGGCTGTACGAGGCGACCGGCGGGCGGATCACCCTCGACGGCGTCGACATCGCCGAGATGCCGCGCGACGAACTCCGCGCACTCGTCGCCGTCGCCTTCGAGGAGCCCACCCTCTTCTCCGCCTCCGTGGGCGAGAACGTCCTGATGGGCGGCGGCGGCACCCAGGACCTGGACCGCGCACTCGACGTCGCGCAGGCCGGCTTCGTACGGGAGTTGCCGCACGGCGTCGACACCCAGGTCGGCGAGCAGGGGCTCAGCCTCTCCGGCGGCCAGCGCCAGCGCCTCGCGCTGGCCCGGGCGGTCGTCGGGCGGCCCAGGTTCCTGGTGCTCGACGACCCGCTCTCCGCGCTCGACGTGCACACCGAGGCCCTCGTCGAGGCGGCCCTGCGCGACGTCCTGCGGGAGACCACCGCGCTGGTCGTCGCGCACCGGCCGTCGACGGTGATGCTCGCCGACCGGGTCGCGCTGCTCTCCGGCGGCCGCGTCGCCGCCGTCGGCACGCACCAGGAACTGCTGCGCGACAACGCCGAGTACGCCTGGCTGATGTCCGGTGCGGGGGACGAGGGGGAGAAGCGATGACCACCACCATCGGGGCCGAGCGGCAGGCCGAGCCGGAGGAGCCGGAGGGGTCGCAGGGGCCGGGGCGACCCGGCAGCGCCCCGGTCCCGGGCGATCCCTTCGACCGCGACGAGCTCCCCTCCCCCGCCGGCGCCACCCGCGCCCTGCTGTTCGACCTGCTGCGCCCCATGCGCCGCCGCGTCGTCGTCACCGCGCTGCTGATCCTGTTGCAGCAGGCCGCCGTGCAGGCGGGGCCGCTGCTCGTCGCGTACGCCATCGACCGGGGCGTGCCCGCCTTCCGGCGCCACGACTACGGGCCGCTGATCGCCGTCGGCTCCGGCTACCTCGTCTGCGCCCTGGGGTCCGGGCTCCTCCAGTACGCGTTCATCAGCGCCTCCACCCGCGTCGGCCAGGACGTGCTGCTCGATCTGCGCGGGCGGATCTTCCGGCACGCGCAGGCGCTGAGCGTGGACTTCCACGAGCGCTACACCTCGGGCCGGCTCATCTCCCGCTCCACCTCCGACGTGGAGTCGCTGCGCGAGCTCTTCAACGAGGGGCTCCAGGAGCTCATCGGCGTGGTGCTCTCCGCGGTCTACATCTGCGCGATGCTGCTCTGGCTGGACTGGGGCACCGGCGCGCTCGCGGTCGCCTCGTACGCGCCGCTGCACCTGCTGATCCGCCGCTACCGGCGGCGCGCCTCGCGCGCCTTCGACGCCCGCTCCACCGCGATCGCCGCCGTGATCGTCAAGTTCGCGGAGACCCTCAACGGCATCCGCCCGGTCCAGGCGTTCCGCCGCGAGGACACCAACGACGCGGAGTTCCGCGAGCTCAACCACCGCCACGAGCGCACCAACGGGGACGCGATCCTGGAGATGGCCCAGTACGTGGTGGGCTCCCGGCTGGTGGCCAACACGGCCGTCGCCGCGATGGTGCTGTGGGGTGCCTACCGGGTCGCCGAGGGCACCCTCGCGCTCGGGGTGCTGGCCGCCGCCGTGCTGTATCTGCGGCGGCTCTACGACCCGATCGACCGGCTCGGGATGTTCCTCAACTCCTACGAGGCCGCCGTCTCCTCGCTGGGTAAGATCGCCGGGCTGCTCGCCCAGAAGCCGACCGTGCCCGAACCCGAGCGTCCCGTCCCGCTACCGGAACGCTCCGGCGAACTGCCGGGCCGGGAGGTCGTGTTCGAGGGCGTGGGCTTCTCGTACCGTACGGGCGGGGAGGTGCTGCCCCGCTTCGACCTGACGATCCCGGCCGGGCAGACCGTCGCCGTCGTCGGCTCGACCGGCGCGGGGAAGTCCACCCTCGCCAAGCTGCTGGCCCGCTTCTACGACCCCTCCACAGGGCGGGTCCTGCTCGACGGCGTCGACCTGCGCGAGCTCGCCGTGCCCGAGCTGCGGCGCGGGGTCGTGATGGTGACCCAGGAGGCGTTCCTGTTCTCCGGGACGGTCGCCGACAACATCGCCATCGGCCGCCCCGAGGCGACCCGGGAGGAGATCGAGCGGGCCGCGAAGGCGATCGGCGCGCACGACTTCATCACCCGGCTGCCGGACGGCTACGACACCGATGTGCGCAAGCGCGGCGGACGCATCTCGGCGGGCCAGCGCCAGCTGGTCGCCTTCGCCCGGGCGCTGCTCGCGGACCCGGCGGTGCTGATCCTCGACGAGGCGACCTCGTCCCTGGACATCCCGGGCGAGCGGGCGGTGCAGCGCGCGATGCACACGGTGCTGCACGGCCGTACCGCCGTCGTCATCGCCCACCGGCTGTCGACCGTGGAGATCGCGGACCGGGTGCTGGTGATGGACCGGGGCCGGATCGTCGAGGACGGCTCGCCCGCCGAACTCATCGCGAACACCGGCCGGTTCGCGGATCTGCACCGGGCCTGGCGGGAGAGCCTGGCGTAGGCGCCGTCGTTCGGATCCATGCCTTGCCCTGGGGCCGAAAGGGCGCGGCGGCGGGAACCGCTCCGCCGCCGCGTCCGTCACACCTCATCGCCGTGCGCGTCGCACCGTCCGCCAGGCGGACGGTCGGCTGGGGTCCGGGCGGCAAGTGCTCAGTCGCATTGCGGCCATTGTCGAAGGCGGCTTCCGGAGGCCCTCTGGACAGCTTTCGCGCTGGTCGGACTGGGTGCGTATCCGGACACTCCCGTCGATCGCGACGCACCCGACTGCACACTGGACACACGGTGTTGACAAAGGAAACGTCCGCTTAACGAACGCCATCTTTCGTACAACGAACGATTTCCAGCCATCTTCTTGACGCGCTCCTGACAGCGACAGGTCACTCCTGGCACTCTCTCCCCGATCCAAGAACCACCGCTCCGCATGCACTGCCCGGCCGGCCCCACCCAGCCGCCGGTACCCCCCTCGCAGAAGGAGTTCGCGTGAGATCCACGCACCGTCGTCGTGCCACCGCCACCGCCGCACTGCTCTCCGCAGCCGCCATGCTCACCGTCGGAGTCCAGGCCGGTAGCGCCAGCGCACGCCCCGACGACTCCGCGTCCGCCAACGCCCTCAAGGCGCAGGCCGTACGCAACCCGGGCGCTCTGCCCGCCAAGCTCTCGCCCTCGCAGCGGGCCGAGCTCATACGCCAGGCCGGCGACAAGACGGCGGAGACCGCCAAGAGCCTCGGCCTCGGCGCGCAGGAGAAGCTCGTCGTCCGCGATGTGACCAAGGACCAGAACGGCACCACCCACACGCGGTACGAGCGCACCTACGCCGGTCTGCCGGTCCTCGGCGGCGACCTCGTCGTCGACACGGCCACCAGCGGCCGGACCCAGGCCGTCCTCAAGGCCAACCGCGCCGAGCTGAAGAACATCGCCACCACCGCCAAGCAGGGCCCGGCCGGCGCGCAGAAGCAGGCCCTCGCGGCCGCCGCCGACAAGGGCGCCAAGAAGGCGACCGCCGACCGCGCCCCGCGCAAGGTCGTCTGGATGGCCAAGGGCACGCCGACCCTCGCGTACGAGACGGTCGTCGGCGGTCTTCAGGACGACGGCACCCCGAACCAGCTGCACGTCATCACGGACGCGGCGACCGGCGCCAAGCTGTACCAGTGGCAGGGCATCGAGACCGGTGTCGGCAACACCCACTACAGCGGCCAGGTCACCCTCGGCACCACGCAGTCGGGCTCGAACTACACGCTGACCGACGGCGGGCGCGGCGGCCACAAGACGTACAACCTGAACCACGGCTCGTCCGGCACCGGCAGCCTGTTCACCCAGACCAATGACACCTGGGGCGACGGCACCAACTCCAACGCCGCCACCGCGGGCGCCGACGCCGCCTACGGCGCCGGGCAGACCTGGGACTTCTACAAGAACGTCTTCGGCCGCAGCGGCATCAAGGGCGACGGCGTCGGCGCGTACTCCCGCGTCCACTACGGCAACGCGTACGTCAACGCGTTCTGGGACGACAGCTGCTTCTGCATGACGTACGGCGACGGCTCGGGCAACAACGACCCGCTGACCTCGCTGGACGTGGCCGGCCACGAGATGACGCACGGCGTCACCTCCAACACGGCGGGCCTGGAGTACAGCGGCGAGTCCGGCGGCCTCAACGAGGCGACCTCGGACATCTTCGGCACCGCGGTGGAGTTCTACGCCAACAACGCGTCCGACCCCGGTGACTACCTCATCGGCGAGAAGATCAACATCAACGGCGACGGCACCCCGCTGCGCTACATGGACAAGCCGAGCAAGGACGGCGGCTCCAAGGACAGCTGGTACTCCGGCATCGGCAACCTGGACGTCCACTACTCCTCGGGCCCGGCGAACCACTGGTTCTACCTGGCCTCCGAGGGCAGCGGCACCAAGGTCATCAACGGCGTGACCTACAACTCGCCGACCTCAGACGGCCTGCCGGTCACCGGCATCGGCCGCGACAAGGCCCAGCTGATCTGGTACAAGGCGCTCACCACCAAGTTCAACTCGTCCACCGACTACAAGGGCGCCCGCGACGGCACGATCGCCGCGGCGACCGAGCTGTACGGGGCCGGCAGCGCCGAGGTCAACAACATCACCGACGCGTGGGCGGCCATCGCGGTCGGCGCCCGCCACGGCGGCACCGACCCGGGCGGCAAGGTCTTCGAGAACGGCACCAACGTCAACATCCCGGACTCCCCCGGAGCGGCGGTCACCTCGTCGGTCACCGTCTCCGGCGTCACGGGCAACGCGCCCAGCACCCTCAAGGTCGGCGTCAAGATCGTCCACACCTACATCGGCGACCTCCAGATCGACCTGGTGGCACCCGACGGCTCGGTGTACCCGCTGAAGAGCACCGGCACCGGCGGCTCGACGGCCAACCTCGACACCACGTACACCGTGAACGCCTCCTCGGAGGTCGCCAACGGCACGTGGAAGCTGAAGGTCCAGGACAAGGCGCGGTACGACACGGGCTACATCGACAACTTCAAGCTCACGTTCTGAACGGTCAGGCGGCTGACTAGGACGTGAAAAAAGGTGCCCGGACCCCCACAAGGGGTCCGGGCACCACTCGTTTCACGCCCGGCCCCGCCGCTGGGCGGGGCCGGACCCGATCACCAGGGCTCGCCGGTGGGGACCGGGGCCGCGACGAACGCCCGGCCCTCGACGACCGAGCCGTCCGCCCGCCGCGGGTCGACGAGCACCCGGTCGGCGCCCGCCCGGCGCAGCAGCCCCGCCACGTACTCCCCGTCGCCGCCCCAGACACAGACGAAGGCGGGGTTCTCGAAGTACGTCCGGTCCGCGTCGTCCATGCCCGGCAGGTGCACAGAGTCGCCGACGGCGACCCGTACCCCGGCCGGTGCGGTGGCGCCCGCCCGTACATAGGCGTCCTTGACCGCGTCGTCGACGACCAGCACGTAGTCGGCCGTCGCCTCCTCGGACAGGGCGCGCGTGACGGCGTGCGCGTACTCCTGGGCGATCTCCTGCGAGAGCGCCGCCATCGACGCGTACTCCGCCTCGTCGCCGAGCCGGGCCGCGCGCAGCCACAGCTGCTCCTCGCGCGAGCGGAACCAACCGGGCTCCCGGGTGGGGATCCTGCTGCGGCCCAGCTGCCAGTCGACGTGACCGGCGTAGCGGTCGACCTCCTCCCGCAGCCGGGCGAGGAACTTGCCGCCCGGGTTGCCCCCGAGACCCCAGGCGCAGTGGCTCAGGATCGCGGCCGCCTGGTACGGGTAGTACGCCTCCCCGGTCGGGGTCTCGTCCACCGTGTCCAGCGCCTCGTCGACGAGGCTCTCCAGCGCGGCGACGTCCCGGGGGGACGGCGGGGTGGCCGCCCACCCCTGGGCCGCCCCGACGGCCGGGCGGTACCCCGAGGGCACCGCCCGGTTCCACCAGGCGGAGACGTCCAACAGGGCGAGTGGGGCGAACCGGGCGACGGCCAGCCGGGCCACCTGGTCGGATTCGCCGTCACTCAGCGAGTTGAGAACCTCAGCCACACCCACAGTCACTCCTGAACGAGAAGCCCCGGTGTCCGTACGGATACCGCTGCCGGACGGCGCCGTCCAGCATGAACACCACGCGCTGTCGCCACAGCGTGGGACCGCCCACATGACCGTCGGCACTGCGGATGGCGTTCTCGCAGAACGGGCAGACGTTCCGGCTCACACCGCCGTCCACCTTAGTCCAGCCGTTCTTGTCGATGTGTTCCATGGCGTTGGTCTCGGCGTGGAGGTTCGGGTTGTTGACCGCGGCCTCCTCGCCGTCGCGCAGCATGTTGCGCTGCGCCTGCGACAGACCGTCGCCGTTGGCGGCGACCACGTCCACGTAGTCGGGCTTCTCCGCGGTACCGCGGTTCGCCCGGATGATCGCGACCGTGCCGTTCTTGACCGCCCGCTTGCCCGCCTTGGTGCCGTCGTCGAGGGCCTTGTTGATCTCGATCGCGCGGTCCCGCAGCTCGGGGTTGCAGTTGTGGACCAGGAGCTCGGCGTCACCGGCGACCACGTAGTACGTGTGCAGCCCGTCGACCGTGAGGTCGTAGGTGACCTGGTGGTCGCTGTAGCCACGGGCCTGGGTGACCCGCGCGTCCGAGCCGTCGGCCGTCTGGACCCGGTCTCCCGCCTTGAGGTCCTGCGCCCGCGTCCACTCGCCGGTGGTGGCGTTGTAGATCTGGTGCAGGGCGGTGGTGTGGAGGGTCTTGGAGCCTTCCTTCGTCGCGATGGTCACCGCGACGAAGTCGCGGTCGTGGGTGGTGACATGGAGCTCGGTGACGCGGTGCGCCTCCTGCCCCTTCTTGCCGGTCTTGCCGGGCTCGGCGGTCAGGACGTAGTCCCCGACCTTCACCTGGCTGATGGCCTTGGTCGCGCCGCCGGCCAGCACCACGGACGTGGCACCGGTGAAGCTGTGGCAGGCGCCCTTGCTCATCTTGCCCGCCGCGGCACCGAAGATCCCGCCGGTGGCCGCGCCGATCGCGGTGGCCTTGGCCACGCCGCTGACGCTGCAGCCCTCCTCGCTCACGCCGCAGGTGACGCCGTAGCTGGCGGCGCCTTCGGCCATGCCGCCGACCGCGCCCTGGATGCCGCCGCGGATCGCGTTGCTGGCGATACCGCCGAGCAGCCGGCTCGCGGCGCCGGCCGCGAGACCGCCCGCCGCACCACCGATGACACCGGTGACCGCGCCGAGCGCCGCGGCTCCCAGGAACCCGTTCAGGGTCTTGGGCCCGTCACTCATGGCATAGCCGACGGCGTTGGCCGCCGCTCCGGCGAGAGCGGCGCACCCGATGGCTCCGGCGCCCGCCGTCAGTGCCGTGCATCCGGCGAACACCGCGATGCCGGTGGCCACGGAGGCGATCGTCGAGGCGTGTTGCTTGACGAAGTTGGCTGTCGCCTTGGCCGCCTTCTTGACGGCTCTGCCGACCTTCTTCGCCGCCCTGACGACCTTGTGCGCCACGTGCTTGACGGCCTTGGCGACCGCCTTGACGGCCCGCTTGACGTGCCGGACGACCTTGTGGACGTACTTCTTGACGCGCTTGTAGGTCCTCTTGACGTATCTCTTGACCCTCTTGACGGCGTCATGGACGTAGTGGACCGCCTTGCGGACCGCGTGCTTGATCTTGTGGACCGCCTTCTTGACGGCCTTCTTGATCTTCTTCGCGGCCTTCTTGACGGCCTTGGCGACGTGCTTGACGGCCTTCTTGGTCTTGTGCCAAGCGGACTTGGCGACGTGCTTGACCTTCTTCTTGAACTTCTTCCAGGCGCCGCCGAAGCTCCAGTGACCGGTCGGGTCGGTCATGGTCATCGGGTTCTGGTCGCCGTAGGCGAACTTGTTGGCGCCGACCGAGTCCGGCAGCGCGTCCAGGTTCACCGTGTCGCGGCTGTTGAACTGGCCGGTCTGCGGCGAGTACCAGCGGGCCGCCATGTTGACCTTGGCGGTCTCCGGGTCGGTCCAGCCGGACTGGTAGCCCAGCCGGCCCAGCATCGTCGAGGTCTGCAGCACCTCACCGAAGGGCGAGTACGTCGTCGAGCCGGTCAGCGCCTCCCCGGACGCCGTGAACTGGGCGATGACGTCGCTGTGCAGATCGGTCATGGCCAGCGCCGACTGCGTGCCGCTCCTGACCCCGAGCAGCGAGCCGTCGGCGTCGCGGCTGTAGGTGGACGAGCCGTCCGAGGCGACGTCGTTGCCGGCGCCGCTGTACTGGAAGCTGAACACCGGTCCCGTGCCGGGGTCGCTCGCGCTGAGCACCCGGTCCAGACCGTCGTACGTGTAGGTGCGGTCCCCCTCACTGATCACCCGGTTGAAGGCGTCGGCCTTCACGTCGGTCTGCTTGCCGGCCTCGTCCGTGGTCGTGCTCATCGTGCCGCGGGCCGAGTAGGTGTACGTGTTGTGCCCGTCGGAGGTGAGCTCGTTGCGGGCGTCGTAGGTGTAGGTGTCACCGCCCACGCGCGTCCGGTTGCCGGAGGCGTCGTAGCCGTAGCTCTCCGTCGTCGTCCCGTTGTTCCAGGACGACAGGCGGTTCGCCCAGTCGTAGGTGTACGTGTTGGCGGAGGCGCCCGCGACCCCGGTCGTCGTCTTCGACGTCTCGTTGCCGTTCTCGTCGTACCCGTAGCTCACCGAGGCAAGGGTCTTGCCGGTCGGGGAGGTCAGGGTGTCCGACTTGAGCTGCTCCAGGGCGTCGTAGCCGAAGGCCCGCTTGGCCTTGCCGGTGCCGTAGTCGATCGACTTGACGTTGCTGTTGACGTCGTAGCCGTAGGTCAGCGTCGACCCGGTGACCGCGTCGTTGACCGTGGAGAGCCGACCCGCGCTGTCATAGCCGTAGGTGGACGTGCCCGAGGCGTCGGTGCGCGAGGTCAGTCCGCCGTCGCCGTTGTAGGCGAAGGAGGAACTGCCCGAGGGGCCCGTGGTCGACAGCAGCTGGCCGCGGTCGTCGTAGCCGAAGGTGTCCTTTCCGGTGTCCGAGTCGGTCCCGGTCACCGCCACCAGCCGGTCGTCCGCGTCATAGCTGTAGCTGTGATCGACGGTCGCGGCCTCGGCGCCGGTGCCGGTCTGCCGGGTGAGCCGGCTCTTGGCGTCGTACTCGTTGGTGACGTTGACGCCGCCGGGCGAGCGCTGCTCCTTCACCCGGCCGTTGGCGTCGTACACCGTGGTGAAGGTGCGGTCGGCCGCCGCCGGGTGGGCCGGGGTCGACGGCTCGATCTGCGCCTCGGGCAGACCCCACGAGTTGTAGGTCTTGATGAAGGCGTTGCCGCGGCCGTCGGTGAACCGGGTCGCGTTGCCCGCGGCGTCGTATCCGAAGGACGTGGTGATGGACTCGGTCGCGGAGACCGGCTGCACCGCCTGGGTGACCAGACCCGTCGGGTCCACCGTGAACGTGGTGGTGTGCCCGCGGAAGTCCTTCGTGGTGAGCGGATTGCCCATCCGGTCGTAGGTGGAGCTGGAGGTGCGCAGCACGGCGCCGGTGGCGTCCAGGTCACTGATCGCGGTGAGCCTGCCGAACCCGTCGTACGTGTTCTTGGTGCTCGTCCCGTCCGGATCCGTGGACGTCAGCATCTGACCGTCCTGATCGTACGTGAACCGCGTCGTGTTGTTCGCCCCGTCCGTGGTGGACGTGACCTCGCCGAGCGCGTTGTACCCGTAGGACTGGCTCACCCCGGTGGGGCTGACCACCTTGGACAGCTGCTGGCCCGGCGCGTCGTAGTAGTTGATCGCCGTGAACGCCCGCTGGGTGGGCTGGCGGACGATGTCCGTGTTGGTGAGCTCGCGGCCCAGGTAGTCGAAGGTCGCCTCCTGGCGTGCGCCGTTGGGACGCGTCGCCGAGAGCTGGTCGCCGTTGGTGTCGTAGGTGTACTTGGTGGTGTCGCCGCCCGGCTCCTTCACCGACGCCAGGTCGCCCAGCTGGGTGTAGGTGTACTCGGTGCGGTTGCCCAGCGGGTCGACCTCCGCGGAGACCTGGCCGAGGTGGTTGTACTCGTTCCAGGACACCGACTTGATCGGCGCCGTGGCGCCCGGCGGGGTGTAGTCGGGAAGCGTGGTGGACGCCTCCTGGCCCTCCCCGTCGTAGGCGGTCACCGTGACGTTGCCGAGCGGGTCCGAGGTCTCGGTCTGCTCGCCGAAGGTGTTGTAGCCGGTGAGCGTGACCGGGCGGACCGACGACGGGGTGCCGCCGTTCTGCTCGGCGTTGACCGCCGGCTCGGTGACGCTGGTCTGCTGGCCCGACTCGTCGTAGCCGTAGTCGGTGGTGACACCGTTGGCGTCGGTCGTCGAGAGCGGCATGCCGCGCTGGTCGAGCTTCCAGCTGGTGGTGCGGACCGAGCTGCCCGTGGCGGGCAGCGTCTTGCCGTACACGCCGGAGACCTGCGTGGCGGTCAGCGCCTCGCCGTAGACCTGGACGTCGGCGAGGGAGCCCTTGTGGTACTCGCCCTGCGTGCCCGCGGACATACGGCGGCCGATCTGGAGCGGGCCGGTGGCTTCCCAGGAGCCGCTGTAGGGGGTGGTCGCCTTCAGCGCGCCGTTGACGTACAGCCGGATCTCCCCGGCCGTGGCGTCGTAGACACCCGTCAGATGCGTCCAGGTGTTGGCCGTGACCGCCGCCGTACCGGAGGTGGCGCGGGCCAGCGTGGGGCTCGCGACATCGCCGGAGGTGCGGTTGAAGGACCAGCCGTACGCCGTCGAGTAGTACAGCTGGAAGCCGTGGTCGGCCTTGCCGTCCTGCGAGACGAACGTGTGGTTGGCGGTGGTGTCGGCCAGCTTCACCCAGGTCGAGACGGAGAAGCTGCCGTTGGTGTTGACGGCCGGTCCTGTGCCCTGGCCGTACGCGTTCGCGGTGCCGTCGAAGACCGCGCTGCCGCCCTGCTCGGTGGAGCGGGTGACGCCGGAGCCGAAGGTGACCTTGTTGTTGCCGCCCGAGGAGTCCGCCGCGTTGGTGCCGCTGGTCTCGTTCAGCTTCCAGCGGCCCACCGGCGCGGTGGTGCCGTCGTGGACGACCGTGCCGGTGACGTTGCCGAGCGCGTCGTAGCGCGTGTCGGTGGTGCTGGTGTCGCCGGTCGGGTCGTAGTCCGTCTCGGACACGACGTTGTCGTCCGGGTCGTAGCTGACCTTGTTGGTCCGGGCCAGGCCGCCCGGGTCCATCGTCGTCGACGTCGTACGGTCGGCCGCGTCCACCATGAACGAGGTGGTCGTGGTGCCGTCGTTGGTGACCTGCTTGGTGAGGTTGCCCGCGGCGTCGTAGGTGTTGGCCTGCTCGGTGAACGACTTGTTGTTCTGCGGGTCCCTGCGGACCACGGTCGCCGAGAGGCCGTCGTCGGTGTAGGTGTACTCGGTCACCCAGCCCATCGCGTCGGTGATCGACGCGAGACGTCCGGCCGGGTCGTAGGCCCGCGACTCCTGCACCAGCTTGGTGGGAGCGGAGGGGCTGTTGGGGTCACCGGTGTAGTTGAGCAGGCTGGTGGTGAGCGGCCTGCCCTCGGCGTCGAAGGTGTACTCGTTGACGTTCCCGACCGGGTCCGTCTCCTTGACCTTGTTGCCGTAGACGTCGTACTCGAACGCCGTGACGTCGCCGCCCGGGTCCGTCCGGGTCGCGACCCGGTTGTAGGCGTCGTACGTCATCGAGGTGACCCGCGAGGCGTCACCGCCGGTGGCGTCCGCGACCGTCTGGGACTGGACGTTGCCGTCCGGGTCGTAGACGGTCGTCGACTTGGCCTGGTGCACCGCGCCGGTGACCCGGTTGGTGACCTTCGGGCTGATCTCCGAGATGACCTGGTCGTCCTTGTCGTACGCCAGCGTGGTCGTCAGACCCGCCGGGTAGGAGTCGGAGATCTCGGTCTTGGTGATCTGGCGGCCCAGGTTGTCGTACGTGTACTTCACCGAGGCGCCGTTGGCGTCGGTGATCTGCGCCAGGTCGCCGTTCTTGAAGTAGCTGTACGAGGTGGTGCGCCCGCCGGGCGTGCGCACCGAGGCCACCAGACCGGCCGGGGTGTAGTTGGTGCCGCCCTCGGCCGCCACCGTGGTCGCCGTGGTGTAGGTGGTGGACGCGGTACGGCCCGCGGGCGAACCCGGCACCGGCGGGGTGGTCACCGAGGTGATGTTCCCGGCCGTGTCATAGCTGTAGCTGGTGAGGTAGGTGTTGTCGGTGGGTCCGGAGGAACGGCCGTCGCGCTCGGTGAGCATCAGGTCGTTGCGCGCGTCCATCGTCGGGAAGAGCGTGGTCGCGTCCGGGTAGTACGTGTAGTACTCGGTGGCGCAGGTGTTGGCCGCCGTGTTCTGGCAGCTGGTCGTGGAGACCGTGTTGCCGCGCACGTCGTGGCCGGTCACCGAGCGGTTTCCGTTGGCGTCCGTCACCGTGTGCAGGAAGCCCGAGGTGTCGTAGCCGTAGGTGGTGCGCTGCCCGTTGGTGTCGACCGCCGCGAGCAGGCGGTTGCCGAGCTCCGCGTCGTACACGTAGGTCAGCTTCTTGTCGGTCGGGTCGGTCAGCTTGACCGTGCGGACCGGGGCGGTGCCCGTCGACGACTTGGCGGCCGAGTAGTGGCGGCCGACCTCGTCCTCGGTCAGCGGCGCGTCGTAGAACGCGACCTCGGCGAGCGAGCCGTCGAAGTAGCTGACGTCGGAGGGCGAGCTGATCCAGCCCTTGGTGAAGCCCGCGCCCAGGAAGGTGCGGGTGGTCGTCTGGTCGGCGGCGGCGCCGGTGTAGTCGGCCTGCTTCTCACCGTCCAGGTAGAGCGTCTGGGTGGTGCCGGACGCCGAGAGGACCGCGTGGTGCCAGGCGTTGTCGGTGACCGTCGCCTTGGAGCCGAAGTCGGTCGTGCCGCTGCCGCTGGCGCTCCACCAGTGGCCGCGCAGCTTGCCGTCCGCGCCCACGTACATCAGCGGTGAGTAGGCCGCGCCCGCGCCCGCCGGGTCGTTGGGGACCCGGGCCTGGTCGGCCGCGATCACACCGGGCTTGGCGGTGCGGAACCACAGCTCGATCGCCCGGTTGCCGGAGCGGTGCAGCGGGGCGTAGGGCAGCTCGGCGAACGAGGTGGAGCCGTCGAAGTCCACCGCCGTCGCGTCGTCGGGCCCGAACGGACCCTCCGCGCCCTGGGTGACCGTGTTGTACGTGCCGAGCCCGGTGTGCACCTCGTTGGCGGCCTGGGCCGCGCCCTGGACGTCACCGAGACGCCAGTACCCGGAGGGGGCGGCGCCCATCACCGAGGAGCGGTAGACCTGCGAGGAGCCGGTGACGGTGGCCGGGTTGAGCTTCCAGGTGCCGCCGTCGCCGTCCACGGCCTGGGTGACGGTGTCGTCGGCGGTGGAGTAGGTGACGGAGCTCTGGGTCTTGCCGTTCGGCGTGGTGATCTTGTTGAGCAGTCCGGCCGGCCGGGTCGCCGCCTGGTACTGCGCGGTGATGACGTCCTGGCTCAGCGGCTCGGAGTAGATCGCCGCCTCGGCGAGCTGGCCACTGAAGTGGCCGAGCGGGTCGGCCGCGTTCATGTTCGGCCAGCCGTCGGTGTTCACACCGGCGCCCAGCGTCAGATAGGGCTGCGCCCAGTCGTTGATGGTGCCGGACTTGGTGCCCTGGGCGACGCCGTCGAGGTAGAGCGACATGGTGGTGGCGGCGCCGGTGAGGACGGCCTGGTGCCACTTGTTGTCATTGACGGCGGCGGCGGAGACGATCGTGGTGTTGCAGCCGGGCGACGAGGCGAAGCAGCCGTGCAGCTTGCCGTCGGTGCCGACGTAGACCGCCGGGGTGTTGTGGGTCGTGGTGCCCACCGGGTCGGGGTCGCTCAGCGGCTTGTCGCCGTAGTAGAAGAGGACACCGCCCGCCTGGGAGGTCTTGAACCAGAGCGAGACCGAGGCGTACGAGGGGGTCGCGCCCGGGGCGCTGGGTATCTCCACATAGCTGCTGGTGCCGTTGAACGACGCCGTGGGCTGGGTGGACCCGGCGAGCACGCCCGTGCCGCCGGTGGTCACGTTGTGGTAGATGCCGTTGTACTTGCCCTGGTTGAGGTCGACCGCGTCCTTGGCCACCCCGTCACCGGCCGCCTCGCCGAGGCGCCAGTACGCGAACGGGTCCTCGTCCAGGACCGTGGTGCGGTAGTGGTTGCCGGTGGCGTAGCCGTAGGTGATGCACTTGGTCCAGTCCGCGGGCGGGCAGACCGAGGTGAGCTGGTCACCGGTGTAGCCGTACTTCCAGGTCTGCGCGGTGTTGGCGTCGCTGGGGTCGGACGGGTCGGTGGCGACCGTGGCGACGTGCGCGGCGGTGGCGCCCGCGGGGGTCTGCCAGCTGAGGCTCAGCGAACGGTTGGACGTGGTGTTCGTGATCTTGGTCAGCTGGTTGCCGGTGTAGAAAAACGTTTCGCCACGGTTTGCGAAGTCCGTGATGGACTTGATCGCGTACACCCCGGCCCGGGCCGTGGCCTGGGTGAAGGAGTAGGTGGTGAAGTCCTTGTCGACCAGCGTGTAGCCGCCACCGGTGACGGTCTGGAAGCGGGCGTAGCGGCCCAGCGGGGGCACGAAGGTGCCGTCGCTGTTGCGGCCGAAGGCGACCTGCTCACCGCCGGGGTAGGTGATCACCACGCTGGTGATGGCGCCGGAGCCGTCCTTGACCTCGGCGGCCTTCATGTCCGCGATGGTCGCCCAGCCCGCGCCGAACGCGCTGTCCTGGCGCGGGTCGAGGCTGTTGTAGGAGCGCTCGATCGACAGGGACGGCCCGGTGACCTCGACGTCCGCGTCGGTGTCGTCGGTGGTGTAGTTGCCGTCGCTCGGGTCGAACTCATGGCCGTCGGTGTTCTGGGACAGGCCCGAGGTCACCGGCGGCTGCGGCACGGCGGTGGTGAACCGGCTGTCGTAGGTGACCGAGTTGGTGCCGTCGCTCACCGTGGCGAACCACAGGTAGTTCTTGCTCCACTGGAGCTTGCCGGCCGGGATCGCCCAGGCGCCCTTGGTCAGGGTGCCGGAGCTGACCACGGCGGTCTGGCTGGCGGAGTCCGCGTCGAAGACGTCGAAGGAGTACGACAGCGGGCTCGGGCCCTTGTCCGCGTCGGTCGCGTAGACCGTGAGCTCCGGGCGGAGCGTGTTGGCCTGGTAGTTGGCCGGCGGGAACTGGGCGTTGACCTGCGGGGCGACGTTCGCCGTGTAGGTCAGGTCCAGCGCCGGGCGGAAGCCCGCGGTGGTGGAGTTGTCCGAGTGGAACTTCTTCCAGTGCAGCATGTCACTGGTGATCGCGGTCATCGCGAGGCCGTAGTTGGCACCGCCGCCCGCGACCGTGTTGAACCAGCTGGTGTTGAGCGGCACGGGCATCTTCACGCCCACGCTCGTGGAACTGGAGGAGTTGGAGCAGGACGCGCCGGGCGCCACGGTCGCCGAGCCGATGGCCGCGCCATAGGTCGGGCCGGGGTAGCTGGTGACCGTGGACGGCGTCCAGGCCTGGGTGACCGGGTGGACGTTGAACGGCTCGGCGGTGCAGGTCGAGGACCAGATCGCGTACACGTTCAGGGTCGCGGCGGTGACCTTCTGGCCGGCCAGCGTGGTGCCCAGCGAGGAGAACTGGAGGAAGGAGTTCGCCTTGTTGGTGCCCGAGTCGTAGGACCCCACCTTGATCATGTTCTCGGTGGAGTGGTCCCCGCCGATGGTGTTCTGGGTGTAGGTCGAGTTGCTGGCCGTCACCGTCGGGTCGACGGTGACCGGGAAGACCCGCTTCGGATCGTTCAGCCAGGTGCGGTCGGCGGTCATCCGCAGCGCGGGCTTGCCGTCCAGGGTGGTGAGCTCATAGCTGACCGCGCGGGACTGGGCGGCGTCGCCCGAGCGCGGGTCGATCTTCGAGTCCTCCATGAAGGCGTGCGGCACGGTCGCCGTCACCTTGCCGTCGGCGTCGGTGAACACCACGTCGCCGTTCTCGGCGACCTTCGGGGTGAGCCCCTCGGTCCTCAGCGGGAAGACCCAGGAGGTCGGCGCGTCCTTCGACCGCAGGACGATCCGCTCCTTGAACCCCTCGGTCAGCGGCGAGAGCTTGAGGTCGGTGTCCTTGAGGACGTTCTTGTACGTGGCGGTGGAGTCGCCGTCGACCACCGGCTCGCTCTTGGCGGCGCCGTGCAGTCCGTACGCCAGCGAGCGCCCGGAGCCGAAGCCCACCGAGGCGAGCTCGGGGGCGGCGGCGTCCGGCGCGAAGGCGACGCCGAGCGAGTTGGCGTTCTCGACCAGCCGGCCGCCCTTCTCCTCGCGCAGCTTGGTGTCGATCTGCTTCCAGCTGCCGTCGGCGCCCTTGAAGTTGGAGCGGCCGGTGTAGTGGCGCACCGTGGTGGAACCGTCGGCGTTGGTGAAGAAGTCCGAGGTCGCCGTCGACTTCTTGGCGTCGCGCCTGCTGGTGCGCGCGTCGAAGCTCTTGGCGCCGCCGGCCGCCTTGCCGGTCCTGGTCAGCTCGGCCTTGTCCTCGGGTCTGCGGTACTCGTCGAGCTCGCCCTTGCCCTTGCCGGGTCTGTGGCCGTTGCCGCCCTTGGCCCGGGTCTGCTTGGCGGCGGCGGTGTGGCTCTTGCCCTTGGCCGTACCGCTCTGCTGGTCCGGGGTGTCCAGCGGGGACTTGTTCGCCCACTCCCACAGACCGGACAGGGACCACCTGGGCATCGACAGCCGGGGCAGCGTCGCCCCCGTGGCCTCCGCCGTCTCCGTGGTGAGCATGAAGGAGAAAGCCAACAGGACCAGGAGAGCGACTCTCCTGGTCCTGCGGCGCCCGGGACTACCGGGTGGGAACAACAGACGGGATGTTCGAGCCCATCGAGCACGCATTGAGGCAGCCTTTACTTACGCGAGGCTTACAGAAGACAAAGCCTCGTGATCGTGCCTCACGTTTTTGGAAGGGTTGCTTCCACCCCTTGATCCTTTAGCATTTCTTTGCCATGTCCATGCGGCGCGGAACACCAAATTCCGGGCTATCCGGGTGTATTGACGCCCTGCTTCACCGCGCGGGCGACATCCTCACGCACTCCGTCCCCCTGCTTCACGGCCGTCACATTGCCCGCCGCGGCCTGCCCGCCGACCACCACGAAGCGGACCTTGGGGTGCGCCTTGGCCGCCGCCTCGGCCGCGGCCACCGGGGCCTTGCCGACCGCCACGACGACGTCGCAGGAGCGCTGGATGAGGCTGTTGACGAACGGGGTGGCGTTGGCGGCGGTCTGCTCGCCCGTCACCGGGACGAAGTTGACCCGGGCGTGGGTGGTCTGCGAGGCGTCCTGGAGGCCCGCCCAGACCGGCGCGCCCTCGGTGCCCTCGGTGACGCCCTTGTCCCCGGTGAGCAGACAGGCGTCCACGTTCTTGTACTGCCGGGCCCGCGGGTCCGGCGGCCCCGGCTTGTCGTCCTTGTCCAGCAGCGGGACCAGGACCGCGGCGAGCACGAGCGCCGCCGCCACGCCCACGGCGATCCAGACCTCGCGCCGGTGGGCCCGCGCGAACGCGGTGAGCCGGGCGAACCTCAGCCGGTACCGCGCGTATCTGCCCTGCTTGTCCTGCTCCTCCCGGGCGGCCTTCGCCGCCTGGGCCTGACGTACCTGCTTGACCTGCTTCACGCGCTCTTGCCGTTCTCGTCGTTCGGGGACTGCCGGGCCGTCGGCCACGCCTTCCAGGCGTGCGCGGCCGCTCCGGCCGTGGACAGCCCGAGGAGCAGCACATCGGCCGCGAACCGCATGCCATGGGTGGTGTCCGGGGTGGTCGCCAGCTGGATCACCCAGGACACCCACACCGCGCTGAAGACCGCGAAGGCGACCCAGTCGGCGCTCCGGTGCCGCCGCACGGCGATGACCAGCGACGGCACCGGGCACAGCAGCCCGAGGGAGGCGAAGGGCAGCAGGGCGAGGCCCGCGCGCGCCGCCCAGGTCCCATACGGACGTAGGGGACGAGCAGCGACATTCTCGGCAGGATTCACAATCGGACCTCGCAGTTCCGTACGGGGCGCATGGCAGCGGCCGACGTACGGTACAACCCCTTCGTCCTCAGCGCATCAGCACCCCCGCCCCCTCCCCCGTCGCCTCGGTCGGGAGCGCGACCAGTCCGAGATCGGCGCCGTCGGCGAGGAGGCGGTGGGCCGGGAGCACCCGGACCGTGTAGCCGTAGGGGCCGGTGCGGTCCAGGGCGAGCGGGCCCTCGTACACCCAGCGGCCCTCCAGGTCGGGGCCGCCCGCGGGCTTCAGGGCGACCGTGCGGGCCTCCGCGAGGGTGTCGGCGGCGTCCACCCGCCCGGCGACCGCCTGCACCTCCACATCGTCCGGCTGGAGCCCGCCGAGCCCGGCCCGCACCCGCAGGGCGAGCGTGGAGCCGAGCTCCGCGTGGCCGTTCACGGCCGTCGCGGAGACCGCCTCCACATGGTCGACGGCCACCTGCGGCCAGGCCGCCCGCACCCGGACCTTCCAGGCCGCCAGCTCCCGGGCCACCTCCGGCTCCAGCTCGCGGTGGGCCCGGGCGGCCGGCGCGTACAGCCGCTCCACGTACTCGCGCACCATCCGCCCCGCCAGCACCTTGGGGCCGAGCGAGGAGAGGGTCTCGCGGACCATCTCGATCCAGCGGCCGGGCAGCCCGTCCGCGCCCCGGTCGTAGAAGCGCGGCGCCACCCGGTCCTCGATCAGGTCGTACAGCGCGGTCGCCTCCAGCTGGTCCCTGCGGTCCTCGTCGGTGGCGGAGCCGTCGGCGGTGGGGATGGCCCAGCCGAAGTCCGGCTCGAACCACTCGTCCCACCAGCCGTCCAGGACGGAGAGGTTCAGACACCCGTTGAGGGCGGCCTTCATCCCGCTGGTCCCGCACGCCTCCAGGGGACGCAGCGGGTTGTTCAGCCACACGTCGCAGCCCGGGTAGAGCTTCTTGGCCATCGCCATCCCGTAGTCGGGCAGGAAGACGATGCGGTGGCGCACCCGGGGGTCGTCGGCGAACCGCACCAGCTCCTGGACCAGCCGCTTGCCGCTGTCGTCGGCGGGGTGCGCCTTGCCCGCCACCACGATCTGCACCGGCCGGGTCGGATGCAGCAGCAGCTCCATCAGCCGGTCGCGGTCGCGCAGCATCAGGGTGAGCCGCTTGTACGAGGGCACGCGGCGGGCGAAGCCGATGGTCAGGACGTCGGGGTCGAGCACCCCGTCCACCCAGCCGAGCTCGGCCGTACCGGCCCCCCGGGTGCGCCACGAGGCGTACAGCCGCTCGCGCACCTCCAGCACCAGCTGCTCGCGCAGTTCGCGCCTCAGCTCCCAGATCTCGTTGTCGGGGATGTCGGCGACCGCGTCCCAGCGCGGCGAGCCGCCCACGGTCAGCGCGTCCTCGGCGCGCCCGGCGCCGATCTGCCGGGCGCCCAGCCGGAACACCTCGGGCGCCACCCAGGTCGGCGCGTGCACCCCGTTGGTGACGGAGGTGATCGGCACCTCGGAGGGGTCGAAGCCCGGCCAGAGCCCGGCGAACATCTCCCGGCTGACCTCGCCGTGCAGGGTGGAGACGCCGTTGGCGCGCTGGGCCAGGCGCAGTCCCATCACGGCCATGTTGAAGAGGTTGGGCTCACCGCCCGGGTAGGTCTCCATGCCGAGCTGGAGGATCCGGGAGACGTCGACGCCGGGCAGTTCGCCGTCGTCGCCGAGGTGGTGGGCGACCAGCTCGCGGTCGAAGCGGTCGATTCCGGCCGGGACCGGGGTGTGGGTGGTGAAGACGGTCCCGGCCCGTACCGACTCCAGGGCCGCGTCGAACTCCAGCCCCTCCCCGGCGAGTTCACGGATCCGCTCCAGGCCGAGGAAACCCGCGTGACCCTCGTTGGTGTGGAAGACCTCGGGGGCCGGATGCCCGGTGATCCGGCAGTACGCGCGCACCGCCCGCACCCCGCCGATGCCCAGCAGCATCTCCTGGAGCAGCCGGTGCTCGCTGCCGCCCCCGTACAGCCGGTCGGTGACGTCGCGCTCGCCCGGCCCGTTCTCCTCCACGTCGGAGTCGAGCATCAGGAGCGGCACCCGGCCGACCTGGGCGACCCACACGACCGCGTGCAGCGCACGGCCGCCGGGCAGGTGCAGCGCGATCCGGGCGGGTTCGCCGTCGGCCTCGCGCAGCAGCGCCAGCGGCAGTTCGTTGGGGTCGAGGACGGGATAGTGCTCCTGCTGCCAGCCGTCGCGCGAGAGCGACTGGCGGAAGTAGCCGTGCCGGTAGAGGAGGCCGACCCCGATCAGCGGCACGCCGAGGTCGCTCGCGGACTTCAGATGGTCGCCCGCCAGGATGCCGAGCCCGCCCGAGTACTGCGGCAGGGCGGCGGTGATCCCGAACTCCGGCGAGAAGTAGCCGACCGCGCGCGGCAGCCCCTCGGGCTGCTCCTGGTACCACCGCCGCCCGCCCAGATAGTCGGCGAGGTCGTCGGCGCAGGCGGTCAGGGCGCGGACGAAGCGGCGGTCCTCGGCCAGCGCGGCGAGCCGCGCGGCGGAGACCGACCCCAGCAGGCGCACGGGGTCCTCCTGGGCCGCCCGCCATCCCTCGGGGTCGACGGACCGGAACAGTTCTCTGGTCTCGGGATGCCAGGACCAGCGCAGATTGCGGGCCAGCTCGCTCAGCGGCCGCAGGGGCTCGGGGAGGACGGGGCGCACGGTGAACCGACGGATTGCCTTCACGTGTTCCACCTTCGCAGGGGATGTGGGCAACAGGAGGGACGTACAGCTCTGTTCGACTGTCCTTCACTCTCGAAGGTAGTGGGCGGGCGCCCCGCGCCACCACGGCGCGCGGAGGCGAGCGCCCCCGGCGAGTGCCCCCCGGCCGCGTCGCGGTGACGGATGCGCACGAACGTACGTACGGACGCACGGGTGGCCCCTGGGCCACCTCCCGCCCCAACTGAACTTGTGGGTAGGCAAATTCTGGCCCGCGCCGCCGAAAGACCGGGCCGATTCCTTGTCTGAACCGTTACGCGCAGGTAGTTAACAAACTGCCGGAATGCCCACTCGTAGCCTGTGGAAGGCTCCACCGGTAGGACGTCCGTCTGTGCAACCGCTGACCGCCACCCGAGTGAACGCGGACAGGAGCGGCGATGCCCGCAGCCCGTCAAACGTCAACGGAGCAGTTACAAAGAGCAGACCCCGCCACGCCCCGTACCCACCAGCCACCAGGTGAGCCCGTGAATCTGCCGATCGGCCGTATCCCCGTCCTGGACGTCCGCCCCGCCGTCGACTGCGGCCGAAGGCCGGCGAAGGCGGTGGCGGGCGAGACCTTCTGGGTCACCGCCACCGTCTTCCGAGAAGGCCATGACGCGGTCGCCGCCAATGTGGTGCTGCGCGACCCGCGCGGGCGGCCGGGGCCGTGGACGCCGATGCGCGAGCTGGCGCCCGGCAGCGACCGCTGGGGCGCCGAGGTCACCCCGACGGCCGAAGGGCACTGGTCGTATACGGTCGAGGCGTGGAGCGACCCGGTGGCCACCTGGCGCCGGCACGCGGGGATCAAGATCCCGGCGGGTCAGGACACCGAGCTGGTCCTGGCGGAGGGCGCGGCGCTGTACGAGCGGGCCGCGCGCGGGGTGCCGAAGACCAAGGGGCGCGAGGCGGTGCTGGCCGCCGTGGACGCGCTGCGCGACACCTCCCGCCCGGCGGCGGCCCGGCTCGCCGCGGCGCTGACCCCCGAGGCGCGGGCGGCCCTGGACCGCTCTCCGCTGCGCGAACTGGTCAGCTCCAGTGAGCCGTTGCCGCTGCTGGTCGAGCGCGAGCGGGCGCTCTACGGGTCGTGGTACGAGCTGTTCCCGCGCTCCGAGGGGGCGGTGGTCGAGCCCGGGCAGCCGCCGGTCAGCGGCACCTTCCGGACCGCCGCCGAGCGGCTGCCCGCGGTCGCCGCGATGGGCTTCGACGTCGTCTATCTGCCGCCCGTGCACCCCATCGGCACCACCTTCCGCAAGGGCCCCAACAACAGCCTCTCGGCCGCGCCCGGCGACGTGGGCGTGCCCTGGGCGATCGGCTCGCCGGACGGCGGGCACGACGCGGTCCACCCGGACCTGGGCACCCTCGAGGACTTCGACCACTTCGTGCGCACGGCCCGCGACCTGCGCATGGAGGTCGCCCTGGACTTCGCGCTCCAGTGCTCGCCGGACCACCCCTGGGTGGACAAGCACCCCGAGTGGTTCCACCACCGGGCCGACGGCACCATCGCGTACGCCGAGAACCCGCCCAAGAAGTACCAGGACATCTATCCGGTCGCCTTCGACGCGGACATGCCGGGCCTGGTCGCGGAGACCGTGCGGATCCTGCGGTTCTGGATGGACCACGGGGTGCGGATCTTCCGGGTGGACAACCCGCACACCAAGCCGGTGGTGTTCTGGGAGCAGGTGCTCGCCGAGGTCAACGGCAGCGACCCGGACGTGGTGTTCCTGGCCGAGGCGTTCACCCGTCCCGCGATGATGCACACCCTGGCCCGGATCGGCTTCCAGCAGTCGTACACGTACTTCACCTGGCGCAACACCAAGCAGGAGCTGACCGACTACCTCACCGAGCTGACGGGCGACGCGGCCGCGTACATGCGCCCCAACTTCTTCGTGAACACACCGGACATCCTGCACGCCTACCTCCAGCACGGCGGCCGGCCCGCCTTCGAGGTGCGCGCGGTGCTCGCCGCGACGCTCTCGCCCAGCTGGGGTGTGTACGCGGGCTACGAGCTCTGTGAGAACACGGCGCTGCACGACGGCAGCGAGGAGTACCTGAACTCGGAGAAGTACGAGCTGCGGCCCCGCGACTGGGAGGCGGCCGAGCGCTCGGGCCGCTCCCTGGCCCCCCTGCTGACCTCGCTCAACCGGATCCGCCGGCGCCACCCGGCGCTGCGGCAGCTGCGCTCGCTGCACTTCCACCACACCGACAACGACGCGGTGCTGGCGTACAGCAAGCGCTCGGGTTCGAACACCGTTGTGGTGGTCGCCAACCTCGACCCCCACCACACCCAGGAGGCCACGGTCTCGTTGGACATGCCGGAACTCGGCCTCTCGTGGCACGAGTCCGTCCCGGTGCGCGACGAGCTCACCGGTGAGACCTACCACTGGGGCAGGGCCAACTACGTGCGTCTGGAGCCGGGCCGCGCTCCCGCGCACATCCTGGTCCTGCGACCGTCCCCGCCGATCGGAGGGTCACCCACACCATGATCGTCAACGAGCCCGTCCACGACACCTTCGAGGACACTCCCGCCAAGGACCGCGATCCCGAGTGGTTCAAGCGGGCCGTCTTCTACGAGGTGCTCGTGCGGTCCTTCCAGGACAGCAACGGCGACGGCGTAGGGGATCTCAAGGGCATCACCGCCAAGCTCGACTACCTGCAGTGGCTGGGGGTGGACTGCCTCTGGCTGCCACCCTTCTTCAAGTCCCCGCTGCGGGACGGCGGTTACGACGTCTCGGACTACACCGCGGTGCTCCCGGAGTTCGGCGACCTCGCCGACTTCGTGGAGTTCGTGGACGCCGCCCACCAGCGCGGCATGCGCGTGATCATCGACTTCGTGATGAACCACACCAGCGACCAGCACCCGTGGTTCCAGGAGTCGCGCAAGGACCCCGCCGGTCAGTACGGCGACTACTACGTCTGGGCCGACAACGACAAGCAGTTCCAGGACGCCCGGATCATCTTCGTCGACACCGAGACCTCCAACTGGACCTTCGACCCCGTCCGCAAGCAGTACTACTGGCACCGCTTCTTCTCCCACCAGCCGGACCTCAACTACGAGAACCCGGCCGTCCAGGACGAGATCCTGGCCGCGCTGCGGTTCTGGCTGGACCTGGGCATCGACGGCTTCCGCCTCGACGCCGTCCCGTACCTGTACCAGGAGGAGGGCACCAACTGCGAGAACCTGCCCGCGACCCACGACTTCCTCAAGCGGGTCCGGGCCGAGATCGACGCGAGCTACCCGGACACCGTGCTGCTCGCCGAGGCCAACCAGTGGCCGGAGGACGTCGTCGACTACTTCGGCGACTACGCGGCGGGCGGCGACGAGTGCCACATGGCGTTCCACTTCCCCGTGATGCCGCGCATCTTCATGGCCGTGCGCCGCGAGAGCCGCTACCCGGTCTCCGAGGTGCTCGCCAAGACCCCGGCCATCCCCAAGACCTGCCAGTGGGGCATCTTCCTGCGCAACCACGACGAGCTGACCCTCGAAATGGTCACGGACGAAGAGCGCGACTACATGTACGCGGAGTACGCCAAGGACCCCCGGATGCGCGCCAACATCGGCATCCGGCGCCGCCTCGCCTCCCTGCTCGACAACGACCGCAACCAGATCGAGCTGTTCACGGCCCTGCTGCTGTCGCTGCCCGGCTCGCCGATCCTCTACTACGGGGACGAGATCGGCATGGGCGACAACATCTGGCTGGGTGACCGGGACGCCGTACGGACCCCCATGCAGTGGACGCCCGACCGCAACGCGGGCTTCTCGTCCTGCGATCCAGGACGCCTCTTCCTTCCCACGATCATGGACCCGGTCTACGGCTACCAGGTGACCAACGTCGAGGCCGCGATGGCCTCGCCGTCGTCCCTGCTGCACTGGACCCGCCGGATGATCGAGATCCGCAAGCAGAACCCCGCTTTCGGTCTCGGCTCGTACACCGAGCTCCCCTCCTCCAACCCGGCGGTCCTGGCGTTCCTGCGGGAGCACAACGACGACCTCGTGCTCTGCGTGAACAACTTCTCGCGGTTCGCCCAGCCCACCGAGCTGGATCTGCGGGCCTTCGCCGGGGCCCATCCGGTGGAGCTGATCGGCGGGGTGCGCTTCCCGGCCATCGGCCAGTGGCCGTATCTGCTCACCCTCGCGGGGCACGGCTTCTACTGGTTCCGGCTGCGCAAGGACTGCATCGTGATCGGCTGAACCCACCCGGTCCGGGGGCGCTTTCGAGCCGCCCCCGGGCCTGCCCGGACGGGCCGGTTTCCTCCGGCCCGCCCGGGGCACTCTCCTCAGCGACGCTCCGGACCGCTCCCAGTGGCCTACCGGACGCTCCGCGCGCCGCCGGACAGCCAATGCCGCAATCCGGGACACTCTGCGCACACCTGCTGTGAGCCCGGGGAAAGGACGCGCTGCCATGCCCAAGGCCGCACCCACCCTGACTCCTGTCGCGCTGCTGCCCTCGCTGGCGCCGCTGCTGCACGAATGGCTCCCCAGACAGCGCTGGTTCGCGGGCAAGGGCCGCCCGGTCACCGGCTTCTCGCTGGTCTCGGTCACCGAGCTGCTCCCCGGCACCCTGCACCTGCTGGTGCGGGCCGAGCAGAACGGCGCCGCCCCCGAGGCCGGCCCGGGCGATGTGTACCAGCTGCTCCTTGGCGTACGGAAGGTGCTGCCGCCGCCGCTCGCCCCCGCGCTCGTCGGCCACGCCACCGACGGACCGCTGATGGGGCAGACCGTCTACGACGCCCTCCAGGACCCGCAGGTGGCCGCGCTGCTCCTGGAGCGGCTGCGCACCCCGGGCCGGCTCGGGCCGCTGCGGTTCGGCTGCGACGCGGACATTCCCGTCCCGGGCGGGCTCGCGCCGCGTCTGCTCGCCGCCGAGCAGTCCAACTCCTCGCTGGTGTACGGCGATACGTTCATCCTCAAGGTATTCCGCCGGATCCACTTCGGGGTCAACCCCGACCTGGAGCTTCCGCTGGTCCTGGCCCGGCACGGGTGCGCCCGGGTGCCCGCGCCCGCCGCCTGGATCCGGACCGACCGGCCCCAGGACGCCACGCTCGCCGTGCTCCAGCCGTATCTGCGCGACTCCGAGGACGGCTGGCAGCTGGCGCTGCGCGCGCTCGCCGACCGGCGCGGCTTCACCCGGGAGGCGCACGCGCTGGGCCGGGCCACCGCCGAGGTGCACACCGCGCTCGCCGACGCGCTGCCGGTGGTCACCCTCGGCCGCGCCCAGACCGAGCTGCTGGCGGCCGCGATGCACGAGCGCCTGGAGGCCGCCGCGCAGGCGGTGCCGACGCTGCTGCCGTATGTGCCCGGGCTGCGCGCCGCGTTCGACGCGGTGACCCGGGTGGCCGCGTCCCGGCCCGCCCAGCGCGTCCACGGCGATCTGCACCTGGGCCAGACCCTGCGGACCGGCGGCGGCGACTGGGCGGTCATCGACTTCGAGGGCGAGCCCGCCCGGCCGCTGGCCGAGCGCCGCCGCCCGCAGCCGCCGGTGCGCGACGTCGCCGGGATGCTGCGCTCCTTCGACTACGCGGCCCGCACCCAGCTGCCCTGGCGCCCCGAGTGGGCCGAGTCCTGCCGGGACGCCTACTGCTCGGGCTACGCCGAGGCCGCGGGCACCGACCCGCGCGACGAACCCGAGCTGCTGCGCGCCTACGAGACCGACAAGGCGGTGTACGAGGTGCTCTACGAGGCCCGGCACCGCCCCGACTGGCTCGCCGTCCCGATGGCGGCGGTCCGCCGACTGGCCCAGGACTGACCCCGACCCCGCACCACCCCGAGGAGGCCGTACCCGTGACCGCCCGCCCGCCCACCGGCGACCGCCCGCAGCACCCCGCCCCTTCCCGGTCCGGCCGGCCGAAGCCGTCGCCGACGACGGACGCGCCGCCGAAGCCGTCGAAGCCGAAGCGCGGCGGGAGCGGCGGCGTGCGGGCCGCGCGGCCGCTCGCCGCCGAGGACCGCGCCCGGCTGCTCGCCGGGGCCCACCACGACCCGCACGCCCTGCTTGGCGCCCACCCGGTCCGCGGCGGCGTCGCCTTCCGGGTGCTGCGCCCGTACGCGCGGGCCGTCACCGTCGTCACCGACGGGCTGCGCACCGAGCTGCGCGACGAGGGCGACGGCCTGTTCTCCGGGGTGCTGGCGCTGACCGAGGTCCCCGCGTACTCGCTGCTCGTCACCTATGACGACACCGAGCTGGAGGCCGAGGACCCGTACCGCTTCCTGCCGGCGCTCGGCGACCTCGATCTGCATCTGATCGGCGAGGGCCGCCACGAGGAGCTGTGGACCGCGCTCGGCGCGCGCCCGATGACCCACCAGGGCGTGGCCGGCACCCGGTTCACCGTCTGGGCCCCCAACGCCCTCGGCGTCCGGGTCACCGGCGACTTCTGCTACTGGGACGGCACCGCCTACCCGATGCGCTCGCTCGGCTCCACCGGCGTGTGGGAGCTGTTCCTGCCGGGCGTCGGCGACGGGACGCTCTACAAGTTCGACATCACCCGCCCCGACGGCTCGCACACCCTGCGGGCCGACCCGATGGCCCGGCGCACCGAGGTGCCGCCCATGACCGCGTCGATCGTCACCGAGTCGCGCCATGTGTGGGGCGACGATCAGTGGATGGCGGCGCGCGGCGACCGGCCCGTCCACGAGTCGCCGTTCTCGGTGTACGAGGTGCACCTGGCCTCCTGGCGCCCGCGTCTGACGTACCGCCAGCTCGCCGAGCAGCTCCCGGCGTACGTACGCGACCTGGGCTTCACCCATGTCGAGTTCCTGCCGGTGGCCGAGCACCCCTTCGGCGGCTCCTGGGGCTACCAGGTGACCGGCTTCTACGCCCCCACCGCCCGGATGGGCACCCCGGACGACTTCCGCTTCCTGGTGGACGCGCTGCACCGGGCCGGGATCGGGGTGATCGTCGACTGGGTGCCCGCGCACTTCCCCAAGGACGACTGGGCGCTGGCCCGCTTCGACGGGCGGCCGCTGTACGAGCACGAGGACCCGGCGCGCGCCGAGCACCCCGACTGGGGCACGCTGGAGTTCGACTACGGCCGCAAGGAGGTCCGCAACTTCCTGGTCGCCAACGCCACGTACTGGTGCGAGGAGTTCCACATCGACGGGCTGCGGGTGGACGCGGTCGCCTCGATGCTCTACCTCGACTACTCGCGCGAGGACGGCGAGTGGTCGCCCAACGAGCACGGCGGCCGGGAGAACCTGGACGCGGTGGCCTTCCTCCAGGAGATGAACGCCACCGTCTACCGCCGCTGCCCGGCCGTGATCACCATCGCCGAGGAGTCCACCGCGTGGGACGGCGTGACGCGCGCGACCCACCACGTCGGCCCCGGCGGCTTCGGCGGCCTCGGCTTCGGCCTGAAGTGGAACATGGGCTGGATGCACGACTCGCTGGGCTACGCGGCCAAGGAGCCGGTGCACCGCAAGTACCACCACCACGAGATGACCTTCTCGATGGTGTACGCGTACAGCGAGAACTACGTCCTGCCGATCTCCCACGACGAGGTCGTCCACGGCAAGCGCGCGCTGGTCTCCAAGATGCCCGGCGACTGGTGGCAGCGGCGCGCCACCCACCGCGCCTACCTCGGCTTCATGTGGGCGCACCCCGGCAAGCAGCTCCTCTTCATGGGGCAGGAGTTCGCCCAGGGCGCGGAGTGGTCGGAGACCACCGGACCCGACTGGTGGCTGCTCGACCCGTCGTACTCGGCCGAGCCCGACCACCGGGGCGTCCGGGACCTGGTCCGCGACCTGAACACCGTCTACCGCGACACCCCGCCGCTGTGGCAGCGCGACACCGACCCGGCCGGCTTCGCGTGGGTGGCGGGCGACGCGGCGGAGGACAACGTCTTCGCCTTCCTGCGCCACGACGCCTCGGGCGCCCCGCTGCTCGCCGTCTCCCACTTCTCCCCGGTGGTCCGCCACGACTACCGCCTGGGCGTCCCCGAGACCGTCTCCGCCTGGACGGAGGTCCTCAACACGGACGCCGCGCGCTACGGCGGCGGCGACATCCGCAACGAGGACGCCCTCAAGCCCGAGACCGTCCCCAGCCACGGGCGGCCCGTCAGTCTGACCCTGACGCTGCCGCCGCTGGCCACGGTGTGGCTGCGGCCGGCGTGAGCGCCTGCGCCAGCGCGTCGGGCAGCGGCGCCGAGTGCAGCACGCCGAGCCGCTGGGTGGCGCGGGTCAGCGCCACGTACAGATCGCTCACCCCGTACTCGGCGGGCTCCACCACCAGGACCGTGTCGAACTCCAGGCCCTTGGCCTGACGCGGGTCGAGCAGGACCACCGGGCGGGTCAGATCGGGCTCGCCCGGCGGGACGTCCGGGAGCGCGGCGTGCAGCGCCGGGTGCCAGGTGCGCGGCGCGATCACCGCGAGGCGCCCCGCCTCGGGCGTCTCCTGCTTCACCGCCTCCGCGACCGCCTGCGCCAGCGCGTGCGGCGCCGCCTCGCGCGCCCAGGGCCGCACCCCCGTGGCCCGCACCGAGCTGGGCGGCTCGAACGACGGGTCCACCGCCCGGCAGACCCGCGCCGCCACCTCCATGATCTCGGCGGGCGTACGGTAGTTGACCCCCAGGCGTACGTGCTCCCAGCGGTCCTCCACGTACGGCTGGAGGATCCGCTGCCAGGAGCCGACGCCCGCCGCCTCGGCGGTCTGGGCGGGGTCGCCGACCAGGGTGAGCGAGCGGGTCGGGCAGCGGCGCATCAGCAGCCGCCAGGCCATCGCGGACAGCTCCTGCGCCTCGTCCACGACGATGTGGCCGAACGCCCAGGTGCGGTCGGCGGCGGCGCGCTCGGCGGCGCTGCGGTGGTCGGCCTCCTCGTGGCGCTCGGCGAACCGCTCGGCGTCGATGATGTCGTGCGCCGCGAGCACCTCGGACTCCTCGTCCTCGAACTCGAAGCTCTCCGATCCGGCGGAGAGGTCGAGGACGCCCTGCGCGTACGCGATCCGGTCCTGGCGCTCGGCCTCGGCGGCGGCGCGGGCGGCCGAGTCGTCCTCGCCGAGGAGCTCGGCGGCCTCGTCGAGCAGCGGCACGTCGGCGGGCGTCCAGCCGCCACCCTCGCGGCGGATCAGCTCGGCGTCGGCCTCGTCCAGATGGACGGGCTCGGCCAGGAAGTCGGCGACGAACCCCTGCGGCGTCAGCGTGGGCCAGAACTCCTCGATGGCGGCGTGCACCTCCCGACTGGTGGCGATCTCCTTGCCGAGCTGGGCGAGGTCGTCGGGGCCCAGCAGGTTCTCGCCGCCGAAGGGGTCGGCGCCGATGCGCTCGGCGAGCTGCGCGGTGAGCGCGTCGATGACGTGGAAGGCGAAGTGCGGCCGGGCCAGGTTGTGCGGCAGCCCGCTCTCCCGGGCCCGCCAGCGGGCGTCCTCGGCCATGGCCCGGTCGAGGCTGAGCGTGCCGTAGCCCTCGTGCTCGATCTCGAAGGCGGTGTGCGGGACGGTCTGCCGGTCGCGTACGGCCTTGGCGAGCACCTCGGCCATCTCGGCCCGGCCCTTGACCTCGGCGGCGGCCGGGGTGTCGGTCCCCTCGGCGCGTACGCCCGGGAAGAGCTCGCCCATGGTGGCGAGCAGCACGCCGGTCTCGCCGAGCGCGGGCAGCACCTCGCCGATGTACCCGAGGAAGGCCGGGTTGGGGCCGACGATCAGCACGGCGCGCCGGGCCAGCTGCTCGCGGTACGCGTACAGCAGATACGCCGCCCGGTGCAGCGCGACCGCCGTCTTGCCGGTGCCGGGCCCGCCCTCGACGACGAGCACACCGCGCTGCGGAGCCCGGATGATCCGGTCCTGCTCGGCCTGGATGGTCTGCACGATGTCGTGCATCCGCCCGGTGCGGGCCGCGTCCAGGGCCGCGAGCAGCACGGCGTCGGCGTCCGCGCCCTCGTGCCCGGTGCGGGCCGCGTCGGTGAGGTCGAGGATCTCGTCGTGCAGCGCGGTGACCGTACGCGCCTGGGTGGTGAGGTGCCGCCTGCGCCGCAGACCCATCGGGGTGTACCCGGTGGCGAGATAGAACGGCCGCGCCACATCGGCCCGCCAGTCGACGACAAGGGGCGTGCGTTCCGCGTCCGCACGCCGGATGCCGATGCGGCCGATGTGGTGGGAGCGGCCGTCGGAGAAGTCGAGCCGGCCGAAACACAGTCCGTTCTCGCCGCCGTCGAGCGCGCTGAGCAGCCCGGACTGCTCGGCCACCAGCACATCGCGCTCGAGCCGCGCCTGAAGACCGGTCCCGACCTGCGCCAGGGCGCTCCGCACCGAGGCCTCGGCCTGGCCGCGCAGGTCTTCGAGGCGCGCGTAGAGGCCGTCGACGAATTGCTGTTCTTTCCGAATTTCCTCGGTTGACAATTCCGCTCCTGACGCGATACAGTGCTTTCTGTAAGGGCTTATCGGTGTGTTCTTTTCAGCGCACACACGAAGAACCCAATATACGCAGAGAAAAACCCCGGCCGCAATATCGGACCGGGGCTTTTGGTTTGTCTGGCGCTTATCGCTTCCTACAGGACGTCTTCCAGCTCCTGCATCAGCCGGCGCTTGGGCCGCGCCCCCACCATGGACTTCACGGGCTCGCCGGCCCGGAAGACCATGAGCGTGGGCATCGACAGCACCCCGTACGTGAGGGTGGTCTGCGGGTCCTTGTCCACGTCCAGCTGCACCACCTTGAGCCGGTCGCCCTCCTCGAAGGCGATCTGGCTCAGCACCGGCGCGAGCTGCCGGCACGACCCGCACCACTCGGCGGTGAACTCCACGAGCACGGGCAGATTCGCGTCCAGCACCTCCGCCGCGAAGGTCGCGTCCGTCACCACATCCACACCCACTGCCTGAACACTCATCCCAACCCCTCCGTCATCCGTCATCCGTCATTCCGCCGTTCCGCCACCGGTCATTCCGGTCAGCTCGCACCCGGGAGCCCCGGGCACCAGCGAACCGGCCTCCAGCTCGGCGCGCGCAGTCTCCGCCCGGGCCAACTGCGCGCCGACCTGGTCGCGTACGGACTGGAGCTGCCCGATGAGCCCGTCGAGCTCGGCCAGCTTGCGCCGGTACACGGCGAGCGAGGCGGGACAGGTGTCCCCCGCCTCGTGGCCGGCCCGCAGACACTCCACGAACGGCCGCGTCTCCTCCAGCTCGAACCCGAAGTCCTGAAGGGTCCGTATCTGCTGAAGCAGCCGCAGGTCGTCCTCGTCGTACGCCCGGTACCCGTTCCCCGCCCGCCGCGCGGTCAGCAGCCCGCGGGACTCGTAGTAACGCAGCGCACGGGTGGTGGTCCCGGCCCGTGCGGCCAACTCGCCGATTCGCATGGGTCGACGGTAATCATTGACGCGGACGTCAAGGCAAGCGTTTTGCTGGCGACCGCGTTCGAGGGGAGCGCGCTGTCGGGTGGCCGCGACCTGGCTACCGTCACCGCAAGCCGTACAAGGCGATGAGGCGGGGCCTGCGGGCAAGGAGCGTTTCCAAGTGGCTCTCGGGCCAGAGCTCCACGAAAGGGGCGGTTCCAGTTTCGTTGTGCCTCTCCGCCCAGGCGATGGCATCAGCCGAGAATCGCCCACTCGTCGCGATAATCAAGGTGCGCACCACGGGTGGCTCCCACACCTTCGTCGCTGCCACCGTCGCCGCGATGTCCGGCAGGCCGACGGACTTGGCACTCCAGTGCTTGGCCTGCACGATGACTCGTTCGGTCCGGGTACGGCCGGTACTGAGTGGAATCACGCGGTCCATCGAAAGGTCACGACCCCGGTCCGCCGCCCGCGTGTGTGACAGCCACTGCACGTTGTGATGCTCCGGGAAGCTGCGAAGCAGGTCGAACAGAAGCCGTTCAAAACCATCGGCGTCCAGTCGGCTCCAGGCCAGTGGTGTGGCCACGGATTCCATGCGCCCTTCCGGTTCCGGAGTGATCCGGCGCCTTCTCAGGCTGGCGGAGGCGACTCGTACACGGGTCGGGGCAAAGTTTGCGGCGTCACTTGGCTGGGACCTCGCGAGCGAGGTCTGCGCCTCCGGCTGCGACTGGTGGCCGGGTGCGGTGGTGGCATCCGCCCCCTTGGGTGGCCATGACGCGGGCTCGCGTTCAGGAAAGTGGCGCCGTCTCCGGATGAGCAACCGAAGGAACGCGGGACCCGCACCGAAGAGCACGGCAAACGTGATCGACGCCAGTAGCGCGTCCAGCCATCGGGGCATCGGGGCGGCTGTCGACTGGTTGCTCGTGCCGATCGCAAGAGCCGTCACGCAGGCGAAACCGACCGTCGTCCAAAACGCCCAGTCCCGATGTAGCGGCTGGTCATAGATCCGCAACGCTGCGTTACGTCTCTTGCTTTCTGGCGGAGGCGATAGGCCTGCGGCCCTGTCCATGTATCCACTGTGCCTCCATCCGACCCACCGAGCCGGTATTCGCCCCTGTTGCTCGTTAGATGCTCCAAGGACGACGGACAAGTCCTGCGAACCGGATCCGATCACGCAGCTTTGCCCGGCGAGCCGACCGGCTGTGTCGGACCGCCACAGCGTCCACGGGCCTGCCCCTCTAGCCCAGATATGGCGTCGGCCGGTTCGCCAGGAAGTGCTGGAGCCGGAGCCGCTGGGTGTGGTGTATCGCCAGGGAGTCCAGCTCGGCCGGGGCCACGAAGCGAAGGTCCGTGCTCTCGTCGGAGACGGCCAGCGTCCCTCCGGTGATGCGTGCCGTGAAGCACACGTTGAACTGCCGGCGCACTTCCCCGTCGCTGTACGCGATGACGTGGCGCGGATCGGTGTACGTCCCGACAAGCCCGGTGATCTCGACGTCCAGCCCGGTCTCCTCCTTGACCTCCCGCACAGCCGCACCGGGCAGCGAGTCACCCATCTCCATCCCGCCGCCCGGCAACGCCCATAGTCCGTTGTCCCGCCGCCGCTGGAGCAGGATGCAGCCTTGATCGTCCGTAACAACGGCCGAGGCTGCCACGACCAGGCTGTTGGGCTCCGGAGCACCGGGGTCGTCGTAGAACTCGGTTCGGGCCATGGGCTCACTCTTCCACGGGTTCGGCAGTGGCCCACACGGCACTGAAACTGTCGGCGTACGTGTCGAACATGCCACCTGAGCCGTGACGCCGCAGATGCCACACAGGTGCCCGGTATGCATTGACGCCCCACATGTGCGCGTTGACCAATACTTGATCGTCAGCGCGGTACAGGCTGTTGTAAAGCGTCGTCCCGTGGGTACGCACCTCGATGCCCTGCACCGCCGTCAGCGGCCGGAAGTGCATGAGGGCGAGGCGGCAGCGGGTCTCGATCCCGTGGCCGAACTCCTCTTCCATGCCGCGCTGTCGCACGTTGACGCTGTCTGCGTCACCCACCGCGATACGGACCGTGCACCCTGCGGCCGCCCGCTCCCGCAGGAGATCGTTGAGCTTCGGATACGCCTCGTGCAGGAACACCGCAGCGTAGACAAGGACGTCGACACGCTCCCGCGCCGACGCCAGGAGATCCACGAACAGGGATACGGGCAGGTCTGCCCGCTGGTCGTACACAGCGACCAGTTCGGGACTGACCTTCTGGGCCGCCCGCGACTGCCGGAGCGCAGGCCAGAGTGCGTGCACGTCCTCTCCCAACACCTCGGCGGCCTTCAGTGCCGTTGCCCGTCGCGGAACGCGTCCCAGGTTCACCCACCGCTCAACGCTCTTGGGATCGACTCCCGTCACGCGGCCCAGGTCTGCGTGCGTCCATCCACCTGACGTCATGACGGCTCGCAGTCGCTCGTTCGGCATGGCCGCCCTCTCCCAAGTTGCGGTAACTCAGGGGACGTTCTACCCGCTGTGGGACGTCCCGAAGTGGGAAACGTACGGGGTTCCCCCGTCCGGTTGACCAGCGGGAGGCTCACCGGACCGAAGCGCGTGAAGGGACGGTGTGCTGGTGTCTGACAGGGAGATGTCGCAGTGGAGAGGTGGATGGGACCGGGCCACAGCGGCCGCCGAAATGTTGAAGGGTGCGCTCGGGGCCATCGGGGCGCCGGAAAACACCAGGGAGCGGCTACGGCCCGTCGTGAGCGGCCGGGGAACGCCATGGGTTGAGGTAGGCATGATTCCCGCCGGGCTGGCGGAGAGGGTCGCGGAAGTTCTGAGGGCCGGGTCCGGACAAGCGGTCTCATCGGCGGGGGAACGGGACCCGGCGTAGCCGTCGGCAGGCTCTCCGCCCCAATGCGGGGGGGAGCCGGGAAATTCACCCCGGCACCCCTCGCGTAGGCCTTGCCCCGCGTCCCTCAAGGACAGGGCCCGCGGCCCCTGTTGCCCGCGTCTTTGGTCGCTGCGGCGGCCGTACCCCCTAGGGGCGCGGGGAACTGCGCGACCAGCCACCCACGGTCTGCGGACGAAATGCCCGGCCGCCCGCCAGAGGGCTTCAGGGAAGGGGCGGGGTGGGGGAATCAAGCGGTGCGGACCTCGTCCACCGTCCTCGACCAGTCGTCACCCCCGTACCCCTTCCCCACCGACCGCCCCGCGATCGTCCGGACCGCCTCCAGGACCGTCACGTCCAGGCCCCGGCGGCGCGCCGTGTGCAGGATGTGGTCGATCCCCGCCGTCTCCATCGCCAGGTTCCCGAGCGTCCCGGGGTGTGAGCCCGCGTCGACATGCCCCGCCATCGCCCCCGCCAGCGGCGGCAGGATCGAGGAGATCGTGTCCAGGAACGGGGCGAGTTCCACAGCCTTCACCCCGTCCGCCCCCGCCAGGGCGAACGCGTGGACCAGCCCCGACATCGCCGTGTAGAAGAAGTCGAGCATCGCCAGGTCGTACACCGCCGCCAGCCCCGCGTCCTCCCCCAGGAACTCCGCCCGGCCGCCGAGCGCCCGCAGCACGTCCTCGTACTCCGCGAACACCGCTCGGTCACCGCTGTACAGCACCAGCGCCTCGGCGGTCCCGACCACCGGCGTCGGGACCAGCACCGAACCGTCGAGGTAGGGAATGCCGTGCTCGGCCGCCCACACCGCCGCCGACCGCGACCGCTCCGGGGTGTCCGAGGTCAGGTTCACCAGCACCCGCCCGCCCCCGAACGCCCCCGCCTGCGCGAGCGGCCCGAGCACCGCCTCCGCCGCGTCGTAGTCCACCAGCGACACCACAGTCAGCGCGCTCGCCCGCACCGCCTCCGCCGCGCTCGGCGCATGCACGGCGCCCCGGGCCACCAGTTCGTCGCCGCGTCCGGCCGTACGGTTCCAGATCGTCGTCGCATACCCGGCCGCCAGGAACGCGCCCGCCAGCGCGCGCCCCATATTGCCCAGGCCAATCACACTTACCGTTTCGGTCTTCTTGGAAGGCAAAGTCGTCATGGGGCGATCCTTCGTCCGCCACCAACTCCCCACAAGTACCGACTTAATTGTCAGATACGCACCACCCGGTAAGCATCCAGCTCAGCCGCCCGCCCCTACCCCGGCGGCAGCAACGGCTTCCCGCCCACCGGCGACGACAGCACGATCGACGTCGTCGTCCGGCCCAGCGCCGACACCTCCCCCAGCACCTCCTCCAGGTGCGCCGTGTCCACCACCGCCACCTTGATGATCCAGCAGTCCTCCCCCACCACGTGGTGGACCTCCCGGACCTCCTCGCGCTCCATCAGCTCCAGTGTCCTGGGGTGCTTCAGGGTGTAGCCGCCGTGCGGGTTGACCCGGATGAACGCCTGGATGCCATAGCCGAGGCGCGCCGCGTCGACCCTCGCCCCGTACCCCGTGATCGCCCCGCCCGCCTCCAGCCGCCGCAGGCGTTCCGTGACCGCCGCCGGGCTCAGCCGCACCCTGCGGCCCAGCTCGCTCAGCTTGATCCGGCCCTCCGACTGGACCAGTTCCAGCAGCTGCCGATCCACCTGATCGAAGGCCGCTGAGGAATCGTGGGTCAGCGCCCTTGAACTCCGTGGTTCCTTCGGTACCGCCGCCAGTTCTCCCATGTTTCCCCCTTCAGGATGCCGCCCGCCAACGTAACACTGTGTGCATGACATTCGACAGGACAGCGAACTCCCGAAACGTGCTGGTCATCGGCGGGAACCGCTACTTCGGCAAGCGGCTGATCTCCCGACTCGTCACCGCCGGTGACCACGTCACCGTACTGAACCGGGGGTCCGCGCCACCCCCGCCCGGCGTGGAACACCTCGTCGCCGACCGCGACGACGAGGCCGCCCTCGAAGCCGCCCTCGGCGAGCGGACGTTCGACGTCGTCTTCGACCAGGTCTGCTACACCCCGCGCCAGGCCGCCACCGCCCGCCGCGTCTTCGCCCACCGCACCCGCCGCTATGTGATGACCTCGACGGTCGAGGTGTACGAGTACGAGGACTCGGCCGCCCCCGTGGGCGAGAGCGCCGTCGAGCCGTCCACCGTCGCGGTCGACGAGGAAATCCCCTGGCACGAGCCGGAGTTCCTCGACGCCCACTACGGCGACGGCAAGCGCCAGGCCGAGGCCGTGTTCGCCGCCGCGCCCGCTTTCCCGTACGTCTCCGTCCGCGTCGCCCACGTCCTCGGCGGCGCCGACGACTTCACCGGACGCATCGCCCACTACGCCGACCGGCTGCGCGCCGGCGAGCCCATCGCCGTGCCCGCCCCCAACCACCCCGCCACCTACATCAACGTCGACGAGATCGCCGACTTCCTGTTCTGGGCGGGCGGGCAGGACTTCACCGGGCCCGTGAACGCCGCCTCGCACGGCCCGCTCACCACCGAGGACATCGTGGCCGCGATCGGCGGCGGGCCTGCCCGCTATCGGACCGTCGAGGTCGGGGAGGTCTCCCCGTTCTCCTTCCGGCGCTCGTACGGCATGGACAACACCCGCGCCGAGCGGCTCGGCTTCACCTTCTCGCACACCAAGGACTGGCTCACCGACGCCGTGGCACAGACGCTCTCGGCCGGCAAGGCCGACAAGGGGGGCAACTGATATGCGATATCGCGCTCTTGGCGACCTCAAGGTCAGCGCCATCGGTTACGGCGCCATGCCCCTGTCCATCGAAGGGCGGCCCGACGAGGCCCGCGCCCTCGCCACCGTCCACGCCGCGCTCGACGCGGGCGTGACCCTGCTCGACACCGCCGACTCGTACTACGCCCCCGGCGGCGAGCCCGGCCACAACGAGCTGCTGCTCGCCCGCGCCCTCGTCTCGTACGGCCGCCCCACCGACCACGTCCTCGTCGCCACCAAGGGCGGGCGCGGGCGCACCGACGACGGGGACTGGAGCGTGGACGGGCGGCCGGAGCATCTCAAGCGCGCCGCGAAGGCGTCGCTGCGGCGGCTCGGCACCGATGCCATCGGGCTGTACCAGCTGCACAAGCCCGACCCCGCCGTCCCGTACGCGGACTCGCTCGGCGCGCTGCGCGAGCTGACCGACGAGGGCACGGTCCGGCTCGTCGGGATCTCCAACGCCGACACGGAGCAGATCCTGCTGGCCCGGGACATCCTCGGGGAGCGGCTGGTGTCCGTGCAGAACCGGTACTCCCCCGCCGTCCGCGACGCCGAGCCCGAGCTGCGGCTCACCGCCGAGCTGGGGCTCGCGTTCCTGCCGTGGAGCCCGCTCGGCGGTATCTCGCGCAGTTCGCTGGACGGCGCCTCGGCCGTCGCCGCCGACCCCGCGCACCAGGCCTTCCACACGGTCGCCCGCGAACGCGGTGTCAGCCCGCAGCGGATCGCGCTGGCCTGGCTGCTGGCCCGCTCCCCGAACGTGGTCCCCATTCCGGGCGGCAGCCGCCCCGAGTCCGTACGGGACTCGGCGGCGGCCGCCGATCTGGTCCTCAGCGACGAGGAACGGGCTCTGCTGCCCTGAGACGCACGTGGCTCAGGCGCGGCGCCGGCGGACCCTGCGGACGATCAGCCAGATCACCAGGACCACGAACGCCACGAAGAGCAGGAAGATCACCAGCAGGAAGATGCCCAGCTTCTTGAGGAAGCCCTTCTTCTTTTTCTTCTTCTTGGGCTTGGCGAGGGTCACATGGTCGGCGTGCCCGGACGTCTGGTGCGCCGCAGGCGCCGCCGGCGCGGCGGCGGGCGCGAGCGCGCCGGACGCGGGCTGCGCGGACACCGTGCGCACCACCGCCTGCGGCGCCGCCTCGGCCGCCGCCGGGGCCACCAGGGCCGTGCCCAGGAGCAGGGCGATCACCACGGCGAACTTCTTGCTCGTATTGCTCATTCGGCTTCCTTTCACGTCGTCCGCACCGCGAGGCCGGCCGTCGCCTCGACCTCCATCAGCGACGCGCTGTGCCTCTCCGCCTCAAAGGCTGCCCGCCCTCCGCGCAGGCCGAACAGGCGCTTGGAGAGCAGGATGTAGAGCACGGCGAGGATGTTGAGCCCCAGCGTGACGATCTTGAGGTAGCTGATCTTCTCGGTGAGCTCGTAGATCTCCAGCGGCAGGAACGCCGCCGTGGCCACCACGGTCAGGTACTCCGCCCAGCGCTCGGCCCGCCACAGCCCGACGGCCTCGACGATCTCGATCAGCGCGTACACGAGGAGCGCCGCCGCCACCGCCACCAGCGTGGAGTGCTTGTAGCCGAAGGACTTCTGGATGGTGCCCACCACGGGCGAGTGGTCGAGGTCGTAGTGGAAGTGCTGGAACACCGGGCGGAAGACGTCCAGGTTCTCGTCGAAGAGCCGGCGCACCGCGTCCTGGCTGTTGCTGAACTTCCACACCGCGGCCGCCACCAGGACGATGAACACACCCCGGACCAGCCGCTCCACGGCCAGGAACCGCAGGATGAACAGATCCCGCAGCACCTTGCCGCGCGGCACCAGCGGCGCGTCGGCGGCGGGCCCCGCGCCGTGCGGGGCGCCCAGCGCGAAGTCGCCGCAGCGCAGACAGCGCCAGGCCTCGCCCAGCCCGGTGTGGGCGCGCAGCCGCTCGCGCAGCTCCGCCTCGCTCGGCTCGTACGTCACATGGCCCTTGCGCGCGCAGGTGCGCCGGTCCCAGTCGATCTTCATTACGCTCGCTCTCCCCGTCACCCGCTTCCGGACGGACGCCCCGCACCGTAGTGGACACCTGTCCGGACGCCGTCAGCGGGTGGCGGGTTCCCGTGCCTCGGGAACGTCCGGGGCGGTGGCGTCCTTGGCAAGGGTGACCTGCGGCTCCCGGGCCGCCGCGTGCGGGTCGCTCGCCGCGAACGCCAGCTCGTCGAACGGGGCCCGTCCGGCCAGCACCTCCTCGACCCGCGCCGTGTCGATCTCCTTGGTCCAGGTGCCCACCAGGACGGTGGCGACCGCGTTGCCCGCGAAGTTGGTCAGCGCCCTCGCCTCGCTCATGAAGCGGTCGATGCCGACGATCAGGCCGACGCCGTCGACGAGTTCGGGGCGGTGCGACTGGAGGCCGCCGGCCAGGGTCGCCAGGCCCGCGCCGGTGACCCCGGCCGCGCCCTTGGAGGCGACGATCATGAACAGGAGGAGCGAGATCTGCTGTCCGGCGCTCAGCGGGTCGCCCATGGCGTTGGCGATGAAGAGCGAGGACATCGTGAGGTAGATCGCGGTGCCGTCCAGGTTGAAGGAGTAGCCGGTGGGCACCGTGATGCCCGCCACCGACCGGCTCACGCCCAGGTGCTCCATCTTGGCGATCAGCCGGGGCAGCGCCGTCTCGGAGGAGGAGGTGGAGAGGATCAGCAGGAACTCGCGGCCCAGGTACTTCAGCAGCCGGAAGATGTTCACCCCGGCCAGCAGCCGCAGCAGCGTGCCGAGGACCACGAAGACGAAGAGCGCACAGGTGATGTAGAAGCCGACCATGATGACGGCCAGCGACTTCAGGGCGTCCGTGCCGGTCTCGCCGACCACCGCCGCGATGGCGCCGAACGCGCCGACCGGCGCCGCCCACATCACCATCGACAGGATCTTGAAGACCAGCTTCTGGATGTGCCCGACGCCGCGCAGGACCGGCTCGCCCGCCGAGCCCATCGCCTGGAGCGCGAAGCCGACGAGCAGCGCTATCAGCAGGGTCTGCAGGACCTGGCCCTCGGTGAAGGCGGAGACCATCGTCTTGGGGATGATCCCGAGCAGGAAGTCGGCCGTCGACTCGCTGGCGCCCGCCGCCTGCTTGGCGCCCGCGTGCCGGGTCGCCTCGGTCAGATGCAGTCCGGAGCCGGGCTCCAGGATGTTGCCGACGACCAGGCCGATGGCGAGCGCCACGGTCGACATCACCATGAAGTAGCCGAGCGCGAGTCCGCCGACCGCGCCGACCTTGGCGGCCTTGCGGACCGATCCGACGCCGAGCACGATCGTGCAGAAGATGATCGGCGAGATCATCATCTTGATCAGGTTCACGAAGCCGGTGCCGATCGGCTTGAGCTCGACGGCCACCCCGGGGGCGGCGAAGCCCACGGTGATGCCGATCAGCACCGCGCCGATGACGGCGAGATAGAGATAGTGCGTCCGGTCGCGCCTGGCGGCTGCTGCGGTCACGGGGGTGCCTCCTCCTGCGTCCGTACGCGTCCCACGTACGGGCGGCTGTGTCCCGATGGCTCGATGGATCCCCGCGACTATCGCCCAGGCTGTGACGCCGGTCACGCTTGCGTACATTTCGTTCACGCCGCTTGTCCGAACGGTGACCCGCGCGGGTGCACACTGTCCGGCATGCGCATACCCCGTCCCCGCAGCCTCGCGGGCCAGCTCTTCGCCATGCAGGTGGTGCTGGTCGCGGCGATCGTGGCGGGCTGCGCGCTCTACTCGTACGTCCAGGACCGCGCCCAGGCGGAGGAGACCGCCCGGCGCCAGACCACCGCGATCGCGACCGCCGTCGCCACCTCGCCGGCGGTGGTGGAGGCGGTCCGCTCCCCGGACCCGACGGCGGTCCTCCAGCCGTACGCGGAGACCCTGCGGCACACCTCCGGCGTGGACTTCGTGGTGGTGCTCGCGCCGGACGGGACCCGCTGGACGCACCCGGTGCCCGGCGAGATCGGCCGCAAGTACCTCGGCGACATCCGGCCCGCGCTGCGCGGCGACACGTTCAGCGAGACGCACATGGGCGTGCTCGGCCCTTCCGTACGGGCCGTCTCGCCGGTGCGCGACCACGGCCGGATCACCGCCCTGGTCAGCGCGGGCATCACCATCGACAGGATCAGCGAGCAGGTGCGCCGGCAGGTGGCGGCGCTGCTCGCGGTCGCCTCGGGGGTGCTGGCCTTCGGCGGCCTCGGCACGTATGTGATCAACGCACGGCTGCGGCGGCACACCCACGGCATGAACGCGGCCGAGCTGAGCCGGATGCACGACTACCACCAGGCCGCGCTGCACGCGGTGCGCGAGGGGCTCCTGATGCTGGACGGGCAGCGCAGGATCGCGCTCATCAACGACGGCGGCCGGGAGCTGCTGGGGCTCGGCGAGGACGCGGTGGGCCGGTCGGTGGCCGAGCTCGGGCTGCCCGCGCCGCTCGCCGGGGCGCTCCTGGCGAGCGAGCCGAGGGCGGACGAGGTCCATATGACGGCCGACCGGATCGTGGTGGTCAACACCCGCCCGGTCTCCAGCGGCGGCCGCCGGGGCACCGTGGTGACCCTGCGCGACCACACCGAGCTCCAGGCCCTGTCGGGCGAGCTGGACTCCGAGCGCGGCTTCACCCAGGCGCTGCGGGCGCAGGCGCACGAGGCGGCGAACCGGCTGCACACGGTGGTCTCGCTGATCGAGCTGGGCCGGGTCGAGGAGGCCGTGGAGTTCGCCACCGCCGAGCTGGAGCTCGCCCAGGCCCTCACCGACCAGGTCGTCACCGCCGTCGGCGAGCCGGTGCTCGCCGCGCTGCTGCTCGGCAAGGCGGCCCAGGCCAACGAGCACGGCGTCGAGCTGAGCCTGACCGAGGGCAGCGCCATCGAGGACGGGCTGCTGCCGCCCGCCCTCGCCCCGCGCGACCTGGTCACGGTCCTGGGCAACCTGGTGGACAACGCGGTCGACGCGGCCCAGGGCAGTGCGGGCGCCCGGGTCGCGGTCACCCTCACCACCGAGGCCGAGGAGCTGGTCCTGCGGGTCGCTGACAGCGGGCGCGGAGTCGATCCGGCCGCCGTGGACGCCGTCTTCGAGCGCGGCTGGTCCACCAAGAGCCCGGGGCGCGGCATCGGCCTGGCGCTGGTGCGGATGACGGTCGCGCGGCACGGGGGAAGCGTGGCGCTGGCCCAGGGGCCGTACGGGGGCGCCGAGTTCACCGTACGGCTGCCGCTGAGCGGTGGGGCGGTGCGGGTATGACCGGCGACGCGGGGCCCATCAGAGTGCTGGTCGTCGAGGACGACCCGGTCGCCGCCGACGCGCACCGGCTCTACGTGGGCCGGGTGTCCGGCTTCACGGTGACCGGGACCGCCCACTCGCGGGCCGAGGCGCTGCGGGTGCTGGAGCGCGTCGAGGTCGACCTGCTGCTGCTCGACCTCTATCTGCCGGACGGGCACGGCCTCCAGCTGGTGCGCTCGCTGCGGGCGGCCGGGCACGGCGCCGACGTCATCGCGGTGACCTCGGCGCGCGATCTGACGATGGTGCGCGAGGGCGTCTCGCTGGGCGTGGTGCAGTACGTCCTGAAACCCTTCACCTTCGCCACCCTGCGCGACCGGCTGGTGCGGTACGCCGAGTTCCGCGCGACCGCCGGGGAGGCCAGCGGGCAGGAGGAGGTCGACCGGGCGCTGTCCACCCTGCGCGCCCCGCAGCCCACGGCCCTGCCGAAGGGGCTCAGCGCGCCCACGCTCCAGGCGGTGACCCGCACCCTGCGCTCCTCGGCGACCGGTCTCACCGCTTCGGAGGCCGCCGAGGAGGTCGGCATCTCCCGCATCACCGCACGCCGCTATCTGGAGCATCTGGTCACCACGGGACGCGCCGAGCGGACCCCGCAGTACGGCCAGATCGGCCGCCCGGAGCTCCAGTACCGCTGGGTCGACTCCCGTCGCTGACAGGCGACTTGACGGTACATCAGCTGATCTTCGGGCGCGACGGGCCCCATTGACCATGCCCCGGGGCGGCTTTACGTTCACCGGGCAGCCATTCGTGGCCCGAGGAGGTCGTGCCGTGCGCCCCACCGCCGTTGCCCCGCTGGTCCTCGCCACCGCGCTCACCGCCGGTTCGCTCGCCGCGTGCGGCGGCGGCTCCGGCGGTGACTCCGACACCGTCAAGGTCGCCTACAACCGCTCCACCGACAACAAGGTCCGCTTCAAGGACGACTTCCTGGAGTCGGTGAAGCAGCAGTACGAGAGGGACCACCCCGGCAAGAAGGTCAAGCTCGTCCCCATCCAGGCCCCGGACAACGACTACGCCACCAAGGCCCAGCAGATGATGCGCTCGGGCAAGACCGCGCCGGACCTGGTCTACGAGGACACCTTCCGTATCAACTCGGACATCAAGGCCGGCTACTTGAGACCGCTGGACGACCAGCTGGCCACCTGGGACGCCTGGAGCCGCTTCGTGCCCACCGCGAAGACGGCGGCCAAGGCGGAGGACGGCAGGACCTACGGCGTCCCCGACGGCACCGACACCCGGGGCCTGTGGTTCAACAAGCGGATCCTCGCCAGGGCGGGCCTGCCCACCGACTGGCAGCCGAGGAACTGGGCGGACATCCTCGACGCCGCCCGCACCATCAGGAAGAAGGTCCCCGGGGTCATCCCGCTCAACGTCCTGACCGGCAAGGCGGTCGGCGAGGCGGCGGTGATGCAGGGCTTCGAGATGCTGCTGTACGGGACCGGCGAGAACCCGCTGTACGACCCCGCCGCCAAGAAGTGGGTCACCGGTTCGCAGGGCTTCAAGGACGCGCTCGACTTCGTACGGACGGTGTACGCGGAGAAGCTCGGCCCCGATGTCTCCGACGCGCTCGACCCCAACGTCAACACCCGGGTCGGCACCGAATGGCTGCCCGAGGGCAAGCTGGCGATCGCGCTGGACGGCTCGTGGCTGGGCCAGTTCTGGAGCGGCAGGGGCACCAAGGACTGGCCGCAGTGGTCGAGCGTGCTGGGACAGGCCGCGATGCCGACCAAGGACGGCCAGGCACCCGGCCGGGTCTCCATGTCCGGCGGCTGGACCTGGGCGATCCCCAAGAAGGCCAAGAACCCCTCGCTGGCCTGGGAGTTCGTCAAGCTGATGCAGACGCCGGCCAACGCGGTGAAGTGGAGCGTGGCGGACGCGCAGATCGCGGTGCGCGACGACGTGGCGAAGGACCCGGCGTATCTGCGCTCGACCCCGGGCATCGACTTCTTCACCGGCCTGGTCAAGTACACCCACTACCGCCCGGCGCTGCCGGTCTACCCGCAGGTCTCCACGGCGATCGGCGAGGCGATGGAGGCGGTGACGACGGGTGACTCCTCGGCGGCCGAGGCGGCCAGGGCGTACGACAAGCAGCTGGGCACGATCACCGGGGGCGCGGTGACGTCACGGTGAGGGACGCGGCACGTACGCACCCGGGCCGGGCGGGCGGCGCGGTCGGAACGGGCAGGAAAGGCGGACCGGGTGCCCGGCGGCGCACACTCCTGCGCTGGCTCCCCCTCACCCCCGCCACCCTCCTCCTGCTGCTCTTCCTCGCCGGGCCGATCGGCTACTGCGTCTACATCGCCTTCACCGACATGCAGCTGACCGGCTCCTCCGGCACCAGCTTCGTCGGGTTCGACAACTTCCGGCGGGCGTTCGCCGACCCGGGCTTCCGCAACGCCGTATGGCTCACGCTGGTGTTCACCGTGCTCTCCTCGATCGTCGGGCAGAACACCCTGGGCCTCGCGCTGGCCGCGCTGATGCGGCGCGCCTCGCGGCCGGTGCGCACGCTCACGGGGACGCTGGTCATCGCGGCCTGGGTGCTGCCGGAGATCGTCGCCGCGTTCCTGCTGTACGCGTTCTTCCGCCGTGAGGGCACCCTCAACGCCCTCCTCGCATGGCTCCATCTGCCCACCCAGGACTGGCTCTTCGGCCTGCCGGTCCTGGCGGTCTCGTTCGCCAACGTCTGGCGCGGCACCGCCTTCTCCATGCTGATCTACTCGGCCGCGCTCGCCGAGATCCCCCAGGAGATCACCGAGGCGGCGGAGGTGGACGGCGCGAGCGGGCTGCGCCGGCTGTGGCACGTCACGCTGCCGATGATCCGCCGCTCCATCGGCACCAACCTGATGCTCAACACCCTCCAGACGCTCTCCGTGTTCGGGCTGATCTGGGCGATGACCCGGGGCGGCCCGGGCCGGCGCAGCCAGACGCTGCCGGTGTTCATGTACGACCAGGCGTTCGTGAAGAGCCTCATCGGGTACGGGACGGCGGTGGCGCTGCTGCTGCTTGTGGTGGGGGCGCTGTTCTCGGTGGTCTATCTGCGGCTGATGAGGGTGGAGGTGTGAGGGTGCGCCGACGTCCGACGCGCCGCCGGACCCGGGAGCGGCTGGCCGCCGACGCGGCGCTGCTGGCGGTCGCGGCCGCGTTCGCGCTGCCGCTGCTGTGGCTGCTGTTCTCCTCGCTGGACGCGGACGCGGATCTGCGCGTACGGGTGCCGGGTTCCCCCACCCTGGACAACTTCTCCGCCGTGTGGACCGACGAGGTCACCTTCACCCCGATGCTCAACAGCCTGGTGCTGTGCGGCGGCGCGACGGCCCTGACGGTGGTGTGCGCGGTCCTCGCCGCCTACCCCCTCTCCCGCTACCGCTCCCGGCTGACCCGCCCGTACCTGCTGACCGTCCTGTTCACCACCTGTCTGCCGATCACGGCGGTGATGGTCCCGGTGTACGGGCTGTTCGTGCAGGTCGACCTGATCGACACGGTCTACGGCACGGCCCTGTTCCTGGCCGCCGCCCAGCTCCCGTTCGCCATCTGGCTGATGAAGAACTTCATGGACGGGGTGCCCCGGGTCCTGGAGGAGGCGGCGTGGACCGACGGGGCGTCGATGCCGCAGACGCTGTGGCGCGTGGTGCTGCCGCTGATGGGGCCGGGCGTCCTGGTGGTGACGATCTACACCTTCATCATGCTGTGGGGGAACTTCTTCGTCCCCTTCATGCTCCTGCTCTCCCCGGACCGCCTGCCCGCCTCGGTCTCGATCTTCACCTTCTTCGGCAACTACGGCTCGGTGGTGTACGGGGAGCTGGCCGCCTTCTCGATCCTCTACTCGACGCCGGTGCTCCTGTTGTACGTGGCCATCGCGGGCCGTCTGGGCGGCGGGTTCGCGCTGGGCGGGGCGGTCAAGGGCTGAGGTCAAGGGGTCCGGGGCCGGTCGTGACCCACCCGATAAATGGAGCCGTACCTTCCTACGGACTGACAGGTTTGGGCGAACACACCGTGGTCAGCCGTCACCCTGTGCACCTACGGTGTGCGCGTGCACCCCACCCCGCCGTTCAACGCCCCCGCGATGCGCCGTCTGCGCGAGGCGCTGGGCATGGCGCCCGGCCATGTCGCCTACGGCCTGTACGCCCAGTACGGGCTGCGGGTCTCGCCCGAGACCGTCTCCTCCTGGGAGCGGGGCCTGGGCACGCCCGACTCCCGTGAGCTGACCGCGCTGGCGGGAGTGCTGTGGTGCTCCCCGGGCGATCTGATGGCGGCGGCGGCCACGCTCCGCGAACACCGGATGGCGGGCGGCCTCAGCGCGGAGGACCTGGCCCGGCGCGTCGGCCTCGACGTGTCCGCCTACCTCCGGATGGAGGAGTCCGGGCGCTGGCGGGGCAACGAGCGGCAGTCGCAGGCGCTGGCGGAGGCGCTGCACCTGTCGCTGCGGGACTACATCACGGCGACGGGCCAGCACGAGGATCTGGCCGAGCTCCTGCGCAGCGCGGTGACCACCCGCTGGCAGGCCTACGTCCGCCCCGCCGCCAAACTCCTCCCCCTCCCGCGCCACCACCTCCAGGACGTCCTGGAGCAGCTCCACACGGACTACCAGGGCCGCATGGTCTCCACGATGAGCTGGGGCACGACGGGTTCGTCGGCGGAGCCGACGGCGGGGGACGCGGGCCGCGACTTCCTGGACCACATAGTGGACCACTTCTGGGCCCTGGCCCAGGTGTAGCTGCCCGGCCTTTGTCTGCGGCTGAGTGGCGGGCTGGTCGCGCAGTTCCCCGCGCCCCTAGGGGGTCGGCCGCAGCCGGAAAACCCAGCTCAGCCACAGGCTTTCAGGGGCGCGGGGAACTGCGCGAGAAGCGGCCACGGCCCGCAGACGAAAGCGGGTTTAGGGGCGCGGGGAACTGCGCGGGAAGCGGCCACCGGTCCGCAGACAAACGCCCAGCGGGAGCCGCAGGCCGTCGCAGCGGGCCGCAGGCCGTCGCGGGGGTCATGGGGGCAGAGCCCTCAGAAGACCGACTCGGCCTCGAACATGCGCCCCGCCGGCACCGTCTTCAGCTCCGTCACCGCCGAAGCCAACGGCGCCATCACCACATCCGTCCCCCGCAACGCGGTCATGTTCCCAAAGTCCCCCCGGTGCACGGCCTCCACCGCGTGCCACCCGAACCGGGTCGCGAGGACCCGGTCGTACGCGGTCGGCACGCCGCCGCGCTGGACGTGGCCGAGGATGACCGGCCGGGCCTCCTTGCCCAGGCGCCGCTCCAGCTCGATGGCCAGCCGGTTCCCGATGCCCGCGAACCGCTCGTGACCGTACTGGTCGATCGCGCCCTTCTCGTACGGCATCGCGCCCTCCGCGGGGTGCGCCCCCTCGGCGACGCAGATCACCGCGAACTTCTTGCCGCGCGCGAACCGCTCCTCGACCATCTTGACCAGGTCGTCGACCTCGAAGGGCCGCTCGGGCAGGCAGATGCCGTGCGCGCCGCCCGCCATGCCGGACTCCAGCGCGATCCAGCCCGCATGCCGCCCCATGACCTCGACGACCATCACGCGCTGGTGCGACTCGGCGGTGGTCTTCAGCCGGTCGATGGCTTCCGTCGCGACCATGACGGCCGTGTCGAAGCCGAAGGTGCGGTCGGTCGCGGAGATGTCGTTGTCGATGGTCTTCGGCACGCCGACCACCGGCATCCCGGCGTCGGAGAGCATCCGGGCCGCCGTCAGCGTGCCCTCGCCGCCGATCGGGATGAGCGCGTCGATGCCGTAACGGCGGGCCAGCTCGGCGCAGTTCTCGGCGGCCTCGCGCAGCCGGGCGCGCTCCAGGCGGGCCGAGCCGAGGATGGTGCCGCCGCGCGCGAGGATGCCGGAGACGGAGTCCAGGTCGAGCGGGCGGAAGTGGCCGTCGAGCAGGCCCTTGAAGCCGTCCTCGAAGCCGATCACCTCGTCGCCGTGGCCGGTCAGGGCCCGGTGCACGACCGACCGGATCACTGCGTTCAGGCCCGGGCAGTCGCCGCCCGCGGTGAGGACTCCGATGCGCATCGTGACTCTGTCTCCTGCTCTGTCGTGCCGTGCCCGCCGACCGCGAGGAACCGGGCCGACGACCCGATTGTCACACGCACCTCAGGGCACCCGCCCTCCCAGCGCCACCCCACTGCTCCGCCCGAAGGCCTTTCGCCCCCGGGGTCCGGGCCCTTCTGCCCGCAGGGTCCGGACCCGTCCGTCCACTGCATCCGGGACCTTGGTCCCCACCTCCGCCCGGCGGGCGCTTTAACCACCCGCAGAGGTATTGTCAAGAGGGCGAGGCTGCCCCGCCGCGATTTTTTTCGCGCCCGAACAGCCCGCCCGACCAGCCCGCCAGGACGATGTTCCGTACGACCGGCCCAGCACGACGAAGACCGAGACGAAGACAGAACGGGAGAGCACGCGTGACGCGCAGCGTGTACGTGACCGGGATCGACCGGGGGGACGGCCGCCAGGTCGTCGAGCTGGGAGTCATGGAGCTCCTGACCCGCCAAGTGGACCGGGTCGGCGTCTTCCGTCCCCTGGTGCACGACGGCCCGGACCGCCTCTTCGACCTGCTCCGCGCCCGCTACCGGCTGTCCCAGGACGCCGCGACGGTGTACGGGATGGACTACCACGAGGCCTCCGCGCTCCAGGCCGAGCGCGGCACCGACGAGCTGGTCTCCCAGCTCGTCGAGCGCTTCCACAAGGTCGCCCGCGACTACGAGGTGGTGCTCGTCCTCGGCACCGACTTCGCCGCCACCCAGCTCCCGGACGAGCTGTCGCTCAACGCCCGCCTCGCCAACGAGTTCGGCGCGTCGGTGATCGCGGTGGTCGGCGGCAAGGGCCAGCCCGCCGAGTCGGTGCGCGCCGAGGCCCGCAACGCCCACCGCGCCTACCAGGCGCTGGGCTGCGACGTGCTCACGATGGTCGTCAACCGGGTGAACCCGCAGGACCGCGAGGGCATCGCGGAGCATCTGAGGGCCCAGCTGCCGGTGCCCTGCTACGTACTGCCCGACGAGCCCGCGCTGGCCGCGCCGACCGTCGCCCAGATCACCTCGGCGCTCGGCGGCACGGTCCTGCTCGGCGACGACGCCGGGCTCGCCCGGGACGCGCTGGACTTCGTCTTCGGCGGCGCGATGCTGCCGAACTTCCTCAACGCCCTGACGCCGGGCTGCCTGGTGGTGACCCCGGGCGACCGCGCCGACCTGGTGGTGGGCTCGCTGGCCGCGCACAGCGCCGGGACGCCTCCGATAGCCGGCGTCCTGCTGACCCTGGACGAGCGGCCCGGCGAGGCCATCCTCAAGCTCGCCGACCGCCTCGCGCCCGGCACCCCGGTGGTCGCGGTGAGCGGCGGTTCCTTCCCGACGGCCGGCGAGCTCTTCGCCCTCGAGGGCAAGTTGAACGCCTCCACCCCGCGCAAGGCGGAGACCGCGCTCGGCCTCTTCGAGCGGCACACCGACACCGCCGACCTGCTGGCCCGGATGTCGGTGGCCCGCAGCGGCCGGGTCACCCCGATGATGTTCGAGCACGAGCTCCTCGAGCAGGCCCGGGCCGACCGCCGCCGGGTGGTGCTCCCCGAGGGCGCCGAGGAGCGGGTGCTGCGCGCCGCCGACGTCCTGCTGCGCCGCGACGTCTGCGACCTGACGCTGCTCGGCGAGGTGGAGGCCATCCGCAAGAAGGCCGCCGACCTCGGCATCGACGTCAGCCGGTGCGAGATCGTGGACCCGCACACCTCACCGCTGCGCCAGCGCTTCGCCGAGCGGTACGCCGAGCTGCGCGCGCACAAGGGCGTGACGGTGGAGCTCGCGTACGACGTCGTCGCGGACGTCAACTACTTCGGCACCCTGATGGTCCAGGAGGGCCGGGCCGACGGCATGGTGTCCGGCTCGGTGCACTCCACCGCCGCCACCATCCGCCCCGCCTTCGAGATCATCAAGACCAAGCCGGACGCCTCGATCGTGTCGTCCGTCTTCTTCATGTGCCTCGCCGACAAGGTGCTGGTGTACGGCGACTGCGCGGTCAACCCGGACCCGAACGCCGAGCAGCTGGCCGACATCGCGGTCCAGGCGGCCGCGACGGCGGCCCGGTTCGGCGTGGACCCGCGGATCGCGATGCTCTCGTACTCGACCGGCACCTCCGGCTCGGGCGCCGACGTCGACAAGGTCCGCGAGGCCACCAAGCTGGTCCGCGAGGCGCGCCCGGACCTCAGGATCGAGGGGCCGATCCAGTACGACGCGGCCGTGGAGCCCTCGGTGGCCGCGACCAAGCTGCCGGACTCGGAGGTGGCCGGGCAGGCCACCGTCCTGATCTTCCCGGACCTCAACACCGGCAACAACACCTACAAGGCCGTGCAGCGCTCGGCCGGCGCCGTGGCCGTGGGCCCGGTGCTCCAGGGTCTGCGCAAGCCGGTCAACGACCTCTCGCGCGGCGCCCTCGTCCAGGACATCGTCAACACCGTCGCCATCACGGCCATCCAGGCCCAGGCGCAGGCACAGGAGAGCTCCGCATGACCAGCACCGACCCGACCCCGTCGCGCGTCCTCGTACTCAACTCCGGCTCCTCGTCGGTGAAGTACCAGCTGCTCGACATGGCGGGCTCCACGCGTCTCGCGTCGGGCCTGGTCGAGCGGATCGGCGAGGAGACCTCCCGCCTGGTGCACACCCCGCTGACCGGCGGTGACAAGCGCGAGCTGACCGGCCCGATCGCGGACCACGGGGCCGCCCTCAAGGCGGTCTCCGAGGAGCTCGCCAAGGACGGCCTGGGCCTGGACTCGCCGGAACTCGCCGCGATCGGCCACCGGGTGGTGCACGGCGGGCTGAAGTTCAGCGCCCCGACCGTCATCACCGAGGAGGTCATGGCGGAGATCGAGCGGCTGGTCCCGGTCGCCCCGCTGCACAACCCGGCGAACATCACCGGCATCCGCACCGCGCAGGCGCTGCGCCCGGACCTGCCGCAGGTGGCCGTCTTCGACACCGCCTTCCACACCACGATGCCGGAGCACGCGGCCCGGTACGCGATCGACGTGGAGACCGCCGACGCGCACCGCATCCGCCGCTACGGCTTCCACGGAACCTCGCACGCCTATGTCTCGCGCGAGACGGCGAAGCTGCTCGGCAAGGACCCCTCCGAGGTCAACGTCATCGTGCTGCACCTGGGCAACGGCGCCTCGGCGTCGGCGGTGCGCGGCGGGGTGTGCGTGGACACCTCGATGGGGCTCACTCCGCTCGAAGGCCTGGTCATGGGCACCCGCTCGGGTGACATCGACCCGGCGGTGACCTTCCATCTGGAGCGGGTCGCCGGGATGTCCACGGACGAGATCGACGTTCTGCTCAACAAGAAGAGCGGTCTGGTCGGGCTCTGCGGCGACAACGACATGCGTGAGATCCGCCGCCGGATCGACGCGGGCGACCAGCGCGCGGCCCTCGCCTTCGACATCTACATCCACCGGCTGAAGAAGTACATCGGGGCCTACTACGCGGTGCTGGGCAAGGTGGACGCGGTCGCCTTCACCGCCGGGGTGGGCGAGAACGCGGCGCCGGTGCGCGAGGCCGCCGTGCTGGGTCTGGAGGAGCTGGGGCTCGCGGTCGACGGCGAGCTCAACGCCGTACGGTCCGACGCGCCGCGGCTGATCTCGCCGGAATACGCGCGGGTGGCCGTGGCAGTGGTACCCACGGACGAGGAGCTGGAGATCGCGACGCAGACGTACGCGCTGGTCCGGTCCGGAACCTGACAGCGACCGGTCCGGAGGCCACGCCTGAGCGCACCTCCGCCCATTTGTACATTCCACCAGACGGAATATTCCGGAGCGAAACAAACCGATAGGATCGCCTCATGCGCCGTTCCAAAATCGTCTGCACACTGGGCCCCGCCGTCGACTCCTACGAGCAGCTGACTGCTCTGATCGAGGCCGGTATGAACGTGGCCCGCTTCAACTTCAGCCACGGGTCCCAGGCAGAGCACCAGGAACGGTACGACCGTGTCCGCAAGGCCGCCGCGGACACCGGTCGCGCGGTGGGCGTGCTCGCCGACCTCCAGGGACCGAAGATCCGCCTGGAGACCTTCGCCGAGGGCCCCGTCGAGCTGGTGCGCGGTGACGAGTTCGTCATCACCACCGAGGACGTCCCGGGCGACAAGTCGATCTGCGGCACCACCTACAAGGGCCTGCCGGGCGACGTCTCCAAGGGCGACCCGATCCTGATCAACGACGGCAACGTCGAGCTCAAGGTGACCTCGGTCGAGGGCCCCCGGGTCAAGACCATCGTCATCGAGGGCGGTGTCATCTCCGACCACAAGGGCATCAACCTGCCCGGCGCGGCGGTGAACGTCCCGGCCCTGTCCGAGAAGGACGTCGAGGACCTGCGGTTCGCCCTGAGGATGGGCTGCGACCTGGTCGCCCTCTCCTTCGTCCGCGACGCCGACGACGTCAAGGACGTCCACAAGGTCATGGACGAGGTCGGCCGCCGGGTGCCGGTCATCGCCAAGGTGGAGAAGCCGCAGGCCGTCGAGCACATGGAGGGCGTCGTCATGGCGTTCGACGGTGTGATGGTGGCCCGTGGCGACCTCGCCGTCGAGTACCCGCTGGAGCGGGTCCCGATGGTGCAGAAGCGCCTCATCGAGCTGTGCCGCCGCAACGCCAAGCCGGTGATCGTGGCGACCCAGATGATGGAGTCGATGATCACCAACTCGCGCCCGACCCGCGCCGAGGCCTCCGACGTGGCCAACGCCATCCTGGACGGCGCGGACGCGGTCATGCTCTCCGCCGAGTCCTCGGTCGGCGCGTACCCGATCGAGACGGTCAAGACGATGTCCCGCATCGTCGAGGCGGCCGAGGAGGAGCTCCTCTCCAAGGGCCTCCAGCCGCTGGTCCCCGGCAAGAAGCCGCGCACCCAGGGCGGCTCGGTGGCCCGCGCGGCCTGCGAGATCGCGGACTTCCTGGACGGGAAGGCGCTGGTGGCGTTCACCCAGTCGGGTGACACCGCCCGCCGGCTGTGCCGCTATCGCACCGCGCAGCCGATCCTGGCCTTCACCACGGACGCCGGCACCCGCAACCAGCTGGCGCTGAGCTGGGGCGTCGAGTCGTTCGTCGTCCCGCACGTGGACAACACCGACGCGATGGTGGACCTCGTCGACGCGGAACTGCTCAAGCTCAAGCGGTACAACGAAGGCGACACCATGGTCATCACGGCGGGCTCGCCCCCCGGCGTCCCCGGCACCACCAACATGGTCCGCGTCCACCACCTGGGCAGCGGCCGACAGGGCTGATTCGTCCCGGCTTCGCGGGTACGAGGCGCGGGGCGGCACCACGGAACGGTCCGGGGCGCCGCCCTCGCGCGTACCCGGGCGGGGGCGCACGCGTGCGTACGCGCGTGCGCGGTACCCGCGTACGGGTCACCGCCTCCGGTCCGTTGCCCAGTCGCGGAGTGCCCGCAACAGGATCTACATATTCCGTGGGGTACGTTCGCGTTCATGCGTGCCCCGATAACTGTGCAGTTCAGCCGCCCGCTGGCCATCGCGGCCCTCACCGCGGCGGCGGTGGTCTCCGGTGTCGCCCCGGCGGCGGCCCACCCGGTGAAGCCGGGCACGCCCTCGCCCGGGAAGCCGAGCCCCGGGGTGCCGCGCGCCGGAGCCCCCAAGGTGCCGCCGCCGGTCATGTCCGCGTTCGGCGGCGAGCAGTTGGGCCGCCCCGGCCCCCAGACGGGCGAGGGCGCCCCCGCGCTGCCCCGTGACCTGTCCGCCCTGTCCTGGATGGTCTCGGACGCGGACACCGGCCAGGTGCTCGCCGCCAACAACGCCCACTGGCCGCTGCCGCCGGCCTCCACGCTCAAGATGCTCTTCGCGGACACAGTCCTGCCGGCGGTCCCGGGCACGGCGAGCCACAAGGTGGAACCGGCGGAGCTCACGGGCATGGGCGACGGCAGCAGCGCGGTCGGCGTCGTCCCGGGCCAGACGTATCTGGGGGCCGACCTCTGGCGCGGCGTCTTCCTGCGCTCGGGCAACGACGCGGTGCACGTGCTCGCGGCGATGAACGGCGGCGTCTCCAAGACGGTGACGGACATGCAGGCCAAGGCGGAGTCCCTCGGCGCCAAGGACACCCACGTCCGCAGCCCCGACGGCTACGACGCCGAGGGCCAGGTGTCCTCCGCGTACGACCTGACGCTGTTCCTGCGCTCGGGCCTGCGCAACAAGGACTTCAAGGAGTACTGCGCGACGGCGGACGCGAAGTTCCCCGGCGGCCCGAACACCAAGGGCAAGCCGTTCGGCATCTCCAACACCAACCGCATGCTCTCCGGCATCGGCGGCGTGCCCAAGTACCCCGGCCTGATCGGCGGCAAGAACGGCTACACGACCCACGCCGGCAACACCCTCGCGGAGGCCGCGACCCGCGACGGCCACACGGTCCTGGTGACGGTGATGAACCCCCAGGAGAACAAGCACGACAAGGTCTACACGGAGACCCGCGCCCTGCTGGACTGGGGCTTCGCGGCGATCGGCAAGGCCAAACCGATCGGCACCCTGGACCCGGCGAAGCCCTCCCCCGCCACCAGGCCGAAACCCGCCGCGGCGACGACGACGGACTCCTCGGGCCTGGGCGTCCTGGGCTGGACGGGCCTGGGCGCGGGGGCGGCGGTGGCCGCGGGGGTGGCGTACGTGGTGCTCAAGCGGCGACCGGAGAAGAGGCGACGGGTCTGAGGGCCGCCGGGCACGCGCCGTGGCCCGCACCGGATTCGGTGCGGGCCACGGCTCACTGCGGCTCCCGGACGGGTCTGGGTGGGACGGCTACTCGGGGTTGCCGTCCGTGATGTAGTTCTGCAGGCCCGGGATGGTGAGCGTGCCGCCGAACTGGCCGGCCTGGCGGACCGTCACATTGGTGAAGAACGCGGCCGGGACGTTCAGCGGGGGCGGGGTCTGCGGGGTGAACGTGATCGGGATGAGGCCGAAGAGGTTGCCCTTCAGCTCCTCCGTGTACATCGTCACCGTGCCGTTGCGGATCGTCGACTTGGAGCCCGCGCGCGCCTTGACGTGGGCGGTGGTCGGCTTGCCGTTCAGCTCCGGGCCGTAGACCAGCTGGTGCAGGTTGTCGATGTCCACCGTCTTCGCGGTGAACTTCAGGACCTTCTTGACCTTGCCGCTGCCCGTCTTGACCTCGACGATGCCCTCGTAGTCGAGGCCGCCCAGGGCGAGCATGGAGGTCTTGAGGATCCACGGCTGGTCCGGCAGCAGCGGCACGTCCGAGTCCAGCTTGGCGTTGGCCAGGGCCTTCGGGTCGGGGGTCGGGCACGGGAAGGGCTGCTTGGCCCCGTCGGGGATGGCGGTGTCCTTCTTCGGCTCCAGGCCCTTGGCGCTGTCCGCCAGGTCCTCGACCTTCTGGCCCGCCTGCTTCGCCGCGTCCCGGATCGCCTCGGCCGTCTTGTCCACGGTCTTGGTCACCGGCTTGGTGGCCGGCTTCGTCGCGGGCTTGCTCGGCGTGGTCCTGGGCGCCGGAGCCTTGGTGGTGGGCGTGGACGACGGGGTCGACGACGGCTTCGGGGTCCCCGGCGCCGCCGACTTGCTCGGGTGTACGCCCAGGATGTCGCCCAGCACGTCCCCGAGACCCAACGGGTCCAGCGGGTTGGTGGACTTGGTGGGCGCGGGCGTCGTGGAGGGCTTGGCCGTGGGTGCCTGGGTGGGCTTGGACCCGGAGGTGCCGGTGCCGGGCTGCTTGGCCGGGTCCGCCGACGGGGTGGTCGTCGGGGCCGGCTCCTTCGCCTTGTCGTCGGTCTTGTCCGAGGAAGAGGAGGACGACGGGCTCGGCGTGCTCGACTTGCTGGACGACGGGCTGGGCGACTTCGACGGGCTCGCCGACGCGCTCGGCTCGTCGGAGCGCGTCACACAGGGGCCCGGCGCGAACGGGATGTCCGTCTTGTCGTCCGCCATCGCCAGCTTGGGCGTGAGGCTCATCCCGACGAACATGGCCGTCGGCATGGCGGCCAGCGCCATCGCCTTGCCCGCGGGCATGTGCAGCTTGGTCAGCAGCGACTTCCTCGGGGCCGCGTGGCGCGGCCCGCCTCTCTCGCGGGATTTGTCGCCGCCTCCGGTCGAGTCCAGCTGCGTCTCGTCACCCCGCACTGTTCCTCCCGCCATTGGCGTCGACTGTCGTTTCGGTGCCGGCCTCGGCGGACCCCTCCTCGCGCGGGCCAGGGACGGTCCCACCGTCCGGCTCGTCGCCCGAGGGAGCGCCCGCGTCGGCACGCAGATCACGCCGCCGCGGCTTCGAGGGCACCCACGACAGCGCCAGCGCGCCGCCGAAGAGGGCGAGCAGGAAGCCCATCAGGAAGCCGCCGATGTTGGCGACGGGCAGGGAGATCAGCGCGAGCAGGATCGCCGCGACGCCCGCGAAGACCCGGACCTGCTGGTGGTACCAGATGGTCAGGCCGAGCGTCATCAGCAGGACGCCGATGATCAGCGAACCGGCGCCGGCCGTGGTGGACATGGCCAGCGTGATGTTCCCGAGGTGGAGATTGGCGTACGGGAAGTACGCGATGGGCACGCCACCGGCCATGGTGTACAGGCCCGCCCAGAACGGGCGGCTGCCCCGCCAGGCCCGGAAACGAAGCCGCCAGTAGGTGAAACCGCGGGAACCTGTGGTCTCGGCGCTCATGGAAAACAGCTCCCTGGTACCGCTGTTGCTGTGAAAGTGAAGAGGTCCCGGTGGCCGTGAGGGCCGTACTCTCAGCGGCCACCGGGGGAAGTGCCTAGTGCTTCAGCTGGCACTCGTTGGCGCCCGTGGACAGCCGCAGCTTGAGGCCACTGAGCTTGAAGCTGCCGGCCGTGGTCGCCCACGCGCGCTGCTCCACGTTCTTCAGGGTGGCGTGCTCGGCGCGCTGCGCGAAGCCGTAGGGGTTCGACTTGGGGGTCGCGTTCCCCTGCATCTTCGTCTTGCCGTTGGCCGAGCCCTCGCCGGCGGCGACGCCGATGTCGATGTTCTTGAACTCGGCGTCGGTGTCGAGCTGGGACACATCCAGGTAGATGTTGTCCGCCTTGACCGGGTCACCGCCGCCACCCGCGTTCAGCGTCATCGTGATGTTGCCGAAGAACGGGACCTTCGGGGTCACGACGGACTGACACATGTTGTAGATCTCGGCGTGGCTGAAGCCCGACACCACGACGGGGTGCGCGGCCTTGTTGCCCTCGAGGTCCGTACCGGTGGCGATCGACCCGTACTGGAGGAGGTCGTCACCTTCCAGCCGGTCCGCCGTGACCTTGAAGTCGACCCCGGACACACTGAACGACGCCGCCAGCGCACCCTGGGCGAGGCCGATGCCTATCGCCGCCGTGGCGGCCACGCTGGGCACCATGACCAGCGCGAACCGCTTCCATCTGGTCCCGCCACGAACTTGGGACTCCATGACTTTCCTCCTTCTCGGACGTACATCTCCGGGACGGACCCTCACGGGCTGTCCAGGGATGGGAGAAGTGCTACGTCCTCGGGAAGGAGCGCCCGAGTCTTCAGGCGCTTACCGCGTCCGAATCACCGGCGATCACCCCCGAGCGACAACCACTGGTCGCGCCTGACGCATCACGCACAACCTGCTGGACAGGCCCCGCCGGTGAGCGGAGACCCCCCTGTCCACGGTCGGCTCCACTGGGGCCGGCCGGCTCGGTGGGGACCCAGGAAACGCCCAGCCCCGAGTGGCTGTCGGGCTGGTGCGTTATTGGACCGAGCGTGGCCGATCGTGGTCCATTCGGGAGAGGGGCGCAAGGGGGTTCGTTACTTGCCAGTAACGGAGGGATAACCGTGGCGCGACAGCCCGGCATCGGGCCGCCACACTTCGTACCCCCAAGTCACCGGACAGAAGGGGAAATAGACGTCTCAATACGGACGTAAGAAGCAGTTCAATTTACTGCCAGTAACAGCGACCGCGTTTACCAAGTTTTGGTAAAGCGCGGTCGCCGCTTGTCTCCGTGTCGCCAAATCGTCAGCGGTGCGGACGCACGCGTGGACAGCTCAGCGGCCCTGGAGCGGCCCGAAACCCGGGCCCCCGGTTCAGTAAAGAACTCGTGCCAGCGCGCTCCGCGCCTTGGTCACCCGCGGGTCCTCCGGACCGACCACTTCGAAGAGTTCGAGCAGTCGCACCCGCGCCGCGTTGCGGTCCTCGCCCACGGTGACCCGGGCGGTCTCGACGAGCCGGCCGAAGGCGTCCTCGACGTGTCCGCCCACCAGGTCCAGATCCGCCGCGGCGATCTGGGCGGTGACGTCCGCCGGCTTCTCGGCCGCGTCCTTGCGCACCTGGGCGGGGTCCATGTCCTGGACCCGGCGCAGGAGTTCGGCCTGGGCGAGGCCGAGCTTGGCCTCGGGGTGGCCGGGGGCCTCGGCGAGGACGTTCTTGTACGCCTGGACCGCGCCGGCCAGATCGCCGGAGTCCAGGGCGACGACGGCCGCTTCGAGCAGGGCGTCGTAGGGGCCGGCCACCGGGGCGGCGGGCCGCGCGTCGGCCGCGTCCGCGTCGACGGCGATACCGGTGAGGCCGAAGCGCTCCTCGGCCACCTGGATCAGCTGGTCGAGCGTCTCGCGGATCTGCTGCTCGGGGGCCGCGCCCTGGAAGAGGGGCAGCGCCTGGCCCGCGACCACCGCGAAGACCGCCGGGATCCCCTGGATCCCGAACTGCTGCATCAGCATCTGGTTGGCGTCGACATCGATCTTGGCCAGCAGGAAGCGGCCGTTGTACTCCGCGGCCAGCCGCTCCAGGAGCGGGCCGAGCTGCTTGCAGGGCTCGCACCACTCGGCCCAGAAGTCGATGACGACCGGCACCTCGGCCGAGCGCTGGAGGATGTCGCGCTCGAACCCGGCCTCGTCGACATCGATCACGAGGGCGGACGGCGGTACGGCCGCGCTTCCGCCCTGGCGGGCGGCCTCGGCCCGGGCCTGCTCCGCCTTGGCCTTGGCCTCACCGGCCGCCTTCACCGCGGCGAGGTCGACGACGCCGCTCATGGACATGTTCCTAGGCTGCATGCGTACATCCTCCCCCTTCCGCGCGCGTGCGTGGTCACCCGGTGGCAGGATCCTGGCGCACCTGGGTCCCCACCCGGCGCCTTCGGTCCTGCGTGTGCTCTTCGGTACTGCTGATGCGTCGTCTGCTCTGTGGTCGTCGCTCAAAGACCGCTGGAGTCTTTCGCTACGAGTCGTAGCGTAACTGGAGCGGGTGCGCGAGGCCCTCCATCGGGCCGTGATCTCCCCCACAGCGCGTCCCCCGGCAGTTTCCTTACTGGCCGGTATGGTCGTACGTCATGTGTTCCGAACCCAGCCCCGGCAGAACCGCCCGCCCCGGCCGCCCCCGCAGCGCCGAGGCGGACGCGGCGATCCTGCTGGCGACCCGGCAGGCGCTGGTGGAGCTGGGCTGGTCGAAGTTGACGATGGGGGACGTGGCGACCCGCGCGGGCGTCGCCAAGACCACGCTGTACCGGCGCTGGGCGGGCAAGAACGAGCTGGTCGTGGACGCGGTGGCGGTCCTCTTCGACGAGCTGGAACTCCCCGACCTCGGCAGCCTCGCGGCGGACGTGGAGGGCGTGGTGCTCCAGTTCGCCTCCATCCTGCAACGGCCCGAGACGAAGACGGCGCTGATGGCGGTGGTCGCGGAGTCCACCCGCGACGACGCCCTGCGCGGCCGCATCCGCTCGGCGATCGTGGACCGCCAGAAACGTCTTGTACTGATCGGCCGGGAGCGGGCGCAGGTGCGGGGGGAGATCCCGTACGAGGCGGACGCGGCCCTCTCCGCGCGCCACGCGGACCTCATCTTCGACGTGGTCGCGGGGGCGGTGGTGCATCGCGCTCTGGTGAGCGCGGAGCCGGTGGACCGGGAGTGGGCGCGGGACTTCACGGCCCTGATCTGCACGGGCCTCCAGACGACCACCTGATCCTCCCCTCGATGGCTCAGCCCCCGAACCCCCTTTTCGTCTGCGGCTGAGTGGCCGCTTCTCGCGCAGTTCCCCGCGCCCCTAAACCCGCCTTCGTCAGCAGGCCGTGGTCGGCTGGTCGCGCAGTTCCCCGCGCCCCTAGGGGGTTGGGGGTGGTCGGGGAGCTCAGGGCGGCCAGCTGTCCTTCGGGGCACGGGGGCCAGCCTGAGAACCCGGCTCAGCCACAGGCTTTTAGGGGCACGGGGGCCAGCCTGAGAACCCGGCTCAGCCACAGGCTTTTAGGGGCACGGGGCCGGCCTGAGAACGCGGCTCAGCCACGGGCTTTTAGGGGCGCGGGGAACTGCGCGAGCAAGCGGCCACGGTCCGCAGGCGAAAGAGGGGTGCAGGGGGCGCAGCCCCCGCCACGGGGCCCGGGGGCCCGGCCCCACCCACCCCCGGAGGGTTTAGGGAAGGGGCGGGGTGGGGGCTAGACCGCGTAACGCGTGCTCAGGCCGCGCGACTCCACCCACTCCGACGTCCGCTTCAGCCCCTCCCCCAGAGAAACAACCGGCTCCCACCCCGCCCACTCCCGCGCCCGCGAGTTGTCGGACAGCAACCGCTCCACCTCGCTCCCGGACGGCCGCAGCCGAGCCGGGTCGGTCACGATCCGCGCGGACCGCCCCGAGGCGGCGATCAGCGCCGCGGCGAGGTCGCCGATCGAGATCTCCCGCCCGGACCCGAGGTTCACCACGGCCCCCACCGCCCGCTCGCACTCGGCCACCGCGAGGAACCCCCGCGCCGTGTCCGTCACATAGGTGAAGTCACGCGTAGGAGTGAGCGAGCCGAGCCGGATCTCGCGTACACCCGCGTGGAGTTGGGCCAGGATCGTCGGGATCACCGCCCGCCCCGACTGCCGCGGCCCGTACGTGTTGAACGGCCGCACCACCGTCACCGGCAGCTCGAACGCGTGCCAGTGCGACAGCGCCAGCATGTCCGCGCCGATCTTCGAGGCGGAGTACGGCGACTGCGGCTGGAGCGGGTGGTCCTCCGAGATCGGCACGGTCCGCGCCGTCCCGTACACCTCACTCGTCGAGGTGTGCACCAGACGCCGCACCGCGTGCCGGCGGCACGCCTCCGCGACGTTCTCGGTGCCGACGACGTTCGTCGCCACGTACGCGCCTGGCGAGTCGTAGCTGTACGGAATGCCGATCAGCGCGGCGAGGTGGAAGACGGTGTCGCACCCGGCGACCGCGTCCGACACCCGCCCGGCGTCGCGCACGTCCCCCGCGATCATCTCGACCGCCGGGTGGTCGAGCAGATGCGCCAGATGCCCCTTTTCGGCGTACGGCTTGTAGTGCACCATCGCCCGCACCCGCGCGCCCTGTTCGACCAAGAGGTCCACCAGGGTCGAGCCGATGAAGCCCTCGGCCCCGGTGACCAGGACGGTTCGGTTCCGCCAGTTGCTCATGCTGCGTGCTCCTCGTCGTACGGAAGGGAAGGGGTGGGGTGTGCGGCGAGTTCCAGGACCCGCCGGGCCAGCAGGTCCGCCGCCCGCGCGTGCGGGCCGGGGTCCGCCGCCCCCGCCATGGAGGCGAGCCGCGCCGGGTCGGCCAGCAGCGGCTCGACCAGGGCGGCCAGCCGCTCGGCGGTGGTCTCGGCGTCCGGGAGCAGCAGACCCGCCCCGGCCTCGACGAGCACCCGCGCGTTGTGCGTCTGGTGGTCGCCCGGCGCGTGCGGATACGGCACCAGGACCGCCGGGAGACCCGTGCTGGCCAGCTCCGCGACCGTCGCCGAACCGGCCCGGCACACCACCAGGTCGGCGGCCGCGTAGGCGAGGTCCATCCGGTCGAGGTAGGGCACGGCCCGTGCGCCCCACAGCCCGGTCAGCCGCCGCCGGGTCTCCTCCAGCGCGGCCGGACCGGTCTTGACCAGCAGATGGACGTCGTCGCGCCCGTGCCAGCGCCGGGCGAGGCCGACCGCCGCCTCGGTGAGCCGGGCCGCGCCCAGGCTGCCGCCGTTGACGAGCACCAGCCGCGCCCCGGGCGGCACGTCGAGGGCCCGCCGGGCCTCGGCCCGCAGCGACGGCCGGTCGAGCCGGGCCACCGCGGCGGCGATCGGCATCCCGGTCGTGACGGCGTCGGCGCCGCCCGCCAGATGCGCCCGGCTGCGGTCGAAGGCGACCGCGATGTTCCTGGTGAGCCGGGCCGCAAACTGGTTGGCCCGCCCCGGCACCGCGTTGGACTCGTGGATCAGGCTGGGCAGTCCGGCGAGTCTCGCGCCGACGATCACGGGCGCGCTGGGATAGCCGCCCATCCCCACGGCGACCTGCGCGCCCTGGGCCCGCAGGATCGCCCGGCACTGGGCGCCGGACCGCAGCAGCGCGGCGGGGAGCAGATAGCGGCGGGCGCCGAGCGCCGGGTCGAAGGGGATCATGTCGACGGTGTGCAGCCGGTATCCGGCGGCCGGGATCAGCTCGCCCTCCAGGCCCCGCTCCGTACCGACGAACGAGATCACCGCGTCCGGGACGGCCCGGCGCAGCGCCTCGGCGAGCGCGAGCCCGGGGTAGATATGGCCGCCGGTGCCGCCCGCACCGATCACGACTGAGAGTGGTGTGCGCATGCCCCGAACGTTCGCGGGGTGGCTTAAGAGGCTTCTAAGAGCGGTGTTTGGCACTCTTTGCCCATGAGCAGCAGCACACACGCCCGGCCCGCGGCCCGCATCCTCGTCGTCGACGACGAGCCGGAGGTGCGGGCCGCCGTCGAGGACGGTCTGGCCGTGGAGGGGTACGAGGTGCGGGGCGCCCCGGACGGTCTCGCGGCGCTCGCGGAGATCGCCACCTGGCAGCCGGACGCGGTGGTCCTCGACGTGATGATGCCGGTCCTGGACGGCCTCGCCGTCTGCCGCCAGCTGCGGGCGCTGGGCGACCGCACCCCGGTCCTGGTGCTGACCGCGCTCGACTCGGTGAGCGAGCGCGTCGACGGCCTCGAGGCGGGCGCCGACGACTACCTGGTCAAGCCGTTCGCACTGGACGAACTCGTCGCACGCGTACGGGCGTTGCTGCGGCGGGCCGCGCCCGAGGAGCCGGCCCCGGAGCGGCTGGTCTTCGCGGACCTGGCCCTCGACCCGGCCACCCGGACGGGCCACCGCGCCGGGCGCCCCCTGGAGTTCAGCCGCACCGAGTCCGCCCTGCTGGAACTGCTGATGCGCCACCCCGGCCAGGTCCTGCCGCGCGAGATGATCCTGGAGCTGGTCTGGGGCCGCGACTTCGGGCCGGACTCCAACTCGCTGGCGGTGTACGTGGGTTATCTGCGCCGCAAGCTGGAGGCGGACGGCGAGCCCCGGCTCGTGCACACCGTCCACGGCGTCGGCTACCGGCTGGACACCGCGTGAACGCGCGCCACCGCCTCGGCGCCCGCTGGCGGCGCCACCGCCCGCTGCGCACCCGGCTGGCGCTGGCCGCCTCGGCGGCGGTGGCGCTGGTCGCGCTCGGCGTCTGCACGGCCGCGTTCTTCGTGATCCGGTACGAGCTGTTCCACCAGCTCGATCTGAACCTCACCCAGTCCGCCACGCTCGCCGCCCAGCAGAACCGGGGCGAGGCCCCCGGCGTGCTCGCCGGTGAGTGCCGCTTCCTCGCCGCCCCGGCCTGCGCCCAGATCGTCCCCCGCAGCCCGGCGGACGATCCGGCCAGGCCGTATCTGCTGCCCGTGCCGCCGCAGGCGCGTGAGGTCGCGGCCGGGCAGCGCCGCCCGTACTTCACCAACATCACGCTCGCCGGCCACCCGGCCCGGATGCTCACCACCACGCTGCCGCACGGCCGGGCGATCCAGGTCGCCCTGCGCGCCGACACGGTGGAGCAGGGCGTACGGCAGGCGGCCCAGTGGCTGATCGGCGTCGGCGCGGCCGGGGTGCTGCTCGCCGCCGGGCTCGGCTACTGGGTCTCGCGCACCGGTCTCGCCCCGGTCGCCCGGCTCACCGCGACCGCCGAGCACATCGCGGCCACCCGGGACCCCGGCCACCGCATCGAGCTGCCGCCGGGCCCCGCCTACAAGGAGGACGAGGTGACCCGGCTCGCCGCGTCCTTCAACACCATGCTGGGCGAGCTGGAGCAGTCCGTCACGGCCCAGCGCCGCCTCGTCGCGGACGCCTCCCACGAGCTGCGCACCCCGCTGACCGCGCTGCGCACCAACGCCGAGCTCCTCGCCCGCGCCGACCGGCTGACCGAGGCCCAGCGCAGCCGGGCGTCCTCGGCGCTGGGGCGGCAGATCCGGGAGGTCACGGTCATGGTGAACGACCTGATCGACCTGGCCAGGGACGAGGAGCCGGCGCCGCTCCTGGAGGAGGTGCGGCTGGCGCCGCTGGTCGCGCATACCGTGGACACGGCCCGTGCGCACTGGCCCGCGACCCCGTTCCGGCTGGATCTCGCGGACGCGTCCGCCACGCTCCCCGGCGTCCCGGCCCGCCTCGCCCGGCTGCTGTCCAACCTCCTGGACAACGCGGCGAAGTTCAGTCCGCCGGGGGCGGAGGTGGAGGTGACGCTGACGGGCGGGGCGTTGACGGTACGGGACCACGGGCCCGGGATCGCGCCGGAGGATCTGCCGTACGTCTTCGACCGCTTCTACCGGGCCGACCGGGCCCGGGCGCTGCCCGGGTCCGGCCTCGGCCTGGCGATGGCGCGCCAGATCGCGCGGGCGCACGGGGCGGACCTGTCTGTTCGGAACGCGCCGGGCGGCGGCGCGGAATTCCAGGTGACGTGGCGGACGTAACCCCCTGTGCGGGGGTTGCCTTCGTCTGCGGACCGTGGCGGGCTGGTCGCGCAGTTCCCCGCGCCCCTGAGGTAGTCCGCCGCAGCCGGAGAACTCAGCTCAGCCACCAGGCTTTTAGGGGCGCGGGGAACTGCGCGACCAGCCCACCACCCAGCCGCAGACGAAGGCCGGGCCGAACAGGGGCGCGGGGAACTGCGCGAGCAACCGCCCACTCAGCCGCAGACGAAGGCCGGGCCCGGCTAAAAGCCGGCCGGCTCCACGTAGATGCCCCACTCCTCGCGGAGCACCCCGCAGATCTCCCCCAGCGTCGCCTCCGCCCGCACCGCGTCCAGCATCGGCGCGATCATGTTGGACCCGTCGCGCGCGGCGGCGAGCATCGCGTCCAGGGCGGCCTTCACCCGGGCCGAGTCACGCGCGCCCTTGCGGTCCGCCAGGACGCGGACCTGCTCGCGCTCCACCTCGTGGCTGACCCGCAGGATCTCCAGGTCACCGGTGACCGACCCGTGGTGCACGTTCACCCCCACGACCCGCTTGTCGCCCTTCTCCAACGCCTGCTGGTACTGGAACGCCGACTCCGCGATCTCCCCGGTGAACCAGCCGTCCTCGATCCCGCGCAGGATGCCCGAGGTGATCGGCCCGATGGGGTGCTGCCCGTCCGGGTGCGCCCGGCGCCCGCGCTCCTTGATCTGGTCGAAGATCTTCTCCGCGTCCGCCTCGATGCGGTCGGTGAGCTGCTCCACGTACCAGGCGCCGCCCAGCGGGTCGGCCACGTTGGCCACACCCGTCTCCTCCATGATCACCTGCTGCGTCCGCAGGGCGATCTCGGCGGCCTGCTCGCTCGGCAGGGCGAGCGTCTCGTCCAGCGCGTTGGTGTGCAGCGAGTTGGTGCCGCCGAGGATCGCGGAGAGCGCCTCCACCGCCGTCCGTACGACGTTGTTGTACGGCTGCTGCGCGGTCAGCGAGACACCGGCCGTCTGGGTGTGGAAGCGCAGCCACTGCGCCTTGTCGGACTTCGCCCCGTACACCTCCTTCATCCAGCGCGCCCAGATCCGGCGCGCGGCGCGGAACTTGGCGATCTCCTCGAAGAAGTCGAGGTGCGCGTCGAAGAAGAAGGAGAGGCCGGGGGCGAAGACGTCCACGTCCAGGCCGCGGCTGAGGCCGAGCTCGACGTACCCGAAGCCGTCCGCCAGGGTGTACGCCAGCTCCTGCGCGGCCGTCGCCCCGGCCTCGCGGATGTGGTAGCCGGAGACCGAGAGCGGCTTGTACGCGGGGATGCCCGCCGCGCAGTGCTCCATCAGGTCGCCGATCAGACGCAGATGCGGCTCGGGCTGGAAGAGCCACTCCTTCTGGGCGATGTACTCCTTGAAGATGTCGGTCTGGAGCGTGCCGTTCAGGATGCCCGGGTCCACGCCCTGCCGCTCGGCCGCGACCAGGTACATGCAGAAGACGGGCACGGCCGGACCGCTGATCGTCATCGAGGTCGTGACGTCACCGAGCGGGATGTCCTTGAACAGGACCTCCATGTCGGCGGCCGAGTCGATGGCGACACCGCAGTGGCCGACCTCGCCCAGCGAGCGCGGGTCGTCGGAGTCGCGGCCCATCAGCGTCGGCATGTCGAAGGCGACCGAGAGGCCGCCGCCGCCCGCCTTGAGGATCATCTTGTAGCGCTCGTTGGTCTGCTCGGCGTTGCCGAACCCGGCGAACTGCCGGATCGTCCAGGTGCGCCCCCGGTAGCCGGTGGCGTGCAGCCCGCGCGTGTACGGGTACTCGCCGGGCCAGCCGATCCGCTCGAAGCCCTCGTAGGTGTCGCCGGGGCGGGGGCCGTAGACCGGGTCGACCTCGTCCCCGGAGAGCGTGGTGAAGTCCGCGTCCCGCTTGCGGGCCTTGTCGTAACGGGCCTGCCAGCGTCGGCGGCCCTCCTCGATGGCGTCAGCGTCCATACCTTCGAATTTACTAGGACGTCCTAGTAAATGTCGATGGCCGACCGCCCGCGGGTTCTCCGCGGGCGGTGGGGTTACGCCTGGGCCGCGGCCGGCGCGGGGTCCGTGACCAGGGCCTCGACCTCGCGGGAGACCTTGCGCTCGACGAAGAAGGCGGCGGTGGGAATCGTGCCCGCGAGGAGCACCCACAGCTGCTTGCCGACCGGCCACTTCGCCTTGGAGCCGAGGTCGAAGGCGAAGACGAGGTACAGGACGTACAGCCAGCCGTGCGCGATGCCCACGACCTTGGTGAAGTCCGCGGCCCCGTCCATGTCCAGCAGGTACTTGGCGATGACGCCGAGGGTCAGCAGGACGAGGAGGACGCCGGTGACGTAGGCCATGACGCGGTAGCGGGTCAGCACGCTCTTTTTCATGCCTACGAGCGTAACGGCCACGCAACCACGATCTTGCGGCGCCCACTCACCCGGGCCCGCACCGGGTTGCTCGCGCAGTTCCCCGCGCCACTGAAACCATCCTTCGTCTGCGGACCGCGGCGGGCTGGTCGCGCAGTTCCCCGCGCCCCTGGGTAGTTCGTCGTGCGCGGGCCGGTGGCCGCTTCTCGCGCAGTTCCCCGCGCCCCTAGGAGGGCCCTGCGGGCCCATCTGAGGGGCGCGGGGAACTGCGCGCTCAGCCTACGACTGCCCGCGCCCGGCGACGGGGAGGCACCCCCACCCACCTCACCCGTCCTCGGAAAAGTCGCGCGCCGCGACGCGAAGCGGCCGCAGCAGCGCGAAGATCTCGCCGCACTCCTCCGCGTCGTAGACGCCCAGCCCGAAGTCCATCTCCATGAGATCGCGCGTCGCGTTCTCCACGACCTCGCGCCCCTTGTCCGTGATGGACGCCAGCGTGCCCCGCCCGTCGTTCGGGTTGGGACGCTTGTCCACCAGACCCGACCGCACCAGCCGGTCCACCGTGTTGGTGACCGACGTCGGATGGACCATGAGCCGCTCGCCGATCTTGGACATCGGCAGCTCGCCGGCCTTGGAGAAGGTGAGCAGCACCAGCGCCTCGTACCGCGCGAAGGTCAGCCCGTACGGCTTGACGACCGCGTCGACCTCGGCGAGCAGGATCTGGTGCGCGCGCATGATCGAGGTGATCGCCGCCATGGAAGGGACCGGCCCCCAGCGCCGCTGCCAGAGTTCGTCGGCGCGGGCGATGGGGTCGAACGGGAGGCTGAGGGGCTTCGGCACGCACCGACCTTACCGACTGGTCATATGCCGGTCAGCCCCGTCTCACGGTTCGGCCTGTGGCGCTCCCTCGCGGAGAGTGACCGATATGTCACGATTGCTGATGTCCTGTGTATGCCTGTGACCCCAGGGAGCCGCATGTCCCGGCACGGAATGGCCCGGCACCGCACCCTCCTCGCCGCCGTCCTGCTCACCGCGGTGGCCGGCTGCTCGGGCTCCCCCGACCCGGGCCCCGCCACCGGCTCGGCCCAGCACCACTCCACGGGCGAGGGCGCCGAACCGGCGCCCGGCGGGCCCTTCTGGGTGGACCCGGACAGCAACGCCGCCAAGCAGGTCAAGGTCTGGGCGGCGCAGGGCCGTACCGCCGACGCCGAGGCGCTGCGCCGGATCGCGGACCGGCCGATGGCCGACTGGCCCGCCTGGGACAACCCGGGGCCCGGGATCCGCCGGGCGGTGGACGGCGCCGCCAAGGACCGGCGCACGGTGCTGCTGGTGGCGTACAACATCCCGCACCGCGACTGCGGCGGGCTCTCGGCGGGCGGCGCCCCGGACGTGGCCGCCTACCGCAGCTGGTACGGGATGTTCGGCGAGGCGATCGGGGACGCCAAGGCGATCGTGGTCCTGGAGCCGGACGCGGTGGCCCACATGGTCGACGGCTGCACCACGCCCGAGCACTGGGACGAGCGCTACCAGCTGCTCAACGAGGCGATCGACCACTTCAAGAAGCTGCCGAACACCAAGGTCTACCTGGACGCGGGCAACCCGGCGTGGATCCCCGACCCGGCCAAGCTGGTGGAACCGCTGACCCGGGCCGGGGTCGCCCGGGCGGACGGGTTCGCGCTGAACGTCTCCAACTTCCAGACCGACGACGCCGTACGCGCGTACGGCGCCAAGGTCTCCCAGGGGCTCGGCGGCAAGCACTTCGTGGTGGACACCAGCCGCAACGGCGCCGGGCCGCTGCTCGACGACCGCGACCAGGCCTGGTGCAACCCGCCCGGCCGGGCGCTCGGCACCCCGCCGACCACCAGCACCGGGGACCCGCTGCTCGACGCGTACCTGTGGATCAAGCGGCCCGGCGACTCGGACGGGACCTGCCGGGGAGGCCCGGCGGCGGGCGCCTGGTGGCCGGAGTACGCGCTGGGCCTGGCCCGCCGCTCCAAGGCCTGAGTCACCGGGCGACGGCGTCGAAGAGCGGCGCTCAGTCGATCAGCAGCCACTTCGCCTCGGACGGCGTGCCCTCGGCGTCGGTGACGAAGAGCATGTACCAGCCGGGCGGGACGAGCGCCTTGTCGGTGGGCACCTCGACCGTCACCGAGTTCCCGTCCTTGGTCAGCCGGACGTCGATGGAGCGCTGTTCGACGTCCGTGGTGTGGGTGACCGCGCTCGGCCGCATCAGCCGGGCCCTGGCGATCCGCTCGGGGTGGGCGGTGGGGAAGGTGGCACGGCGGTCCTGGCCGACCGCCTGCGGGCCGTCGCCGAGGACCGGGCGCTTGTCCTTGTCGCGGTAGAGGTAGGGCGGGGTGTAGATCTCCATGCGCTGCTCGAACTTGCCGAGCTTGGTGTTGTCCTTGTCGCCGAAGAGCGAGTCGGAGCCGAAGGTGGCGACCCGGCCGTCGGGCAGCAGCAGCGCCTCGGAGTGGTAGTTGCGGCCGACCGTGGGGTCGGCGGCCTCGCGGAAGGCGTTGGCGGCGGGATCGTAGAACTGGGCCTTGAGGATGTTGCTGCCGCCGCGGCCCCGGTAGTCCTCGGATCCGCCGCTGGTGAAGACGGAGTCGTCGGGCAGGATCACGCTGTTGAGGTAGCGGGTGCCCTGCGGGAGCGCGGGCCCGGCCTGGAAGGCGGGGCTGTTCCGGTTGAGGTCCACCAGGGCGGTGCGGGGCGTGGACTTCTTGGACTCGCCGACCCCGCCGCCGCCGAGCAGCATGAACCGCTGGGCCTGGGCCGGCGGCAGCAGCAGTGAGCTGGCCGTCTCCAGCTGGTCGCCGTCGCCGAGCCCGTCGATCTTCTGGAAGGTGTTGGTGGTGAGGTCCCACAGGCCCGGCTCCCGGCCCTTGTCGGCGGGGCCGTAGCCCGCGTTGGCGCCGGAGTAGAAGAGCTTGCCGCTCTTGGTGAGGAAGAGCGAGGGGTAGGTCGGGAAGTACCGGAACGGCCCCTTGGTCCACTTCTTGGTCTTCGGGTCGTAGATCTCGTTGTCGCCGGCGAGGATCGTGCCCACGTCGTCGAGCCCGGAGACGGCGAGGACCCGGCCGTCCTTGAGGGTGGTGAGCGTCGGGTACCAGCGGGCGTCCCGCATCGGGGCCACCGGGATGTACTTCTCCGCCCTGGGGTCGAACTCGTACGCCGACCGGATCCCCTGGAAGTCCTGCTTGTCCATGGTGATCTTCTCGGCGAGGCCGTACGTGTTGTCGGCGTCGGCTCCGGTCAGGCCCTCTATCTCGTACTGGGCCTGCTCGGTGGTCACCGCCTTGGGGCCGTCGGCGGCGGCCTCCACGAAGACCCGGGCCTCGGCCGCGGTGACCTTGGTCTTCCAGGGCTTCATCTGGCCGGTGGCGTAGTAGCTGACCTCGAACTCGCGCTTGGCGCGGGGCACGGTGACGTCGACCTTGGAGATGTACTCGACGCCCGACGGGGAGCGGAACTTGGTCCCCTTCTTGATGGTGACGGCCTTGTCCGGGTTCTCGTTCTTGATGCGCATCCCGCCGCCGGCCCGCTTCACCTGGTCGTCCAGGACCTCGTAGCGGGCGGTGCCGCCGGCCACCAGGAGGCGGCCGTCGGGGAGCTGGGCGTGGCCGGAGCAGAAGAAGTCCTCGGGGGTGGGGACCTTCTTGAAGGTGTTGTCCTTCGGGTTCCACAGCACGGTGTCGAAGGAACCCGCGTCGAACTTCTCCTGCTTGTTGCCGGACCCGGCGATGATCAGGACCTTGCCGGTGTGCAGCAGGGCCGCGTGGATGGCGTTGGTGCGGTACTTCGCGGGGATGTCGACGGTGTCCCAGGCGCCGTACTTGCGCATGTAGTCGGGGCGGCGGATCTGGTACGCGTGGTACTGCTCCTCGGCGAAGGAGAGCGCGGCCGGGGCGTTGAGCCCGGCGAGCAGCAGCACGGCGCCGCCGCCCAGCAGGGTCTTCTTGGTGCGCGGGGAGGGCCGGTAGTCCATGGGTCAGTTCCCTCCGGTCGTCGTGGCGGCCGGTGCGGTGGCGGGCTCGGCGGACGGCGCCAGGGCGTGGCGCCGGGCGGCCGCGCGCTCGCGCCGGGCGGTGAGGGACCAGACGACGACGGGAGCCAGCGCGATGGCGAGGGCGAGGACCGCCCAGGTCCGCATCGCCGCGTGGGTGTGGCCGTAGTGCACCGAGGCGGCGAGCGAGGCGATGAGCACCGAGGCCCAGAAGAGGTGGATGCGGAAGGTCCACAGCCGGTCGGGGCTGGCCGCGCCGCCCTTGGGGGTGACGACGAACCGGCCGCGGGTGCGCAGCACCGCCGACAGGAGCGACTTGAGGTAGATGGGCGCGCAGAGCGCGGACATCCCCATCCCGGCGAGCCCGCCGGAGCCCTGCGGCTCGTGGGGCGAGACGTTGTGGCGGCGGTTCCAGAGGTAGAGGCCGATCTGGAGGGCGGCCGCGTCGCTGTAGAGCATCAGCCAGACGGAGGCGGAGACCTGGGTGCCGGAGGCGCCGAACCAGAGGAACAGCACGCAGCTGACGATGCCGAGCAGCCAGTTGACGGCGGTCATCGGGTAGTAGACGAGCATCAGGCTGTACGAGAGGAGCCGCCCGGGCGGGACCCGGAAGAGCGCCTTCCAGTACTGCTTGAGCAGCGTCTCGTAGGTGCCGCGCGACCAGCGGGTCTGCTGGGTGAAGAAGTCGGTCCAGGACTCCGGGCCCTCGCCGACGGCGAGCACGTCCGGGGTGTAGACGGACCTCCAGAAGTGGCCCGTCCTGGGGTTCTTGCGGCGGTGCAGCTCGAAGCCGGTGGCCATGTCCTCGGTGATCGAGTCGTAGAGCCCGCCGACCTGGCGCAGTGCGCTGATCCTGACGATGTTGTTGGTGCCGACGAACATCGGGGCGCGGTAGCGGTTGCCGGCCCGCTGGATCAGCGCGTGGAAGAGGAACTGCTGGGACTCGGCGGCCTTGGTGACGGGCGAGTCGTAGTTGCCGTAGACCTGGGGGCCGACCACGAACGCGACGTCGGGGTCGCGGAAGTAGCCCATCATCCGCTCCAGGAAGTCGGGGAGCGGCACGTGGTCGGTGTCGACGGAGGCGAAGAAGTCGTACTCGGCGCCGTGCATGGCGAGCCAGGCGTTGTAGTTGCCGTGTTTGGTACGGGCCTTGTGCGGGCCCTTCCTGCGGTTCCACTCGGGGACGCCGTTGCGGGTGAAGTGGCGCACCCCCAGCTCCTCGCAGAGCGCCCTGGCCCGTTCGTCGTCGCCCTCGTCCAGCAGCCAGACGTCGAGGGGGCCCACGTGGTGCACCCGGACCGCGCCCTCCAGGGTGGCCCTGACCATGGCCATGGGCTCCTTGCCGGGCACCCAGGTGGTGAGGAAGGCGACCCGGGTGCCGGGCTCGGGGAAGACGGGTATCGGGTCCCTGGCGACCATCGTGGCGTGGGCGATCGAGACCACGTTGACGACCATGAAGAGCTCGATGAGACCGATCGCGACGAGCATCGCGATGTCCAGGCCGACCAGCCACTCGTCGCCGCCCTCGCGCTCCACCCAGTGGGTGGGCCAGACGAGGTAGACGAGGAGGACCGCGGTGAGCACCGGCGCCAGCGTCATCAGGAGCACGGCGCGTATTCGGTGGGGTTCGCCGGAGAGGAGACTTCGGTACCGCACCCGGTAGGCCGCCGGGTCCGGCTCGGTGAGCGGTCCGGCGAGCCGGCTGTGGGCCTCGTAGTCGTAACGCTCCGACGGACTCTCCGACCGCACTGTGCCCTCCAGCTGATCGAGCCAGGTAGATATCCCCACAAAAGTGGAGAATCCTCGGCGTGTCGACTGGAGTACTCCGAGTGAGCGGTTCTCGTTCGAACGGTTTGCCGGGCGCTGCGGCATGGAAAGGCCCCCGGTGCCGCGCGGGGCGGCCGGGGGCCGGCGGTAGAGGGGGGACTCAGGCCGCGCGGGCGGCGGTCACGCTCCGACCACGCCCTCCTTGCGGGCCCTGGCGGCGATCAGGGCGTCCTCGGCCTGGCGCTTGAGCCGGCGCTCGGCCACGAAGCCGCCGAAGGGCAGCACGGACAGCACGAAGTACAGGGCGGCGGTCTTCACCGGCCACTTCGCCTTGTTCCAGGCGTCCGCCCAGAAGATCACGTACAGGATGAAGAGGATGCCGTGGATCGCGCCCATCACCGGGACGGCGTTGACGTCGGTCGTCCGCTTCAGCACCGAGCACACGAGCAGCAGCAGGAAGGAGACGGCCTCCGGGGCCGAGACCAGCCGGAGACGGTGGAGAGCGGATGCGGTCTTGATGTCCACGGGGGCACCTTCGGTGGGAGGGGCGGAAGGGTGTTGCTTGTGAACGCAAGCACAAACGTTCTCCATTGTGACACCGGCGGCGCCGGGATCTCGGCGGGGGTCCCCGAGGGCAGCCGGGCGGTCCGGGGCCGGGGCCGCCGGGCCCTGGTGGGGCGGGGGTCCGGCCGCTAACGTCAGCCCGTGGCAACGTTCCGACTCCAGGGCAGCAAAGTGCTTGCCGTCGACATGACCGGCGACGCCGTCAAGGCGAAGAACGGCTCGATGGTCGCCTACGACGGCCAGATGGCCTTCAAGAAGATGTCCGGCGGCGGTGAGGGCATCCGCGGCATGGTGACCCGCCGCCTGACCGGCGAGTCCATGGCCGTGATGGAGGTGAAGGGCAACGGCACCTGCTACTTCGCCGACCGGGCCTCCGAGATCAACCTCGTCTCGCTCCAGGGCGACAAGCTCTGGGTGGAGGCGAGCAACCTGCTCGCCACCGACGCGGGCCTGCGCACCGGCACGACCTTCACCGGGCTGCGCGGGGCGACCCAGGGCAACGGCCTGTTCACGACCACCGTCGAGGGCCACGGCCAGGCGGCGATCATGTCGGACGGGCCCGCGGTGGTGCTGCGGGTCTCCGCGCAGTACCCGCTCTCGGTCGACCCCGGCGCCTACATCGCCCACCAGGGCAACCTCCAGCAGCACTTCCAGTCCGGGGTGACCTTCCGCACCCTGCTCGGCGAGGGCTCGGGCGAGGCGTTCCAGATCCGCTTCGAGGGCGAGGGACTGGTGTACGTACAGCCCAGCGAGCGCAACACGGTCGGAGGGGACGTCTGATGCCCTTCCGCGAGATCAACTCCAAGATGGTCGAGGCCACGGTGGCTCCCGGCCAGAAGATGTTCAGTCAGCGCGGCGCGATGCTCGCGTACAAGGGCGAGGTGTCCTTCACGCCCAACATGCAGGGCGGCCAGGGTGGGCTGATGTCGATGATCGGCCGTCGGGTGGCCAACGAGGCGACCCCGCTGATGACGGTCGAGGGCAGCGGCACGGTGATGTTCGGCCACGGCGGCCACCACATTCAGGTGATCAACCTCGCCGGGGACACGCTCTACGTGGAGGCGGACCGCCTCCTCGCCTTCGACGGCACCCTCCAGCAGGGCACCATGTTCATGGGCTCGCAGGGCGGGGTCATGGGCATGGTCCGGGGCCAGGTGACCGGCCAGGGCCTGTTCACCACCACGCTCAAGGGCCATGGCGCGGTCGCGGTGATGGCGCACGGCGGAGTGGTCGAGCTGCCGATCACCCCGCAGCGGCCGGTCCACGTCGACCCGCAGGCGTACGTGGCGCACCACGGCGACGTACGCAACAAGCTGTCCACGGCGCTGGGCTGGCGGGACATGGTGGGCCGGGGCTCGGGAGAGGCCTTCCAGCTCGAACTGTCCGGCAGCGGCGCGGTGTACGTCCAGGCCTCGGAGGAGAAGCTGTGACCGGCCCGGTGATCTTCGACCCGTTGTCCCTCCCGGCAGACGACAACGTCAACAAGTACACCTTCTGCGTGGAGCTCAAATCGAGCCAGTGGTTCCTCCAGAAGGGCAAGATGATCGCCTACTACGGGCGGATCGACTTCAACGGCATCGGCCACGGCCGGCTCGACCGGCTGCTGCGCACCAGCTTCCACTCGCCGCTGCACGCCAGCGACTGGGTGGTGGCGGAGGGCTCCGGCAAGATGCTGCTGGCGGACCGGGCGTTCGATGTGAACTCGTACGACCTGGACGAGGGCAATCTGACGATCCGGGCCGGCAATCTGCTGGCCTACCAGCCGACGCTGGCCCTGAAGCAGTCGATCGTCCCGGGTTTCCTGACGCTGATCGGAACCGGGAAGTTCGTGGCGGCGTCCAATGGACCGGTGGTGTTCATGGAGCCGCCGATCCGGGTGGACCCGCAGGCGCTGGTCGGCTGGGCCGACTGTCCGTCGCCCTGCCACCACTACGATCACGGCTACATGACGGGCGTACTGGGCGGAATCCGGTCACTGACGGGGCTCGGCGGTACGTCCGGCGAGGAGCACCAGTTCGAGTTCGTGGGCGCGGGCACGGTGCTGCTCCAGTCCACCGAAGTGCTGATGGCGGAGCAGACGACCGGGCAGGTGCCCGCAGAGCCGGGCGTTCCGGGCGGCGGGGTGCCGGCCGGGGGGCACGGGCCGGCGGGTTCGGCACCGCGTCTTCCCGGCCAGCTCGGAGACCTCCAGCGTCGCTTCGGCCTGTGAGCGGTAGTCTGCGGAGTGTGACGTCGAACGCGTGCACCCTTGCCGGGCGCTGACCACGACCCTTGTGCCGGTGCGTGCGGGGCGTCACACTCCCAGGCTTCGTTCAGAATTCAACTTCTTAGGTAGAATCCACATATGGAGACCGAGACGGCCACCAACTGGCTGACCGATAGCGAGCAGTGCGCCTGGCGTACCTATCTGGACGTCAACAGGATGCTGACGCACCAGATGGAAAAGGACCTGCAGCCGTTCGGCCTGACCAACAACGACTACGAGATCCTGGTCAACCTCTCGGAGGCCGAGGGGCAGCGGCTGCGTATGAGCGACCTCGCCGCCGCGACCCTTCAGTCCAAGAGCCGCCTCTCGCACCAGATCACGCGGATGGAGAACGCGGGGCTGGTGCGGCGGGAGAACTGCGAGTCCGACCGGCGGGGGCTGTACGCGGTGTTGACCGACGCGGGGGTGGAGACGATGGAGAAGGTGGCGCCGCACCATGTGGCGTCGGTGCGCAAGCACTTCATCGACTTGCTGTCGGGGGAGGCGCTGTCGGATCTGCGGGCGTCGCTGACGCCGGTGGCGGAGCATCTACGGGGCCACCGGGGCAAGCTCTGAGTTTGCGCCCGGCCTTTGTCTGCGGGTGTGTGGGTGGTTGCTCGCGCAGTTCCCCGCGCCCCCAAACCCTCTTTCGTCTGCGGGCCGTGGCCTCTTCTCGCGCAGTTCCCCGCGCCCCTAAACCCGCTCTCGTCTGCGGCCCGTGGCCGCTTCTCGCGCAGTTCCCCGCGCCCCTAGGGGGTCGGGGCAGCCGGAGAACCCAGCTCAGCCACAGGCCTTTAGGGGCGCGGGGAACTGCGCGAGCAACCGGCCACCGGCCCGCAGACAAAACAAGCACCCGATCGCCCCGCAGGGGCGCCTTCAGGGGCGCGGGGAACTGCGCGAGCAACCCACCACCGGGCCGCAGACAAAGGCCGGGCACAAACAGGGGCGCGGGCGGCCCACCACTCACCCGCAGACGAAGGCCGGGCTCCGGGCGGGCCTACGCCTCCGTCAGGCCCTGGACCAGTTCGTCCGCCGCCGCGTACGGGTCCAGCTCCCCGCCCACGATCCGCGCCGCCAGCGCGGACAGCCGGCGGTCCCCCCGCAGGTCCCCGATCCGCTCCCGCAGGGCCGTGACCGCGATCGTCTCCACCTCACGGGACGCCCGCGAGAGCCGCCGCTCCGCCAGCACCCCGCACTCCTCCATCCACGCCCGGTGCTTCTCCAGCGCCTCGACCAGCTCCTCGATGCCCTCGGAGCGGGCCGCCACCGTCTTGACGATCGGCGGGCGCCAGTCGCCGGGGCCGCGCGCCTCGCCGAGGCCCAGCATGTGGTTGAGCTCACGGGCCGTGGCGTCGGCCCCGTCCCGGTCCGCCTTGTTGACCACGTACACGTCGCCGATCTCCAGGATCCCGGCCTTGGCCGCCTGGATCCCGTCGCCCATTCCGGGCGCCAGCAGCACCACCGACGTGTCCGCCTGGGACGCGATCTCGACCTCGGACTGGCCGACGCCCACCGTCTCCACCAGGATCACGTCGCAGCCCGCCGCGTCCAGCACCCGGATCGCCTGCGGGGCCGACCAGGCCAGGCCGCCCAGATGCCCCCGGGTGGCCATCGAGCGGATGTACACCCCGGGGTCGGAGGCGTGGTCCGACATCCGCACCCGGTCGCCGAGCAGCGCGCCCCCGGAGAACGGCGAGGAGGGGTCCACGGCGAGGACCCCGACCCGCTTCCCGGCCCGCCGGTACGCCGTCACCAGCGCCGACGTCGAGGTCGACTTGCCGACACCCGGCGAACCCGTCAGCCCCACCACGTACGCCCCGCCCGTCAGCGGAGCCAACTGCGCCATCACCTCGCGCAGTTGCGGGGACGCCCCCTCGACCAGCGAGATCAGCCGGGCCACCGCACGCGGCCGGCCCTCCCTCGCCTGTGCCACCAGCTCGGGGACGTCCACCATTGCCGCTCCGTTCGGTTCGGGTTCGTTGCGTACGTACAGCGGGAGGCGCGGCTACTTGTTGCCGGGGACCTTGATGATCAGGGCGTCGCCCTGGCCGCCGCCGCCGCACAGCGCCGCAGCCCCCGTACCGCCGCCGCGGCGCTTGAGCTCGAGCGCGAGGTGGAGCACCACGCGCGCGCCCGACATGCCGATGGGGTGGCCCAGGGCGATCGCGCCACCGTTGACGTTCACCTTTTCCGGGGAGACGCCGAGGTCCTTCATTGACTGGACCGCGACCGCGGCGAAGGCCTCGTTGATCTCGATGAGGTCGAGGTCCTCGACGCCGATGCCCTCCTTGGACAGGGCGTGCTTGATGGCGTTGGACGGCTGCGACTGGAGCGAGTTGTCCGGTCCCGCCACGTTGCCGTGCGCGCCGATCTCCGCGATCCACTCCAGGCCCAGCTCCTCGGCCTTGGCCTTGGACATGACGACGACCGCGGCCGCGCCGTCCGAGATCTGCGAGGAGGTGCCCGCCGTGATCGTGCCGTCCTTGGCGAAGGCCGGGCGCAGCTTGCCCAGCGACTCGGCGGTCGTCTCGGCGCGGATGCCCTCGTCCTTGGCGAAGATCACCGGCTCGCCCTTGCGCTGCGGGATCTCGACCGGGGTGATCTCGGCCTCGAACAGCCCGTTCTTCTGGGCGGCGGCGGCGCGCTGGTGGGAGGCGGCGGCGAACTCGTCCTGCGGGGCGCGCTCGATGCCCAGGCGGGTGTTGTGCTTCTCGGTGGACTCGCCCATGGCGATGTTCTCGAAGGCGTCGGTCAGACCGTCGTACGCCATCGCGTCGAGCATCTCGACCGCGCCGTACTTGTAGCCCTCGCGGGACTTGGGCAGCAGGTGCGGCGCGTTGGTCATCGACTCCTGGCCGCCCGCGACCACCACGTCGAACTCACCGGCGCGGATCAACTGGTCGGCGAGCGCGATGGCGTCCAGGCCCGAGAGACAGACCTTGTTGATGGTGAGCGCCGGCACGTTCATCGGGATGCCGGCCTTCACGGCGGCCTGGCGGGCCGGGATCTGGCCCGCGCCGGCCTGGAGCACCTGGCCCATGATCACGTACTGCACCTGATCGCCGCCGATGCCGGCCCGGTCGAGCGCCGCCTTGATGGCGACGCCGCCGAGGTCGGCGCCCGAGAAGGACTTGAGGGAGCCGAGCAGTCGGCCCATGGGCGTGCGGGCGCCCGCGACGATCACTGAAGTGGTACCGGTCGTTCCAGACATGAGGCACAGCCCCTTGGGAGGTGAGGAGTGAACGAGGGTTTACTGGAAATGTACTGAGCGGTACCGGCGGCGTCACCGGCCAGCCGGTGTGATCGCGCGCACGTTGCGTAACCACCTCCCGGGGCGCTGCACTGGTCCCATGCTGACGCGCATCGACCACATCGGGATCGCCTGTTTCGACCTCGACAAGACCGTCGAGTTCTATCGTGCTACGTACGGATTCGAGGTGTTCCACTCCGAGATCAACGAGGAGCAGGGCGTACGGGAGGCCATGCTCAAGATCAACGATACGTCGGACGGGGGCGCCTCCTACCTCCAGCTCCTGGAGCCCACCAGGGAGGACTCCGCGGTCGGCAAGTGGCTGGCCAAGAACGGCGAGGGCGTGCACCACATCGCCTTCGGCACGGCCGACGTCGACGGGGACGCCGAGGCCACCCGGAACAAGGGCGTCCGGGTCCTCTACGACGAGCCGCGGACCGGCTCGATGGGCTCCCGCATCACGTTCCTGCACCCCAAGGACTGCCACGGCGTACTGACCGAACTGGTCACCTCGGCAGCGGAGCACTGACCCCGGGATTCCGGGGCCGGTACAGTGGGCCCTTCCGGGCCGGGGTCGGGTCGGGGCCTGGGACCCACGCCCCCTTGTCGATCTGACACCATTCACCGGGGGCCCGTCCGTCGTCGGACGGTGCTCGTACGGGCAGTGTTCGCGACCAGGGGACGGATGGGACCGCGCAGTGCGGGGCTACGAACGCCAGGACAGCCACCGGCCTGACGACCACCTCTCGCGGTTCGAGGCCGAGATGGACCGGCTGAAGACCGAGCGGGAGAAGGCCGTCCAGCACGCCGAGGACCTCGGCTACCAGGTCGAGGTGCTGCGCGCCAAGCTGCACGAGGCGCGCCGCAACCTCGCGACGCGCCCTGCCTACGACGCCGCGGACATCGGCTACCAGGCCGAACAGCTGCTGCGCAACGCGCAGATGCAGGCCGAGCAGCTGCGCAACGACGCCGAGCGCGAGCTGCGCGACGCCCGGGCGCAGACCCAGCGCATCCTCCAGGAGCACGCCGAGCACCAGGCCAGGCTCCAGGCCGAGCTGCACGCGGAGGCGGTCAACCGCCGCCAGCGGCTCGACCAGGAGCTGGCCGAGCGGCGCGCGACCGTGGAGTCGCACGTCAACGAGAACGTGGCCTGGGCCGAGCAGCTGCGGGCGCGCACCGAGGCGCAGGCCCGCCGACTGCTCGACGAGTCGCGCGCCGAGAGCGAGGCGGCGCTCGCCGCCGCCCGCGCGGAGGCCGCCCGGCTCGCCGAGGAGACCCGTCAACGGCTCGGCTCCGAGGCCGAGTCGGCCCGTACGGAAGCCGAAGCGATCCTGCTGCGCGCCCGCAAGGACGCCGAGCGGCTGCTCAACGCCGCTTCCACGCAGGCCCAGGAGGCCACCTCCCACGCCGAGCAGCTGCGCTCGTCCACCACCGCCGAGTCCGACCAGGCGCGCGCCCAGGCGGCCGAGCTGAGCCGGGCCGCCGAGCAGCGGATGCAGGAGGCCGAGTCGGCGCTGCGCGAGGCGCGGGCCGAGGCCGAGAAGGTGCTGGCCGAGGCGAAGGAGTCGGCGGCCAGGCAGCTCGCGGGCGCCGAGTCCGCCAACGAGCAGCGCACCCGTACCGCCAGGACCGAGATCGCCCGGCTGGTCGGCGAGGCGACCAAGGAGTCCGAGGCGCTCAAGGCGGAGGCCGAGCAGGCGCTCGCCGACGCGCGCGCCGAGGCCGAGCGGCTGGTCGCCGAGGCCGCCGAGAAGGCCCGTACCAGCGCGGCCGAGGACACCGCGGCCCAGCTCGCCAAGGCCGCCCGGGCCGCCGAGGAGGTGCTCTCCAAGGCGTCGGCCGATGCCCAGGAGACCACCCGCAAGGCGTCCGAGGAGGCCGAGCGGATCCGCCGCGAGGCCGACGCCGAGGCGGAGCGGCTGCGCCTGCAGGCCGAGGAGCGGGCCGACGAGCTCAAGGGCGCGGCCAAGGACGACACCAAGGAGTACCGCGCCAAGACGGTCGAGCTCCAGGAGGAGGCGCGCCGGCTGCGCGGCGAGGCCGAGCAGCTGCGGGCCGAGGCGGTCGCCGAGGGCGAGCGCATCCGGGGCGAGGCGCGCCGCGAGGGCGTGCAGCAGATCGAGGAGGCGGCGAGCACCGCCGAGCAGCTGCTGACCAAGGCGAAGGCCGACGCGGAGGAGCTGCGCACCTCGGCCGGGGCCGATTCGGAGCGGATCCGCTCCGAGGCCATGGAGCGCGCCACGACCCTGCGCAAGCAGGCCGAGGAGACCCTGGAGCGCACCCGCGCCGAGGCCGAGCGGATGCGCGCGGAGGCCGAGGAGCAGGCGGAGGCGGTCCGCACGGCCGCCGAGCAGGCCGCCACCACGCTGCGCGAGGAGACCGAGCGGGCCGTCGCGGCCCGCCAGGCCGACGCCGCCGAGGAGTTGGCCCGGCTGCACACCGAGGCCGAGCAGCGGCACGCCTCCGCCGAGCAGGCGCTGACCGAGGCGCGCGGCGAGAGCGAGCGGATCCGGCGCGAGGCCGCCGAGGAGACCGAGCGGCTGCGCACCGAGGCCGCCGAGCGGGTCCGTACGCTCCAGGCGCAGGCCGAGCAGGAGGCCGAGCGGCTGCGCACCGAGGCCGCCGCCGACGCCTCGACCGCCCGCGCCGAGGCGGAGGGCGCGGCCGTACGGCTGCGGTCCGAGGCGGCCGCGGAGGCCGAGCGCCTCAGGTCCGAGGCGCAGGAGACCGCCGACCGGATGCGCGCGGAGGCCGCGGCCGCCGCCGAGCGGGTCGGCGCGCAGGCCGCCGAGGCGCTCGCCGCCGCCCAGGAGGAGGCCGCGCGCCGGCGCCGTGAGGCGGAGGAGACGCTGGCCTCGGCGCGGGCCGAGGCGGGTTCGGAGCGGGCCCAGGCCCGCGAGCAGAGCGAGGAGCTGCTGGCCTCCGCCCGCAAGCGGGTGGAGGAGGCGCAGGCCGAGGCGCAGCGGCTCGGCGAGGAGGCCGACCGGCGCGCCACCGAGCTGGTGGCGGCCGCCGAGCAGACCGCCCAGCAGGTGCGGGACTCGGTGGCCGGGCTGCGCGAGGAGGCCGAGCAGGAGATCGCCGGGCTGCGCTCCACGGCCGAGCACGTGGCGGAGCGTACGAAGACGGAGGCGCAGGAGGAGGCGGACCGGGTCCGCGCCGACGCGCACGCCGAGCGCGAGCGCGCCGCCGAGGACGCCCAGCGGGTGCGCGCCCGGGCTCAGGAGGAGGCCGAGGCCGCCAAGGAGCTCGCCGAGCGGACCGTCGCGGACGCCATCGCCGAGGCGGAGAAGGCGCGTTCGGACGCCTCCGAGTACGCGCAGCGGATGCGCACCGAGGCCTCCGACGCGCTGGCCTCCTCCGAGCAGGACGCCTCGCGCACCCGGGCGGACGCCCGGGAGGACGCCAACCGCATCCGTAACGACGCCGCGAGCCAGGCCGACCGCCTGGTCACCGAGGCGACGGCGGAGGCCGAGCGGCTGGCCGCCGAATCGACGGCGACGGCCGAGCGGCTGGTGGCCGAGGCCCAGCAGCTGCGCGACGAGGGCCAGTCGGAGCACGACCGGCTGCTCGCGGAGGCCACCGCGCACGCCGAGCGCACCACGTCCGAGGCCGACACCTACGCCGAGCTCGTCACCACCGAGGCGCGCGCGGACGCGAGTTCGGTCCTGACCGCCGCGGCCGCCGAGGCCGAGCAGACGGTCGCCGACGCCCGCGAGCAGGGCGAGCAGATCCTCGCCGAGGCGCGTACGGAGTCGGAGCGGCTGCTCGACGAGGCCCGCAAGGCCGCCGACAAGCGGCGCGCGGACGCGGCCGCCCAGGCCGACCAGCTCGTCGCGGAGGCGAGCAGCGAGGCCGAGCGGGTGCTCACCGAGGCGAACGGGGAGGCGGAGCGGCTGCGTGCCGAGGCCGCCGAGACCGTCGGCTCGGCCCAGCAGGCCGCCGAGCGGATCCGCGCGGAGGCCGAGAAGAGCCGCGCCCGGACCGAGGAGGCGGCGGAGAAGATCCGTAGCGAGGCCCGCGAGGAGGCCGACCGGCTGCTGGACGAGGCCCGTACGGCCGCGGCCAAGCGCCGGGCGGACGCGGCCGAGCAGGCGGACCAGCTCATGGCCAAGGCGCAGGAGGAGGCGCTGCTCGCGGCCACGCTGGCCGAGGAGCAGGCCGACACGATGGTGGGCGCTGCCCGCAAGGAGGCGGAGCGGATCGTCGCCGAGGCGACCGTGGAGGGCAACTCCCTGGTGGAGAAGTCCCGTACGGACGCGGACGAGCTGCTCGCCGGGGCGCGCGCGGACGCGACGGCCATAAGGGAGCGCACCGAGGAGGTGCGCGCGCGGACCGAGGCGGAGATCGAGGAACTGCACGAGCGGGCCCGGCGGGAGAGCGCCGAGCAGATGAAGACGGCGGGCGAGCGCGTCGACAAGCTGGTCAAGGCCGCCACCGAGCAGACGGAGGAGGCCGAGGCGAAGGCGAAGGAGCTGCTGTCGGACGCCAACTCCGAGGCGAGCAAGGTGCGGATCGCGGCGGTGAAGAAGGCCGAGGCGCTGCTCAAGGAGGCCGAGACCAAGAAGGCCGAGCTGATCCGCGAGGCGACCAAGCTGCGCGACGACGCGGCGGCGGAGGCCCGGCGCACGGTCGACGAGGGCAAGCGCGAGCTGGATGTGCTGGTCAGGCGCCGTGCGGACATCAATGCGGAGATCTCCCGTGTCCAGGACGTCCTTGAGGCGTTGGGGTCTTTGGAGGCCCCGTCCACTGGCGGCAAGGAGGCGGCCAAGGCGGGAGCCGCCGCCGGAGGAACACGTTCGAGTGGCAAGTCCTCGGAGGGGTAGCCACTCAAAAGGCTGGACATTCTCCAGATCAAACGGGCATACGCTCGATGACACGCCGCCTGGGCCCCTAGGATTCCCCTATCACCTCACCGGTCTCATTCGACAGGAACCCCATGAGCGACACTTCCTCCCCCTTCGGCTTCGAGCTCGTGCGGCGTGGTTACGACCGCGGTCAGGTGGACGACCGCATTACCAAGCTCGTCGCCGACCGTGACAGCGCTCTGGCACGGATCACTTCTCTGGAAAAGCGCATCGAGGAACTGCACCTCGAAACGCAGAACGCCCAGGCCCAGGTGAACGACGCGGAGCCGTCGTACGCGGGCCTCGGCGCGCGGGTCGAGAAGATCCTGCGTCTCGCCGAGGAAGAGGCGAAGGACCTGCGCGAGGAGGCCCGCCGGGCCGCCGAACAGCACCGTGAGCTCGCCGAGTCGGCGGCCCAGCAGGTGCGCAACGACGCCGAGTCGTTCGCCGCCGAGCGCAAGGCCAAGGCGGAGGACGAGGGCGTCCGGATCGTCGAGAAGGCGAAGGGTGACGCCTCCACGCTGCGTTCCGAGGCGCAGAAGGACGCGCAGTCCAAGCGCGAGGAGGCGGACGCCCTCTTCGAGGAGACCCGCGCCAAGGCCGCGCAGGCGGCGGCCGACTTCGAGACGAACCTCGCCAAGCGCCGCGAGCAGTCCGAGCGCGATCTGGCCTCGCGTCAGGCGAAGGCGGAGAAGCGTCTCGCCGAGATCGAGCACCGCGCCGAGCAGCTCCGCCTGGAGGCCGAGAAGCTGCGTACGGACGCGGAGCGCCGGGCCCGTCAGACGGTCGAGACGGCCCAGCGCCAGGCCGAGGACATCGTGGCGGACGCCAACGCCAAGGCCGACCGCATCCGTTCGGAATCCGAGCGCGAGCTGGCGGCGCTCACCAACCGCCGCGACTCGATCAACGCGCAGCTGACCAACGTCCGCGAGATGCTGGCGACCCTGACGGGCGCGGCGGTCGCGGCGGCCGGCTCCCCGGTCGACGACGAGCCCGTCTCGCGCGGCGTCCCGGCGCAGCAGTCCCGCTAGTCGTCGGTGCCGCAGCCTCTCCCCCGTAGGCTGCGTTCCTGACGCCGAGAGCCCCTCGCCACTCCGGTGGCGGGGGGCTTTGTCGGCCCTTAGCGTGGCGGCATGATCGAGCTAGCCGGTCTCACCAAGCGCTTCGGTTCCAAGACCGCGGTCGACGACCTGTCGTTCCAGGTCAGACCGGGTGTGGTGACCGGGTTCCTGGGCCCCAACGGCGCCGGCAAGTCCACCACCATGCGGATGATGCTCGACCTCGACAACCCGACCAGCGGCACCGTGCGCATCGACGGCCGGCACTACCGCGACCTCGACGAGCCGCTGAAGTACATCGGCGCGCTGCTCGACGCCAAGTCGATGCACGGCGGCCGCAGCGCGTACAACAACCTGCTCTGCCTGGCGCAGTCGAACCGGATCCCCGAGCGCCGGGTCGCGGAGGTCCTGGACACCGTCGGTCTGACGGCCGTGGCGAAGAAGAAGTCGAAGGGGTTCTCCCTCGGGATGGGCCAGCGGCTGGGAATCGCCTCCGCGCTGCTCGGCGACCCCGAGATCCTGATGTTCGACGAACCCGTCAATGGTCTGGACCCCGAGGGAATTCACTGGATCCGCAATCTCATGAAAGCCCTCGCGGCCGAGGGCAGAACGATCTTCGTCTCGTCTCATCTGATGAGCGAAATGGCGCTGACGGCGGATCATTTGATCGTCATCGGCCAGGGCCGACTGCTCGCCGATACATCGATGGCGGATTTCATTCGGCAGAATTCCCGAAGTTTCGTACGGCTGCGCTCACCCCAATGGGAACACCTGCTCGACGTGCTGGCGCAGGCCGGGGTTCCGGTCACCCAGACCGCCGACGGCGCCCTCGAAGTCGACAACGGCCGGATCGAGCGGCTCGGCGAGCTGGCCGCGCAGCACCAGATCGTGCTGCACGAGCTCTCCGGCCAGCAGGCCTCGCTGGAGGAGGCGTTCATGCAGATGACGGCGGGTTCGGTGGAGTACCACGCCCACTCCGACACCCCGCACGGGCCGCCCGAGGCCCCCGCGCCGGACTGGGGCGCGAGCTACCGGGCCAGGGCCACGGGCGGCGCCCCGGGCCAGGACGAGGGGGTCTGAGCCATGGCCTCGGTACCCGCCGTCCTCCGGTCCGAGTGGACCAAGATCCGTACGGTCTCCTCCACCTCCTGGACGCTCATCAGCGCCTTCGTGGTCACGGTCGCGGTGGGCGCGGCCCTGTGCGCGCTGATGAAGTCGCAGTTCGACGACCTCAAGCCGGCCGAGCGGCTCACCTTCGACCCGACCTTCATCAGCTTCTCCGGGATGGTGCTCGGCCAGCTGGCGATGGTGGTCTTCGGCGTCCTGGTGGTCGGCACCGAGTACAGCTCGGGCATGATCCGCACCTCGCTGGCCGCGGTGCCGCAGCGGGCCACCTTCCTCTTCGCCAAGCTGGCGGTCGCGACCGCGCTCGCGCTGGTCGTGGGCATGGCGACCAGCTTCCTCTCCTTCTTCCTCGGCCAGGCGCTGCTGGGCCCGCACCGCACCACCATCGGCGAGCCCAACGTGCTGCGGGCGGTCTTCGGGGCGGGCCTCTACATGGCGCTCATCGCGCTCTTCTCCATGGGCGTGGCCACGATGCTGCGCAGCTCCATGCTCTCGCTCGGCATCCTGATGCCGTTCTTCTTCCTGATCTCGCAGATCCTGTCGGCGGTGCCGGGCGCCAAGAAGGTGGCCCGCTACTTCCCCGACCAGGCGGGCTCCAAGATCATGCAGGTGGTGCCGGGCGCGATGAACAGCGATCCGCCGCCGTACGGGCCGTGGGCCGGGCTCGGGATCATGGCGCTGTGGGTGGTGGCGGCGCTGGCGGGCGGCTACCTCGTCCTCAAGAGCCGCGACGCCTGAGCGCCCTCACCCCGCCGACCTGCGCAAAGTCAGGAACGTAACGGACAAACAGCAACGTAACCCAACTCTCCTCGCTTCGGCGGAACCGTAAAGTCCTGGATAAGCTCCTCACTCATACGGGGGCACCCTGGCGATCGGCCACCGCCCCGACGACCCACACCGTCGATGGGGCTGGAGAATGATCGAGGCAGTCGGCCTGACGAAGCGCTACGGCGCCAAGACAGCCGTGTACAACCTTTCCTTCCAGGTGAGGCCGGGCGCCGTCACCGGCTTCCTGGGGCCCAACGGCTCCGGCAAGTCGACGACCATGCGCATGATCCTCGGCCTGGACCAGCCCACTTCCGGCCATGTCACCATCGGCGGCCACCCCTTCCGTACGCTCCCCAACGCGCCCCGCCAGGTCGGCGCGCTGCTCGACGCCAAGGCCGTGCACGGCGGCCGCAGCGCCCGCAACCACCTGCTCTCGCTCGCCCAGCTCTCCGGCATCCCGGCCCGCCGGGTCGACGAGGTGCTCGGGGTCGTCGGCCTCCAGGAGGTGGCCGGCAAGCGCTCCAAGGGGTTCTCGCTCGGCATGGGCCAGCGGCTCGGCATCGCCGCCGCCCTGCTCGGCGACCCGCAGGTGCTGCTCTTCGACGAGCCGGTCAACGGCCTCGACCCCGAGGGCATCCTGTGGGTGCGCAACCTCATGAAGCAGCTCGCCGGCGAGGGCCGTACCGTCTTCGTCTCCTCGCACCTGATGAGCGAGATGGCGCTGACCGCCGACCACCTCATCGTGATCGGCCGCGGCCAGCTGCTCGCCGACATGAGCGTCAAGGACTTCATCTCGCACAACTCCGCCGACTTCGCGCGCGTCCGCACCCCCGAGCCCACCGGCCGGGAGAAGCTGACCGCCGCGCTGACCGAGGCGGGCGGCCAGGTCCTGCCGGAGCCGGACGGCGCCCTGCGGGTGACCGGCCTCGCGCTGCCGCGCATCAGCGACCTCGCGCACGACGCCGACGTACGCCTGTGGGAGCTCTCGCCGCACCAGGCCTCGCTGGAGGAGGCGTACATGCGGATGACGCAGGGCGCGGTGGACTACCGCTCCACGGCCGACCAGAAGGCCGGTCTGATGCAGCCCCTGCCGCCCGGCCACCAGCCGCCGCCGGTGATCCCGGAGGTGCCGACGCAGGGCTGGTACGCCCCGCCGCCGCCCGGACAGAACCCGTACGCGGCCCCGGCCCCGCACGCCCCCGCGCAGGCGCCGCAGGCCCCGGCGGCCCCGGCGCAGGCACCCGTGCCGCAGGCGCCCGCCTCGCCCCCGCAGCAGCCCGCTCCGGCCGCCCCCGCGACCGCCCCCTCCCTGACCAAGCCCGAGGACGCCCGATGACCACCCCCTACCAGCAGCAGGCACCGGGTGCGCCCCTGGGGACGTACACCTCGCCGATCCCGGTGCGGCCCGCCTCCTTCGGTGACGCGCTCGCCTCCGAGTGGACGAAGATCCGCTCGGTGCGCTCCACGATGTGGACGCTGGGCGTACTGATCGTGCTCGTGCTCGGCATCGGCATGCTCGCGGCGGTCGCGGTCAACGCCTCCGACTCGAACATGGGCGACACCCCGCTGCTCGCCCTCGGCTTCTACGGTGTGCTGCTCGGCTCGATCTGTGTGATCACGCTCGGCGTGCTGACCATCGCCTCCGAGTACGGCACCGGCATGATCCGCACGACGCTGACCGCGTGCCCCAGCCGGGCCCGGATCCTCGCCGCCAAGGCGGTCGTCTTCTTCCTGCTGTCCTTCGTCATCCTGGCGCTGTGCACCGGCCTGGTGGCGATGCTCCAGATGGGAATGGTGGACGCGGCCGAGCAGCCGACCGGCTCCGAGCTGTTCAAGGCCACCGTCGGGGTGAGCCTGTTCGTCTCGACGCTCGGCCTGCTCTCGCTCGCGGTCGGCGCGCTGGTGCGGCACTCGGCCGGCGCGATCACCGTCATGATCGGCGTGGTGCTGCTGCCGCTGGTGCTGGGGCTGTTCATGTTCGCCCCGTCGCTGGAGTCGGTGCGCGACGCCCTGTTCGAGTATTCGATCCCGAGCCAACTGGCCGTGTTCTACGGCTCGTCGGTGAGCGACTCCGGCCCGACCGGCTGGAGCCCGCTGTTGATCCTCGGAGCCGTGACGGCCGCCGCGCTCGGCGGCGCGTTCGCGGTGCTGAACAGCCGGGACGTGTGAACCGGCGGCAGTACCTAGTACCTGGGCGCGTTCCTGGACCGCTGCACCCTGCTGGTGCGGCGGTCCTTCGCGTTCCAGCAGGCCTTGTGCCAGTGCCGGCGGTCGTCCACGCCGCCGTACTCCGGCCAGGCCACCACGTGCGGCACGCCGGAGGGGATCTCCTGGTCGCAGCCCGGGCAGCGGTAGCGCTTGCCCTGCGCGCTCGCGCCGCTCACGTGCCGGACGGACCACTCCTCACCCTGGTACGTCTCGGAGCGCTGGAGGCCGAAGCGGTCCCCCGCCCCGCCGGTCGGTTCGGTCGGCTGGTCGCCGCCCTTGGGGCGGTTGCGGCGCGGGGACACGGAAACACCTCACGGGGCCGGGCGGACTGACCTCTCCAGCGTAGAGGTACTTGCCCCGGGTACCCGAGCCCGCACAGGGGTGGCACGGTAACTCGTACGGGGGACACTTACCGGACTATCGCAAGAAGTTCGCGCCGGGCCGTGCCCTTGGCACTTGTCAGACGTTGTTGCCGGTAAGAGGGGGAGCCGCGTCGGCCGCGAGGAGGCATGAAGGCGATGCGTGTCGGAACTTTTGTACTGGCGGCCCAATTCCCGGGCCAGGGCCAGGGGGAGGCGCTGCACCGGGCGGTGCGGTCCGCCGAGGTGGCCGAGGAGGCGGGCCTGGACTCGGTGTGGCTGGCCGAACACCACTTCGTTCCGTACGGGGTGTGTCCGTCGGCCGTGACCCTGGCGGCGCTGCTGCTGGGGCGCACCCGCCGGATCCGCGTCGGGACGGCGGTCAGCGTGCTGCCGAGCGCGCACCCGGTGGCGCTGGGCGAACAGGCGGCGCTGCTGCACCTGACATCCGGCGGCCGGTTCTCGCTGGGAGTGGGCCGCGGCGGCCCCTGGGTCGACCTGGAGGTCTTCGGCGCGGGTCTTCGGGCGTACGAGGAGGGCTTCCCGGAGTCGCTCGACCTGCTGCTGCGCTGGCTGACCGAACCCCGGGTGACCTCTGTGGGCGAACGTTTCGCCTTCCGGGAGGTCCCGGTGGTGCCCAGGCCCCAGGAGCTGCTCTCGGACGGCCCGGCGGGCCCCGAGGTCATCGTGGCGTGCACCTCGCCCAAGAGCGTGCGGCTGGCGGCCGAGCGCGGGCTGCCGATGCTGCTCGGGATGCACTGCGGTGACGAGGAGAAGGCGGAGATGGTCGCGCTGTGGCGCTCCCACGCGCTGGCGTCCGGCGTCGCGCCCGAGGCGGTGGCGGCCGCGCCGCACGTCTCGGCCGGGGTGGCGCAGATCGAGGACGACGGCGCCCAGGCCGCCGAGACGCTGCTGAAGGCGATGCCCGGCTGGCTGAAGCAGGGGCTCGACGCGCATGTGACGGTCGACGGCCGCCACCGGGCCATGCGCGACCCGGTGATGTACACGGAACTGCTGTGCCGCATCCACCCGGTCGGCACCCCGCGCCTGGCCGCCGACCGTATCGCGGCGACCGCACAGAAGACGGGCATCACGCGCTTCGCCTTCCTGGTGGAGGGATCGGGAGACCTGGCCGCGACGGAGGAGAACGTCCGGCGGCTGGGGACGGAAGTGCTGCCGCTGCTGGGGTGAGGGGCCCGAGGGGGACGGCGCCCGTGGGGGGCGCGGGGTCTCGGGGCCCCGCACCACGCCCCCGCTCCGCATCAGTTGCACCTCCCGCGATGCGGAGCGGCGGCAAGACCTCAGCAGTCCCGCAGTTCCGGCGACTGGTTGAGCAGTTGTCCCCGGACCGAGGTGAAGCGGGCGAGCCGCTCGTCGGCCGACGGGTCCAGGGGGAACACCGCTACGCGGTGGCAGTTCTGGAACGCCAGGCGGACACCGAAGTGCCGCTGCAGCGCACCGCGTATGGCGTCACTCGCGAGCGCACGAAGAAGCTGGCCGCGCGCCTGCTCGTCCGGCGGAGGCGTCTGGTTGTCGGCGAACTCTCCACCGTCCACCTTCAGCTGGGCCACCAGAGAACTGATCATCTCCCATGCGTACGGCAGGGAGGTCCGGACGCAGTCGACGAAATCGGCTTCGTCGACCTCGCCTCGCTCGGCCTGTTCGAGTAGGGCCGGTGAGACGTCGAGCGACATGGTTTCTCCTCTCGCGACCCCGGGGAAGGGGTCTTACGGCCAGGGAAAGGCAGGAAGTCGGCCACGCAGCGTGCCTGACCGACAACCTCCCGCTTACACGGTAGGCGCGGCATGGTGGCTGCGACAGCTACTTGGCACGTAACCGGCCAATAACGAACAGTGCTTTGCCGGACGAATCGCGTTCGGCGGGGGGATTCGAGTAGCGTTGCCGACCATGCGTCTCGTCATCGCCCGCTGCTCCGTCGACTACGCGGGCCGCCTCACCGCCCATCTGCCCTCCGCCACCCGGCTGATCCTGGTGAAGGCGGACAACAGCGTCTCCATTCACGCGGACGACCGGGCGTACAAGCCCCTCAACTGGATGTCTCCGCCCTGCACCCTCAAGGAGGGCACGGGGGACGACGCGGGCGTCTGGACCGTGGTCAACAAGGCGGGCGAGAAGCTCATCATCACGATGGAGGAGATCCTCCACGACTCCTCCCACGAGCTGGGCGTCGACCCGGGCCTCATCAAGGACGGCGTGGAAGCGCACCTCCAGGAGCTGCTCGCGGACCGGATCGAGACGCTGGGCGAGGGGTACACCCTGATCCGCCGCGAGTACCCGACGGCCATCGGTCCCGTGGACATCCTGTGCCGGGACGCGTCCGGCGGGACGGTGGCGGTCGAGATCAAGCGGCGCGGTGAGATCGACGGGGTCGAGCAGCTCACCCGGTACCTGGACCTGCTGAACCGGGATCCGCACCTGGCCCCCGTGCGCGGGGTGTTCGCGGCGCAGGAGATCAAGCCGCAGGCGCGGGTGCTGGCGACGGACCGGGAGATCGGGTGCGTGGTCCTGGACTACGACGCGCTCCGCGGCATCGAGGACGACAAACTCCGCCTGTTCTGACCCCCGGGTCCGGTTCCCCCACCCCGCCCCTTCCCTAAACCCTCCGGGGGATGGGAGGGGGCGGAGGTGTGTTTCCCGGGGGCTGGGCCCCTGCACCCCCGTGCCTTGTCCGCGGACCGTATGTGGCTGGTCGCGC
>NZ_BAAACA010000005.1:0-59219 GCF_039521265.1 Streptomyces crystallinus | reverse complement strand
CCCCGTTTTCGTCCGCGGGCCGGTGGCCGCTCCTCGCGCAGTTCCCCGCGCCCCTAACTGCCTAGGGGCGCGGGGAACTGCGCGAGCAACCCAGCACGGTCCGCAGCCAAAGCACGAGGTCCGGGGGCGAAGTCCCGGCCCGGCCGCCCGCCCGAGGGCTTTCGGGAAGGGGCGGGGTGGGGGCTACGCCGTAGGCGACACCGACGCACTCGGGGACGTACCCCCGGACGCCGCCGTCCCACCAGTCGTCGTCTCCCCCGTCGTGCTTCCCCCTGTGGACGTCCCGCCCGTACCCGTCCCACCCGTCGTGGTCGACCCGCCGGTATCCGTCCCACCGGTCGGCCCACCCGTCGTCGAACCGGTCGACCCCGTCGAACCAGTAGTGCTGCCGCCCGTCGGCCCACCCGTGGTCGACCCACCCGTCGAGGACGTGCTCCCACCCGTGGTGGAGCCGCCACTCGTCGACGAACCACCCGACCCCGTAGAACCACCCACCGTCGACGACCCGCCCGTACTCGTAGACGGCTTCCCACTCGGCTTCGGCGGCTTGCTGGACGGAGTCGACGGCTTGCCGGGGGGTGTCGTCAGCGACGACGAGGGCACCGAGGACGGCGACGTCGGGGACGTCGAGCCCGGCGTCGTCGCCCGGGACGGCGGCGTCGTCCCCCCGCCTCCACCTCCATCCCCGGCCCCGCCCCGGTGCGTCGCCGACGGCGACGTCGGCGCGTCGGCCGGCAGCCCCGGATCCTCGCCGCCCTCGTTCGCCGACTGCGGCCGCTGCTCGACCTTGTCGCCGGGCGCGTCGGAGCCGGACGTCGCGCCCAGCGTGACCACCGTTCCCAGCACCGCCGCCAGTACCGCCCCCGCGCCCGCCGCCACCAGATTGCGGCGCGTGCCCGTGAAGAGCGTGCGCTTGGTGGGGGGCGGCGTGGACGGGATCAGCACCGTGGGCATCGTCTCGGGGGCCGCCGGGATGCCGGCCGGGGGCGACTGGGACTCCTCGTAGCGGGCCGCGGGGACCTCGTCGCCGGACGGGGTGCGCCCGCCGGAGACCACCGGGCCGCCCGAGCGGTCCTCCACCAGGGCCAGCGCGCGGCGCCCCGCGACCGTGCCCCGCTTGTCGGACAGCGCGCCCTTGAGCCCGATGGACGCCTCCAGCTCGGCACGGGCCCGGTCGACGTTCCCGGCGCAGAGCGCGAGGACACCGAGCTCGTGGTGGAAGTACGCCTCCTCGGCCACCTCACCGGTGAGCCGCGCCGCGGCCGAGCCGATCCGCAGGGCCCGCTCCCACGCCCCCCAGTGCAGCCCCGCCGCGAACGCGGGCGCCGCGCTGCGGGCGAGCTTCACGGCGGTGGCGGGGTGCGCGGCCTCGCCGCCGGGCACCAGCGCGCCCAGCGCCGCCAGCACCGCGTCCGCCTCGGCCGCCGCCCGGTCGGGCGTGACCGAGGGGTGCCCGGTCCACCAGGCGTAGTGCTGGGCGGCGGTGTGCGCCCGCTCCCCCGCGGCTTCGCCGTATCCGGCCGCCTCCAGCTGGGTGAGCACGCCCGCCGCGAGCCGGTAGCGCGTACCGACCGGGGAGAGCAGCCCGCAGCCGAGCAGTTCGCCGAGTGCGGCGTCCGCGTGGGTGTCGCCGACGAGCGCGGGCAGATGCGCCTGGTGCGGCACCTCGCCGCCGAGCGCGACGGCGAACCGCAGGGTCTCCCGGGCGGCCTGGCCGAGCCGGGCCGCGAGCGGCGCGGCGGGGGCGGCGCCCTCGCCGAGCGACGGCAGCGGCACCTCGCGGCCCTCGGCCGAGAAGACGGAGAGCTCGCCGGGCTCCTCCACCGGCAGCCCGAACTCGTCCAGCGGCACGCCCGCGCCGCGCAGCCCGTCGCGCTGCCGCAGCAGCGCGCCCGCCTGCACGAACCGCAGCGGCAGCCCCTCCGACTCGAACCAGAGGTCGCCCGCCCAGTTGGCCTCCTCGTCGCTGAGCGGCCGGTCCACGGCGTGCTCCAGGAGCTCCAGCGAGGCGCTGCGGCCCAGGCCGGTCAGGAAGACCTCTTCGAGGTGCGACTCGGCGGGCGGCGCCGCGACCTCGGGCGTCGCGGCGAGCAGGAAGGCGCACTCGGGGGCCGCGGCGAGCAGCTCCTCGACGGCCGCGCCGCCGAACTCCAGGTCGTCGATGACGACGATCGCCCCGATCTCGCGCACCTGGTCGTGCAGCCCGGCCCGGTCGGGCCGGTACAGCGGGGCGCGGTAGACCGTCGCGTACAGCTCGTGCAGCAGTTCCTGGGGGGTGCGGCGGTGGCCGCTGAGGCGGATGACGCCGTCGGGGGCGAGCCGGTCGCAGTCGGCGGCCACCGCGTCGAGCAGGACCGTGCGCCCGGAGCCCGCGGGGCCGGTCAGCCGTACGGAGCGGCCCCGGCCGAGCAGCCGCACCAGGCGCTCGCGCTCCTCGCCGCGCTCCAGCAGGGCGGGCGCCGGCGCCGCGGGCCCGGCGGGCACCGGCGGCTTGAGCGAGCGTTCGCGCTCGATGCGTTCGGCGGTGGAGCGGCGTTCGGGGCGGCCGGGTATCTCACCGGGCGGGCAGGGCTCGATCTCGCTGCCGTCGACCGGGTTGACGGTGAGCAGGAAGTCGCCCGAGACCAGTTGGACGGTGCGGGCGAGTGAGGCGGCGCGGGCGCCGAGCTCGGGGGTGACGGCGTCGCGGTCCTTGCGCGGCGCGGCCGTACCCGTGCCCGGTCCGCCCTGCTCGTCGTCGAACTCGTCCGGTCCCCGGGTGTCCATCGGGTTCATGGTGAAAGCCCCCCAGATGCGCCTGCGTCAACCTTGCCCCACCCGGCCGCTACGCACTGCGCTGTCGCTCTGGTCCGGTACCCGCCGCAGGGATGTCGACCGGCGGGAGACCGCACCCTAAACCTTCGCCCAGTATCGCCGAACGGGCGGGGTGCCACCCCGCCCAGAGCGTCACAGTCCGGTGAGGATTGCGTGCGGAGGACCGGCTTCCACATCTTCTGCACAAGTGCCGCACAAGCCGTGCCCACCAGGCCGCGGCGAGACTCGTACGACGGTGGCGCAGCCTGCGTTCACACGCGCGGCAGTGCCTCCGCCGCGATGCCGCCCTCGATGGCGAGGATGCGGTGCAGCCGGGTCGCCACCAGCAGGCGCTGCATCTGGGGCGGCACGCCCCGCAGCACCAGCCGCCGGCCGCAGCGGCCGGCCCGCCGGTGGGCGCCCATGATCACGCCGAGGCCGGTGGCGTCCCAGGAGTCCAGCTCGGTCAGGTCGAGCACCAGGTCGCCGGCTCCGTCGTCGACGGCCGAGTGCAGGACCGTACGGGCGTCCGCCGCGCTGCGGACGTCGAGGCGGCCCCCGACGACCAGCTCGACGTGGTCGCCCCTGATGTGCATATGAACTCCCCGGAGTGCTCCGTATGCCTGTCTGCCTGTCGTCTCTTACTGCACCAACTGACTGCACAGACCGCAGGGAAGTTGCCGTCTGTAAGCGAACCGATACCTAATTCACCCCATGGAGTGATTCCGGGGCGAGGGGAGGTGAGGGTGTGTCAGTCAGTGCTTGTAGAAGCCCTGCCCGCTCTTGCGGCCGATGTCACCCGCGTCAACCATCCGGCGCATCAGCTCCGGCGGCGCGAACTTCTCGTCCTGGGACTCGGTGTAGATGTTGCTGGTGGCGTGGAGCAGGATGTCCACGCCGGTGAGGTCGGCGGTGGCCAGCGGGCCCATCGCGTGGCCGAAGCCCAGCTTGCACGCGAGGTCGATGTCCTCGGCGGTGGCCACGCCCGACTCGTACAGCTTCGCCGCCTCGACGACGAGCGCGGAGATGAGGCGGGTGGTCACGAACCCGGCGACGTCGCGGTTGACGACGATGCAGGTCTTGCCGACGGACTCGGCGAACTCCCGGGCGGTGGCCAGGGTTTCGTCGCTCGTCTTGTAGCCGCGCACCAGCTCGCAGAGCTGCATCATCGGCACCGGCGAGAAGAAGTGCACACCGACGACCCGCTCGGGGTTCTCGGTGGCCGCCGCGATCTTGGTGATCGGGATGGCGGAGGTGTTGGAGGCGAGCACGGCGTCCGGGCGCACGATCTTGTCGAGCGCGCGGAAGATGTCGTGCTTGACCTCCAGCTTCTCGAAGACGGCCTCGACGACGACGTCGGCGTCGGCGGCGGCGTCCAGGTCGGTGGTGGTGGTGATACGGGCGAGCGCGGCCTGCGCGTCCTCGGCGGCCAGCTTGCCCTTGCTCACGAACTTGTCGTACGAGGCCTTGATGCCGTCGGTGCCACGGGCCAGCGCCTCGTCGGTCACATCGCGCAGGACGACGTCCCAGCCCGCCTGGGCCGAGACCTGCGCGATGCCCGAACCCATGAGTCCGGCCCCGATGACGGCGAGCTTCCTGGCCACTTCACACCCCTTTGACGGCTTACTGATACGGCTCTCCGGCGGAGGCTATCGGCCGTGAGGCGTCTTGGGAGCCCTAAGAGATGCGCGTCACGTCTCAGATGACGGACATCACACCAAGACGGGTGAGCGGCGTCTCATCGGGGGCCCGTACGGACCCCATCGCTCGTCCCGTACCGCGTACTTGGGCGGGGAATGTCCGTACCGCGAGGCGGGCCGTGACGGTCGGCACAGAAGCGTGGCGGACGGCCCCCGCGTAACTAGGCTGACCCCATGGTCAATCTGACGCGCATCTACACCCGCACCGGCGACAAGGGCACCACGGCCCTGGGCGACATGAGCCGTACGCCCAAGACGGATCTGCGGATCTCGGCGTACGCGGACGCCAACGAAGCGAACGCGGTGATCGGCACGGCGATCGCGCTGGGCGGCCTCGACGAGGAGGTCGTGGGGGTCCTCACCCGGGTGCAGAACGACCTGTTCGACGTGGGCGCGGACCTGTCGACACCGGTGGTCGAGGACCCGAAGTACCCCCCGCTGCGGGTCGAGCAGTTCTACGTGGACCGGCTTGAGGCGGACTGCGACCGGTTCAACGAGCGGCTGGAGAAGCTGCGCAGCTTCATCCTGCCGGGCGGCACCCCGGGCGCGGCCCTGCTGCACCAGGCGTGCACGGTGGTGCGCCGCGCCGAGCGCTCGACCTGGGCGGCCTTCGAGGTGCACGGCGAGACGATGAACCCGCTGACCGCCACGTATCTCAACCGCCTCTCCGACCTGCTGTTCATCCTCGCGAGGACGGCGAACGTGGCGACCGGGGACGTGCTGTGGGTCCCCGGCGGCGAGCGGTAGGACGGCGCTCAGCGGCGCGGGCGGACCGCCTCGGCCTTCTTCGGGAACAGCGTGTAGCTCAGCGCGATGATCAGGTTGATGCCGATCAGCCACAGCATCCGCTGCTGCCACATCCGCAGCGAGTCCACGTTCCCGTCGCCGCCGACGTACCAGATCCCGCCCTGGAGCAGCCCGATCGCGAGGGCGGCGGCGAGCGTCCAGCGCCCCGCGGTCTTCCACTCGTGGAGCGTGCGGGCCGTGCCGCCCGCCGGCGCCTTGGCGGGGGGCGGGCCGCCCGCGAAGCGGTGGGCGAACCGGGCGTCGGCCCACTTCACCAGGGAGTGGCCCATGGCGACCGAGAAGCCGATGTAGACGGCGGCGAGACCGTGCTTCCAGTCCGGGTCGGCCCCGTTCTTGAGGTCGACCACGGTGACCACCAGGAGCAGCAGTTCCAGCAGCGGCTCGCACAGCAGCACCGCCACCGACGCCCTCGGCATCTTCGCGAGGTAGCGCAGGGCCAGGCCGCCGGCCAGCAGCACCCAGAAGCCGACCTCGCAGACGACGATCAGTGTGACGATCACGGTGTTCCCCGTTTCCCCGGTTCCCCGTTTCCCCGGACTCCCTTCCAGCGTCGGCCCGCGATCGGGCCCGCTCGTCGTCGGCAGTGAGGAAACGGCACTGCACCCTTCGATGTAGTGCCGGATCGCCCCGTGCGTGGAGGCCCCCGTCCCCGGCCCCGTGTTTCATGGGAACGTGAACCTCTTCCGCCGCCGCCCGCACCGGCACGACGTGATCATCGCCGTCGTCGGCCTGCTGACCGGTCTGGCGGGCTGGGCGCTCGGGCTGCACACCCAGGGCGGGCGCCCGTTCGGCGGCGCGTGGGTGCTGCTGCCGCTGGCCGTGACGGCCGCCCTCGAACTCGTACGCCGGACCGCCCCCCGGTTCGCCCTGGTCACCGGCACCTTCGCGATCATCGCGGACCAGTTCACGCTCGGCAGCGTGGTGACGGTGCTGATGTTCACGGATCTGGTCTACGCGGCCGTCCTGTACGGCACCCCGGCCGCCGCCCGCCGCATCCCCGTCACCACCGGGCTGCTCTCGGTCGCGGTGGCCATCGGCTTCCTGGCGTGGCTGCACAAGCCCGAGGCCCTGCTGATCGGTCTGCTCACCGGCATCGTCTCGTTCGCGCCCGCCACCACCGGCGCGCTGGTGCGCAACCACCGCGACGCCGCCGAGGCGGCCACCCTGCGCGCCGAGCAGACCGCGCTGCTCGCCGAGATCGACCGCACCCAGGCGGTGGTGGCCGAGCGCGCCCGGATGGCCCGCGAGATGCACGACATGGTCGCCAACCACCTCTCGGCGATCGCGATCCACTCCACCGCGGCGCTCTCGCTGGACGACCCGGCGACCACCCGCCGGGCGCTCACGGTCATCCGGACCAACAGCGTGGACGGGCTCGCGGAGATGCGCCGGTTGATCGGGCTGCTGCGGGACAGCGGCGCGGCCACCGAACCGGCCGCCGCGCCCACGCTGGCCGGGCTGGACGCGCTGGTCGCCCAGGCGCGTACCAACGGCGCCTCCAGCGGACTCGGCTTCACGCTGAAGGACGAGCGCCCGGCCGGGGCCGCGCTGCCCGCCCCGGTCGAGCTCGCGGCGTACCGGATCGTCCAGGAGTCGCTGACCAACGCCCTCAAGCACGCCTCCCCCGGCGCGGTCACCGTCCACCTCGCGCACACCGGGCGGGCCCTGACCGTCGAGGTGGCCAGCCCGTACGGTGACGGGGAGCGACCGGGGCCGAGGGCGCCGGGCTCGGGGGCGGGGCTTGTGGGGATGCGGGAGCGGGCCGCCCTGCTCGGCGGGACCTTCGAGTCGGGGCCCGAGCCGTCGGCGGACGGCCGCAAGATCTGGCGGGTACGGGCCGAACTGCCCGTTGGGGAAGGCGAGTCGCAGGGATGACGATCCGGGTGCTGGTCGCGGAGGACCAGTCGTCGGTACGGGCCGGTCTGGTGCTGATCCTGGGCAGCGCCCCGGACATCGAGGTGGCCGGGGAGGCGGCGGACGGTGAGGAGGCGGTGCGTCTGGCCCGTGAACTCCGGCCGGACCTGGTGCTGATGGATGTGCAGATGCCCCGGCTCGACGGTGTCTCGGCGACCCGTCAGGTGGTCGCGGAGGGGCTGGCGGACGTGCTGGTGCTGACGACGTTCGACCTCGACGAGTACGTGTTCGGGGCGCTGCGGGCGGGGGCGGCGGGGTTCCTGCTGAAGAACACCGAGGCCCGGGATCTGATCGAGGCGGTACGGACGGTGGCGCGCGGCGAGGGCATGATCGCCCCGGCCGTGACCCGGCGGCTGATCGCGGAGTTCGCGGCCCCGGCGGCACGGCCCGCCGTCCGGCGGCCGGCCGCGCTGGACACGCTGACCCGGCGGGAGAGCGAGGTGCTGTCCTGTCTGGGCGAGGGGCTCTCGAACGCCGAGATCGCGGAGCGGCTGGCGATGGCCGAGGCCACGGTGAAGACGCATGTCAGTCGGCTGCTGGGCAAACTGGAGCTGCGCAGCCGGGTCCAAGCGGCCGTACTGGCGCAGGAGTTGGGCATCTGAGGGCGCCTTCCGGCCGTTGGTCTGGACCTCTTGACGGTTGGTCCAGACCTTTCTACGCTCACGGCACTGCTGTGTGAGCGTGGCCGCTTGCGCCGCGTGCTCACCGGGCGGAGCAGGGTCCCACCCCCACACCCGTCGGACCTCACTCGAGGAGCTTCCTTGAGCACTCCCACGCGCATCCGCACCCGCTTGAGAACCCGAGCCGCCGCGACCCTCACGGCGCTGGCCCTTCCCCTGGCCGCACTCGTCGGCCTGGCCGGCGCCTCCCCCGCCGCGGCCGCCGCCTCGGCGACCGCCACCTACACCAAGACCCAGGACTGGGGCTCCGGCTTCGGCGCCCAGTGGACGGTGAAGAACACCGGCACCACCGCGCTCAGCTCCTGGACCGTGGAGTGGGACTACCCCTCGGGTACGTCCGTGACCTCGTTCTGGGACGCGGATGTCACCCATGACGTCAACCACTGGACCGCCAAGAACAAGTCGTACAACGGCACGCTCGCGCCCGGCGCCAGCGTCACCTTCGGCTTCAACGGCGCCGGCTCCGGCGCCCCTTCGGGATGCAAGCTCAACGGGGGCTCCTGCGACGGCACCACCACCCCGCCCGGCGACAGCCCGCCCTCCGCGCCCGGCACCCCCACCGCGAGCGGCGTCACGAACACGTCGGTGGGCCTGTCCTGGACCGCCGCCACCGACGACAAGGGCGTCAAGAACTACGACGTCTACCGCGGCTCCGCGAAGGTCGCCACGGTGACCGGTACGACGTACACCGACACGGGCCTGACCGCCGGGACGGCCTACACGTACAGCGTGACCGCGCGCGACACCGCCGACCAGACCGGCCCCTCCTCCGGCTCGGTCACCGTCACCACCACGGGCGGTGGCGGCAACCCGGACCCGGGCTCCGCCGTCAAGCTCGGCTACTTCACCGACTGGGGCGTCTACCAGCGCAACTACCACGTCAAGAACATCGTCACCTCGGGCTCGGCCGCGAAGCTCACCCACATCAACTACGCCTTCGGCAACGTCACGAACGGCCAGTGCGCCATCGGTGACGCCTACGCCGACTACCAGAAGACGTACGACGCCTCCTCCAGCGTCGACGGCACCGCCGACACCTGGGACCAGCCGGTCGCGGGCAACATCAACCAGCTGCGCGAGCTGAAGAAGAAGTACCCGAACATCAAGGTGCTGTGGTCGTTCGGCGGCTGGACCTGGTCGGGCGGCTTCGGCGCCGCCGCGGCCAACCCGACGGCGTTCGCCAACTCCTGCTACAACCTGGTCGAGGACCCGCGCTGGGCCGACGTCTTCGACGGCATCGACATCGACTGGGAGTACCCCAACGCCTGCGGGCTCTCCTGCGACACCAGTGGGCAGGCGGCGCTGAAGAACCTGCTGTCCGCGCTGCGGGCCAAGTTCGGCTCCGCCAACCTGGTGACGGCGGCCGTGACGGCCGACGGCTCCGCCAACGGCAAGATGGACCAGGCCGACTACGCGGGCGCCGCCCAGTACGTCGACTGGTACAACGTGATGACGTACGACTTCTTCGGCGCCTGGGACGCGAAGGGTCCGACGGCCCCGCACTCGCCGCTCACCTCGTACAACGGCATCCCGATCGCGGGCTTCAACACGGACGCGGCGATCCAGAAGTACCGGGCCAAGGGGATCCCCGCGAGCAAGCTCAACCTGGGGATCGGGTTCTACGGCCGCGGCTGGACCGGCGTCACCCAGGACGCCCCCGGCGGCACCGCGACGGGGCCGGCGCCCGGCACGTACGAGCAGGGCATCGAGGACTACAAGGTCCTCAAGAACAGCTGCCCGGCGACGGGCACGATCGCGGGCACGGCGTACGCCCGGTGCGGCTCCAACTGGTGGAGCTACGACACGCCGTCGACGATCGTCTCGAAGATGTCGTACGTGAAGTCCCAGGGCCTGAAGGGGGCGTTCTTCTGGGAGTTCAGCGGCGACACGGCCGGGGGTGAGCTGATCTCGGCGATCGACAGCGGCCTCAGGTAACTCCTGGTACGACACCGGGCGGACGGCCCGTCCCCGTCTCCCGGTGTCACCGTTCCCCGCGCCCCTAGGTGCCTAGGGGCGCGGGGAACTGCGCGAGCAACCCAGCACGGTCCGCAGACGAACCAGCCGGCCGTCCGCCAGAGGACTTTCGGGAAGGGGCGGGGTGGGGAACAGCTACGCCACGTTGACGCGCTGGCCCGGGGGCGCCGCCTCCAGCCAGGCCAGGAAGCCCGTCAGGGCGTCCTCGCTCATCGCCAGCTCCAGGCGCACGCCCCGGTGCGTACAGCCGAGAACGATCGCGTCGGACAGGAGAGCGAGCTCCTCCTCCCCCGCCGGCTTGCGCCGCGCCACGACCTCGATCGCGGACCGCTCCAGCAGCCGCCGCGGCCGAGGCGCGTAGGAGAAGACCCGGAACCACTCGATCCGGTCACCGCTGTACCGTGCGACTCCGTACACCCAGCCCTTGCCGCTGGGATCGCCGCCCTCCGGCACGTCCCAGCGCAGACTGCAGTCGAAGGTCCCGCCGGAACGCTGGATCAAGCGCCGGCGCAGACCGAAGACGAAGAGTCCCACCAGTACCAGCGCGACGACCAGGCCGCCCACAAGCAGAACGAGGGTCATCTACACCGACCTCCTCGCTCCATTCGGGGCCGGGGGATCGCCCCGGTCACTTGTGCCTGCATCGACCTCAGCCGCGGCCGGGTCCGGAAGATTCCAGACCCGTGACCGCGGCTGAGGGCAAAACTCTTCGGCGGGGTGCTAGCGCACCGACACCGTACGCAGCCGGACCTCGGCGCGGCGCTCGGCGGCGCCGTCCTCGGCCGACTTGGCGCTCTCCAGCGCACGCTCGGCACGCTGGACGTCGATCTCGTCCGCGAGCTCCGCGATCTCCGCGAGCATGGAGAGCTTGTTGTCCGCGAACGAGATGAACCCGCCGTGCACAGCGGCGACGACGGTGCCGCCCTCGCTCGTACGGATCGTCACCGGGCCCGACTCCAGCACTCCGAGGAGCGGCTGGTGACCGGGCATGACGCCGATGTCGCCGGACGTGGTGCGCGCGACGACCAGGGTGGCCTCGCCGGACCAGACACTGCGGTCCGCGGCGACGAGCTCGACGTGCAGCTCAGCAGCCAAGGTGGGCTCCTCGGGTCACCACCCGGCGGTTGCTGCCGGGTGTTGGGTCAAAGTCTAGTGGGCGGCGGTGAGGGGGCGGGACGCACCCGCCCCCTCACCGTCACTGATCCGGGGCCGGCGTCAGGAGACGCCGAGCTCCTTCGCGTTGGCCTTCAGGTCCTCGATGCCACCGCACATGAAGAACGCCTGCTCGGGGAAGTGGTCGTACTCACCGTCGCAGATCGCGTTGAACGCGGTGATCGACTCGTCGAGCGGGACGTCCGAACCGTCGACGCCGGTGAACTGCTTGGCGACGTGCGTGTTCTGGGACAGGAAGCGCTCGACGCGGCGGGCACGGTGGACAACGAGCTTGTCCTCCTCGCCCAGCTCGTCGATACCGAGGATCGCGATGATGTCCTGGAGGTCCTTGTACTTCTGCAGGATCCCCTTGACACGCATGGCGGCCTGGTAGTGGTCCGCCGCGATGTACCGCGGGTCGAGGATGCGGGACGTCGAGTCCAGCGGGTCCACGGCCGGGTAGATGCCCTTCTCGGAGATCGGACGGGAGAGCACCGTCGTCGCGTCGAGGTGGGCGAAGGTGGTGGCCGGGGCCGGGTCGGTCAGGTCGTCCGCGGGGACGTAGATCGCCTGCATCGAGGTGATCGAGTGACCACGGGTCGAGGTGATGCGCTCCTGGAGGAGACCCATCTCGTCGGCCAGGTTCGGCTGGTAACCCACCGCGGAGGGCATACGGCCGAGCAGGGTCGACACCTCGGAACCCGCCTGGGTGTACCGGAAGATGTTGTCGATGAAGAAGAGGACGTCCTGCTTCTGGACGTCACGGAAGTACTCCGCCATCGTCAGACCGGCCAGCGCGACGCGCAGACGCGTGCCCGGCGGCTCGTCCATCTGACCGAAGACCAGGGCGGTCTTGTCGATGACGCCCGAGTCGCCCATCTCCTCGATGAGGTCGTTGCCCTCACGGGTACGCTCACCGACGCCCGCGAACACCGACACACCGTCGTGGTTGTTGGCGACGCGGTAGATCATCTCCTGGATCAGCACGGTCTTGCCGACACCGGCACCACCGAACAGACCGATCTTTCCACCCTTGACGTACGGGGTGAGGAGGTCGATGACCTTGACGCCGGTCTCGAACATCTCGGTCTTCGACTCGAGCTCGTCGAAGTTCGGCGCCTTGCGGTGGATCGGCCAGCGCTCGGTGACCTCGGCGTTCGCCTCGGGGTAGTTGAGCACCTCGCCCAGGGTGTTGAACACCTTGCCCTTGGTGAAGTCACCGACGGGGACGGTGATGCCCGTGCCCGTGTCGGTCACCGCGGCCTGGCGGACCAGACCGTCGGTGGGCTGCATCGAGATCGTGCGGACCAGGCCGTCACCCAGGTGCTGGGCGACTTCCAGGGTCAGCGTCTTGAGCGCGCCGTCCTCGGCCGGGTCGGCGACCTGGACCGTCAGCGCGTTGTAGATGTCGGGCATCGCGTCGACGGGGAACTCCACGTCGACGACCGGGCCGATGACCCGGGCGACGCGGCCCGTGGCGGCGGCCGTCTCAACAGAGGTCGTCATTACTTGTCACTCCCCGCGGTCGCGTCGGCCATGGCGCTGGCGCCACCGACGATCTCGCTGATTTCCTGGGTGATTTCGGCCTGGCGGGCCGCGTTGGCAAGCCGGGAGAGGCTCTTGATGAGGTCCCCGGCGTTGTCGGTCGCCGACTTCATCGCGCGGCGGCGGGCGGCGTGCTCGGAAGCGGCCGACTGCAGCAGTGCGTTGTAGATACGGCTCTCGACGTAGCGCGGCAGCAGGGCGTCGAGGACGTCCTCCGCCGACGGCTCGAAGTCGAACAGCGGAAGGATCTCGCCCTTCCCACCGATCTCTTCCTCGGCCTTGTCGAGGCTGAGCGGCAGCATCCGGTCGTCCACCGCGTTCTGCGTCATCATCGACACGAACTCCGTGTAGACGATGTGCAGCTCGTCGACGCCACCCTCGGCCGTGTCCTGCTGGATGGCCTCGATCAGCGGCGCCGCGACGCGCTTGGCGTCCGCGTAGGCCGGGCTGTCGGTGAAGCCGGTCCACGAGTCCGTGACCTTGCGCTCACGGAAGCCGTAGTAGGCGACACCCTTGCGGCCGACGATGTACGCGTCGACGTCCTTGCCCTCAGCACGCAGCCGCTCGGTGAGCCGCTCCGCCTGCTTGATGGCGTTCGAGGAGTAGCCGCCGGCCAGACCGCGGTCGCTCGTGATGAGCAGGACCGCGGCCCGGGTCGGCGTCTCGACCTCGGTGGTCAGGGCGTGGTTGGTGGTCGAGCCGGTCGCGACCGCGGTCACCGCGCGGGTGAGCTCGGTCGCGTACGGCATCGACGCCGCCACCTTGCGCTGCGCCTTGACGATGCGCGAGGCGGCGATCATCTCCATCGCCTTGGTGATCTTCTTGGTCGCCGTGACGGCACGGATGCGACGCTTGTAGACCCGGAGCTGCGCTCCCATGAGTCAGGTCCCTTCCGTCGTCACTTGGAGACGTTGACGGCCGGCGCGTCGTCGCCCAGGAGCTTGCCGTCCGAGGTCTCGAACTGCCGCTTGAAGGCCGTGATCGCGTCGGCGACCGACTGGAGCGTGTCGTCCGACATCTTGCCGCCCTCGGCGATGGAGGTGAGGAGCTCCTTGCGCTCACGGCGCAGGTACTCCAGCAGCTCCGACTCGAAGCGGCGGATGTCGGCGACCGGGACGTCGTCCATCTTGCCGGTGGTGCCGGCCCAGACGGAGACGACCTGCTCCTCGACGGGCATCGGCTGGTACTGGCCCTGCTTCAGCAGCTCGACCATGCGCTTGCCGCGCTCCAGCGAGGCCTTCGACGCGGCGTCCAGGTCGGAACCGAAGGCGGCGAACGCCTCCAGCTCGCGGTACTGGGCCAGGTCCACACGAAGACGGCCGGAGACCTGCTTCATCGCCTTGTGCTGCGCGGAACCACCGACTCGGGAGACGGAGATACCGACGTTCAGCGCGGGGCGCTGACCGGCGTTGAACAGGTCCGACTCCAGGAAGCACTGGCCGTCGGTGATGGAGATGACGTTGGTCGGGATGAACGCCGAGACGTCGTTCGCCTTGGTCTCGACGATCGGCAGACCGGTCATCGAGCCGTTGCCCATCTCGTCGGACAGCTTCGCGCAGCGCTCCAGCAGACGGGAGTGCAGGTAGAAGACGTCACCCGGGTAGGCCTCACGGCCCGGCGGGCGGCGCAGCAGCAGCGACACGGCGCGGTAGGCGTCGGCCTGCTTCGACAGGTCGTCGAAGATGATCAGGACGTGCTTGCCGGCGTACATCCAGTGCTGGCCGATGGCGGAACCGGTGTACGGCGCCAGGTACTTGAAGCCGGCCGGGTCGGACGCCGGGGCGGCGACGATCGTCGTGTACTCGAGCGCGCCGGCCTCTTCCAGGGCGCCGCGCACGGACGCGATGGTCGAGCCCTTCTGGCCGATGGCGACGTAGATGCAGCGGACCTGCTTGTTCACGTCGCCCGAGCGCCAGTTGTCGCGCTGGTTGATGATCGTGTCGACGGCCAGCGCGGTCTTGCCGGTCTGACGGTCGCCGATGATCAGCTGACGCTGGCCACGGCCGATCGGCACCATCGCGTCGACGGCCTTGTAGCCGGTCTGCATGGGCTCGTGCACCGACTTACGGACCATGACGCCCGGGGCCTGCAGCTCGAGGGCGCGGCGGCCTTCGGTCGCGATCTCGCCGAGGCCGTCGATCGGGTTGCCGAGCGGGTCGACAACGCGGCCGAGGTAGCCCTCGCCGACGCCTACCGAGAGGACCTCACCGGTGCGCTGCACCGGCTGACCCTCCTCGATGCCGTTGAATTCGCCGAGGACGATCGCACCGATCTCGCGCTCCTCGAGGTTGAGGGCGAGACCGAGGGTGCCGTCCTCGAACTTCAGCAGCTCGTTCGCCATGGCGGAGGGCAGGCCCTCCACCTTCGCGATGCCGTCGCCGGCAACGCTGACCGTTCCGACCTCCTCGCGCGAGGCCGCGTCCGGCTGGTACGACTGGACGAAGTTCTCCAGTGCGTCCCGGATCTCCTCCGGCCGGATCGTGAGCTCCGCCATCTGGGTTCCCTGCTCTCCTTGTTGGGCCTGAAGCTTCTTAGGGGGTCTGGGGGCGACCCCCAGGAATCTTCTGCAAGTTCTGCACGGCCCAACCGGGCCGCTGTGTTGCCTGTGTTGTTGGTGACCTGCCGAGGCAGGTCAGCCGGCCAGCCGCCGGCTCGCCTCGTCGAGGCGCTGCGCGATGGTGCCGTCGATGACCTCGTCGCCCACCCGCACCGAGATCCCGCCGAGGACCGTCGGGTCCACGTCCAGGTTCAGGTGCATCTGGCGGCCGTACACCTTCGCCAGAGCGGCGCCGAGGCGCTGCTTCTGTACGTCGGTCAGCGGCACCGCCGAGGTGACCACGGCGACCATGCGGTCCCGGCGCTCCGCGGCGAGCTTGGAGAGGGACTCGAGTCCCGCTTCCAGGCTACGTCCACGCGGCTTGGTCACAAGCCGCGTGACCAGACGCTCGGTGGCCGCGTTGGCCTTGCCGCCGAGCAGGCTGCGCAGCAGCTCGCCCTTGGCGGACGCGGTGGCGGCGCGGTGGGTCAGCGCGGAGCGCAGGTCGGCGTTGGAGGTGACGATCCGGCCGAACCGGAACAGCTCGTCCTCCACGTCGTCCAGCGCGCCGGCCTTCTGCGCGGCGGTGAGGTCGGCGGTGTTCGCCAGCTCCTCCAGCGCGTCGACCAGGTCGCGCGACTGCGACCAGCGGGAGCGGACCATGCCGCTCACCAGGTCGGCGCTCTCGCCGCCGACCTGACCGCCGAGCAGGCGCCCGGCCAGCTCGGCCTTGGCCTCGGCGGGCTGCGCCGGGTCGGTGAGGACCCGACGCAGCGACACCTCGCGGTCGAGCAGCGCGGTGACGGCCGCCAGCTCCTCGGCGAGCTTCGCCGCGTCGACGGACGTGTGGTCCATCAGCGCGTCGAGCCGCTCGCGCGCGGCAGCCAGGGCCTCGCGGCTCGCTCCGTTCATCGCGTGGCCTCGGCCTTCGAAGCGCTGTCCTCGAGACCCTCGAGGAAGCGGTCGATGGTGCGGCTCTGCCGGGCGTGGTCCTCAAGGGACTCGCCGACGAGCTTGCCGGCCAGGTCGGTGGCGAGCTTGCCGACGTCCTGGCGCAGCGAGTGCGCGGCGGCCTTGCGGTCGGCCTCGATCTGAGCGTGACCGGCAGCGATGATCTCCTCACGCTGCCGCTGGCCTTCCGCCCTCATCTCCTGGATGAGCACGGTGCCCTGCTCGGTCGCCTCCTGGCGCAGGCGGGCGGCCTCGTGGCGGGCCTCGGCGAGCTGGGCCTTGTACTGCTCCAGCACGCTCTGAGCCTCGGTCTGCGCGGCCTCGGCCTTCTCGATACCGCCCTCGATGGCCTCGCGACGCTCTTCCAGAACCTTGTTGATGTTCGGGAGGAGCTTCTTGGCGAGGAAGCCGAAGACGATGACGAAGGCGATCAGGCCGATGACGAGCTCAGGCCACGGCGGAACGAGAGGGTTTTCCTTCTCGGCCGCCAGCTGAACCATGGTGAGGTTCACATCAGTGCCTTTCGTCGGATCGGTCTAGTCGTCGTTCGTCTTAGTAGACGAACGGCATGACGAGGCCGATGAGGGCCAGCGCCTCACAGAACGCGAAACCGAGGATCTGGTTGGCGCGGATCAGGCCGGCCGCCTCAGGCTGACGAGCCATGGCCTGGGTGCCGTTACCGAAGATGATGCCGACGCCGACGCCGGGGCCGATCGCGGCGAGGCCGTAACCGACGGAGCTGAGGGAGCCGGTGACGCCATCGGAGGCAGCGAGGATCTGGGACATGCCAGTTCTTCCTTCTCTTTCACGGACCGGTGGGGGTTGGCCACCGGACGACTTTGGGGGTGGTGAGGTGCGAGCGGGCGGTCAGTGGTGCTCGGCGACGGCGCCCTGGATGAAGCTGCAGGCCAGAAGCACGAACACGTACGCCTGGACGGCCTGGATGAAGAGCTCGAAGCCGGTCATCACGATGACCATCACGAACGAGACGCCCGAGTACGCGATGCCGATGCCGTTGAGCATGTACCAGCTGGCGATGGTGAAGAGCAGCAGCAGGGTGTGACCGGCGAACATGTTCGCGAACAGTCGCACCGCGTGCGTGAAGGGGCGCACGAACACGTTCGAGAAGAACTCGATGACCATGACCAGCGGCAGGACCGCGCCGAGCGACTTGTCGTAGCCCGTGAGGTTCTTGAAGCCGCCGACGAAGCCGTGGCGCTTGAACGTCAGGCTCATCCAGATGACGTAGACGATCCCCGCGAGAACCGCCGGGTACGCGATGATCGACGTCACCGGGAACTGCGCGACGGGGACGATCGACCAAAGGTTCATCATCCAGACGAAGAAGAAGATCGAGACCATGAGGGGGACCCACTTCTCGCCCTCCTTCTTGCCGATCGTCTCGTAGACGATGCCGCGGCGTACGAAGTCGTAGCCGGCCTCGGCGACCATCTGGAGCTTGCCGGGGACGACCTTCGGCTTGCGGAAGGCGGCCCAGAAGAAGCCCACGATGATGAGCGAACCCAGCAGGGCGAGCAGCATCGGCTTGTTGAAATAAACGCCGTTGCCGTCCGCGTCGCCCCAAAGAGGCTTGAACAGGAACGAGTGCAGGCCCGGACCCTCGAAGCCACCGCAGTCCTGGAACAGGTGGCAACTGGTGTCGAAAGCGAGCTGCGTCGGGTCAGCACTCACCGCGGGCTCCTTCAGCGTGGCGCATAGGTACGGCAACCTCGTTGTGTCGGCGCGGCGCGCAGCCGCGGTTCGGCACTGGACTGGTGTTACGGATGATGGGGCGGCGGTCGGGCATCAAGCCTCGCGTTCGAGCAGGCGTCAGCTCAGATGCCCGCGCCCGCAGTGCCGCAGTTGGCACCGGACGATAGCAGGGTCTCGAACTCGCATTTATTCCGCCCCTACCTTTCACGACGAAGACCCGGACTTGTGGGCCTTGTGAGCCTCCGAATCCGGCTCGACGTAAAGGATCTTGGCCTTCATGTGCGCACGTGCCTGCATGCCGATCCAGACGAGGGTCAGCGCGACGAGCGTGGCGGCGAATGCCTTGGGGTTGAACAGCGTCGTGTTCTTGAAGACCGCGACGAAGATGAAGAGCAACAGCAGCTGGGCCGTGTACAGCATCAGCCCCATGGCCTGGAACAGGTGGGGCAGGTTCTTTGCCGTGCGTTCCAGGACGACCAGCCCGATACCCATGAAAGCGATGACCACGACCGACGCGACGGCGGCTCCGATGGCCCCCTTGCCACCCGCGACCCCCGCGCTGACGGCGACGGCGATCACGCCGGCGGCAGCGGTGGGCAGGGCGGTCCGAAGGAGGGTGCGGGCGTCGTTGGACGGCATGGCGGCAGCTCCGCTTACTGGTGGGGGCAGGGTGTCGTCATGGACGAGCGTAGGCCCCGGCCGAGGTGATCCCTCGGGCCAATGGGCCGTCGCACTACGGTCCTTCGGCTCTGTTGCCGGGTCTCGTGAACCGTATCACAAACTATTTGATGAGGTCTTTACCATGGGGTGTGCTGCCCGTCACACATGAGAGTGAACGCGCCCGCATGTGCAAGACGGGCGGCAACTTGTCTGGTATTGGGGTCCGGTGCGGCAATTCGTCAGCGCGACGCGCCCGTCTTCCGCCGGTCGGGGAAGCGCGAACGGGGGCCGATGGCGGTCGCCCCGTTGACGCCGGAGACGCCCGCGCCGACCGGGGTGCGCTCCTCCTCGTCCCCGTCCCACTCCTCGGCGTCCCGCGCGGCCGCGGCCGCCGCGGCGAGCCGGGTACGGCGCCGATAGCGCGGCGGGACGAACGCCTCGGCCCAGCGCGGGGCGCGCGGGGTGAAGCGCGGGAGCAGCAGCAGGACCAGACCGACCGCGCTCAGCGCGACGATCACGAAGACGATCCACATCGACGCCGAGTGCACCGAGTACGCCAGCGTCCCGAAGGCGATCAGGGCCGCCCAGAAGTACATGATCAGCACGGCCCGGCTGTGGCTGTGGCCGATCTCCAGGAGCCGGTGGTGCAGATGCCCGCGGTCGGCGGCGAACGGCGACTGGCCCTTCCAGGTGCGCCGCACGATCGCCAGCACCAGGTCGGCCATCGGGATCGCGATGATGGTCAGCGGCATCAGCAGCGGGATGAAGACCGGCAGCATCGCGTGGGTCGCCTCGCGCTCGCTGCCGCTGAGGCTGAGGTTCATCCGCAGCGCGTCCGGGTCCACCTGGCCGGTGATGGAGATCGCGCCGGCCGCCAGGACCAGGCCGATCAGCATCGAGCCGGAGTCGCCCATGAAGATCCGCGCCGGGTGCATGTTGTGCGGCAGGAAGCCCAGGCACATACCCATCAGGATGGCGGCGAAGAGGGTGGCCGGGGCCGCGGCCTCGATGCCGTACCCGAACCAGATCCGGTACGCGTACATGAAGAAGGCCGCGGCGGCGATGCACACCATGCCGGCCGCCAGGCCGTCCAGGCCGTCCACGAAGTTCACCGCGTTGATGGTGATCACCACCAGGGCGACCGTGAGCAGCGTGCCCTGCCAGGAGGTGAGCGAGACCGCGCCGACGCCCGGGACGGGCAGCCACAGGATCGTCAGACCCTGGACGACCATCACACCGGCGGCGATCATCTGGCCGCCGAGCTTGATCAGGGCGTCGATCTCGAACTTGTCGTCCAGGACGCCGATGATCCAGATCAGCGCGGCGCCGGAGAGCAGCGCGCGCGGTTCGTTGGAGCGCTCGAAGACGCCGTTGAGGCTGTCGAGGTGGTCGGCGACCAGCAGACCGGCGCACAGTCCGCCGAACATGGCGATGCCGCCGAGCCGCGGCGTCGGTTCGCGGTGCACGTCCCGGGCCCGGATCTCGGGCATCGCACCGGTCGCGATGGCGAACTTCCGCACCGGCCCGGTGAGCAGATAGGTCACCGCGGCCGTGACGCAGAGCGTCAGCAGGTATTCACGCACGGGCTGCCCCAGAGGTATCGCTGGCCATCTCAGCCCCACAGACTAGCTTCGCGCTTCCATGGTTGAGGACATGCGGGTACACGAGATGGTTGCAGTCAACCCCGTCACTCACCCCATCTATTGCGGATAGGGCGGAAATCTCCCGGCAAGTTCCCGCACCTCGGCGCGGACTTCACCGCCTTGCGCGCTGTCTTCCCGCAGCGCCGCCGAGAACAGCACCGCGAGCCTGGCCATCTCCGCCTCGCCCATTCCCTGGGTGGTCACCGCGGCCGTACCGAGCCGGATGCCGCGCGCTTCGTCGTACGGCAGGGCACAGGTGTCCAGGACCAGCCCGGCGCCCGCCAGACGGCCCCTGGCGGCCCTTCCGTCGGCTCCCAGGGGGCCGGGGTCGGCCAGGATCAAGTGGGTGTCGGTGCCCTCGGTGACGACGGCGAACCCCTCGGCGGCGAGCCCGGCCGCCAGCACGCGCGCGTTGGCGACCACCTGATGGGCGTACCCGGTGAAGGCGGGGGTCGCCGCCTCGCCGAACGCGACCGCCTTGGCGGCGATGGTGTGCATCTGGGCGCCGCCCTGGGTGAACGGGAAGACCGCCCGGTCGATCCGGGCCGCCAGCTCCGCGCCGCACAGCAGCATCCCGCCGCGCGGGCCGCGCAGCACCTTGTGGGTGGTCGCGCAGACCACGTCGGCGTACGGGACGGGGCTGGGCGCCGCTCCCCCGGCCACCAGGCCCATGGGGTGCGCCGCGTCCGCGATGAGGTAGGCGCCGACCGCGTCGGCGATCTCGCGGAACGCTTCGTAGTCGGGGTGGCGCGGGTAGCAGATCGAGCCGCAGACGATCGCCTTGGGGCGGTGGCGCTCGGCCAGCGCCGCGACCTCCTCGTAGTCGATGAGGCCGCTCTCCGCGTCGACGCCGTAGCCGACGAAGTCGAACCACCGGCCGGAGAAGTTGGCGGGCGAGCCGTGGGTGAGGTGTCCCCCGTACGGGAGGCCCATGGCGAGCACGGTGTCCCCCGGGCGGAGCAGCGCCGCGTAGGCCGCGAGCACGGCCGAGGAGCCGGAGTGCGGCTGTACGTTGGCGTGCTCGGCGCCGAAGAGCGCCTTGGCGCGGTCCACGGCGATCCGCTCGGCCACGTCCACCAGCTCGCAGCCGCCGTGGTGGCGGGCGCCGGGGTAGCCCTCGGCGTACTTGTTGCTGAGCGGGGAGCCGAGCGCCGCGAGCACGGCGGGCGAGGTGAAGTTCTCGGCGGCGACGAGCTGGAGCGAGGTGGCCTGCCGGCGGGTCTCGCCGAGCAGCACGTCGGCGATCTCGGGATCCTGGCGCCGCAGGGCGTCGAGCGCCCCCTCGGGGGCGGCGGCGCGGGCAGCGGACACGGCTGCGGTGGTGACCGTCATCGGGGGTCTCCGGGCCTGACAGGGGGTGTGTGAGGCGTCAGATCCAATGTAGGCCGCCCTGCGGACGTACGCCCGCCGTATTCCCGTCAGTGCGGCGCGGCCACACCCGTCAGCGCCGTCACCACCGGCTCCAGGGCCGTGTTGAGCCCCTCCCCTACGCGCCACTCGCGATGCTCGGCCCGAGGGGCCTCACAGGCTTCGAGTCGCCGCGCCGGACTCCGTCCGGCGGTCTCGTGCCCGGGCTTCCTTCAATGCGGATGCGGCGCGGCCACACCCGTCAGCGCCGTCACCACCGGCTCCAGGGCCGTGTTGATCTCGTCGCCGATGGAGCGGAAGAACGTGATGGGGGCCCCGTACGGGTCGTTCACCTCGTCCGCCTCCGCGCTCGGGGCCAGCAGCCAGCCGCGCAGCGCCGCGGCAGCGCGGACCAGGGCGCGGGCGCGCTCGACCATGCCGTCCTCCAGGGGGTCCGGCAGCGTCGTGGGGTCTATGGCGCGCACCAGCCGGGTGAACTCCTTCAGCGTGAAGGTGCGCAGCCCCGCCGAGTGGCCCATGGAAATGACCTGGGCGCGGTGGTCGCGGGTGGCCGTGAGGACCAGGTCCGCGGTGATGACGTGCTCGTCCAGGAGCTCGCGCCCCGTGAAGCCGGAGGCGTCCGCGCCGAAGTCCGCGAGGACGGCCGCCGCGTTGGCCTCCATCGGGGCGCCCTCGTGGCCCCAGGTGCCCGCGCTCTCCACGATCAGGCCGCCGGTGTACGGGTCGCCGAGGCGGTCGTACAGGGCATGCCGGGTCAGCCGCTCGGTGATGGGCGAGCGGCACACGTTGCCGGTGCTGACGTGGAGGATGCGGAAAGTGGTGCCGGTGAGCCCGGTGCCTATGCCACGCCCCGTCTCAGGGGCTGTCAATTCGCCACCTCGAGGTCGGGTACCACCTTGCGCAGCTCGTCGGCGTCGAGCGCGCCCGCGCGCAGCAGCACCGGCACCTTCCCCGTGACGTCGACGATCGACGACGGGACGATACCGGGGGTGGGGCCGCCGTCCAGGTACACCGAGACGGAGTCGCCCAGCATCTCCTGCGCGGCGTCGCAGTCCTCCGGCGAGGGGTGCCCGGTGAGGTTGGCCGAGGAGACGGCCATCGGGCCGACCTCGGTCAGCAGCTCGATGGCGACCGGGTGCAGCGGCATCCGGATGGCGACCGTGCCCCGGGTGTCGCCCAGGTCCCACTGGAGGGACGGCTGGTGCTTGGCGACCAGCGTGAGGGCGCCCGGCCAGAACGCGTCGACGAGCTCCCACGCCTGCTCGGAGAAGTCCGTGACCAGGCCGTGCAGCGTGTTCGGCGACCCGATCAGGACAGGGGTGGGCATATTGCGGCCCCGGCCCTTGGCGTCCAGCAGGGAGGCGACGGCCTCGGAGCTGAACGCGTCGGCGCCGATGCCGTACACGGTGTCCGTCGGGAGGACGACGAGCTCGCCGCGGCGCACTGCGGAGGCGGCCTCACGCAGACCGGTCGTGCGGTCGGTCGCGTCGTTGCAGTCGTATCGCCGAGCCATTTAACGGGCCTCCTCGTACACGTACGCGGTGTTGAAGCGGTTGGGGGTGGAAACGGTCACGGCAGAGCCTTGCGGGCCGTGGCGAAGCGCGGACGGTTGTTCAGGTCGGGGTGGTCGGCGGCGTCCGCCCAGCCGGCCTCCTCGTTGAAGATCCACGGCACCTGGCCGCCCTGGGTGTCGGCGTGCTCGACGACGACGAGGCCGCCGGGCCGCAGCAGCCGGTGGGCGGTGCGCTCGATGCCCCGGATCGTGTCGAGGCCGTCCTCGCCGGAGAACAGGGCGAGTTCGGGGTCGTGGTCCCGGGCCTCGGGGGCGACGTACTCCCACTCGGTGAGCGGGATGTACGGCGGGTTGGAGATGACCAGGTCGACCTGGCCGTCGAGCTCGGGCAGCGCGGTCAGCGCGTCGCCCTGGTGCAGCACGACACGCGAGCCCTCGACGTTCTTGCGGGTCCAGTTGAGCGCGTCCTCGGACAGCTCCACCGCGTGCACCCGCGAGCGGGGCACCTCCTGGGCCATGGCCAGCGCGATCGCGCCGGAGCCGGTGCACAGGTCCACGATGAGCGGCTCGACCACGTCCATGGCGCGCACGGCGTCTATGGCCCAGCCGACGACCGACTCGGTCTCGGGACGGGGCACGAAGACGCCGGGGCCGACCTGGAGCTCCAGATAGCGGAAGAACGCCCGCCCGGTGATGTGCTGGAGCGGCTCGCGCGCCTCGCGCCGGGCGACCGCCTCCCAGTAACGGGCGTCGAAGTCGGCGTCCTTGACCAGGTGCAGCTCTCCCCGCTTGACGCCGTGGATGTGCGCGGCGAGCTCCTCCGCGTCGAAGCGCGGCGAGGGCACGCCGGCGTCGGCCAGCCGCTGGGTGGCCTGGGCCACCTCCGCGAGCAGCACACTGCGGGGGCCTGGGGTTCGCCCCCCAGAATGTTGCGGCACGCTGGTCCTCCGGGCTGCAATGGGCCTCCCCCGCCCCGTCGTACGGCGGGGGAAGTACCGGGTGTCTTACGGGTGTCAGCTCGCCGCGGCGAGCTTGGCGGCGGAGTCGGCGTCGACGCACGCCTGGATCATCGCGTCCAGGTCGCCGTCGAGCACCTGGTCCAAGTTGTACGCCTTGAAGCCGACCCGGTGGTCCGAGATGCGGTTCTCCGGGAAGTTGTAGGTGCGGATCTTCTCGGAGCGGTCCACGGTACGCACCTGGCTGCGCCGGGCGTCGGCGGCCTCCGCCTCGGCCTTCTCCTGGGCCGCGGCGAGCAGCCGCGAACGCAGGATACGCATGGCCTGCTCCTTGTTCTGGAGCTGGCTCTTCTCGTTCTGGCAGGAGGCGACCACACCGGTCGGCAGGTGCGTGATGCGCACGGCGGAGTCGGTGGTGTTGACGGACTGGCCGCCGGGGCCCGAGGAGCGGTAGACGTCGATGCGCAGATCGTTCATGTTGATCTCGACGTCGACCTCCTCGGCCTCGGGCGTGACGAGCACGCCGGCGGCGGAGGTGTGGATACGGCCCTGCGACTCGGTGGCGGGCACGCGCTGCACGCGGTGCACCCCGCCCTCGTACTTCAGTCGCGCCCAGACGCCCTGGCCGGGCTCGGTGGCGCCGTTGCCGCCCTTGGTCTTCACCGCGACCTGGACGTCCTTGTAGCCGCCCAGCTCGGACTCGGTGGCGTCGATGATCTCGGTCTTCCAGCCGACCCGCTCGGCGTAGCGCAGATACATCCGCAGGAGGTCGCCGGCGAACAGGGCCGACTCGTCGCCGCCCGCGCCCGCCTTGATCTCCAGCAGGACGTCCTTGTCGTCGCTGGGGTCGCGCGGAACGAGGAGGAGCCGCAGCTTCTCCGTCAGCTCCTCGCGCTGCTTCTCCAGCTCCTTGACCTCGGCCGCGAAGTCGGGGTCGTCCGCCGCGAGCTCCCTGGCCGTCTCGATGTCCTCGCCCGTCTGCTTCCAGGAGCGATAGGTCCCGACGATCGGCGTCAGCTCGGCGTAGCGCTTGTTGAGCTTGCGCGCGTTCGCCTGGTCGGCGTGGACCGAAGGGTCGGCGAGCTTCTTCTCCAGATCGGCGTGCTCGCCGATCAGTTCCTCGACCGCCTCGAACATCGGGGGCTCCTGGGTAATCGTGTGAGTGGCTGCGGCAGACGGCAAAGCGCCGGTCCCAGCCGTCCCGCACGGGGACGGCCGAAGACCGGCGCAGTGGCTCGCTACTTCTTGGCGGCAGCAGCCTTGCCGAAGCGGGCCTCGAAGCGGGCCACACGGCCACCGGTGTCGAGGATCTTCTGCTTGCCCGTGTAGAACGGGTGGCACTCGGAGCAGACCTCGGCACGGATGGTGCCCTCGGCGAGGGTGCTGCGGGTGGTGAACGACGCGCCACAGGTGCAGCTGACCTGCGTCTCGACGTACTCGGGGTGGATGTCGCGCTTCAAGGTGTCTCCTATGTTCATGGAGGGCGCCGGGTCGTCCGCGCGGGACTGCGCGCACGTGAACCGGGGCCGACGTACCAGTCTGCCAGGACTGGGCGTATCTCCCAAAACCGGGGTCGGGCCCGTTCTATTCCAGGGCCCGCCCCTCCTGACATCAGTGCAGGTCAGCCGGTTTTCACCACGCCGCCGACATCACCCTTGTCACCCGCGGAGTCCGCGGTCGCGGAGGCCGGCACCGGCTGGTCCCTCAGCAGCGCGTCCCAGACCTGCTGGGCGTGGGCCTGCTGCGGCAGTACGCGGTTGGGGTCCGCCGGGTCGTACATCACCGGCAGGGTGATCATGTGGACGTCGTTCGCGCCCAGGCCCTTGAGCCCGTTGCCGAAGCCGATCAGCTTGTTGATCGAGTTCAGGTCGGAGTCGGTGGTGATGGCCTTGGTGGCGGCGTCCGCGAGCCCGTAGAGCTTGGTGGGGCTGGTGAAGACGCCCACGCCCTTGACCCGCTCGATCAGCGCCTTGATGAAGGCCTGCTGGAGCTGGATGCGGCCGAGGTCGGAGCCGTCGCCCACGCCGTGCCGGGTGCGCACGAGCCCGAGCGCCTGCTCGCCGTCGAGGGTGTGCTTTCCGGCCGGCAGGTCCAGATGGCTCTTGCTGTCCTTGATCGGCTTCGCGGTGGTGACGGGCACCCCGCCGAGCTCGTCGATGAGCTTCTTGAAGCCGGTGAAGTCGACCTCGATGTAGTGGTCCATCCGGATGCCGGACATCTGCTCGACCGTCTTGACCGCACAGGCCGGGCCGCCGACCTCGTACGCCGTGTTGAACATCTGGCGCTTGCCGCCGGGGTCGGTCTTCCCGTCCGTGGTGGCGCAGGAGGGCCGGGTGATCAGGGTGTCGCGCGGGATGGAGACCACGCTGGCGCTCTTGTGGCCCTCGTAGACGTGGACGACCATCGCGGTGTCGGAGCGGGCCCCGCCCTCGTCCTTGCCGTACTCCTTGTTGGCGCCGGCCCGCGAGTCGGAGCCGAGGACCAGGATGTCCATGGATCCGTTGTCGACGTCCTGCGGGCGGTCGGTGCCGAGCTGGGCGTTGATGTCGACGCCCTTGATGTTGCCGTTCAGCTTGAAGTAGACGTACCCCAGGCCCGCCCCGCCGGCCAGCACCACGCCCGCCGCGGACCAGGCCGCGATCGTCAGCACCCGGCGGCGCGGGGTCGGGCGCTTGCGGCGCCGGCCACGGCCGCCGCCGGATATTCGGTCGCTGCCGCTCTCGCTGTGGTCGGCCATGGTCTCCTCAGTCCTCGTCGCTGCTCCTGGTACCCCCCGCCGTGTCTGTCAGGCACGGTTTGTCGACACTTGTCAGACGGAGAAGCACCAAGAAGGGTTGCACAGGGTTCTAAGAAGCCCTGGAGAACGCCGTGGGCCTGTGGTGAAGCTCTCGGCGCCCCCGTTGCGCGAAAACGCCCCCGGCACCGAGGTGCCGGGGGCGTTCGCGCAGGTGGCGGCGGTGACGCTAGTCGTTGCCGTTGCCCGGGGTGGTCTTCTGGATCTGGAGCAGGAACTCGGCGTTCGACTTCGTCTGCTTCATCTTGTCCAGCAGGAGCTCGATGGCCTGCTGCTGGTCGAGCGCGTGCAGCACCCGGCGCAGCTTCCAGACCACCGCGAGCTCGTCGCTGCCGAGCAGGATCTCCTCCTTGCGGGTGCCGGACGCGTCCACGTCCACCGCCGGGAAGATGCGCTTGTCGGCGAGCTTGCGGTCGAGCTTGAGCTCCATGTTGCCGGTGCCCTTGAACTCCTCGAAGATCACCTCGTCCATGCGCGAGCCGGTCTCCACGAGCGCGGTGGCGAGGATGGTCAGCGAGCCGCCGTCCTCGATGTTGCGCGCGGCGCCGAAGAAGCGCTTGGGCGGGTAGAGCGCCGTCGAGTCGACACCACCGGACAGGATGCGGCCGGAGGCCGGGGCCGCCAGGTTGTACGCACGGCCCAGACGGGTGATCGAGTCGAGCAGCACGACCACGTCGTGGCCGAGCTCCACGAGGCGCTTGGCGCGCTCGATGGCGAGCTCGGCGACCGTGGTGTGGTCCTCGGCCGGGCGGTCGAAGGTCGAGGAGATGACCTCGCCCTTGACCGACCGCTGCATGTCGGTGACCTCTTCCGGACGCTCGTCGACCAGGACGACCATCAGGTGGCACTCGGGGTTGTTGTGCGTGATCGCGTTGGCGATCGCCTGCATGATCATGGTCTTGCCGGTCTTCGGCGGGGCCACGATCAGACCGCGCTGGCCCTTACCGATGGGCGAGACGAGGTCGATGATGCGGGTGGTGAGCACACCCGGGTCGGTCTCCAGACGGAGCCGGTCCTGCGGGTAGAGCGGGGTGAGCTTGTTGAACTCGGGACGGCCCCGGCCGGAGTCGGCCGCCATGCCGTTCGCCGAGTCCAGGCGGACCAGCGCGTTGAACTTCTCGCGGCGCTCGCCCTCCTTGGGCTGGCGCACGGCGCCGGTGACGTGGTCACCCTTGCGCAGACCGTTCTTGCGGACCTGGGCGAGCGAGACGTACACGTCGTTCGGGCCCGGCAGGTAGCCGGAGGTCCGGATGAACGCGTAGTTGTCGAGGATGTCCAGGATGCCCGCCACGGGGATCAGCACATCGTCGTCGTTGACCTGCGGCTCGGCGCCGAACTCGTCGCGCCCGCCACGACGGCCCCGGCGGTCGCGGTAGCGGCCCCGGCGGCCACGGCGGCCCTCGTCGTCGAAGTCGTCTTGCGGGCCGTTGTTCTGCTGGCCCTGGCCGCCCTGGCGCTGCTGGCGCTGGCCGCCCTGGCCCTGCTGGTCGTCGCCCTTGCCACGGCGGTCACCGCGGTCGCCGCGGTCACCACGCTCGCCGCGGTCGCGGTCGCCGCGACGGCCGCCCTGGCGGTCGCCCCGCTCACCGCGGTCACGGCGCTCGCGACGGCCCTCGGCGCCGTCGACGGCCTCGGTGGCCTTGGCGTCCGGCTGCCCGTCGGTCTTCTGCTCGGCCCGGGCGTCCGTCTTGGCCTCGGCCTTGGCGGACTGCGGCTCGGCGGCGGTCGCGGACTCCGGGGAGCCGGCGGCCGCGGTGGCGCGCCGGCGGCGGCGCTCGCCCGCGGGCTGCTCCTCGCCCCCGTGCTCACGGCCGCGCTCGGCCTGGGCGCCGCCCCCGGCCGGCTGGCCGGGGATCTCGATCTGCTGCTGGGCGGCGGGCTTCTCGGCCGCCTCGTCACCCGTACGGGCCTTGGAGGTGGCGCGGCGCTTGGGCTTGGTCTCGGCCGCGTCGGCGCCCTTGGCCGGGGCGGCGGAGCCGGAGCCGGCCTGCGCCTCCTTGATGACCTCGATCAGCTGGCTCTTGCGCATCCGCGCGGTGCCCCTGATGCCGAGGCCGGACGCGACCTGCTGCAGCTCGGCCAGGACCATGCCGTCGAGGCCGGTGCCGGAGCGGCGGCGCCGTGCGGTGGTGCCAGAGGCAGCACCTGCGGCGGGCGCGGCGTCGCCGACGGAAGTGTCGGCAGTCACGCCCATCAGATCGGTGGTGTCGCTCACGAAGGGTCCTTCCCTGGAGCGGACGTCGGCCTGTCTGGCTCGGCGACCGGTTGTGCTGTCCGAACATGGCCTGTGACCTGGGGTCACTGACCGTGCCGGGGCGGTGGTCCGCCGCGTACGGCGGAGAGGTAAACGTGCGTGGGGTCCGGCCCGAGTTCCCCTACTCGGCCCCCTGAGGAAGAGCGGGGGGTGTCGTGCCGGTTCCGGAGCGTGCTCGGAAACTGCTCAGGCAGGCTGCGCTGGCGGTTTGGGAGGCTCCCGGAAGAAAGGCGGTCCCTGAAGGGGACACGAAGCACCGCGCCACAAAGACGACCGATGCAGACTTGAGGTTAACACTACCGGATCCAACAAACATTCCCCCTCTCGTTCACCGGCAAGCCGCGCGTGACGCCCTGGCGGCCATACGACCCCGATGGCCTATGACCCCAGTGGCAGGACACTCGCGCCCGAGGCGTCGAGGCGGAGCCGGTTCGCGGCCCACCCGTCGCCCGCCAGCCGTGCGACCTTGTCGGCCGCACCGTCCTCGACCAGCGCCAGGACCGTGGGTCCCGCGCCGGAGATGACCGCGGGGACGCCGTCCGCCCGCAGTCGGTTGACCAGCGCCACGCTCTCGGGCATCGCCGGTGCCCGGTATTCCTGGTGGAGCCGGTCCTCGGTGGCCGGGAGCAGCAGCTCGGGGCGCCTGGTCAGCGCCTCCACGAGCAGCGCCGCACGCCCGGCGTTGGCGGCCGCGTCCCCGTGCGGGACGGTCCGCGGCAGCAGCCCCCGCGCGGTCTCCGTCAGCACCGGCCTCCCGGGCACGAAGACCACCGGAACGACGGAATCCGCAGGGTCCATCCTGATGGCCCGCGCAGCTCCGCCCTCCATCCAGGAGAGCGTGAAGCCGCCGAGCAGACAGGCCGCGACGTTGTCGGGGTGGCCCTCGATCTCGGTGGCCAGCTCCAGCAGCGCGGCGTCGTCGAGCCGCGCGTCGCCGCCTATGGTCACCGCGCGCGCGGCCACGATGCCGGCGCAGATGGCGGCCGACGAGGAGCCCAGGCCCCGGCCGTGCGGGATGCGGTTGGCACAGACGACCTCCAGGCCGCGCGGCTGCCCGCCGAGCAGGTCGAAGGCGGTGCGCAGCGACCGTACGAGGAGGTGGCTCTCGTCGCGGGGCAGCGTCTCGGCGCCCTCGCCCGCGATGTCGATGTGCAGGCCGGAGTCGGCGACGCGGACGACCACGTCGTCGTACAGCCCCAGTGACAGGCCCAGGGAGTCGAAGCCCGGGCCGAGGTTGGCACTGGTGGCGGGGACGCGCACCCGTACGGCGGCGGCGCGGAATGCGGGACCGGCCATCGCTCTGATGACTCTCCTTGTGAGGACTGCTGCGAGTTTTTCGAAGAGGTACCCAAGAACCCGACGGCCACGTGGGCAACTGCACCGCGGCATATGCGGCGGGGCGGGTTGGGTACAGCCTATCGAAGGAAGGTTCAGTGGCGACATAGGGCGCACAGGAGGCGCACGATGCGTGTCGCGAGCCCCCTGCGCCCCTACGTGCCGAGTTACTGCGAGTTGTACGGGTTCGCGTACGGCCTGAAGCCCCGGTTCCGGCTACGCCAGCCCGAGGCGCTCGGCCGCGGCCGCCGCGTCCACCGGCACGGTGACCGGCTGCGGAGCGCCCGCGACGGCCCAGTCCGGGTCCTTGAGGCCGTTGCCCGTCACCGTACAGACGATCTTCTGGCCGGGATCCACCAGCCCCTGCTCGGCGGCCTTGAGCAGCCCGGCGACCGAGGCGGCCGAGGCGGGCTCCACGAAGACGCCCTCCTGGGCCGCGAGGAGCCGGTAGGCCCGCAGGATCTCACGGTCCGTCACCTCGTCGATGAGACCGCCCGATTCATCGCGCGCGGCCTCCGCGAACTGCCAGGATGCAGGGTTGCCGATGCGAATCGCGGTGGCGATCGTGGAGGGGTCCTTGACCACCTCGCCCCGCACGATCGGCGCCGAGCCGGACGCCTGGAAGCCCCACATACGAGGCGTACGCGTGGCCACCCCGTCCGCCGCGTACTCCCGGTACCCACGCCAGTAGGCCGTGATGTTCCCGGCGTTGCCCACGGGAAGGACATGGATGTCGGGCGCGTCGCCGAGCATGTCCACGATCTCGAACGCGGCGGTCTTCTGGCCCTCGATACGGACCGGGTTGACCGAATTGACCAGCGCCACCGGGTAGTTGTCGGAGAGCCCGCGCGCCAGCGTCAGACAGTCGTCGAAGTTCCCGTCCACCTGAAGGATCTTCGCCCCGTGGACCAGCGCCTGGCCCATCTTGCCGAGCGCGATCTTGCCCTGCGGCACCAGGACCGCGCAGACCATGCCGGCCCGTACCGCGTAGGCGGCCGCGGAGGCGGAGGTGTTGCCGGTGGAGGCGCAGATGACCGCCTGCGCGCCCTCCTCCTTCGCCCGGGTGATCGCCATCGTCATCCCGCGGTCCTTGAAGGAGCCGGTGGGGTTGGCGCCCTCGACCTTGAGGTGGACCTCGCAGCCGGTGCGCTCGGAGAGCACCTGCGCGGGCACGAGCGGCGTACCGCCCTCGCGGAGGGTGACGACCGGGGTCGTGGCGGAGACCGGGAGGCGGTCCCGGTACTCCTCGATGATTCCGCGCCACTGGTGGGTCATGGCTCGTTACTCCCCTTCCACACGCATGATGCTGGCGACACCCCGCACGGTGTCGAGTCCCCGCAGGACGTCCACGGTCCCGGTGAGGGCCGCGTCGGCCGCGCGGTGGGTGACGACGACGAGGGAGGCCTCGCCGTCCTTGCCCGACTGGCGGACGGTGTCGATGGACACCCCGTGCTCGGCGAAGACCGTGGCCACCTGGGCGAGCACACCCGGCTTGTCGGCCACGTCGAGGCTGATGTGATAGCGCGTCACCACGTCACCCATGGGGCTCACGGGCAGCTGGGTGTACGCGGACTCACCCGGCCCGGTGGACTCGGCGAGCTTGTTGCGGCAGACCGCGACCAGGTCGCCCAGGACCGCGGAGGCGGTCGGCGCGCCGCCCGCGCCGGGCCCGTAGAACATCAGCTGTCCGGCGGCCTCGGCCTCGACGAAGACGGCGTTGTAGGCGCCGCGCACGGAGGCCAGCGGGTGGTCCAGCGGGATCATCGCCGGGTGCACCCGCGCGGTGACGGACCCGCCGTCGGCGGCGCGCTCGCAGATGGCGAGCAGCTTGATGGTGCAGCCCATCTCCTTCGCGGAGGCGAAGTCGGCGGCGGTGACCTCGGTCATGCCCTCGCGGTAGACGTCGTCGAGGCGGACCCGGGTGTGGAAGGCGATCCCGGCGAGGATGGCGGCCTTGGCGGCGGCGTCGAAGCCCTCCACGTCGGCGGTGGGGTCGGCCTCGGCGTATCCGAGCGCGGTGGCCTCGTCCAGGGCCTCCTGGTAGCCGGCCCCGGTCGAGTCCATCTTGTCGAGGATGAAGTTGGTCGTGCCGTTGACGATGCCGAGCACCCGGTTGACCTTGTCGCCGGCGAGGGACTCGCGCAGCGGCCGGATCAGCGGGATGGCGCCGGCGACGGCCGCCTCGTAGTACAGGTCCCGCCCGTGCTCGACGGCGGCGGCGTGCAGCGCGGCGCCGTCCTGGGCGAGCAGCGCCTTGTTGGCCGAGACGACGGAGGCGCCGTGCTCGAAGGCGGTGGTGATGAGCGTACGAGCGGGCTCGATGCCGCCGATGACCTCGACGATGACGTCGATGTCGCCGCGTTTGACGAGGGCGGTGGCGTCGGTGGTGACGAGCGCGGGGTCGATGCCCTCGCGCACCTTGGAGGGCCGGCGCACGGCGACACCGGCGAGCTCGACCGGCGCGCCGATGCGCGCCGTGAGGTCGTCGGCGTGCGTCGTCATGATGCGCGCCACCTCTGAGCCGACCACTCCACAGCCCAGCAGCGCCACCTTCAGCGGACGCGTACGCATCATCCGACCTCGTTTCCTTCTACCAGCTTGAATGCGAACCAGTCTCACTCACCGGACGGAGGTTTCCGTGCTCCGTCCGGATCCTGAGACACATATTCCACTATTTATTCATCGTTCTATTCATTTGTTCATCATCCGACGTCGAGACGCAGGAGATCTTCCTCCGTCTCACGCCGGACGATCACCCGCGCCTCGCCGTCGCGGACCGCCACCACCGGCGGCCGCAGGGCGTGGTTGTAGTTGCTGGCCATGGAGCGGCAGTACGCCCCGGTGGCAGGCACCGCGATGAGGTCGCCGGGCGCCAGGTCGGCGGGCAGGAACGCGTCCCGGACGACGATGTCGCCGCTCTCGCAGTGCTTGCCCACGACCCGTACCAGCATCGGCTCGGCCTCGGAGGTGCGCGAGACGAGGGCCACCGAGTACTCGGCGTCGTACAGGGCGGTCCGGATGTTGTCGGACATCCCCCCGTCGACGCTGACGTACGTCCGCAGCCCCTCCAACGGCTTGATCGTCCCAACCTCGTACAGCGTGAAGGCGCTGGGCCCGACGATCGCGCGCCCCGGCTCGACGGAGATGCGCGGCGTACGCAGCCCGGCGGCCTCGCACTCGCGCGAGACGATCTCGTTGAGCGCCTTGGCGATCTCGTGCGGCTCGCGGGGGTCGTCGTCGGAGGTGTACGCGATACCGAGCCCGCCGCCGAGGTCGATCTCGGGCAGCTCGACCCCGTGCTCGTCACGCACCTCGGCGAGCAGCTGCACGACGCGCCGGGCGGACACCTCGAATCCGGCCATGTCGAAGATCTGGGACCCGATGTGGGAGTGGATCCCGATGAGCTCGAGCCCGTCGAGCTTCAGAGCCCGCCGCACGGCTTCGGCGGCCTGCCCGCCCGCCAGCGCGATCCCGAACTTCTGGTCCTCATGAGCGGTGGCGATGAACTCATGGGTGTGTGCCTCGACGCCCACGGTCACGCGGATCTGAACGCGCTGGCGCTTGCCGAGGCTCTGCGCGATGTGGGCGACACGGACGATCTCCTGGAAGGAGTCGAGGACGATGCGCCCGACGCCGACGTCGACGGCCCGCCGGATCTCGTCCTCGGACTTGTTGTTGCCGTGGAAGGCGATGCGCTCGGCGGGCATACCGGCCGCGAGGGCGGTGGCGAGCTCGGTGCCGGAGCAGACGTCGAGGTTGAGCCCTTCCTCGTGCAGCCACCGCACGATGGCGCGCGACAGGAAGGCCTTCCCGGCGTAGAAGACATCGGCGTCCTTGCCGAAGGCGTCGGCCCAGGCGCGGCAGCGGGCGCGGAAGTCGGTCTCGTCGAGGAAGTAGGCGGGGGTGCCGAACTCCTCGGCGAGCGAGGTGACATCGAGCCCGGCGACGGTGGCGACACCGTCGGCGTCGCGCCCGACGGTCTGCGACCAGACCTTCGGATCAAGGAAGTTGAGGTCGGCGGGCGGCGCCGAGTAGTGCCCTTCGGGAAGGACGTCGGCGTGGCGGGGCCCGGCGGGGTGGGCGGAACGGCTCATGCGGTCACTCTCACAACTCTCACGACTCGTACGGCTCTCACGAGTTCACAGGAATTCAGGGGCGTCGATGCCGAACAGGGACAGGCCACCGGCGAGCACCGCTCCGGCGGCTTCGGCGAGCGCGAGCCGGGCACGGTGGGCGGCCAAGGGTTTCTCGTCCCCGAGCGGCAACACGAGGTGCTGAAAGTCGAGCAGCGCCCCGGCGACCACCTCGAGATGCCGCGCGACCCGATCGGGGGCAGCGAGCTGGGCGGCGCGGAGGAGGGTGGGGGGGTGGTCGGCGAGGTGGGTGAGGAGGGGGGTTGGGGGGGTGGTGTTTGTGGGGGTGGTGTTTGTGGGGGTGCCGGGGGCGGGGGCGCCCGGGGCCGGGGGGAGGTCGGGGTCGGCCGGGGCGGGGGTGTCGGCGGGGAGGCCGAGGTCGCCCGGGGCGCGGGGGTCACGGCCGGTGGCGGGGAGGCCGAGGTCGCCCCGGGCGCGGGGGTCGCGGGCATCGGCCGGGATGTCGAGGTCGCCCGGGGCGCTGGTGAAGCCGAGGGCGTGGGCGTTGCGGGTGAGGGCGCGGGTGCGGGAGTACGCGTACCGGACACGGAAGTACGGATTGGCGTCGCGCTGGGCGAGGAGCTCGGCGGCGGGGGCGGGCCGGTCCGGGGCGGCGGCGCGGAGGTAGGCCCAGCGGGCGGCGTCGGGCCCGACGCGGTCGGCCAGGGGCGCGGGACCGGGGTCGGGCAGGACGTGCAGTCGCTGTCCCCCACCCCGGATCTCGGCGGTGGCGCCCTGCGAGCGCAGCAGCGCGACGACGGCGGAGGTGACGGCGAGGGCGCGGGGCTCGTGGACGGGGGCGAAGGAGAGGTACTGCCCGGCGAGGGCGTCGCCGTACCCGTAGCGCGGCCCGAGGGCGAGCACCTGGCGTACGAGGTCGGCGTGGGCCGTGTCCGCGTCCAGGGTGAAGTTGAGGAACCCGGGTCCGGTGATGTCGACGCGCGCGAGGCCGGGTGCGCCGGCGAGGTGCCCGCGCAGGGCCTCGGCGACGGTACGGGGGGCGAGGCCGGAGGCGGCGGCGAGCTTGAGGGCGACGGCGGTGGCGTAGTCCCCGCCCCCTCCGGGCCGGGGCCGCTCCACCTTGACGTCACGGTCACCGGGCACGTCCACGGCGAGCACACCCTCGTCGACGGCGCTGCGCACGGCACGCACGACGGTACGGGAGAGCTCTGCGGGGGTCACGGGACCAGCGTATGGGAGAGGGGGGGTGGGGCGGCCAATCGGTTTCGGGATGTGGGAAGGGGGGCTGGGCGCCGGGGGGTACGGGGCCGGGCGGGGGCCGCTGTGGGCCGGGGTCACCCCGCGCCGCCCCTGCTGCGGTCCGGCGGGCTCGGGGCCCTGGCACGGCGCCGCAACCATGCTCGACAGGGTTAGGCTCGACAGGGTTAGGTCAGGCAGGACGGACGGGGTCAGCCCAGGGAGGTGCCGGCCGCCCGCCCGGCGCGTCCGGGCTGCCTGTTGCCGTCGGCGGACGGCGGGGCCTCCCGGTGCATCAGCTGCCGGACGACCTTGACCAGCTCGGCCGGCTCGAAGGGCTTGGCCAGGAACGCGTCGACACCGGCCGCGAGCCCGTTCTCGACCTCGTACTGCGTACAGGCACTGATGATGGCGAGCGGCAGCTGCCGCGTACGCGGATCCGCCCGCAGCCGGGCGGCCGTACGCAGCCCGTCGAGCCGAGGCATCACGACGTCCAGGGTGATGACATCCGGACAGACCCGGTGCACCACTTCCAGACACTCGGCACCATCGGCCGCGGTCACGACCTCGAAGCCCTCCAGCTCGAGGTTGACCCTGATCAGCTGCCGGATGACCTTGTTGTCGTCGACAACAAGCACCCGGCCGGACACGCCTGACACATCTCGAGGTTAGGTCCGCGACCGTCGCCGCGTCCGGGTTTTCCCCACTTCCGCCCCCTGCGGGGGACCCCGCCCCCGCCGACCACCGGAAATACCTGTTCACAGCCACCCCACGGGAGCTGGTAGGGTTCTACCCGTCGCCGCCAAGCACGGCGAACGCCCCCGTAGCTCAGGGGATAGAGCAACGGCCTCCGGAGCCGTGTGCGCAGGTTCGAATCCTGCCGGGGGCACCTTGTATTTGGTGCCCAAAGACCCCGTCATCAGCGGAAACGCTGAGGGTGGGGTCTTCGCGTTTGTGCAGGCGTATGCAGCACTGAGCGGCCCTGTGTCGGGGTCTGTGGACTATTCGTGGACAGGCTCTTGGGACATTGGCCCTGGTCAGCCCTGGAAACGGCGAAGGCCCCCGGACGGATCCAGGGGCCTGAAGCCTCGTACGGCGCGCGCGAGATCACTCGTACTCGCGCAACAGCTCTTCGATCTTGCGGTTGGCGATCTCCTGCCGACTGTCGATGCACTTCGTGTAGCGGCTCAGCAGGACCTCGACGCTGTTGCCCGCACGCTCGGCGACCTCGGTCGCGTCGACGCCGGAGTTGAGCCAGGTCGACAGCGCCGAGTGCCGCAGGCCGTACGGACGGGCGGCGAGCGACGAGGCAACAACGGCCGGCGGAAGAGCCAGCGCGCGAGCCTCCTGCCACACGCGGTAGTACGTGGACGAGCCGACCACTCCCCCGCGCTCGTTCGTGAACAGCCGCCCGTCCTTCGCAGTGCCGAACGTGTCGAGGTGATCTCGGAGAATCGCCACGAGCTGCGGCGGGATCGGCACGGGCCACACCTCTTCGACGGGCCGGTTTTTGAGTCCGCTGAAGTCCTCGCAGTCGGGGCACATGGCGGACGATCCCCCTTCTTCGGGCATGGCTCGGGTAGGGACCTGACGCGATGCGGTCGCGCCAACCGTGGAGCGGGAGGGATCAGGCAGTAGCGGGGATGGACTCGACGGCCGAGGCGTCAACCGGCGTCGGGATGGCGAGCGCCGGCAGGAAGGGGGCCAGGGCGGGCAGGTCCGGGGCCAGGGCGGCGTACCGGTTGCAGGTGTTCACGGCCTGACGCAGGGAGGTGTGCGGGGCGCGGATGCGGGCCCAGCCGCCGGTCGAGTCGCCGGTGATGGCGATGCCGGGCATGTCGGTGGGGAGCTGGATCGCGGCGAGGACGGCGTCCGGGGCGATGTCCCCGAAGGTCATGTTCGCGCTGGACTCGTCGTTGACGCGGTGCGCGGTACGCCCGGTGAGCTGGGCGCGGAGCGTGGTGATGCCCTTGCCGAGTTCGGAGCCGAAGCGCTGACCGCAGATCTCCAGGCAGATGCCGGCGGCGCGGCCGAGCTGGGCGAGCCGGGCGAGCGCGGTAATGATCCGGTCCCGGCGCTTCTCTTCCTCCTTGGTGGCGAACAGGGCGAGTTCGGCGACCTCGTCGACCAGGACCACAATGGGCACCGGGCGGAGGTCTTCCGGCAGGTCCCAGATGTCGGCGGCTATCTCCGCATCCGGCACGTCAGCGGTGATCTGTTGTTCGGCGCGGATGAGCTGGTAGACGTCCTGCATGTGGGAGACCAAGGCGTCGAGGAGTTCGGCGGCGGTGTCCTGGTTGTCGGCCAGCGCGGAGAACCGGCGAGCCAGCGGGAACAGCTCCACACCCTGCTTGCAGTCGATCCCGACCAGGGCGACCCGTTGCGGGGCGAGCGCGGCGACGAGGTTGCGCTGGTAGACGGACTTGCCGGACTCCGTGGCGCCGAGCGTGAGCGCGTGGGGGACCGCGCGGTAGTCGCGGTAGTGGACCGCGCCGTCTTCCCTGAGGGCGACCGGAACCCGCATCGGACGGGTGTCGACCTTGATCGGCATCTGCACCCGCTTGAGCACGTCGTAGCCGGTCATCCGCACTTCCACGACGCCCGAACGCAATTCCCGCGAGGTGACGCCGTACATGGCGAACGAGTGCCGCAGTCGGTCACACGAGGCTGCCACGTCGAAGACGTCCTGACCGGGACGGAGCTTGAGCCGCAGCACCAGCCCGGTTCGGGTCGGTCGCAGACGCAGGATGCGCGGGGCGCGGGGACGGGGAAGCGGTCGGTTCGTGGCCCGGGCCAGGGTGAGGCGCCAGCGCGAGGGCGAGACCGTCAGCCCGCAGGCGTCCATCACGGACGCGCACCGGACGAGGACCCGCAGACCGGCCAGGACGACACCGAAGGTGAGCCAGTACCAGGCGGGGCGCCGCCACCACAGGAGACCCGCAGCGGCGACGACCAGCACCAGGGCGACCAGGACCAGGTCATGGTCAGGCTGCCTTCGGCTTCGTAGCGCCGGCAACCAGCGAGGTGACCGCGACGGCCCGGAACGAGATCCCGTGCCGCTTCTGGCCGTTGAACTCGTTCTCCCACGGCCGAGCGATCAGGCCGGTCAGCCCGACCGGGGTGCCCATGGTGAGCTCACCGGTGATGCCCGACTCGCCCACGGACACGGTGATGACGTCGGCGTTGCCGTTCATGACGAACAGCAGGTCCAGCGTCACCAGGAATTCGCCGGTCTGGGTGTCGACGGCGCGCGTCTGGGTCTTCCGATCGGAGTACTTGGGCTGCGGGGGCTGGGCGACCATCAGGGTCGCGCCGTTCGTGTCGACGGAGACCTGACGCATCGTCTGTCTCCTGATTTCGGGAGTCGGAACCGCCTTGTTCGGCCGTGAGATCAGGAGACCGCGAAAGGTGGTGGACACATCACGTCCCGTTGGACGTTTAGGGTCTGAGATATCGTCAAAACGTCCCCGGCACGTCCCAGAGAAGGGCACATCATGGCGAACGAGCGTCTGCGCGCGACGATTTCGGCGAAGGGCGAGACGATCCAGTCGGTTGCTCAGCACGTCGGCGTAGACCCCGAAGAGTGTTGAGCGATGGATCACCACCGGCCGTACACCACACCGAGGACACCGATGGAAGGCCGCTAGCTTCCTGGGCGTTGACGAGGTGTACCTCTGGCCCTCCGTTGAGAAGCAGACTGAGACGGCCAGCACTTCCGAGCTGATCACGTACTACCCGCACCGTGGCGCGGTCCCGCGCCGCTGTGGTCATCGCTCATCGAGAAGGCGACAGACCAAGTCGGGATCCTGGTCTATGCAGGCTTGTTCCTCTTCGACAACCACCCGGACCTGCCTAACCTGTTGGCGGAGAAGGCGAAGGCCGGCGCCCAAGTGCGCATCCTGCTGGGCGACCCAGAATCAGAAGCCGTCCGGCAGCGGGACGAGGAGGAAGGCATCGGCGGCGATCTGGCGGCACGCGCAAGGATCACCCGTCGCTACCTCGAGCCGGCGACGACCACGCCAGGTGTTGAGGTTCGACTGCACGACACGATCCTCTACAACTCGGTCTATCGGTTCGACGATGACGTGTTGGTGAACCCACACGTCCTCGGTGCGCCGGCGGGACAGAACCCGGTCCTGCACTTCCGCTACCTCCCCGGTGCCCGCGCCTTCCGGCACTACATGCGGAGCTTCGACTACGCATGGGAGCGAGGACGGCCCGCATAGCCCATCACTTCAGCACCGAGGCATGCGACGCTAGGTGCATGGCACGAGTCGACTACTTCAACGATCCGAACGCCCCGAAGGCGAACAGCATCGTTCCCTCGGTCACGGCGGTGGTCACGAACGATGCTGGCGAAGTCCTCTTGATCCACAAGACGGACAACGACCTTTGGGCGCTGCCCGGAGGCGGCGTTGATGTTGGAGAGTCAGCGCCCGACGCAGCCGTGCGCGAGACGAAGGAAGAGGCCGGGATCGACGTGGAGGTGACCGGCCTAGTCGGCATCTACACGAATCCGGCGCACGTCATGGCGTACGACGACGGCGAAGTCCGGCAGCAGTTCTCCATCTGCTTCCGGGCGCGAATCACGGGCGGCGAAGTACGGACGAGCAGCGAGAGCAAGGAAGTGGCGTTCGTCGCTCCGAGCAAGCTGGACGAGCTGAACATCCACCCGTCCATGCGCATGCGGATCGATCACGGCTTGGCTGGCCGACCCGAGCCCTACATCGGCTGATCCGCGAGACGCGCGCGCGTACGGTCAACAGCGGCGCCAAGGTACGGCCGAGCTTTGCTGATCGCGGTGTGCACTTCGCTGCCCGGCTCGTACCGAACCAAGATCTCGTCAATCCGCCGGTCAAAGTCGAACGACTGCCCCGCTGGACCAGTGGTCATGTCGGCGAAGATCAACGCGTCCAGGACCGGCGAATCCTCCCGTTCGTACACGGCCAGTTCAACAGTCAGACCGCGCTGCTCAGCCTCATACACGGCGCCTGAGTGGTGGGCGACCAACCGCACGAGGCGTGAAGGTGCACCGAGTGTTTCCAGGTAGCGCGCACCGTCGAGCGGGTGGAAACCGGTGTCCCGCAGTTCCGGCGCGTAACCGATGTCGTGGAGCCATGCTGCAGCGACCAGGAGGTCACGGTCATCTTCGGCACGGCCGGCGAAGCCTCGCGAGCGCGTTGGGCGACAGCTTGGGTGTGCAACCAGCGGTTTCCGAGCGGAGGCAGCAGGCACTCAGCCAGTTCGGCCGCCCTCTGGGGCGTGTCCAAAGCAGATGACATGGGACGCACGGTAGCGGACCAGACGGACAGACGGACAGCCCTGGTCAGACGCACCGGATCTTGGCGCGGTGGAAGTTCTCTACATCATCAAGGGCTCGCTTCGCTCGCCGTTGCTCCCGGCCTCCTGAACTCCAAACAGTCCGATCACAGATCGGAGGTACCGCGCACAGCGCGGCGGCGCCGGACGGTCGCCGGCGCGCCGCCCCTCCTTGCCTTCGTCACCGGGGCCGCGCGCCGGCGCCCGTCCGCGCCCACAAGGGGCGAAGACCAGGCCGGGGTAAGTGTGAGACGGCCCAGCCGAGGCTAGAACAGTGCCTCCGGCGGGGGATCGGCCAGCACCGGGATGGAGGGGGCGCCATTGCCGCCCGTGGGTCCGCTGTGGCGTGGGCCAGGCGCTGCCATCCCGTACGCCATCGACCCAGGCAGAGCCGAGCAGACGCGGCCCCTGGCGTCCAGGTCGTTCGTACAGTGGCGCGCTCCACCTGGACGCCAGGAACCACGCCTGCTCCACGGTGTGTGGGTCGACGGCGTACGGGATGGCAGCGGGGGAGAGTGGTGGGTTGAGCAAGTGGGCGCCTCGAGCAGCGTGGAGGCCCAAGGCGGCGCCAGCTGTCAGTCGTCCAAAATTTTAGGCAAGTCTCCCAGTCGACTAATCATGCGTGTGTTGAATCGGCGATCCAGCTTGGCGACCTTGAAGAGGTGGGCCCACTGTCGTTCAGTGACGACTATGTCGGCGTAGGGGACTGCGACCGAAAGCGCGGCTAGGTCGATATGGTCGTGTTGCTGCCACGACCACTGGGCGTTTCGATGCTTCAAGCGTCGCGCCTCGTACCTCACCGCAACAGATGGCATGGCCCGCAAGAACCCTTTAACTGCTTCCGGACCGCCCATCTGGACCAGCTTTCCATAGACATTCAGTGGGTCGAGACCAATTTTTGCCGCAGCCTCATTTACATCCTCCGAAATCTCGGTCAGGTCCTGAGCTGCGATCAAGTCATCCAGTTTTCCCTTCTTTCCAGGGGACGTAACCAGGTGATCTGACAGCGCTCGTTCTTGCATGGCGTACGCCTCGCCGATCCTGTGCTGACCTCGCGTGTCCCAGCCCTTCTGGATCATCGAGTCGTTCGCATTGCCTGCAAGCGACCACCACTCATAGGCGTCGTTGGGCAGAGCGCGCACCTTGTCCAAGAGGGCCAGTAGTTGCGGCTCCGGTTCTAGCGGTGCTCCTTCCGGACGGCCCTCTGTGGCAACACTGCTAACCAGGCGCAGACGTCCGGTAGGCGATGCAAAAGCGTGATTAACGCCACGTCCGAGAATCTGTTCCTGAACTGCCCTGGGTTCTTCCTCTCCGGATTTGAACCCAAGGTAGTGAATTAGAGCTAGATCTATCTCCCAACGCTGCACGCGTTGCACCGGTGCCAGCGTAGAAAACTGCGAGAGGTCGCGCATAATCCACGCCAAATTATGCCTGGACTTCCAGTCCGACCGATGCCATGTCTCAACGTAATGGCCTGCTGCCAGCGGCACTACTATGCTCCCCGACTGAACGGCCTTTCGGAGGGTGGCGGCAGCCGTTAAGGAAGGTGAGTCCCTTCCGCTCTTCTGCGCCTTGAGTATCTCGACCCACTTGTTCTGGTCAAGGTAGACGATCTTCCTGGAGCCCATGCAGGAAGTCTGGCAGAACGCAGAGGGAAACTTTGTGGCTTTGTGGTCAGGGAAGCCCCCGAGGGGGCGGGCGGGGGAAGGCGCACGGCAGGATGCGCGGGCCGTCCGAGGGGATCAACGGCGACAGGTGACGACCACCAGCGACAGGTCTTGGCCAGCCGGGTGGGACACCAATGCCGTGTGATCCGCGCTCGCGCAACGGCCAGGCGACGCTCTGGGCGCGGGATCTACGCACGGACGGCTTCGCGAGGTGACCCGGCTTTGCTGCCGGCGTGTCAGCCGACTGTCAGTCACCATGGCTGGGCCACCAAGTTGTCAGGCACGAGTGTCTTACCGAGTCACCCATCGGCTGGCAGGTGGTCGAGAGTGGTCGTCGTTGGCCACTGTCGAGCGGCCTCAAACGACCGAGAGACGGCCCAGATAGTAGGGGGTTGAAAGAGCTCATGTCTTGATCGCTGCGACGCTATGCTTCAGCTAGGGGCTACGTCGAGGAGCAGAGGGCAACTCGCAAATCGGCATGGGTTGCTGCAGCGTGGGTCAGTCCGACTGCATGGGGGGATCGAGGATGAGGCCGTCCTGGTGGTGTGAAGCCCGGTCCCGGCCACAACAGCTCCCTGTCACGTGGCTAGCCCGCGAGTGATTGACAACATCGCGGCCGTCGGAGACCTCTATCAGCAGGTCATTGCGATCCGCGCCAGTTGCAGGGAAGAGCCGTGATCTCCTCCGCCGGAGCCTAGCTCTCTGTGTAGCCGGAACGGCCAGATTCGTGATCATTGACCTGCGGGAAGCCAACCAGAGTCCTCGCGGTCACGCCGGGTGCGCGGCCCGTCCCCGCCACACTCCTCGGAATTATGGAGGACCGATGCCCAACTTCACCGATGCCGACGCAACCCGCTTCATCGCCTGGATGCTTGATGCGGTCGTTGCCGAGGCTCGTGGCGACTACATGACGGTTCTGCCTGTGGCGCCCAATGGTCGGCTCTGGCTCGGCAGGCTCGCACCCCAAGCTGTCGTGCAAAGTAGCCCGCTAGGCGAGCGGAGCGAGCGACTTGAGCCCTGCGAGGTCGGCATACGCCTTCGGCCCCAAGCGCTCGACGGACAACCGGTCAGCTGCCACGCCCGACTCGTCGCCTGGAACGAATTCGACGGAGGAGACGACGCCCCCGACGCGCCACGCTGGCGTAAGTGCGCCCCCATTGAGGTCACAGCTGTCCTCCAGACGCCCACCGCCATCGGCGATGCCGCCACGAGCGCTGGTAGGGCCGACTTCGAGGCTGCCTTTCATGCCATTGGCGCTGGCGGCATGGCATGCGAGTTCCACGCAGAACTGGAGGCTGGCAAGGACGGCCCTGAGCTAGTGCTTACTCTCGTGAACGTCTCACTCCAGGAGATACCTCACTGGGACACCAACGTCTACGAAGCGAGCCTCAAAGTACATGCCGGTCGCACCCAGCCCTTCACTCTCGACAGTCTTCCTGACTCCTTCCGCTACAGCAGGGAGGTTCCTGCCTACGGGGTCAACGGCGGTGTGGTTCAGGTCGCCGCGGATACGTTCCGCACAGAGGACGCCGCGACCCACGATCAACCAAGACCCTCCTACTGGGACCCCGATGTCGGGCCGATACCGGACCTGAGCTTCGCAACGCTCGCCGCCGATCCCCTCCCGTCTCTGCGCGCGCTGGTCACGGCATGCGAGAGATGGGGCGCCACACACTGGACCGAACACGTGCTCGACAGTCGCGCCGAGGCCGAGGAGTGGGACGCCGGGATGCGGCAGAGTGCCGCCGACGAGGCAGCCTTATTCGAAGAGGAACTAGAGCGTCTACGCTCCGGGCTGACACTGCTCGAAACCAATGCCAACCTACGGCGCAGCTTTATGCTCGCCAACCGCTCATTCGCCAATTCCCCACTGATCACTCACACCGAATGGCGCGCCTTCCAACTCGGCTTCGTACTCGCGAACGCCACCTCCATCATCGACGAATCTGCTGACGGCGATCGCTCGATCGTTGACACCCTCTGGTTCGCAACCGGTGGGGGGAAAACCGAGACCTACCTGCTTTATGTAGTGACCACTGCCTTCTACGACCGCCTGCGAGGCAAATATGAAGGCATCACTTCATGGGGCCGGTTCCCCCTGCGAATGCTTTCACTGCAGCAGACCCAGCGATTTGCCGACGTTATGGCCGCCGCCGAACTGGTCCGCCGCGACGAGGGAATTACTGGTCGGGAGTTCTCACTCGGTTTTTTGGTCGGGGCTGGCGGCACTCCGAACCGCATCCAGCGCGGCAACAGCGCCCGCCCCGGAGAGCCTGATCCGAATGACCCCGGCATGCCAGAGCGCTATCAGATCCTGTTGCGTTGTCCATTCTGCGGCTCAGAGCAGCTGCGTATGGGTTTCGATCGGAAATATTGGACACTCAATCACATATGCACCGCACCCGAGTGTCCGTGGGGTGGACGGCCGCTGCCGTTCCGCATCGTCGATGACGAGATATTCCGCTCGCTTCCGACCGTGGTGTTGGGCACCCTTGACAAGGCCGCGAGTATCGCGATGCAAGCAGCAATGCGGGGCTTTTACGGCCCCCCGTCTGGCCGCTGCCCGGATATGGGGCACGGCTTCACCTATGCGCCTCGTAGCGGTTTGCCCGGCCCCGGAGGCTGCCTTTTCCCGGGCTGTCAATCCGCAACCGGGCCTCTCGCCCAACCCGAGGCGCTCTACGCCCCGACCGTGCGCATGCAGGATGAGCTGCACCTGCTTCGAGACAGTCTCGGTGCTGTCGACTCGCACTACGAGGCAGTTCTCGACGCACTGCAGCAGCACTACGGATCAGTTCCAAAGGTCATCGCCTCGTCGGCAACCCTCGCCGGCCACGACGATCAGGTACGCGCGCTGTACCGGCGTAGCGGTCGCACCTTCCCCCGCCCCGGGCCCCGGGCAGGCTGGTCGTTCTGGTCACGTACGACCGACAACCTCGCTCGCCGCTTCGCAGGTCTCGCCCCGCGCGGCGTCACGCTTGAGTACGCCACAGACCAACTGACCGAATCGCTGCAGCGCGTGACCAGGAGCGCGCTCGAGAACCCTGAAGCCATCGCCAAGGCAACGGGCATCGACCTTTCGGCGATTCCGCACCTGGTCGACGCATATGGCGTCGACGTCGTCTACGGCTCCAACCTCAAGGACGTCGAAGCCGTCGCCAGGTCCTTCGACACACAGCTCCAGCTGGACCGCACGATCAATGCGGCGACCCTCACCGGGCGCACTCCCCTAAACGAGGTTCGCACTAATCTGGAACGGCTCGTAACGCCCGAACCTGACTTCTATGATCGTCTCCACCTCGTGGCAGCTTCGTCAATGCTCTCTCACGGGGTCGATGTGAACCGTCTCAACGTCATGGTCATGCTCGGGCTGCCGCTAGCGACCGCGGAGTTCATCCAGACAACGTCGCGTGTCGGCCGCACGCATCCCGGGCTCGTGATTGTCCTCCACAAAATCGGGCGTGAGCGGGACGCCGCTGTGTACCGAACTTTTCCTTCCTTCGTAGAACATGCCAGCCGACTGATCGATCCCGTTCCGATCACAGCAAAGAGCCGTCGCGTCCTGGAACTCACCTTCGCTGGCCTCGTCCAGGCGCGGGTCTACGGCATCCACGAACCCGCTGCGATCGCGGCGAACATGCGCCAGCTAACCAAACCGATGACGGTGCGGCGAGCCTTCAGCCAGCTCCCGGTGCTTGAGCAGGACGAGTTGCAGGCGCTCATTGAGATGCTCGACATCGAAGGGCCCCTTGATGAGAACCTCCGTGGGGACCTTGAGCGCTACCTGCGCGAGTTTTACCGGGCACTCAATGATCCGGCGAGCAGCGCAGAGTGGGTGAGCGATCTCTTCCCAACCGGGGGGCCGATGCGGTCTCTGCGGGACGTCGAGGAACAGGTACCCGTGTTCTCGCGAGGGGGTCGATCATGAAAGTCGAGCGTGGTGCGTCACAGATTCTATTCGGCCTTCTCCCCGGGCAGACCGCCGACCTGGAGGGCCGTATCTGGAAGGTCACGCAGTGGCTCGATCCGATACCCATGGCCCTCGACCAGGACGCAGTACGGAGAGCACTACTCGGAGCCATAACACCGTGGTCGGCGACCAGAAATGACGACGGCCTGGAACGCGACCTACGCGCTCGCATTAGAGTCGAGGTGGTTGAGCTAAACAAGCACCGTGGCGTCCTCGTCGAGCCGTTCCCTAACCAGTGGCGCTGCAAGGCTTGCGGCAGTATCGCAAGATCTCGTGACGATCGATGCCGTTGCGGCGGAACCACTCGGGCGCAGATGCAGTTCGTCACCTACCACACGTGTGGTGCATCGGGTGAGCCGTACCTACCGCGATGCAGGGCGCACAACGCCGTCGCTGTCCGCCTTCCTGGCACGGCGACGGCACGCGAGCTCCGCATCTTCTGTCCCCAGTGCAGTCGGCAGTTGACGCCTGGCGGTTTCCCCTTCCAGCTCTGCAACTGCGGAGACGGTGGCATGTCGTTCACCGTCCATCGAGCGGCTGTCGTCTTCTCGCCGCACTTCGCCGTACTCGTGAACCCCCCGGACCCCACCGAGGCGGCACGCCTACGTGCTGGCGGCGGAGGGGCTCGTGCGCTTGAGTGGGTCCTCAACGGGATGACATCGAACGACCCAGCAACAGGGAGACAGACCGTCGCCGGGCTCGTCGAAACTCTTCGCCTCGCGAACCTGTCCGAAGAGACCGCGCAACGAATGGCTCAAGAAGCCGTCATGCGTGGAGAGGTCGACGCCGGACATGGAGGAGCCGAAATTGCCTTGCCCGACAACACTCGTGACAAGGTGCACGAGGAAGCGTTGAGCCTCGCCTCGGCCGTCAATGGCGGCCGGATCAGGGTCAACGACATGGTCGCCGGTACGACCCCACCGTTGCGGACCCTGTACGAGGGCGCGTACGGGAACTCAATGCGACAGGCGCAACTTGAGGGGGTTGAGCTGCTCGCCAACTTCCCCGTAGCAACACTGGCATTCGGGTACACCCGAGGGGACCTCTCGCCCGGAGCTGCTCGCCTGGTTCCGTTCCGCGAACGCGGACGCATCCGCGCCTATGGGTCGCTGTCCCGTACCGAAGCCCTGCTCTTCCGTCTGGACCCGCTCAGCGTATATCGGCACCTCGCGAGTCGGGGGCACGCACTGCCTGATGTGAAGGATGCCCGAGCGGCGCGTATCGCTCTGCTGCAAACGATGGAGCTTCCGTACCCGACTCAGGAGCAGGTCCAACCGCTGGGCAGTGACCTGCTCCGGCTCGTGCACTCGTACGCCCACCGGGCCATCCGCCGGCTCGCTTCCTTCGCCGGTATCGAACGCGACGGCCTTGCCGAGTATCTCGTCCCGCACCACCTCAGCTTTGTCGTTTACGCGGCATCGCGGGGTGACTTCGTGCTCGGTGGACTCCAATCCGTCTTTGAGTCCTCTCTGCACCGCTTCCTCGCTGACGTAGTCGAGGGCGAGTCGCGCTGCGCGTTGGACCCTGGTTGCCGTAGCGGCGGTGGCGCCTGCATGGGCTGTCTCCACCTTGGTGAGCCGTCCTGCCGATGGTTCAATCGGTTCCTCGATCGCTCAGAGCTCTTCGGCGCTCATGGCTTCCTCAACACTGGGACGTGACGCTGTGGATCACGCCGAACTAGTGGGTGGTGTACTCGTCGACTGCCCTGACCCCCGAGCGTCCGCCGGGGACCTCACCCGGTTCATGATGGCGACGCAACTGGACCGCGCGGCAGCCATTCGAGCCGGGCTGGAGCCGGAACTTGTGGAGGTACTACGCAGCCGGTACGCCAACGATCGGGAGCGAATCCCCGCGTTGTGCCAGGAGGCTGCGGCTTGGGTGCTGGGACGGAGGTCGATAGCCAGCGCCGAGCCGTGGGAACTCGTGGCATCCCTACCGAGAACAGACGTGCCGGGGGGCTTGCGCCGAACAACGGGGGAAACTCTCATCCAACTCGTCGTCCAGGCGACACAGACCCTCCGCCTCGTGGCCCCCTTTATTGACCAGCCCGGTCTTTCGTTCCTGGCCGAGGCGCTCGCAGCTGCCACGACACGAGGCGTGCGACTTGAGATCCTTCTCCCAACCCGTTCGACCAGTGCAGATGACGCCATTGACGACCTGACTAAGACCATCTCAGCCGAGGGACGCTCGACAAACTTCATGGTCTCGAGACTTCGAGAGGATGCGCCCTGGGCACACCTCAAGGTGCTCACTTCGGACTCCAAAGCGGCCTACATCGGCAGCGCCAACGTCACAGGAGCCGGCATTGGTGGTCGCAATCTTGAGCTCGGCGTTCTAGTTCGAGGCGAGCCCGTCATGGTGGTTGAACGCATCCTCGACATCTATCGCAGTTCCTGACCGATCCGCGGCAGGGCCTCTCAGCTCGTCCAGGGGCCATAGGACAGCCGCGAGCGGTTCTGCACGCAACCGCCGGAGTGCGCCTCGGGGCCTCGCGGGAGCGTCGTCCTCACTGGGGGGCCAGCGCCCGTCGCGTGGGCTCTACCTTAAAACCACCGTGCACTCCATTCCGACATCCAAAGGAATCAGAAAAGCCGCCCGGAAATCTCGGATGGCGATCCGTCGCTCTTTACGACTGCCGCAACGTGCTGCTTTAGGGTTTCCCCGATCACTTCACCCAATCGCACGGGAACGGCGTTACCGATAAGCCGGCCGAGCCGATTGAATCGAACCACCTCTCCTTCCTCAATAAACTTGTAGGAACGCGGAAATGTTTGAATCATCGCTGCTTCCCTCAAGGAAATAGCGCGGTCTTGTGTCGGATGACCGAAACGGCCGTTACCATAGCCGAAACATTGGGTCGTCATTGTCGGAGCCGGCATATCCCACTCCATACGCCCGTAGACACTGGGATATGTTGCACCTGTGGTCTTCCGATGGCACGCAGCAAGGAGCTCAGGATCCCAGTCGCGCCACGTTCCGCCTGGCTTGGATGCCCTTATCCGCCGCATGTTCATTTCACTGAGAGAGCAGGCGGTATGCAATGGATCGCTCGGGTGCTGCTCACCGGCACGAATCTCAGGAAGATCGGCGATCTCATCTCGAACCGTACGGGTCGGTGAAGTCATCCGATCAATTTGGTCAAGACCAATATCCCCTAGTTTCGACGCCAACAGAACCAAGCGCTTCCTCGATTGGGGAACACCAATCCTGGTGCACTCTACAACCGACCAATGAACGTGATAGCCTTTCAGGCTTTTCAAGAAACGCTTAAAGACACTGTGCGAGGCAAGTTGAGCAACATTTTCCATGGTCACAAGGTCCGGTTGCAGGTCAGCAACCAGATCTCCGAAACTGGAGACGAGTTGCCAATCCTTACCACGCTTCTTACTACGGCCGCTTTGGCTGTAAGACGAGAAAGGCTGACAAGGAGCGCAGCCGGCGAGCAGGGAGAAATCCCCCCCGCTCAAATGGGGCTCAATTTCTGCAGATGTCAACTCATTGACGTCTCGCTCAATGAATTTCGCGTCGTTATTGGCCTCATACGGATACCGACATGACGGATCGAGGTCGACTCCAGCGGCGACATTAACGCCGCTTCGAACCAGACCGTGCGTGAGCCCGCCGACCCCACAGAAAAGATCGACTGCAGAGATAGTCGGGATCGTACTGGTCATGGTGCACCACCGTTTGGCCTGAAATTGGGCCGAAGAAAATTATGAGAATCAATATGTCGAATGAAGCACTCTATCACTTCGCGCAAGTAACTTTCGACACTAGACGCCATCCGCCGCAGCTCGTCGACCGCCACGCCGTCCGCACAGTCGACAAACGAGATGGACCCGTGAGCCAGGCCGTTCCTTCGATCCTTGACGAGCTTCATGGGCCCCAGGTCATCCCGCATGTTGGCCTTGACGCCTCGTCGAGTCTGCTCCGTGACGGAGATCACGCACCCCAGGCGCTTACCCATGGCGAAGATTGCCTCATCGTCCCAATTGCCCCCGCCGCCAGCTTCCACACTGAACCTGCCCACAGGAAGCTGCTGGACGATGTGCTCACTGAGCTGCATCGCGTGCTTCAAGCGATGCTCAGGACTCATATCGGTGTGAGTACGGGCTATGGAACGGACCCATTCACGCTGAAGTTCGTCACTCAGTTGATGCGGCTTCCACTGGCCAGCCTGAGTCGCAGCTTGAGTTATTGCTTCAACGCACCGAGAGACCGTCGCTTCGACGAGGTTGTACAGCTGCAGATACAGGCTGGAGTACAAGATTTTTTGTTGCATAGCCGAGATCTTGTACTCAGTTCCGTGAAGGCGAGGAGCTCCATCCTGTGCCGCCTTTTCAAGCTCCTCAAGTAAATCTACGTAAGCGTCGACCTCTTCGAATCTCTCTTCAAAGAAGGTGAGAAGATCGGCAGAATTCATTCTTGCACCAGCCGATCACGCACAAAGTCGATGCGACCTTCAAGACGCGCACGAGCATTCGCACCATCAGATCCCGTGACTTCTAGGAAATCTTCACCCTGCAGCCAGGGGAGAACGTTCAGCTGTCCGCGAGTCATATCACGAAGCTGAGGTTTGTCCTGGAGAGCTCGATAGGAGCCAATTGCGATTGCTTCAAATCGAGCCCTCGGAGTAGCCCTCCCTGTGGGCGTCTTGCGGAAGCCGTACGGGAAGATCTGTTCCACAAAATCAAGAGTTTCCTGGAATCGCCGCCTATATTCATCCGAGAGTGTCGGCCTCTCCGAAAAGACGACATTCTTCTTCTTGACATAGTCGAAGATGAAGTCGGCAGGTCGATCCCTGTATCCGGTGAGACCGTCGCCATACGCAAAGAACCGAGTCACCAGTTCTTCGTATCCCCGCTCATCTTTCCTCTTGGCGCTCATTGGGGCAAGCCTTGCGAACCGGGCATCCGACGCCAGTTCTATCACTAGCCTCATAAACGGGCCAGCTAGAGCGCCACGGCGGATCTCAGCGGTATTGGCATTCTTACTACCGGTATTGATGCGCTCAAACATGTCCAACCGGGCTGCTTCATCAGCGTGTTCATTGAGAACGATGCCACGGATTGACCTGTTGCGAATCTTCCGCTGGCGGGACTCCGGAAGATCGTCGAAGGTAAAGTATGAAACGTTGCTGAGCTGGTCAAGTTCTCCCAGCCGGAGGCCCTTGTGCAGGAACTCTTCAATGGTCCTCAGCCGCTGGGAGCCATCGACGATCTCCAACTTACCGTCCTCCATCTCCCAGAAGAAGATAAAGGGGATGGGTAGGCCCATAATCAGAGATTCAATGAACTTTGACTTGCGCTCAGGCTCCCAAGTGAATTCACGTTGATAGTCGGGAACAACGTATTCGCCGCTTTTCATCTTGTTTGCGAGGATTTCAACCGAGTATTCGGTGATGTAGAAATCGATACGCTTGGATTGGTCAGCGATCTGTTGCTCGGCAGCATCGCGTTCGTCGGGCGTGATCATGATGGCTTCGCTCGACATCGCTTGGTGCCTCCCCGGTGACGTCTTCTCGCGCTGGTTGGACAACCTGTTGGCGCTAGTTGATGATGTCACAGGCTGACTCACCAGGCTGTATAGCCCTCAAGTTGTCTTCAACGCAACGGGCTGACGCCTCACCCGACTTGGCTCGTGCAGCCGAACTCCCCTTCAGGGCGGCCACTGCTGCGCCAGCCCAGGGACGGACTCGGAAATGGGGGAGGCATGCTGCCTCTGCCCCAGAACGGCCCGATGCACGCCTGCTTGCTGTGATTGAGCCCCTTACGACTGATCCACGTCCATCGTGAGCGTAGCCGTCACGCTGCTGTAGTACGCGTCGATGCACAAGCCACTGCCGCCTTCACGACTACCGCGGGAACATGGCATCCGCCAACCACCCTTCCGCCGGCACCCTGGATGGGGTGCTACCGCGTGGCTCACCGTGGCGGCCAGCCGGACCAGCGCACGGCGGGCGCGGACTATTCATGGACGGATGGGCTTCCCGATGAGCGTCAAGGCATTCTGACCAGCTGAGACCTGTGAGACACACGGGCCCTCCGGAGCCGTGTGCGCAGGTTCGAATCCTGCCGGGGGCACCTTGCAGAAGGTGCCTAAGACCCCGCCACCAGCCGCTTCGCTGGGTGCGGGGTCGTCTTGCTTGTGCGGGTGGATGCCACCAGAAGTGGCCGCATGACACGACTCAGGGCGTATTCGGTAGGGCATCCGGCGGCGCTCCGCGTGGCAGCACGGTGCAGCGACTCGACGCCGACCAAGACGAGAGTGCGTTCGACCGGCATGGCGCAGTAGCAGTGCCGCTCCAGCGCGCCTTGAACGCAGCCCCTAAGGCCTTGCTCGCGGCGGCGGAGGGCTGCGGCCGTCCCTCACCGCCTTCGGCCATGGTGTCGCCCGCCCAGACGGATGCGCTCCAATGAGTCTTGGTATCGGTACTGAACGCCCCTCCAGGGCATCGCCGCCGTTGCTTTGGGTACGCCGCGACGAGATGCCGCCGCAGTAGTGCAGTGCTTCATCTCGATATCTCTGCACGATGATCGTGACAGCTCGGACGACCTGCCTCGTCCCCCACCGCCCCAAGCCCCGGCTGCGATGTGCTCCTGCTTTTCGTAGAGCTGCGCAGTGCTCCCCGTGGCCGAATCTGCCCCGCCACCCCCTTGGCTTCCCTCCCGTAGTGCTACAAACGGGAACGATCAACACTCGGAGGGGCTGGATGACCTGGGGAGAATGGGAGCGCATCAAGGCTGAGAGGGCCAGCGGCCACGGTGGCGGGACTCGGCTGAACCAGCTGGCGCCCGCAGCAGACGGTGGCGGTGTCGGGGCACCGGATATGGCCTCCACTCCAGCACAGAAACAAGCCGCGGCGAAGGCGATCGGAGAGCATCTGGGACCCGATACCGCGACGAGCGGTCGGCACGCCACCGAGAGCACTGCCGCGGCGGTCAAGGAGTTCGGGGCCAAGGACGGTCACGGCTGGGAGGCATCCGTCGCGTTGGCCAAGGCTCACGAGACCTGGGAGAAACAGGTCAGGGGCCTCCTCGGACGCCTGGCCGCGGAGAAGCACGCACTGAGCAGGACAGGCGTCGACTTCCAGCAAAATGATCTCGGTGTCGCCGGGCAATTGGCGCGCCAGTCCGACATCGACACCTACTGACCAGCCGACCGACAGCACAGGGGAACGTCGTGCCGACTTACCACGAAGCCATGAGCACCGACCTGTCCAAGCTGGGCACGGCGGCCGGCAAGTGGGAGGAGATGGCGGCGAAGTTCAAGACGCTCATGGACTCGTACGAGCGGGATGTCCACGGCATCTCGCTCGGTACGTCCTGGCTGGGCGTGAGCGCCCAGGCCGCGAACGGCCGGTTCACCGTCACCCTCAGGGAGCTCCAAGGGGCGCAGAAGGAAGCCAAAGCAGTGGCTTCCATTCTGCGCGAGGCTCAGACGCAACTCGCTGATCTGCGAGGCAGGATCGAAGCTGTACGCGCCGATGCCGTCAAGGACGGCATGCGCGTCTCGGACCAGGGCACTGTCACCTTCGACTCCGAACGGCTCACCCAGGGCGAGCGCACGGCCTATGTGCACGATCCCAGCTTCCAGCAGAGCGCTCGGGCGAAGGCGGGAGAATGGAGCGAGCGGATCGCCCAAGCGGTCAAGGCGGTCGGGGACGCCGATGCCGGTATCCGGCTCGCCCTCAATTCCGCCGTACTCGACTCGGACATCCTCGACGGCACGGTCAACGGCTTCAACAGGAACCCTCTCCACAGCCCCTATCCCTCCCTGGAGGCCGCCGGCAAAGCCGCACACATGCCCAAGGGCAGGAAGGACATCGCGGAGTGGTGGCACGATCTCGATCCAGTCACTCGTGGCGTCCTGCTACGTGAGCGCGGTGATGAACTGCGGACGGCCGGCATCATGGACCCGTTGTACAACTGGAAGTCCCCCGACCCCGGTTCAGGCCCCTTCGGCGCGGAGAAGCCGACACCACGAGACGTGTGGCTCCACGCCAAAGCCCTCTCCATCGCGACAGCGGGAGACGTCCTCGGAGAAACCGGAGCGTCGCGCAACATGCTTCACTATCTCAGCGGTACCGGTAAGCCGCTGAACTTGGACGTGGACCGAATGCTGCACGAAGACTCTGAATTCCGTTCCGGAATCGAGCAGGAGCATGTAGCGGGCAATCAGGACGTCTGGCGGAAAAAGGCACTGGGCGAGTTCTACCGCGCCGGCGGCGACAAGACAGTGGTCGTTCCGGTCGAGAGTCCGGCCCTGCATCGCACGCTCAAGAGCGACGAATGGTTTCACGCAGTCGGGTCGCACGCGCAGAACGTCTCGGGGATGGTTACCGTCTCACCGAACAGGGACGGCGGTCCCCCCAAGGTCTCGGTTGACTACCAGGTCAACGTGTGGGATCGCTACAACTGGGACAAAGGAAAGTCGACGACGTTTCCGGGTGGCATCGTCATCCCAGACGCCGACATGGGCCGACTGCACACCGTAGGCATTGCTCAGGAATTCGACATGCGAGGCAGCAGCTCCACCTACACTCACGACCTCACCAGCCACACCGCCCCTGGTGTCACACCGGCCGACCCAGGCCGCGAAGGCACGCGTGGCGACGTGTCCCGTGGTGACGAGGAGAACCGATGACGCTCTCGCCCCGTTCCATGAGGCGTCCTGTGCTCCTGTCCATGAGGCGTCTCGCCGTCCTCCCCGTCGTCGCCGGTCTGGCGCTCAGCGCCTGCTCTTCCTCGCTGCCCAGCCGTGGCAACTCCGAGTGGGAGAAGGGGGCCGGGGCTCCCGAAGCCGCCGCCTTCATCAAGCTCCGTATCCCTGCGGGCGCGACCGGAGTCACGGGCGCCGTGCGGAATCAGCCCCGAGAGCGTCTGTACCTGCTCTCCTTCCTCACCGACGAGAAAGCCGCCCGATCCCTCGTCGACGACCTGCGGCCCGACCACCCCTTGCGGGCCGTTCCCGCCGCCTCCTCCTCCCTCAGCGGGGACGGATTCCGGCATCTGGGGCTCGCGCCGCCCCAGGAGTTGGACGGTGTACGGACCACGAGCGCCTGTCCGCCGTGTGTGGGGGACTCACGGCGCCCCGGCGTTCAGGGCATCGAGGTTCATGTCGGTCAGCAGATGGGTGGGCAGATCGGCGGGCAGGACGGTGGGCGCGTACGGGTGTATCTCGCTGCCTACTGATCCACTCAGCGGCACGGGGGCGAGGCACGCCCGAACCAGCCCGGCCCTCACCCCGCCGACCCCGACCAGAACTCCGACCGCTCACGCGGCTTGAGCTCCTCCGTCCGAGGGCCCCCCGGCTTCCCCGGCGTCCCAGACGGATACGTCATCTCCGCATCCTCCGCACACGCGAAACTCGCGCTGAGGAACACGTTCCCCACGCTTCCCACCTGGAGCGAGACGCTGAAGCCGTCGTCCCGGGTGGCTCGTACCCACGGCATTGACTCGTCGTCGCGCACGCTCGTGACCTTGAAGCCCGCCGACTCCCAGTGGCGCTGGACCACGCCCAGGAGGCTGCCGCGGCGGTCGGGGGAGATGATCGTCAGGATGTTGCGGCTGCGGGTGACCGTCGTCCGGCCCATCGGCTCGTTGAGGTCCGTGCTGCACGCCTCCTGCATGGGGGCGCCGTACGACCACTTCACCGGTGGCTGGATCGCCGCCAGGGTCGCGTCCAGGATGTTCTCCGAGCCCTCGCCCGCCTGCTGCATGTTCATCGCTCGTACCCTCTGGTCGTTCTGGTTCTCGCTCTTCGTCTGCCCGCCGCACGCCGTGAGGCCCATCAGCGTCGCCAGCAGGACCACCAGGCCCAGGCCCCGCCTCATCGCGGTGCCGTCGTCTTGATGCGGTCGCCGTTGCCCGTGACCACGCTCGCGATGTTCGGGAGGGAGTCGCCGCCCGCGTCGGGGTCGAAGTAGAGCGAGTGCGCGGGGAGGTCGCCCTGGGCCAGACCGGTCAGGCCCGTGTCCTTGCCGGGGGCCACCGCGAAGTGGTGGCCCCCGAAGTGGTTGTCCGCCGGGTCCGTGCCGAACCAGTTCTTCTTCGGGCCGTATTCGCTTCCCGGCGCCACGTACTCCAGCAGGTTGGGGGAAGGGAGGTAGGTCACCTGGTCGTTCTCCGCCGCTCCTACATATACGTGGTCCGCGCCCACCCCCAGGTCCGACGCCTTGTTCACTCCCACCCCGGGGCTGCCCACCAGCACCACGTCGTCCGCCGGTATGCCGCCGGGCTGCTGGCTCGCCTGGCCCACCGTGAGCGAGCCGTACGAGTGGCCGATCGCCGTCACGTGCGGGGAGCCGGACTCGTGGGTGGCGCGGATGCCGCTGAGGAACCTGTCGTACGCCGGCGCGCCCGCCTGCGCGTCGTCCTTGCTCATCACGTCGGTGGCCGACCACTTGAAGCCGTCGAGCTGCGGGCAGTCGTATCCCAGCCACACCACCGAGGCGGTCGTGGTGTCGGGGTACATCTTGTTCGCCATGGTCGCCACGTTCCGCGCCCGGTCCACGTCCGCCGAGGCGAAGTGGCCGCTCAGCTTGGTGTTGAGGCCGGGGACGTACGCGGAGACGTTCTTCGAGGTGTCCGGGTTGCCCCAGGACACTATGGCCCGGCCCTTGCCCTCCGCGCCGATGCCCAGCAGATACGGGCGCGGCTCGCCCTCCACCGCCAGCTGCTTCTGGATGCCCTTGAGGCCCTCGATCTTGTCCTTGAGGGCCTTCGCCTTGTCGCCGTCGGCTCCCGCGTACTCCCCCTCCAGGCTGTTGAGCAGCATCGGCAGATACGTCCGGTTGGCCTTGTCGCGGTCGGTGGCCGGGATGCCGTCGCGGTTGCCGATCTCCTGCGGGTAGTCCTGGATCAGCTCCGCCTGGAGGCTGGGGGACAGCTGCGCCCACCACTGCTGTACGGCGGCGGGTGAGCCCTTGGCGTCCGGCATGCCGAGCTCGTGCAGCAGCTGGCGGTTGAGCTCGTCCGCCTTCGCCAGCTCCGTGAAGCCCAAGCTCCAGTCGCCCCTGGCGCACCGGTTGGCCGCGTCGGTGAAGAGCTTGACCGCCGCCGCGTACTCCTTGTCGGCCGTCTGCGCCGCCGACAGGGCGTCGCCTATCCGGTCGGCGTAGCCCTGCGCCCGGGTGGCCTGGTCACGCTGCATCATCGCCACGTCGCCGGGCTTCATCCCGGCCGTGTCGACGCTCGGCGCGGTGACCTTGCCGTCGTCGGCGACCGTGTAGCCGGCCCCGGTCGCGTCCGCGATCGCGTGTGCGAGCTTGCCCTGCTGGAGGGCGAACTCCTCGCCGCAGGCCCGCAACACCGTGCCCACGGCGTCGAGTTCCTTCTTGGCCACCACCAGGTCGCGCTGCATCCGGGCCAGCCGGTCGGCGGCGGACTCGGCGGCGATCCCGCCCCAGTTCCCCTGCTGGATGGGGGCGTGCAGGTACTTGCCGCAGTCGGCGGTGTGCGTGCCGAACTTCTCCGCCAGCTTGTCCCAGGCGTCGCCCGCGTCCGTCAGCAGGAGCGGCTTGGCGTCGCGCAGTTGAGAGACCCTCATGCGTCAGTGGCCCCCGTTCGAGACCGGGGGGACGGTGACGCCGGGGGCGTAGGGGGTGTGCGGGGCGTACGGGCCCTGCGCCCCCGGCGCGTACGGGCCGTGCACTCCCGGCGCCGAGACGCCCGGCGCGTACGGCGTGTACGGGCCGAAGCCGAGGAACGACTGCTGCCGCGCGTGGTCCTCCTTGGTGAAGCTGGTGCTGGACGAGCCGACCGCGTCCGCCGTCCCCTCCACCATGCCCGCCAGCGAGCGCAGCGCCTTGGCCCACGCCTCCAGGCAGTCGTCGATCGCCTTGGCGGTCTCGAAGCCCGCGAGGCCCGCCACCGCCGTGTCGGTCGGCGTGTACAGGGTCTTGATCTCGTCGGGGATGTCCTTGGCCACCTTGCGGGCCGACTCCGCGGCCTTCTGGACATCGCCTGCCGTGATCCAGAAGCCCCGCGTGGGACCGCCGATCGGTGTGGACATGCCGTTCGCCCCTCCGTTTGCTGATCTTCCTCCCGGGAGGCTACTCGGCGATTTCCGGCCAGCCATGAGTACGCGTACTCAGGCCGGTCCCGCTCCCGTTCCCGGCCCCGTACCCGGCGGCGGCTCTCCGATGTCCTCGAACCAGAGCTCCGGCTGTGCCGCGATGAACTCCCGCATCAGCGACCGGCATTCGGCGTCGTCGAGCACCACGACCTCCACCCCGTGCCCGGCCAGCCACTCCTGTCCGCCCTCGAACGTCCGCGCCTCGCCGATCACCACCCGGGAGATCCGAAACTGGCGGACCAGGCCGCTGCAGTACCAGCAGGGGGCGAGCGTCGTCACCATCGTCGTACCGGCGTACGTGGCCTGGCGGCCCGCGGCCCGGAACGCGGCCGTCTCGGCGTGCAGGGAAGGGTCGTCGTCCTGGACGCGGCGGTTGCGGCCGCGGCCGAGGAGCGCGTCCGTCGCGCCGAAGAGGGCCGCGCCGATGGGGACACCGCCCTCGGCCCGGCCCGCCCTGGCCTCCGCCAGCGCGATGGGGAGCAGGGCGCGTGCCGCTTCCAGGTCCATGGAGTCAGTGTGGGACACACCCCTGGCCCCGGCCCGCCGCCACGTCGGTGGCGGCGGGCC